>NZ_JBIBUU010000017.1:122101-172501 GCF_043079735.1 Streptomyces sp. NPDC015144 | reverse complement strand
TATCGGAGCGACCCTCCGCCTTGCGATCGCACGCACCGGACACCGCACGGCCCGGCCTCCGGCCGGACGACGGCAGTTTGAAGACAGGTCCTAGTACGGGTCCGGCCGTGATCCGCCGGCCCCGCCCTCAGGCCCTAGGATCCACGGAATGAGCATGATCAGACTTCTTCTGGCCGAGGACCAGTCCATGGTGCGCGAGGCCCTCGCGGCGCTGCTCGGCCTGGAGCCGGACATCGAGGTGGTCGCCCAGGTCGCGCGGGGTGACGAGGTGCTGGAGGCGGCCAGGGCGCACGACATCGACGTGGCGCTCCTGGACATCGAGATGCCGGGCATGACGGGGATCGACGCGGCGGCGCTGCTGCGGCGCGAACTCCCGGCCGTGAAGCTCGTCGTCGTCACCACCTTCGGCCGCCCCGGCTATCTGCGCCGGGCCATGGAGTCGGGCGCCGACGCCTTCCTGGTGAAGGACGCCCCGGCCGCCCAACTGGCCGAAGCGGTACGGAAGGTGCTGGCGGGGGAGCGGGTCATCGATCCCACGCTCGCGGCCGCCGCCCTCGCCGACGGGGCGAGCCCGCTCACCGAACGCGAGCGGGACGTCCTGCGCACGGCGGCGGACGGCTCCACCAACGCGGAGATCGCCGCCGCCCTCCACCTCTCGCAGGGCACGGTCCGCAACTACCTCTCCACGGCCATCCAGAAGCTGGCCGCCCGCAACCGCGCGGAGGCGGTCCGCATCGCCCGCGAGAAGGGCTGGCTGTAGGGCCCCGGCCCCGCTCGCGGGCGCCGACGTCAGTGCGTCAGGTACTGGCTGAACATGGACGGCCCGGTCGGGGCGCCGAGGGTGGCCGCACCGAACGAGGCGGAGCCCTGGGCGACGATCCCGGTGGCGTCCGTACGGAAGGTCCACAGGGCGCCGTGCGCCGAGTTCTCCGACGGGTCGCCGACCACCATCTCCGTGCGGCCCGCGCCGTCGTGGTCGCCCAGCGCCAGCGCCTCGCCGAACTGGTCGCCCGCCTCGGCGACCCCCGGCACCCCGGCCGTGTACTGGCCGAACTCCTTGGAGCCCGCGCCGCTCACGCCCTGCGGCCCGCCCTTGAGGACCAGGACCCGGCCGGCCTCGCCGATCCCGTTGATGCGCTCACCGGGCAGACCGGTGGCGATGTCCGGGTAGCCGTCGCCGTCCGTGTCGCCCAGCGCCAGGCTGTAGCCCATCCGGTCGTGGTACTCGGCGGTGCCGGAGACGCCCTCGGTGTCCTGGTTGATCCAGACGGGCGCGCGGCCCGTGCCGACCCCGCCCGGGCCGCCGTACGCGATGAAGAGCGCACCGCCCTTCTTCGCCGGGGGGTCCACCTGCGCCCACTCGTCGGCCCGCCCGATCACGAGGTCCCCGTGGCCGTCCTGGTCCAGGTCGGCGATGCCCGCAGAGTCGCCGCCGACCGGGGCCCCGTCGGCGTCCAGGATCTCGACCGGGGCGGCGAATCCGCCGGTGCCGCTCCTCAGCAGGTACGTGTGCTGCTGCCACGGGTCGTCCGGGCCGAAGCCGAGGATCACCAGATCGTCCGCGCCGTCTCCGGTCAGGTCGCCGAGCGCGATCGTGGAGGTGTCGAGCACGGCCGTGCCGTCGACCGAGAACGCGTCGGCCCGGCTCCACGCCCCGGTACGGGTGAACGGCCCGTGCAGCACATGGCCGCCGCGCCGCATGTCGCCCACCGCGATGTCGGGGCGGCCGTCGCCGTCCACATCACCGACGGCCAGGTCACCGGTGCCGTCCACCTGGTCGCCGGGGACCGGCTTCAGCAGGGTGGCACTCGCGGAAAGCCCGGAGGGACCGCCCCAGTTGACGGCCAGCACGGTGCCCTGGTCGCCGTCGGTGGTGGTCGCCCAGAGGCGGCCGACGAGATCCGCGTATCCGTCGCCGTCCAGGTCGGCGGCGCGCAGGCCGGTGCCGTAGCGGGCGTCGCCGGGCTGCTCGATGCCGGGGCGGTTCGGCCAGGTCAGCACCTGCTTGCGGGTGGGGGTGAGGCCGCCGGGTCCGCCGTACAGGACGCTCACCGCGCCCGCGCCCTCAAAGCCGCCGACGGTGGCCATGGGGGCGCCCACGGCCACGTCCGGGTAGCCGTCGCCGTTGAAGTCGTCGTGCAGCCGCTTGGCACTCGGCGCCTTCGTGTCCGGCGCCTTCGCGGTGGCGGCGTGGCCGACCGGGGCGGCCAGGGCTCCGGCGAGCACGGCGATTCCGGTCGCCAGCACCAGCCTGCGGTGGGGGGAAAGAGCGGGCACGTCGATCAACTCCGGTGCTCGGTAAGTGGGTCGGGGCAGTACGGGAGCGGGTTCCGTACTGCCCCGTTCGACCTCGCGGCCCGGTGGATGGTTGTGCGGGCCGCCGTCCCGGGCGGCCGCCGGGTCAGCCCTTCGTGTAGCTGTCGAGGTGGGCGAAGACGACCACGTTGTCCTCGTAGTCCTTGACGGTCTTGTTGTAGTTGCCGCCGCAGGTGATCAGGCGCAGGTCGGCGAAGTCGCTGTCGGAGTAGACCAGGTCGTTCGGGAAGTCCGCCTTGCTGTACTGCCGTACGCCGTCGACCTTGAAGACCGCCACCGAGCCGTCGGCGCGGGTGATGTCGACCTCGGCCCCGGGCTGGATGGTCTGGAGCGGGAGGAACACGGCCGGGCCGGTCTTCGTGTCGACGTGTCCCGCCACGATGGACGTGCCGCGCTCACCCGGACTGATGCCGTCCTTGTACCAGCCGACGAGGTTCTTGTCGTCCGGCGGCGGCGCGTCCAGCTGGCCGTTGGCGCCGAGCGCGAGGCCGGTGAACGGCGCGTCGATGCCGAGGGAGTCGATCTCCAGCCGGGTCGGCTCGGAACGGGACATCGACGGGCCGACGGGGGCCTTCGGCGTCATCGCGGGGGCGGGGGCGGCGTGGTGGCCGAGGATCTCGGGGGAGGGGGACGAGATGGCCACCGGCGGGGCCGTCCGGCTGCTGCTCACCGGGGTGCCGAAGGAGTTGTAGATCAGGACCATGCCGAGCCCGGCCGCCAGGGCGGGCCACATCAGGGCCCGGACCAGTGACGAACGGGGCGAGGGCCGGGCGGGGGTGGAGTCGGTCGACTTCGGGGCGGCCATGTGAACGTGCCTTTCGATTGTGCGGCGAGGAAGAGAGGCGGCGTCGTACGGGCGGTACGGCGGTACGGGGAGGCGACGGCGAACCGGCCCCCCGGGGGAAACGCAGCCGCCGCGACCGCCACCCCGAGGGGCGGCGGCCGCGACAACGAAACGACTGGCGGGAGAGGTGGCCCGGTCAGGCCATCGCACCGCCCGTGGACTGGCGGCGGCGCAGCTTGTACGCGCCGACGCCGAGACCGCCGAGCAGGAGCGCCGAGCCGGCGGCCATGCCGCCACCGGTCATCGCCATGCCGCCACCGCCGGTGTGGATGCCACCGTGCGGGCGGCCGTGCTCGCCACGGCCACCACGGTCGCCGTGACCCCGGTCGCCGCCACGCCCGTGGTCGCCACCCCGGTCGCCGCCGTAGCCGCCCCGGTCGCCACCGCGGTCACCGCGGTCGCCACCGTCGTCGGGGCCGTTCTCACCGGCGACCGCAGCGGCCATGAAGCCGCCGCCGGTGTGGATGCCGCCGTGGGGACGGTCGTGGTCGCCACGGCCGCCGCGGTCGTGGCCGCCGCGTCCGTGGTCGCCGCCGCGTCCGCCGCGGTCTCCGCCACGGTCGCCGCCGTAGCCACCGCGGTCGCCGCCGCGGTCACCGCCGTCGTCCGGGCCGTTCTCTCCGGTGATCACGCGGGCCATGAAGCCGCCACCGGTGTGCATGCCGCCGTGCGGGCGGCCGTGCTCGCCACGGCCACCACGGTCTCCGTGGTCACCGCCACGACCACCACGGTCCCCGTGGTCGCCGCCGCGGCCGCCGCGGTCTCCACCACGGTCGCCACCGCGGTCGCCGTGGTCACCGCCGCGGTCTCCGTGGTCGCCGCCCCGCGAGGACGAGTAGCCGTTGTCGTGGCCCGAGTCGCCGGACGTCGCCATGGCGTAGGCGGCCGGGCCGGTGATGGCGAGAACCGCTGTGACAGCGGCCGAAGCGAACAGTGTGCGGGCAGAGCGCATCTGAACACATTCCTTCCGTGCAACTGCGCAGAGTGACTGGTTGTCGACTCAATGTGGCGCAGTGGCGACGTGATCCACCGTCAGTCGGAATGCCGGTGCGCGCCATCGGAGAGAGCCGCCAGGGAGCCGTCGCGTGGGCTCTTCGGGTGGTGTGGGGCCGATAATCACCCGTTGGACTGCACGGCGGCGGTGCGGGAGGTTTGGGCGGCGGGCCGCCACCCGTTTGCCGCGCCCGATCCGCCGCCCGAAACGCCCCGCGCGCCCCGTACGCTCCCTCCGGCGTTCGTCAACACGCGTGCGCCCAGCGGTAATTGACGCGCGATCCGTGGATCGCCCCCGGACCACGACGCGTCCCGCCGCACCCGGGCCCCGCGCCCGCTCCGCCCCCGCAGCGTCACCGATCCGCCTCCCGGACGGCCCCTGAGGGCCCGACGCGCCGCAACGCCGCTTCCTTGCTTCCGGCGCCCACAGGTGTGCGGAGCGACGACGGCGGGGCGGACCGGGGGGCCGGAGCCGCGCCCGGTAAAACCGGTTGTGCGGCGATCCGGCCCCTGCTCTACTCGTCGCCGGCAACGACCGACCCAAGGAGCGGATCATGCGCGGAACTCCCATGTTCATTCAGGCGGGAATCATCACCGACTTCGAATACATGGAGATTCGTGCACACGCTGAACCTCGGAATCCTGGCGCATGTCGACGCGGGTAAGACGAGCCTGACGGAGCGACTGCTCCATACCGCCGGAGTCATCGACGAAATCGGCAGCGTCGACGACGGCAGCACCCGGACCGATTCCCTGGCGTTGGAACGGCAACGCGGCATCACGATCAAATCCGCCGTGGTCTCGTTCGCCGTCGGGGACACCACGGTCAACCTGATCGACACCCCCGGGCACCCCGATTTCATCGCCGAGGTCGAGCGCGTACTGAACGTGCTCGACGGCGCCGTCCTGGTCGTTTCGGCCGTGGAGGGCGTACAGGCGCAGACCCGCGTGCTCATGCGGACGCTGCGGCGTCTGCGCATCCCGACACTCATCTTCGTGAACAAGGTCGACCGGGGCGGCGCGCGGGACGGGGCCGTGCTGCGGGCCGTCGCCGAAAAGCTCACCCCGGCCGTGCTCGCCATGGGCCGCGTCGAGGAACCCGGCACCCCCGGCGCCCGCTGCGTGCCGTACACCGGCGCCGACACCGCCCACACGGACCGGCTCGCCGAACTGCTCGCCGACCACGACGACACGCTGCTGGCCGCGTACGTCGAGGACACCGCGCCGCTCCCGTACCACCGGCTCCGCGAGGAGTTGGCCGCGCAGACCGGGCGGGCCCTGGTGCATCCGGTGTACTTCGGTTCCGCGATCACCGGCGCCGGGGTGGACGCCCTGGTCGACGGGGTCAGGGAGCTGCTCCCCGCGAGCCGGGGCGACGCCGCCGGGCCGGTCTCGGGCACGGTCTTCAAGGTGGAGCGCGGACCGGGCGGCGAGCGGACGGCCTACGTGCGGATGTTCTCCGGCACCGTCCGGCTCCGCGACCGGCTGCCCTTCGGCCGGGACGACCGGCGCGCCGAGGCCAAGGTGACCGGGATCGACCTCTTCGACCAGGGCTCCGCCGTACGCGGCACGGCGGTCGGCGCGGGCCGGATCGCGAGGCTCCGGGGGCTCGACGGCATCCGGATCGGCGATCCGGTCGGCCTGCCGGACGCGTCGGTTCCGGACCGCTGGTTCGCGCCGCCCACGCTGGAGTCCGTCGTCGTCCCGGTTCCCCCGGCGGGCCGGGGCGAGCTGCACGCCGCGCTCGCCCGGCTCGCCGAGCAGGACCCGCTGATCGACCTGCGCCAGGACGACGTCCGCAAGGAGGTGTCCGTCTCGCTCTACGGCGAGGTGCAGAAGGAGGTGGTCCAGGCGACGCTGGCCGACGAATTCGGAATCGGCGTCACCTTCCGTGAGACCACCACCATTTGCCTGGAACGGCCGAACGGCACCGGCGCGGCGCACGAGATCATCGACGAGGGCGACAATCCCTTTCTGGCGACCGTGGGACTGCGGGTCGATCCCGCGCCGGCCGGGAGCGGTAATTCCTACCGGCTGGAGGTGGAACTCGGATCGATGCCCTCGTCCCTGATGAGGGCGGTGGAGGATACCGTTCGGGAGACCCTGGAACAGGGAATCCACGGCTGGCGGGTCACCGACTGCGTCGTCACCCTGACGCACTCCGGATACTGGCCCCGCCAGAGCCATTCCCACGCGACCTTCGACAAGAGCATGTCGAGCACCGCGGGCGACTTCCGCAATCTGACCCCGCTGGTGCTGATGGACGCCTTGCGGCGGGCCGGCACCACCGTCCACGAGCCGATCCACCGGTTCCGGCTGGAGCTGCCCGCGGAGCTGCTCGGCCCGGTGCTGCCGGTACTCGCCCGGTTGCGGGCCGTCCCGGGCACGCCCGCCCCGCACGGCGACGTCTGCGTGCTGGAGGGGGAGATCCCGGCGGCCGGCGTCCATGGGCTCCAGCAGCTGCTGCCGTCCCTGACCCGGGGTGAGGGGGTGCTCGAATCCGGCTTCGCCCGCCACCGGCCCGTCGTCGGCACACCCCCGGACCGGCCGCGCACCGACCGCGATCCGCTGCACCGCAAGGAGTACCTGCTGCGCACCACGCGCGGGGTCGCCGCCGGTGCGGACCCGCGCTGACCAGCCAGGACACCCCTTAGGATCGGTCCGGGCCGCACGGTTGGGCGGCCCGGACCGACCGACGGGGAGTGAGCGGCCGATGGCCATGGTGGGCCTGTTCTGGATAGCCGAGGGCGATGTCTACCTGGGCGCGAAGCCGTCCGGCCCGGCCCCCGGGGTGCGGCTGACGCCCGAAGGCGTGCTGGGTCTCGGCGAGGGGCAGTCCAGCCTTCTCCTCTGGGAGGACGTGACGGCCCTGACCGTGGCCGACGTCCCCATGAAGTCCCTGCTGCGGCAGGCCGGGATCGTCGGGGGAGTGGCCGTGGAGACGGTGCTGAACCTGGTCCTGCCCGAGCGCCCGCTCCGGTCGGGCGAGGCGCCGCCGCTGATGACGCTGCGGGTGGAGTCGGGCGGCTCCGGGCGCCTGCTGCACGCGTACGCCGCCGCGGCGGCCGGTTATTCCGAGACCGAGACCGCCCTCTCCGGGGCCGTCCTGTCCCGGCTCACCGAGGGCGCCGCGACGATGTCCACGACCCTGGCCGCCATGGCGGAGTGGGGCCGCACCGAGGGCGGGGCGCCCCGGAGCGCCGAACGGGAACGCCTGCTGCGCCGGTGGTCCGACCAGGGGTCCGGAACTAGTTGAGCAGCGACCGGGCCGCCCGGGCCCGGTGGCGGATCGCCTCCGCCGCCACGGGCTCGACCCCGTCGACCACGTCCGCGTACTCCTCCATCTCCGCCGCACCCCGCATGAACTGCCCGCTCTGTACGAGGAGTTGGGCCCGTTCGTAGCGGAGCCGGGCGGGGTGCGAGGGGAGCCGCAGCGACAGGTCCACCGCCCACAGCGCCACGTCCGTACGCTCCGGCCGGGTCGCCGCCCAGACGCGGACGTTGTTCAGGATCCGCCCCACGATGTCCAGGGTCCGCGCGGGCTCCAGCACCGAGGCGTCGAGCGGCCGGCCGGTCGCCCCCGCCGCCAGCAGCTCCGCGTCCTGGCCGGTCA
Source organism: Streptomyces sp. NPDC015144 (assembly GCF_043079735.1). Lineage (NCBI taxonomy): Bacteria > Bacillati > Actinomycetota > Actinomycetes > Kitasatosporales > Streptomycetaceae > Streptomyces > Streptomyces sp. NPDC015144. The sequence continues at coordinate 164,735 of NZ_JBIBUU010000017.1, read as the reverse complement.
TCGGCCGTCCGCCGTCGAACGGATCGGCCAGCACCCGCTCGTCCGGATCGCCGAAGCCGACGACGAAATGGCCGGGCAGCGCCACCCCGTACACCGGGGCGCCCGCCCGCCGCGCGACCTCGATCCACACCACCGACAGCAGGATCGGCAGCCCGCGACGCCTGCGGAGCACCGTGTGCAGCAACGACGACTCCAGCCGCCGGTAGTCCGCCGACGACCCCGCGAAACCGCACCGCTCACCGAGCAGCTCGGCCAGCGCCGACGCCCAGGCCCGGCCGCCCCGGATCCCGTACGGCAGCCGCCCCGCCAGCTCGTCCAGCTCGATCTGCGCCGCGTCGATCCCGTGCGCGTCCAGCCCCGGATCGGCCACCGCGCCCAGCAGCAGGCAGAGCAGCGCCAGGTCCGGGCGCTCGGCCCGCGCCTCCTCCGCGAACTGCCGGAACCACTCCTCCCGCCCCTCGGCCTCAGCACCCATCGCAGCCGCCCGCCCCACTCACGCCGACCGGAAGTGGTGGTAGAGGTGGTGCACCGCGAAGCCCATGCCGTCGTACAGCGCCCGCGCCCCCGGGTTGTCCTGCTCCACCTGGAGCCACGCCGCCGAGGCGCCCTCCGCCAGGGCCCGGCGGGCGAGCGCGGTCATCACGGCGGTGGCCAGCCCCCGGCGCCGCTGCGCCGGATCGACCTCGACGGCCATGAAACCGGCCCACCGCCCGTCCACCACGCACCGCCCGATCGCGGCGGGCGGCGCGCCCTCCTCGTCGCCGGGCACCGAGGCGAACCACACCGAGGGCCCGCCGCGCAGCACCGCGAGGACATGCGGCCCCGGGGCGGAGGCGCGCTGGTAGCGGGCGAGCCAGCTCCCGTCCGGCTCCCGGTCCAGCCGTACCGCGGACACCTCCGCGTCCAGGTCGCCGACCGGGGCCAGCCCGGCCACCCGCACCTCCGCCGTCACCTCGCGGCGCCAGCCGCGCCCGGTCAGCTCGGCGGCGAGCACCTCCTGGGTGCCCTCGGCGCCGGTCGCGACCTGCATGTACGGGGGCAGTCCCCGGCGCCCGTACCACTGGCGCACGTGGGCGAGGGCCTCGTCGAGCGGGCGGCCGGGATCACCGAGCGGCAGGACGGAGTTGGCCCGCCGGGTGAAGCCGTGGGCGGAGCGCAGCCGCCAGTCGCCCAACGGCTCGCTCTCCACCGGCTGCCAGGCGCGGGCACCGGCCGCGGTCAGCTCCTCGAAGGAGGCCGCCGGACCCCGCCGCCGGGCCGGGGCCGCGGGCACCACCTTGCCCGCCGCCAGATCCGCCTCGGCGATCCGGACCGGCTCACCGTTCCTGGGTGTGATCGAGAGCACACCGTCGTCCCACGATGTGAGAACGCCTACCGTGTCGGTGAAGAGCGCCCTTTGTGATCCACTCTCGTACATACGCCGGACTGATACTCGTTTGCCCACGTCAGCAGGTGTGATTCGGACCGTGAGCTGTCCGCCGATGGTGAATTCCACAGCTCTGTACGCCCCTCCTGTTCGGTTCGTGCCCCGGAACGGAGATACTAGGGGCGGGCATCGACGACGCCGCGCTCCCGCGCGAGAGCCAACGCCCTACCGAGGAGGAACGACAGCGTGACCTACGTCATCGCGCAGCCTTGTGTCGACGTCAAGGACAAGGCCTGCATCGAAGAGTGCCCCGTCGACTGCATCTACGAGGGCCAGCGGTCCTTGTACATCCACCCGGACGAGTGTGTCGACTGCGGAGCCTGCGAGCCGGTCTGCCCGGTCGAGGCGATCTTCTACGAGGACGACACCCCGGAGGAGTGGAAGGACTACTACAAGGCGAACGTCGAGTTCTTCGACGACCTCGGGTCGCCCGGTGGTGCTTCCAAGCTCGGCCTGATCGAGCGTGACCACCCGTTCGTCGCCGCGCTCCCGCCGCAGAACCAGTAGCAGGCGGCCGCCAGGTGCGCCGCCCCGGTCCCGCACGGCTCGTCACCGTGCGGGACCGAGGCGTTTTCAGCCCCGTACGAGACGTACCAGACGTACGAGAAAGCAGAGATCCGTGTCCGCAGTCTCCTCCCGCCTCCCGGTCTTCCCCTGGGACAGGCTCACGCCCTACAAGACGACGGCCGAGGCCCATCCGGACGGCATCGTGGACCTGTCGGTCGGCACGCCCGTCGACCCGGTGCCCGGGCTGATCCAGCGGGCGCTGGTCGCCGCCGCGGACAGCCCCGGCTATCCGACGGTGTGGGGGACCGCCGAGCTGCGCGACGCGATCACCGGCTGGCTGGAGCGGCGGCTCGGCGCGCGCGGGGCCGGCCACGAGAACGTCCTGCCGGTCGTCGGCTCCAAGGAACTGGTGGCCTGGCTGCCGACCCAGCTGGGCCTGGGCGCGGGCGACAAGGTGGCCTACCCCCGGCTCGCCTACCCGACGTACGAGGTGGGCGCCCGGCTCTGCGGCGCCGAGCCCGTCGTCTACGACGACCCGACGGAGCTGGACCCGGCCGGGCTGAAGCTGCTCTGGCTCAACTCGCCGTCGAACCCGACCGGCCGGGTCCTGCCCAAGGAGGAGCTGACCCGGATCGTCGCCTGGGCCCGCGAGCACGGGGTGCTGGTCTTCAGCGACGAGTGCTACCTGGAGCTGGGCTGGGAGGCCGAGCCGGTCTCCGTCCTCCACCCGGACGTCTGCGGCGGCACGTACGAGGGCGTCGTCGCCGTCCACTCGCTGTCCAAGCGCTCCAACCTGGCCGGGTACCGCGCGGCCTTCGTCGCGGGCGACGCGGCGGTCCTGGGTGAGCTGCTGAAGATCCGCAAGCACGGCGGCATGATGACCCCGGCCCCGGTCCAGGCGGCGGCGGTCGCGGCGCTCGGCGACGACGCGCACGTGGCCGAGCAGCGGGCCCGGTACGCGGAGCGGCGCACCGCCCTGCGCGGCGCGCTGGAGGCGCACGGCTTCCGTATCGAGCACAGCGAGGCCAGCCTCTACCTGTGGGCGACCCGCGACGAGCCGTGCTGGCAGACCGTGGCGTACCTCGCGGAGCTCGGCATCCTGGTGGCGCCGGGCGACTTCTACGGCCCGGCCGGCGACCGCTTCGTCCGCGTGGCGTTCACGGCCACGGACGAGCGGGTGGCGGCGGCCGTCAAGCGGCTGGCCTGATCCGTCCCGTACGCGAGGGGCCCCGGGAGTGCGCACTCCCGGGGCCCCTCGCGCAGGAAACGGATCAGCCGAGCGGGAGGCCGCCCTGGGTGGCGGCACCGGCCGCGTTGCCGAGGAGCTGGCCCGCGGTACCGGCGGCGCCACCGGCCGCCTTCTGCACGGTCGGGGCGGCGCCGCCGACGGTCCGCTGCGCGGCCGGGAGGGCCGTACCGACGAGGCGGCCGCCGGTGTCGCCCGCGACCCGGTTGCCCTGCTTGGCCGCACCGTCGACCGTCTTGCCCAGCTGCGAGCCGTCGACGCTGGTCAGGCCACCGAGGTCCGGGGTCTGCGGGAGCTCGGCGGCGCCCGCGGCTCCGGCCGCACCGACCACGGGGGCCGCGCCTGCGGCGATCAGCAGCGCGGCACGGGCGATCCGGCGGGTCAGGGGGAGGGACATGATGCTCCTTCGACGGAGTGAGAAATGAGTCTGTCCGTTGATCGGACGCAATGACAACCGTCGAAAGGGCGGGGGAGGTTGCGGTGGGTCGAGGTAAAGAGTCGGTAATGCGACACGCGGTCCGCGCCGGAGGAAACCGGGCGAACGCGGCATTCCCGCGAGGCGTGGCGAACCGTCACTCCACCGCTCCCGCAAGGGAACGTGTGAACCGCCGCGTGAGGGTGGGAGGGGTGCGCGAGGGGGCGCTCGAAACGGACCGGAGCACACCCCTCGGGCGACCTTGCGAACCCCCGTTCGGTACGGGGGTGGTCTACGGTGCGAGCCGGATCCGGACGTCCGTTCCGCCCGTGCCGTCGCGCTCCGTCCGCCAGCCCGCCCCGGCCTCCCACACCCGGCCCCCGTACGAGACCCGGTCCAGCCGGAGCGCCTCGGACTGGGCGACCGCCCAGTGCGCGAGCTCCCAGCCGCGCCGGTCCGCACCGCCGCTCCCGGCGTCCTTCCCGGAGCCCTCCGCGGACTCCGGGGCCGGGGGAACCGGCACCGAGACGATGCCGGCCGCCGTCGAGCCGGCCGCGCCCGCGTCCTCCGCGGGCGCCTTGTCCGCGGCCGGCAGCACGTCCTTGCCGAAGGCGCGCACCAGCTCCGCGCGCACCTTCGCCGGGTCGGCACCGGCGGCCGTGGCCCGGGGCGGCGAGCAGTTCAGCGCGGCGGGCGTACGGCCGGTCAGCGCCGCGGACAGCAGGGCCGCGTCCGGCTCGTGCTTCGCGTACGCCTGGGGGTAGCCGCTGCGCTGGACCCGCTGCGCGGCGACCGTCAGCGGAAGCCGCGAGTAGCCGGGGACCTCGGCGAGGTGGCGGTAGAACTCCCCGGCGGAGTACACCGGGTCCAGGATCTGCTTCCCGGTGCCCCAGCCCTGCGAGGGGCGTTGCTGGAAGAGCCCCAGCGAGTCCCGGTCGCCGTGCTCGATGTTGCGCAGCCCGGACTCCTGGAGCGCGGTCGCCAGCGCGATCGTCACGGCGCGCTCCGGCATCCCGCGCGAGGTGCCGACCGCCGCGATCGTCGCCGCGTTGACGGCCTGCTCCGGGCTCATCCGGAACGTCCGCCGCTCGCCCGCCGAGCCGTCGGCGGACTCCACGACGCAGCCGTCGACGACCTTGCTGCTCGTTATGTACTGCACGGTCATGTAGCCGCAGAGCGCGGCGAGAACGACGAGTGCGGCAGTGATGCGCGCGAGACGGCTGCGACGGGTGGGGGAGGTGGTCCGGGGCACGCGCCCACCGTACTGGAGAGTCCGCCCGGGCTCCGAGGGCCCGGGGACCCTGTTCGGGAACGCCGGGCCCATGTTCCGGGGCAGCACCGCCCAAGTCCGGTCCTTTAGGGTCGGTCCCATGCCCGAAACCACACTTGACCTCACCCTCGACGGCCCGGCGCTCACCGCCCGGCTCGTCGACCTCCCGTCGGTCAGCGGTCAGGAGAAGGACCTCGCGGACGCCATCGAGGCCGCCCTGCGCCCCCTTCCGCACCTGACCGTCGACCGGTACGGCAACAACGTCGTGGCCCGGACGAACCTGGGCCGGGCCGAGCGGGTGGTGCTCGCCGGGCACATCGACACCGTGCCGATCGCCGACAACGTGCCCTCCCGGCTCGACGACGACGGGGTGCTGTGGGGCTGCGGCACCTCCGACATGAAGTCGGGCGTCGCCGTCCAGCTGCGGATCGCCGCGACCGTGCCCGAGCCCAACCGCGACCTCACCTTCGTCTTCTACGACAACGAGGAGGTCGCCGCGCACCTCAACGGGCTCGGCCACGTCGTCGACGCCCACCCCGACTGGCTCGCGGGCGACTTCGCGATCCTGCTGGAGGGCTCCGACGGGGAGGTCGAGGGCGGCTGCCAGGGCACCCTGCGGGTCTTCCTCCGTACCGAGGGCGAGCGCTCCCACTCCGCGCGCAGCTGGATGGGGTCGAACGCCATCCACGCCGCCGCCCCGATCCTGGCCCGGCTCGCCGCCTACGAGCCGCGCCGCCCGGTCATCGACGGGCTCGAATACCGCGAGGGCCTGAACGCGGTCCGGATCGAGGGAGGCGTCGCCAACAACGTCATCCCGGACGCCTGCACCGTCGTCGTCAACTTCCGGTACGCGCCCGACCGGAGCCCCGAGGAGGCGCTGGCCCACGTCCGGGAGGTCTTCGCGGACTGCGGCGTCGCCGAGTTCACCGTCGACGACCACTCGGGCGCGGCGATGCCCGGCCTCTCCCACCCGGTGGCCCGCGCGTTCATGGCGGCGGTGGGCGGCACCGCCCGGCCCAAGTTCGGCTGGACGGACGTCTCCCGCTTCGGCTCCCTCGGTATCCCCGCGGTCAACTACGGACCGGGCGACCCGCTCTTCGCCCACAAGCGGGACGAGCACGTGCGGACCGAGCGGATCACCCACTGCGAGGAGCGGCTCCGCTCCTGGCTCACCGCCTGACCCACCGCATTCCCCCGCCCGTAACCTCCGGCGATCTACCCTGACCTGACCAGGGGCGGCCGTCGCCCGACGGCCGCCCATCGTCGTCGGAGGGAGCAGGTCATGGGCAACCCCGAGGGAACGCGCGTCCCCGAGGAACAGCGGCTCGGACCGGTACTGCGCCGCAGGGAACAGGTGCAGCCCGGCACCACCGACCAGCGGCTGCTGGACACCGAGGGCGACTCCGAGTGGGTCCACACCGACCCCTGGCGGGTGATGCGCATCCAGTCGGAGTTCGTCGAGGGGTTCGGCGCGCTGGCCGAACTGCCGAGCGCGATCAGCGTCTTCGGCTCGGCCCGCACCCGGCCCGACGGGCCCGAGTACGAGGCGGGCGTACGGATCGGCAAGGCCCTGGTCGAGGCCGGGTTCGCGGTGATCACCGGCGGCGGTCCGGGCGCGATGGAGGCGGCGAACAAGGGCGCGCGGGAGGCGAAGGGCGTCTCGGTCGGCCTCGGCATCGAGCTGCCCTTCGAGTCCGGCCTCAACCCGCACGTCGACATCGGCGTCAACTTCCGCTACTTCTTCGTCCGCAAGACGATGTTCGTGAAGTACGCCCAGGGGTTCGTCGTGCTGCCCGGCGGCCTCGGCACGCTGGACGAGCTCTTCGAGGCCCTCACCCTCGTCCAGACCCGCAAGGTCACCCGCTTCCCGATCGTGCTGTTCGGCACGGCGTACTGGAGCGGGCTGGTCGACTGGCTGCGGGACACGGTGGTGGCCCAGGGCAAGGCGTCCGAGCACGACCTGCTGCTGTTCCACGTCACGGACGACGTGGACGAGGCGGTCGCGCTCGTCACCAAGGAGGTCGGCCGGTAGGCGGCGCGGGGACCGTCGCGGGAGCGGCGGTCCCGGCCCCGGCGCGCTTGTCAGGCGAGGCCGCGCCGGGCGACGGCGGGCTCCCGGTGCCCGGCGATGGACGCCACCATGTCCAGCACCTGCCGGGTCTCGGCCACCTCGTGGACCCGGTAGACCTGCGCGCCCAGCCAGGCGGACACGGCCGTGGTCGCGAGCGTCCCGATGACCCGCTCCTTCACCGGCCGGTCCAGGGTCTCGCCGACGAAGTCCTTGTTGGACAGGGAGACGAGAACCGGCCATCCGGTCTCCGTCATCTCGCCGAGCCGGCGGGTCGCCTCCAGGGAGTGCCGGGTGTTCTTCCCGAAGTCGTGACCGGGGTCGATCATGATCCCGTCGGGCCGCACCCCGAGCGCCACCGCCCGCTCGGCCAGCCCCACCGTCACCCGCAGGATGTCCGCCATCACGTCGTCGTACGCGATCCGGTGCGGCCGGGTGCGCGGCTCGGCGCCGCCCGCGTGCGTGCAGACCAGACCGGCCCCGTACCGCGCGGCGACCTCCGCGAGCTTCGGGTCGACGCCGCCCCAGGCGTCGTTCAGCAGATCCGCCCCGGCCTCGCAGACCGCCTCGCCCACGTCGTGGCGCCAGGTGTCGACGCTGATCACCACGTCCGGATGGCGGCGGCGCACCTCCGCGACGAAGCCCACCGTGCGGCGCGCCTCCTCCTCGGCGGTGACCTCCTCGCCGGGGCCCGCCTTCACCCCGCCGATGTCGACGATCGCCGCACCCTCCGCGACCGCCTGCTCGACCCGGGCCAGCGCCGGTTCGTCCCGGAAGGTGGCGCCCTGGTCGTAGAAGGAGTCCGGGGTACGGTTCACGATCGCCATGATCACCGGCTCGTGCGCACCGAACTCGCGCCGCCCCAGCCTGAGCGCACCGCTTCGCATCCGGGTCTCTCCTCTGCTCCGTCGCCCGTGGGTCGCCTGTGACCCTAAGCGATCGGGGAGCGCCGCAGGGCCGGTCGCCCCGTCCGGCACCGGCTGTCGGTGCCGCATGGCACGATCGGACCCGGACAGGTTTCCGCTTCCGGGGAGATGCGCGTGTTCTGGTTCTTGCTGGTGACGATGGTCGTGGTGGTGGCCGCGGTCACCCTGGCGGTGGTCGGCGGGGGGAGAACGGCGATCCTCCAGGACGTGGCGCCCGAGCGGCTGACCGACCCGCTGCCGGAGAACCGCCCGGTCGGCCGGGCGGACCTCGACGCCCTGCGGCTCCCGGTGGCCCTGCGCGGCTACCGGATGATGGACGTCGACGTCGCGCTCGACCGGCTCGGTGCCGAACTCGCCGAGCGGGACGCGCGGATCGCGGAGCTGGAGTCCGCGCTGGCCGGTGTGCAGGCCACGGCGGTCGGCGGCCCCGGCCTCGTCGATCCCGGCCTCGTCGAGGGGACGGGGGCAGAGGCGCGCGAGCACATCCCCGAGGAGCGGCCGCTCCTCCCCGAGGACCGGCCGAGGGCCCCCTGGGAGGCGCCCGCCGAGCGGCCCCGGCCCACGGACGAGTCCGGAGAGGAGCCCCGGCGATGAGCGGCGGCACGGAGAAGGGCCCGGACGGCGCGCCGCGCTGCCCCTGGGGCCTGTCCACCGAGGACTACCTCGCGTACCACGACAGCGAGTGGGGCCGCCCCGTCCACGGCGACGACGCCCTGTTCGAACGGCTCTCCCTGGAGGCGTTCCAGTCCGGCCTCTCCTGGCTGACGATCCTGCGCCGCCGGGAGGGCTTCCGTACCGCCTTCGCGGGCTTCCGGATCGCCGAGGTCGCGGAGTTCACCGACACCGACCGGGAGCGCCTCCTCGCCGACGCGGGCATCATCCGCAACCGCGCGAAGATCGACGCGACCCTCGCCAACGCCCGGACGCTGGCCGGCTGGCGCCCCGGCGAGCTGGACGAGCTGATCTGGTCCCACGCCCCGGATCCGGCCGGCCGCCCGGCCCCGCGTTCCACGGGCGACGTCCCCGCGGTCACCACGGAGTCCACCGCCCTCGCCAAGGACCTGAAGAAGCGCGGCGTCCGCTTCGTCGGCCCCACCACGGCCTACGCCCTGATGCAGGCGTGCGGTTTGGTCGACGACCACCTCGCCGACTGCGTGGCGCGCGGCACCGGGGCGTAGGGGCGGGGCCGGGGGCTACCGGCCGAGGTACTTCGGCTTCTCCTTGCCGAGGAACGCCCGCACCGCGATCGTGTGGTCCTCGGAGGCGCCCGCCCGGGTCTGGAGCTCGTCCTCCTTCTCCAGCGCCTCGGCCAGGCCGTGGTCCGCCCCGTACGCGAGCGACGCCTTCAGCGCCGCGTAGGCCACCGTCGGCCCGTCGGCCAGGGCGCGGGCCACCGCCGCGGCCTCCGGGGCCAGCTCGGCCGCGGGCACCAGCCGGTTCACGATGCCCAGCTCGTGGGCGTCCTTCGCGGAGATCGAGCGGGGGAAGAGCAGCAGGTCGGCGGCGCGGCTCTGGCCGATCAGCCGCGGCAGCGTCCAGGAGACGCCCGAGTCCGCGGTGAGGGCCACCCCGGCGAAGGAGGTGTTGAACGACGCGGTGTCGGCGGCCACCCGGTAGTCGCAGGCGAGCGCGAAGCCGAAGCCCGCTCCGGCGGCCACCCCGTTCACCCCGGCCACGACCGGCTTCGCCATGCCGGTGATGGCCCGCACGATCGGGTTGTAGTGCTCCCGTACGGTGCTCAGCGCGTTGCCGCCGCCCGCCTCCCGGGTGCGTTCCAACGTGGCGACGTGCTCCTTCAGGTCCTGACCGACGCAGAACGCCCGCCCGGTCGCGGTGAGCAGCACGGCCCGTACGGCGGTGTCGGCGGCCACGGCCTCCAGCGCGTCCCGCAGAGCCTCCTTGGCCGCGGTGTTCATGGCGTTCATCGCATCGGGGCGGTTGATCGTGATCGTCGCCAGTCCGTCGCTCACTTCGCAGAGCACGCTGTCCGCCATGTGGTCGGCCATTTCGTCGTCCCTTCGCACCTGGGCCATGCCTGTCCAGGCAAGCATGGCCGACTCCGGCGACGGCCGACATGTGACCTGCGTCTAATATTCGCGCCCCGTCGTGGGGGTGCGAGGGCCGGAGTATCGCAGGCCGATCGCCGAATTGGGTGGTTTTGCGAGAGCGCGTTGCACAAGAGATGCAGACCGATGTTGGTCATTGGGGTCGATGATGCGGGATAATGGCCTGGAAGCAATGTGTTCGATGCCGGTGACACAGCGCCTTTCATTGGGGCCGCCGGTTGCAATGAGCTGGTTTCAGGAAGGGGAACGAGCATGGCGGCCATGAAGCCGCGGACGGGCGACGGCCCGCTCGAGGTGACAAAGGAGGGGCGGGGCATCGTCATGCGAGTTCCGCTCGAAGGCGGCGGTCGGCTTGTCGTGGAGCTGACGCCGGACGAGGCCGATGCGCTCGGCGACGCTCTCAAGAAGGTCGTCGGCTGAACCCAGGAGCCCAGACTTCCGCCACTGCCCCGGTACGTCGTCCGTACCGGGGCAGTGGCATGTTCGAAGCAGTCCGTATCCGCCGGGGCCGGGCTCAGCCCCGGCGCACCGCGCACAGCAGCCCGTCGCCCACCGGCAGCAGCGTCGCCATCAGCTCCTGGCTCTCCCGCGCCGCGCGCAGCAGCTCCCGCACCCGCAGCACCTCGGCGGGCTGCGCCGCCGAGTCGACCGTCCGGCCGTCCGCGAACATGCCCTCGAAGCAGACCAGGCCGCCGGGGCGCAGCAGGCGCAACGATTCAGCGAGGTATTCGAGGGTCTCCAGCCGGTCGCCGTCGCAGAACACGAGGTCGTAGCCGCCGTCGGCGAGGCGCGGCAGCACGTCCAGGGCGCGGCCCGGGATGAACCGGGCCCGGTTGGCGGCGTAGCCCGCGGCCCGGAACGCCTCGCGGGCGAACTGCTGGCGCTCGGGCTCCGGGTCGACCGTGGTCAGCACGCCGTCCGGCCGCATCCCGGCCAGCAGGTAGAGCCCGGACACGCCCGTGCCGGTGCCGATCTCGGCCACCGCTTTGGCGTCCGTCGTACCGGCGAGCAGACGCAGCGCGGCGCCGGTACCTGGCGACACCGGGCGGAGCCCCGTCTCGTGGGCCCGGTCGCGGGCCCAGAGCAGTGGTTCGTCCTCGGCGACAAAGGCGTCGGCGAACGCCCAGCTCGTCTGCCGGTTGGCGGTAATGACCCTCTCCTGTCCCCTTAGTTGGCGCAACGGTGACTGTATCCGCTGTGCCCGGGAACCCGCAGATGGGACCGGGCGTTATGCAGGGGCGGGGGAAAGCCCGTGGAAACGGCCCGTGGATCGGGTCGGCTTTCCGCGGGCCGGCGGTTCCCGGGGTGACCCCCGGCCCCAGCAGGAATAAGGCTTATCCGGAGCTAACGGGCGAGGTCGCTATGGTAGGGGCTCCACTGGACACCACCAGAGCCGATAGGGGAGGTGCGGCTGCGCCTGTGGATCGGGGAGGAGTGCTGCGGCGCTTTCTCAGGTCGGCGGGTGAGCCGAAATCCGTGACCAACATCGCTGACCGTTCTTCCAACGACTCCGCAACGACCGCGACCTTCGCCTCCGACGCGGAATCCCAGGCGTGGACACCGCCCTCTTGGGAAGAGATCGTCAGCACGCACAGCGGCCGGGTCTACCGCCTCGCCTACCGGCTGACGGGCAACCAGCACGACGCGGAGGACCTCACGCAGGAGGTCTTCGTCCGGGTGTTCAGGTCCTTGTCGACCTACACGCCGGGCACGTTCGAGGGCTGGCTGCACCGCATCACGACCAACCTGTTCCTGGACATGGTCCGCCGCAAGCAGCGGATCCGGTTCGACTCCCTCGGTGACGACGCCGCCGAGCGGCTGCCGAGCCGTGAGCCCTCCCCGCAGCAGGTCTTCAACGACACCCACTTCGACGCGGACGTGCAGCAGGCGCTGGACACCCTCGCGCCCGAGTTCCGGGCCGCCGTCGTGCTCTGCGACATCGAGGGCCTCTCGTACGAGGAGATCGCCGCGACGCTGGGCGTGAAGCTCGGCACCGTGCGCAGCCGCATCCACCGCGGGCGCTCGCATCTGCGCAAGGCCCTGCGGCACCGTTCGCCCGAGGCCCGCGCCGAGCAGCGCTCGCTGGCGGGCGCGGTCCTGGCGGGGGAGGGCGGAACGGCGTGAGTGGCACAGGTCCGACCCCCGCGGAACAGCATCTGGGGGACCGTCTCGCCGCGCTGGTCGACGGCGAGCTGAAGCACGATGCCCGGGAGCGGGTCCTCGCCCACCTCGCGACCTGCGCCAAGTGCAAGGCGGAGGCCGCGGCGCAGCGGCGCCTCAAGAACGTCTTCGCCCAGTCCGCCCCGCCGTCGCCGTCCGAGGGCTTCCTCGCCCGGCTGCAGGGCCTTCCCGGTGGACCGGGAGGTGACGACGGCGGGCCGGGCAGACCATTCGGCGGCTCCGGACGGATCGCCGACGGATTCTTCCCCGTGACCCGGCCGTCCGGCAGCCGCCCCGACGCACCGGTGGACGGGCCGCTCGGCGGCTTCGGCTACCTTCCGGTTCCGCACGGCTCGTCCGCCGTGCTGCCGGCCGCCCCCGCCCGTTCCGGCTTCCGTATCCACGAGGTGGGGCGGGAGGGTGAGCGGTCGCCCTGGCGCGGCCGGAGGTTCGCCTTCGCGGCGGCGAGCGCCGTCTCGCTGGCCGCGATCGCCCTCGGCGGCGCGCTGCCCTCGGGGTCCGGTACGAGCACGTCCGCGCGCGCGGCGGGCGGCGGGAACGCGGTGACTCCGCTCGACTCCACGCTCAGGGGCGAGAAGACCGGCTCGGTCAGCCGCCGCAACAGCGGTGGTCAGGGCCTGCTCAGGGTGCGCGAATCGGGCGGCGGCCCGTCCGTCGCGGCCCCGTCCGGTGCGCCGGACGCCGCCACCGCGGTGCGGCCCGTCACCGCCGTCACCCCGGCGGTGCTCTCCGGCGAGAGCCTCGCGGGCTCCCCGTTCACCACGGGGATGCTGAACAGCGTGCCCGCGCCGCCGCTGATACGTCCGACCACTACCACCCCGCTCTTCGCCGAGGTCTTCGGGCGGCTGGCCGCCCGGCCCTCGGCGTCCGCCGCGCCGCAGCCGGGGGCGCAGCCGTCGGATTCGGCCCTGCCCACCCCCGCCGAACTCCGCCTGCCGCTCTCCGCCCGGCGCTGACGGGGTCTGCGCAAGCATTCGCAAACCTGGTTGAATTCCGGGAGCAGTTCCGGGAGGACGCTCCCTGGTGGGGCGTGCACAGGCCAGTCGCGGCAGTTGCGGGGAGAGCATGGAAGACGGCAAGTCCACCGGCCCGAAGGCGAAGTGGTGGAGCAGGCCCACGCCGGTGGGCGCCACCCGCACCGCGTCGGACGAGCCGCCCGCCCCCGCGGAGACACCGCCCCCGGCCGACGTACCGGCCCCGCCGCCGGCCGACGCGCCCCCGGCGCTGTCCGACGTACCGGCGGCCCGGCCGGTGAAGCCGCTGCACGAGCCCGACGAGTACAGCACCCCGCCCTACGGCGGCCCCGGCCCCTGGGCCCCCGCGCCTCCCGTGCAGCGGCCGGTCCCCACCCCGGCGCACGGCACCCCCGTACCCCCGCAGTACCCGGGGACGAACGGCGCGGGCATCCCCGTACCGCCATCGGCCGCGCCGCCCGTTCCGGTTCCGCCGGTGCCGGCTTCCGTCCCCGGGCCGCAGCCCCAGCAGCCGCAGCCGGGGCCCGCGCAGTGGCTCCAGTACGACCCCTGGGGCGCCCCCGGGCAGCCGCTCACCAACCCGGGCCCGCCGTCCGGGGCGGGGGCCGGCCGGAAGAAGGGCCGCGGCGGCTCCCTGCTGGTCGGCGGGCTGCTGCTCGCCCTGGTGGCGGGTGGCATCGGCGGCGGCATCGGCGCCTACATCGAGCGCAACGGCGGCCTCACCCGGGTCGAACTCCCGCAGGCGTCCCGGGACACCGGCGGCCGCGCCCCCGACAGCGTCGCCGGAATCGCCGCCAGCGCCCTGCCCAGCGTGGTCACCCTGCACGTCAGCGGCTCCACCGAGTCCGGCACCGGCACCGGCTTCGTCCTGGACTCCTCGGGCCACATCCTCACCAACAACCATGTCGTGGCCCCGGCCGGCCGGGGCGGCCGGATCACCGTCACGTTCAGCGGCGGGGAGACCGCGCGCGGCGAGGTCGTCGGCAAGGACAGCGGCTACGACCTGGCGGTGGTCAAGGTCAGCGGGGTCTCCGGCCTCAAGCCGCTGCCGCTGGGCAACTCCGACAACGTGCGGGTCGGCGACCCGGTGGTGGCCATCGGCGCCCCCTTCGACCTGTCCAACACCGTCACCTCCGGCATCATCAGCGCCAAGGACCGGCCGATCACCGCGGGCGGCGAGAAGGGCGACGGCAGCGACATCAGCTATGTCGACGCGCTCCAGACCGACGCGCCGATCAACCCGGGCAACTCCGGCGGTCCGCTGGTCGACGCCGCCGCCCATGTCATCGGCATCAACAGCGCCATCCGGGCCGCCGACAGCAGCGCGTCCGAGGAGGGCGGCCAGGCGGGCTCCATCGGTCTCGGCTTCGCGATACCGATCAACCAGGGCAAGCGGGTCGCCGAGGAGCTGATCAACACCGGGAAGGCCACCCACCCGGTGATAGGCGTCACGCTCGACATGAAGTACGCCGGGGACGGCGCCAGGGTCGGTGCCAAGGGTGCGGGCGGGACGCCCGCGGTGACGCCGGGCGGCCCCGGGGCCAAGGCCGGGATCAGGCCCGGGGACGTCATCACCGAGGTCGGCGGCCGGCGGGTGCACAGCGGCGAGGAACTGATCGTGAAGATCCGGGCGCACCGCCCCGGCGACCGTCTGGAGCTGAAGCTGACCCGTGGTGGTAAAGACCTGTCCATCTCTTTGACACTCGGCTCCGCCAGCGGAACGTGACGGGTCCGGCGCGCTACCGCGTGGGCGGTTTCGACGGGTACCGTGGCCCGAGTCCGGACCTCGACCGACAAGGTCTCGGAGGAGAACACAGGGAGCAACAGGGTGTTCAATGACATAGGCGTACTGGAGCTGGTGACCATCGCGGTTCTGGGCATGCTGATCTTCGGCCCGGACAAGCTGCCGAAGGTCATCCAGGACGCCTCGCGCTTCATCCGCAAGGTCCGTGAGTTCTCCGAGAACGCCAAGCAGGACATCCGCACGGAGCTGGGGCCGGAGTTCAAGGACTTCGAGTTCGAGGACCTCAACCCCAAGACGTTCGTCCGCAAGCAGCTCATGGAGGGCGGCGACGACCTGGGGCTGAAGGAGATCCGCGAGAGCTTCGACCTCCGCAAGGACCTGAGCGAGGTCGCCGACGCGGTGAACGGCCGGGAGGTGGAGTCCGCCGACTCCCGCAGCAGCGTGTCCGGCGCTTCGGCGATCACCGCCGCCAACGGCTCCGCCGGCGCTCCCGACCTGCTCAAGAAGCGTGACCAGCCGGGCAAGGACGACCGTCCGCCGTTCGACGCCGACGCCACCTGACCCCCTGCCAATCCCGGCTCGTCCGGAGGCTATGGCTATTCTCCATCTGTCCGGTTGTGAGTACGCCCGCCGGGGGGCGGGCCGTTCCGGACCCAACGGATCGAGGAGGCGGCCGGGCAGATGGAGACGACGAGTCGGGTGGGCGCGGAAACCGCGCCGGACACAACCACCGCGGAAGACCCGCAGGGCACGGCCACCGCGGACGGAGTGTCGGCCGCCCGGCGTACGGTCGTCGACGGCTTCCTCGCGGCGACGTTCCCCTGGTACGGGCTGGACGCGGCCTTCACCGGCCCGCGCCGGCTGATGCAGGTGGGCACCGCCGCGGACGGCACGGTGCAGCACGGTTCCATCGGTCACGGCGACGAGCTGTCGGTCCGGGAGGCGGGCGCCGAGAAGCAGCGGTTCGCGGTCGTGGTGTCGATGGCCAGCAGCCCGGTGCGGCACAGCGGCGACGGTACGGGGGTGCTGGACGCGACCACGGTGTCGTCCGCGGCCTGGCTGGCCGGTTCCGGCCTGCTCGCCTGCACCTGGCCCGCCCAGATGGACCACGCGCTGCGCGACGACTGGCTCGACCAGCAGACGGAGACGGCGTTCGAGCTCGCCGACGACCTGGACGGACCCGCCTGGTCGGCCCTGTCGCTGCCGGTGGACGGCGTCCCGGTGCACTTCCACTACCGCGAGTCCGAGTACGGCTGGGTGCTGGCGGGCTCCACGCCCGAGGGCGTCCACCTCGGGGCGTACGGGCGCGGGATGAGCGCGTACGGGCTGGGCTTCTCGGTGATCGAGGACATCGGGACGTACGCCTGAAGCCGCGCGAAGCGGCTCGAAGAGGTTCGGAACGGGGGCGGGGGGGGGGGGGGGGGGGGGGGGGGGCCCCCCCCCCCCCCCCCCCCCCCCCGTTCGCTCAGAACTTGTTGCGCGGGGTGATGCCCAGCGACATGCCCGACAGGCCGCGCTGACGGCCGCCCAGCTTGTCCGCGATGGTGCGCAGCGCCTTGCCGGCGGGGGAGTCCGGGTCGGAGAGCACGACCGGCCGGCCCTCGTCGCCGCCCTCGCGCAGCCGTACGTCGATCGGGATGGAACCCAGCACCGGCACCTCCGCGCCGACCGTCTTCGTCAGCCCCTCGGCGACCTTCCGGCCACCGCCGGTGCCGAACACGTCGACCATCTCGTCGCAGTGCGGGCAGGGCATGCCCGACATGTTCTCGACGACGCCGACGATCTTCTGGTGGGTCTGCACCGCGATCGAACCGGCCCGCTCGGCGACCTCGGCCGCCGCCTGCTGCGGGGTCGTGACGACCAGGATCTCGGCGTTCGGCACGAGCTGCGCCACGGAGATCGCGATGTCGCCGGTGCCCGGCGGCAGGTCGAGCAGCAGCACGTCCAGGTCGCCCCAGTACACATCGGCGAGGAACTGCTGGAGCGCGCGGTGGAGCATCGGCCCGCGCCAGACCACCGGGGCGTTGCCCGGGGTGAACATGCCGATGGAGATGACCTTCACGCCGTTCGCCGACGGCGGCATGATCATGTTCTCGACCTGGGTCGGCTTGCCGTCCGCGCCGAGCATCCGGGGCACGCTGTGGCCGTAGATGTCCGCGTCCACGACGCCGACCTTGAGGCCGTCGGCGGCCATCGCGGCCGCCAGGTTGACGGTCACGGACGACTTGCCGACGCCGCCCTTGCCGGAGGCGACGGCGTAGACGCGGGTCAGGGAGCCGGGCTTGGCGAACGGCACCTCGCGCTCCGCCGTACCGCCGCGCAGCGAGGCTGCCAGTTCCTTGCGCTGCTCGTCGCTCATCACGTCGAGCGTGACGTCGACCCGCGAGACGCCCTCGACGCGGGCGACCGCGTCCGTCACGTTCTTGGTGATCGTCTCGCGCATCGGGCAGCCGGAGACCGTGAGATAGACCGTGACAGCGACTGCACCGTCAGCGTCGATCTCGACCGATTTCACCATGCCGAGTTCGGTGATCGGGCGGTGGATCTCCGGGTCGTTCACTGTCGCCAGTGCCTCAAGCACCGCGTCTTCCGTAGCCATACCTCGATAGTACGGGGGCGCGCGGCGCTGGTTGCTACGCGCGAGTAGCGGCTGTCAGCGGTCTTCGTCACTCTCGGCCCGGAACAGTTCCCTCCGGTCGTCCAGGTCCCGCACCAGGTCCTCCAGCTCGGAGCGGATCCAGTCGCGGGTGGCGACCTCGCCGAGCCCGATCCGCAGCGCCGCGATCTCCCGGGTGAGGTACTCGGTGTCCGCGATGGAGCGCTCGTTCTGCTTGCGTTCCTGCTCGTGGGTGACGCGGTCGCGGTCGTCCTGCCGGTTCTGCGCGAGCAGGATCAGCGGGGCGGCGTAGGACGCCTGGAGCGACAGCATCAGTGTCAGGAAGATGAAGGGGTACGGGTCGAACCGCCAGTCCTGCGGTGCGAAGACGTTCCAGACGAGCCACGCGATGATGAACAGCGTCATCCAGGCGATGAAGCGCCACGTTCCCAGGAAGCGGGCGATCCGCTCGGAGAACCTGCCGAACGTCTCCGCGTCGTACTCCGGGACCAGCCGCCGCTTGGGGAGCTTCGGCTGGTCGAGGCGGGTGCGGGGCGGACGCACGACGCCCGAGGCCCCCGTGGACGCGGGCTTCCCGCGGTCCTCACCGGCCATGGGGGGCCTCCGCGTGGAAGTCGGTCTCCCGCCAGTCGTCGGGCAGCAGGTGGTCGAGCACGTCGTCGACCGTCACCGCGCCGAGCAGCGACCCGCTCTCGTCCACCACGGGCACCGAGACCAGGTTGTACGCGGCCAGATAGCTCGTCACGGCGGGCAGCGGGGTGTCCGGGCCGAGCGGGACGAGATCGCTGTCCACCACCGAGCTGACCAGGGTGTACGGCGGGTCGCGCAGCAGCCGCTGGAAGTGGACGGTGCCCAGGTATCTGCCGGTCGGCGTCTCGTCCGGCGAGCGGCACACGTACACCTGGGCGGCGAGCGCGGGGGAGAGGTCGGCCTGCCGGACCCGGGCCAGCGCGTCGGCCACCGTCGCGTCCGGCCGCAGGATGACCGGCTCCGTGGTCATCAGGCCGCCCGCCGTCCGCTCCTCGTACGACATCAGGCGCCGTACGTCGGCCGCGTCGTCCGGGCGCATCAGGGTCAGCAGCCGTTCCTTGTCCTCCTCGGGCAGCTCGGACAGCAGGTCGGCCGCGTCGTCCGGGTCCATCGCCTCCAGGACGTCGGCGGCGCGCTCCTCCTGGAGCTTGCTGATGATCTCCACCTGGTCGTCCCCGGGCAGCTCCTCCAGGACGTCGGCGAGCCGGTCGTCGTCGAGCGCGGCGGCGACCTCGGCCCGCCGCTTGGGCGACAGGTGGTGCAGCGCGTTGGCCACGTCGGTCGGGCGCAGCTGTTCGAAGGTGGCGACCAGGGACTCCGCGCCCTGCCCCTCCTCCTCCAGGGAGAACCCGCGCACCGCCGACCACTCGACCGTCAGGGTCTCGCCCTTGCGGCGCAGCGCCCCGCCCTTGCCCTTGCGCACGAAGTACTTGTCGATCTCCCAGTCGCGGCGGGCCGGGAGCTGCTGGATGGAGACGTCCAGGACGGTGACCTCCTCGCCGGTCTCGACCAGGCGGACCCGCCGGTCGAGGAAGTCGCCCAGCACCAGGCGTTCGGTGGGCCTGCGTTCGAAGCGCCGCATGTTGACCACGCCGGTGGTGATGACCTGGCCGGACTCGATGCCGGTGACCCGGGTCATCGGGAGGAAGATCCGGCGGCGGCTGAGCACCTCGACGACGAGGCCCAGCAGCCGGGGCGGCCGACCGCCGACCCGGAGCATCGCGACCAGGTCGCGGACGCGTCCCACCTGTTCGCCGTTGGGGTCGAAGACCGGGACGCCGGCGAGGTGGGAGACGAAGACCCGGGGGGTGCCTGCCGCCATCGCGCGCCTCCTTCCTCCGTACGGGACGTCACCGGTCAGTCCGATTGGATGTTGAATAGACCGTTATGACGTGATCAGGCTAGCCCGTACCGCTCCGGGGTGCCCCGGCGAGCGGTCCGTCCGGCTCCCTGCCGAACGGGCCGGGCGGCCCGGGTACGCTGCCGTCAGCCACCCCCCGCGATGCAGCTGAGAGGCAGTGCACCTGTGACCTCCTCCGTTCCGCCCGTCCGGGCCCGACACCGGACCGCCCTGGCCGTTCTGCTCTGCGCCGGGCTGGCCACCGTCGCCACGGCGTGCGGCGAGGACCCGGACGAGGGGACCAACGGCGTCGGCAAGCTGACCGCCGCGCAGATCGAGAAGAAGACGCAGTCCGCGGCGAACGCCGCCGACACGGTGCGGCTGGCCGGGACGCTGGTCAGCAAGGGCGGTACGTACAAGCTGAACATGCGGCTCAAGGCCGAGGGCGGCACCGGCTCCGTGGTGTCCAAGGACAGCAGGTTCGAGCTGCTGCGGATCGGCGACGAGCTCTATCTGAAGGCGGACTCGGGGTTCTGGAACCACGACGAGAAGTCCGGCGCCGACAGCGAGGCGGGCGGCGCGGCGGCGGACAAGCTGCGGAACAAGTACGTCAAGGTCCCCGAGGGCGACCCCGTCTACCAGCAACTGCGGGGCTTCACCGACAAGAAGACCCTGCTCGACGGCCTGCTCGGCCTGCACGGCACCCTCAACAAGGGCGACCGGGACACGGTCGGCGGCACCCGGACCGTCCAGATCATGGGCGGCGCGGGCGAGGGCGGCACGCTCGACGTCTCACTGGAGGGCACCGCGTACCCGCTGCGCTTCGCGCGCGGCGGCGAGGCGGGGACCGTCACCTTCGCGGACTGGGGCAAGGA
Source organism: Streptomyces sp. NPDC015144 (assembly GCF_043079735.1). Taxonomy (NCBI): domain Bacteria; kingdom Bacillati; phylum Actinomycetota; class Actinomycetes; order Kitasatosporales; family Streptomycetaceae; genus Streptomyces; species Streptomyces sp. NPDC015144. The sequence goes on along the minus strand of NZ_JBIBUU010000017.1, from coordinate 144,550 downwards.
CTTCCCGCTGGAGGCCCCGTCCGAGGTGGACACGGTCGACTACGGCAAGCAGCTGCCCCGTACGGGGTCCTGAACGGGCGGCGCTCAGCCCTTGAGGCCGCGCTTCAGCAGGCGGGGCAGCCCGGCCGGCACCGGCCGCCGGGTGGTGGCGGGCGTCGGCAGCGGGGCGGCGGCCAGCGAGCCGTCCGGCAGACCGGTGCGGACCTCGCCCGGCGTCAGCCGCAGCACCCGGCACTCGCGGGCCCAGCGCTCCGTCATCGTCTCCGCGTCCGGCGCGTTCAGCCGCTTGCCCTTGAGCTCGCCGACCGCCGCCTCCCACGCGGGCGATCCGGGTGCGAGTTCGGCGACGGCGGCCGTCCAGGCGACCAGTCGACCGCCCTTGTCCTTGCTGCGCACGGTCACCTCGGCGGTGGAGCCGTCGGTGAGCCCGGCGGGCAGCGGCTGTTCGCCGGGGCCGTCCCCGACCAGATGCACCGCCCCCTCGTGCCACACGTGCCACACCGCCCGTGCGGGACCGGTGCCCCGCACCCAGACGAGGCCGGACTTCTTGGTGGCCTCCTCGACGAGGGCCCGGGCCAGCGGCGTATCGGCGGCAGCAGCAGTCATGCCCGCACTCTAAGGGACCGGGCGGCAGGGCCGCCGTCGAGGCTCAGAGCCAGCCGTTGCGCTTGAGGGTGCGGTGGATGGAGAAGCAGACCACCCCGATGACGCCCAGCACCATCGGATAGCCGTACGTCCAGCGCAGCTCCGGCATGTGCTTGAAGTTCATGCCGTAGACACCGCAGATCATCGTGGGTACGGCGACGATCGCCGCCCAGGAGGTGATCTTGCGCATGTCCTCGTTCTGCGCCACCGTCGCCTGCGCCAGGCTGGCCTGGAGGATCGAGTTCAGCAGCTCGTCGAAGCCGATGACCTCCTCGTGGACGCGGGCCAGGTGGTCGGCGACGTCCCGGAAGTACTTCTGGATGTCCGGGTCGATCAGCCGCATGGGCCGCTCGCTGAGCAGCTGCATCGGCCGCAGCAGCGGCGACACCGCCCGCTTGAACTCCAGGACCTCGCGCTTCAGCTGGTAGATCCGCCCGGCGTCCGTGCCGCGCGGGCTGCCCTTCGCCGGGGCCGAGAAGACCCCGATCTCCACCTCGTCGATGTCGTCCTGGACCGCGCCCGCCACCGCGATGTACCCGTCCACGACGTGGTCGGCGATGGAGTGCAGCACCGAGGAGGGGCCCTTGGCGAGCAGCTCGGGGTCGTCCTGGAGCCGATGGCGCAGCGCGCGCAGCGAGCCGTGGCCGCCGTGCCGCACGGTGATCACGAAGTCCCGGCCGGTGAAGCACATCACCTCACCGGTCTCGACGACCTCGCTGGTCGCGGTGAGCTCGGTGTGCTCGACGTAGTGGATGGTCTTGAAGACGGTGAAGAGGGTGTCGTCGTACCGCTCCAGCTTGGGCCGCTGGTGGGCGTGGACGGCGTCCTCGACGGCCAGCGGGTGAAGGCCGAACTCCCGCGCGATACCGGCGAATTCCTCCTCGGTCGGCTCGTGCAGGCCGATCCAGGCGAAGCCGCCCTCCTCGCGCACCTGGAGCATCGCCTCGTGCGGGGTGAGGCAGTTCGCACGCTCCAGGCGCCGCCCGTCGCGGTAGACCGCGCAGTCGACGACCGCGCTGGAGGCGGAGGGGTCACGGGTGGTGTCGTAACTGTTGTGCAGGGGGCCGGTCCTGCGCAGGGACGGCCGGACGGCGGCGCGGAGGTCGCGGATCATCGACATGCTGGCTCCTTCACGGAGGGCCGTCGGCGGGCACGTGGAACAGCCCGGAATGGGGACGTGGACCCACGTCCGCAAAGCGGGCGGCACCGCGGCGGCACGACGACGGCGTTCGCTACGGACAGGCAGAAGGGGAGTGCTCTTCCGTCGTGCGCGACGCCATGTACTCCGGGCACGGGGCCGGGGGTGTGGCGCGGTGCTTCGAACCTCGGCCGGTGGGGCCTCGGGTCACCGAGGGAGGCGAGGGGCGGAAGGGCGGTTGGTACTGCACGATCGACTTCGATCCATGACAGCCCCACCTCCTCCAGCCGGTCCCCCGTGGGGGATGACGTCTCGTCGGGGCGGAGAGCGACGCTTCTGCGTGCTGCCCCGAACAGCGGCCAACACTATCAGCCGACTGACGGTCAATCCCTTACTTTGCCCGTTCCATACGCGACCTATGCTCGCGGGATGGAAGAAATTCTTGCTCTGGTCGAGGCACGGCTGCGCACGGCCCTCGGCGAACCGGACGCACGCGCCTCGGTGACCTTCCTCGGCACGGACCGGATCGAGGTGCTCCGCTTCTTCGACGGGGACGTGGTGCGCTACGCCACGCTCGGGATGTCGGCACAGCCGATGGCCGATCCGACCGCCGCGGTCGTGGACCCGCTGAAGGGGCCGCGCGCCGAGCTGGTCCTCTCCGTGCGGGCCGGGCTCGCCGACACCGACGCGGTGCTGCGCCCGCTGGCCGTGCTGGCGGCGTCGCCGCAGGTCGAAGGGGTGGTCGTGGTGCCGGGTGCCTCGCTGGACCTCGGCGGTCCGCTCTGGCCGGGGGCTCCGTTCGACTCGGTGCTGGTCGCCGAGTCCGGGGGGCTGGTGGAGGATCTGGAGCTGGACGCGCCGAGGGAACCGGTGCGCTTCCTGCCGCTGCTGCCGATGACGCCCAACGAGGCGGCGTGGAAGCGGGTCAGGGGCGCGCAGGAGCTCCAGGAGCGGTGGCTCTCGCACGGTACGGACCTGCGCGACCCGCTGCGCGGCTCGGTGCCGCTGGACTGAGCCGGGCTTCCGTGTACATGGGGAAGCCCCGCCGCGCGGCCAAGGAGGGGGAACCGCGGGCGGGGCGGTACGGGGGAGCGGGGTCCTCAGTCGGCGAAGACCGTGACCCCGTCCTTGGTGGCGTGCCCGGGCGCCAGCTCCTCGGCCTCGTGGGTCAGGGCCGAGCGGCGCAGCCAGACGACGACCGCGCCGATCACGGCGGCGGCCGCGGCGACGACGAACGGGATGTGGATGTCGCTCCACTCCTCGATCTTCGGCGCCAGGTAGGGGGCGGCGGCCGCGGCGAACCAGCGGACGAAGTTGTAGCCCGCGCTGGCCACCGGACGCGGCGCGTCCGAGACGCCGAGCGCCAGCTCCGTGTAGACCGTGTTGTTCATGCCGATGAAGGCGCCGGAGACGATCGTGCAGACGATCGCGGCGGTGTGGTCGCCGTAGCCCAGCACCAGCAGGTCGGCGGCGAGCAGCACCAGCGAGGCGCCCAGCACCTTCAGCGAGCCGAACCGCTCCTGGAGCCGCGGCGCGACCAGCACCGAGAACACCGCGAGCAGCAGCCCCCAGGCGAAGAACACCGCGCCCGACTTGTACGGCGTCATGTTCAGCACGAACGGGGTGAACGCCAGGATCGTGAAGAACGCGTAGTTGTAGAAGAACGCCGAGGCCGCGACCGAGGCCAGCCCGCCGTGGCCGAGCGCCTTCACCGGGTCGAGCAGCGAGGTCTTCCGCGCGGGCCGGGGCTGCTCCTTCAGGAACGCGGTGATGCAGACGAAGCCGACGGCCATCAGCGCGGCCGTACCGAAGAACGGGTAGCGCCAGCTGGCGTCCCCGAGCACGGCGCCGAGCAGCGGCCCGCAGGCCATGCCGAGGCCGAGCGCCGACTCGTACAGCAGGATCGCCGCCGCGCTGCCGCCGGCCGCGGCGCCGACGATCACGGCCAGCGCGGTCGAGACGAAGAGCGCGTTGCCGAGCCCCCAGCCGGCCCGGAAGCCGACCAGCTCGCCGACCGACGACGAGGTGCCGGAGAGCCCGGCGAAGACGACCACCAGCGCGAGGCCGAGGAGCAGCGTCTTGCGGCCGCCCACCCGGCTGGAGACGAACCCGGTGACGAGCATCGCCACGGCGGTGATCAGGAAGTACGAGGTGAAGAGCAGGGACACCTGGCTCGGTGTCGCCTCCAGTCCCTTCGCGATGGACGGCAGGATCGGGTCCACCAGCCCGATCCCCATGAACGCCACGACGGACGCGCCCGCCGTGGCCCAGACGGCCTTCGGCTGCCGCAGGATGCTGCCCGCGCCCTGGTCGAACGGATCCTCTGTCATGGGCCCTCTCGCTCTCCGATTGATCGCCCTGGGTAGCTGCGCTATGCACAGAATAAGTTAGGCAATCTAATGAATGCAAGTTACATCTATTTCTGCTGGTGAGGTGCCCGCCGCGTACGGGTGATCTTGCTTGACGCGGCGGCGGTCGTGGAGGACCGTTGGTCGCTATGAGGGGCGAACCCAGTTGCCCGAAGTGCGGAGGCCGGGTCAGGGCGCCCGGTCTGTTCGCCGACACCTGGCAGTGCGCCGAGCACGGCAGTGTGCAGCCGCTCCAGCCGGTGATCCCGCCCAGTGTCGACGCCCTGGGCGTGGTGGTGCGCCGTGCGAAGGTCCCGGTGTGGATGCCCTGGCCGCTGCCGGTGGGCTGGCTGTTCACCGGAGTGGCGAGCGCGGGCGACGACCGCAGCGGAGGCCGGGCCACCGCCGTCGCCTGCTCCGGTCCCGGCCCGGTCGGCGGCATCGGCGAGCTGCTGCTCGTCACCGAGGACCTGGGCGTCGGCCTCGGCGCGCGCTACGCCGGGGTCGAGGGCCCCGACCCCGCCCCGTACCTGGATGTCGACGGCCCGCCGGACGTCAAGATGCTCGCCGCCGGCCGCCCCACCCCGCTCTGGAACGTCAAGGGCGCCCCGGCCGACCGGGCGGTCTTCGCGGGCGAGGCGCGCGGCCTCTGGCTCTGGGCGATCGTCTGGCCCGAGCAGTCCGGACTGCTGATGTACGACGAGCTGGTCCTCGCCGATCTGCGGGAGGCCGGGGGTGAGATGGACCTGGTGCCCTGCGGGGCGCTCACCCCCCGCCTGCTCGGCTGATACCCGCGCCGGGCGTCCCGTTCCGGCCGCCCGTCACGCCCGTCACATCCGTCCCAAAGGTGTTCGAACGCCGGTTATCCTTGAATGTCCCCTTGTCCGGCCCCGAACTCTGGAGTACGCGTCGTGCGCATCGACCTGCACACCCACTCCACCGCTTCGGACGGCACGGACACCCCCGCCGAGCTGGTGCGCGGCGCCGCCGCCGCGGGGCTGGACGTCGTCGCCCTCACCGACCACGACACCGTGCGCGGCCACGCCGAGGCGATCGCCGCCCTGCCCGAGGGGCTCACCCTCGTCACCGGAGCCGAGCTGTCCTGCCGGCTCGACGGCGTGAGCATGCATCTGCTGGCCTACCTCTTCGACCCGGACGAGCCCGAGCTGGCCCGCGAGCGCGAGCTGCTGCGCGACGACCGGGTGCCGCGTGCCCGGGCCATGGTGCGCAAGCTCCAGGAGCTGGGCGTGCCCGTCTCCTGGGAGCGGGTCGCCGCGATCGCCGGGGACGGCTCCGTCGGCAGGCCGCACATCGCCACCGCCCTGGTCGAGCTGGGCGTCGTCGAGACCGTCTCCGACGCCTTCACGCCCGACTGGCTCGCCGACGGCGGACGCGCCTACGCCGAGAAGCACGAGCTCGACCCCTTCGAGGCGATCCGGCTGGTCAAGGCGGCCGGCGGTGTCGCGGTCTTCGCCCACCCCGCCGCCGTCAAACGGGGCCGGGTGGTGCCCGAGTCCGCGATGGAGCGGCTCGCCGCCGCCGGGCTCGACGGCATCGAGGTCGACCACGCGGACCACGACGAGCCGACCCGGGCCAGGCTGCGCGGGATCGCCCGCGACCTGGGGCTGCTGACCACCGGGTCGAGCGACTACCACGGCAGCCGCAAGACCGTCGGACTCGGCGAGTGCGTCACCGACCCCGAGATCTACGGCGAGATCACCCGGCGCGCCACGGGAGCCTTCCCCGTGCCCGGGGCCGGCGGACCCCGCCCGGCGTAACGGCACACGCGCCGGGGCACGTACCCCGCCGCGTCCCTCTTACCTCGACCCGTCACCGCGCACCGCTGTCGCGCGCCCGGCCAACCGGTCGATCATTGCTCCGCGATGCGCCCCTCGGGGCCCTCCTGTCCCGCCCTTCTGCTCGCCCCCTCCTCCCGCAAGGCTCACTGTGTTCGACGTCGCTGTCTTTGGGTCCCTTTTTCTCACGCTATTTGTGATTATGGATCCGCCTGGGATCACGCCGATCTTCCTCGCGCTCACGGCGGGCCGCCCCGCCAAGACGCAGCGCAAGATGGCGTTCCAGGCGGTCGCGGTCGCCTTCGGGGTGATCGTCGTCTTCGGTGTGCTCGGCCAGCAGATCCTCGGCTATCTGCATGTCTCCGTGCCCGCCCTGATGATCGCCGGCGGGTTGCTCCTGCTGCTGATCGCGCTCGATCTGCTGACCGGCAAGACCGACGAGCCGACGCAGACCAAGGACGTCAACGTGGCGCTCGTGCCGCTGGGCATGCCGCTGCTGGCCGGCCCCGGCGCCATAGTGTCGGTGATACTCGCCGTGCAGCACGCCGACGGTGTCGGCGGCCAGCTCTCGGTCTGGTCGGCGATCATAGCCATGCACCTGGTGCTCTGGGTGGCCATGCGCTACTCGCTGCTGATCATCCGGGTCATCAAGGACGGCGGTGTCGTGCTGGTGACCCGGCTCGCCGGAATGATGCTCTCCGCCATCGCCGTCCAGCAGATCATCAACGGGGTCACCCAGGTCATACAGGGCTCCTGACCGCCCGGTGGACACCACAGCGCCCCCGCACGGACCTTCCGTGCGGGGGCGCTTCGTCTTTGTACGTCGTACGGCGTTACGAAGCCGAGGATTCGGCCGGGCGGATGTAGATGCGCTGGCCGGTGGCTGCGGCCTGCTGCACGATCCGGTTGACGGAGGCGGCGTCCACGACGGTGCTGTCGACGGCGGTACCGTCGACATCGTCCAGGCGCATGATCTCGAAGCGCATAAGGCTCCCCTTCGTCTGATCCTCCTGATGGAGAACTACTGGGAGGACGGATGAAACCCGTCCGCAAGGATGAGGGCGCCGGACACCGCTGTCCCGCGCTCCACAGGGGTAACAACGGCTTGCCCGGAGCAAACATTCCCTACGCTAAGGAAATTTTTTGGATGTCTAAGTATCAGCTGGTCACCGGGCGGGCGACCGCGACGAGGCGCGGATGAACGACGAAGAGATCCGCGAGCGGCTGGACCGCACCAACGAGCTGCTCGAACGCGTGCTTGCCGAGGTGTCGCGAACGCCCTCGACCCACGCGATCTTCGTCGACGCGGGCTACGTCTACGCCGCGGCCGGACTGCTCGTCACCGGTACCGAGGACCGCCGCTCCTTCGACCTCGACGCGGAGGGAATGATCGAGGCCTTCATCGACAAGGCCCGGACGATCTTCGCCGACAGCAGACTGCTCCGCGTCTACTGGTACGACGGAGCCAGACGGCGCATCCACACCGTCGAGCAGCAGTCCATCGCCGAACTCCCCGACGTCAAGGTCAGACTCGGCAACCTCAACGCCAACAACCAGCAGAAGGGCGTCGACTCGCTCATCCGCACCGACCTCGAATCGCTCGCCCGCCACCGTGCCATCAGCGACGCGGCCCTGGTCGGCGGCGACGAGGACCTGGTCTCCGCGGTGGAGGCGGCGCAGGGGTACGGCGCTCGGGTGCACCTGTGGGGCATCGAGGCCGGGGAGGGGCGCAACCAGGCCGAACCGCTGCTCTGGGAGGTCGACAGCCAGCGCACCTTCGACCTGGACTTCTGCCGCCCGTACGTCACCAGACGGCCCGTCACCACCTTCGAGGACGACACCCCGGCGCCGCCGCGCGACGACGTCCGCTTCGTCGGCGCGCAGATCGCCGCGGCCTGGCTGGCCGCCCGGGGCCGGGAATCCCTCGCCGACCTGCTGCCCGGCCACCCCTATCTGCCCGGCTCCGTCGACCAGGACCTGCTGGTCGAGGCCGAACGGCTGCTCCAGCACTCGCTGCGCGGCCACGCGCACCTGCGCCGGGCGCTGCGCGACGGCTTCTGGCAGCACCTCCAGTCGCAGTACTGAGGGCTCCGGGGGAGCGCCGCCCTACCGGCCGTCCCAGAACGCGGCGAGGGCGGCGGCCGTCGGCGCCGGGCGGTCCGTGTTGGGGGAGTGCCCGGCGCCGGTGATCCGGGTACGGTGCGCGCCGAGCCGGACCGCCATCTCGTCGAGCACCGGCACCGGCCAGGTGTCGTCGCTCTCCCCGGAGAGCACATGGACTGGCAGGTCCAGGGCGGCCAGCTCGGCCACCCGGTCCGGCTCGGTCGCCAGCTGACGGCCGGTGGCGATCAGCTGGGCGGGCCGGTTCAGCAGCCAGCGCCGACGCAGCGCCTCGCCGCCCGAGACCGTGTCCTCCGGCGGATCGAGGGCGCGCATCGCCTGCCACACCCGGGCCATGCTCATCGTCGCGAGGGCGTCGCCGAGCACCTTCGTCTTGCGCCGCTGGTCCTCCACGACGGCGGCGGGCCCCGACGACATCAGCGTCAGGGAACGGAACGGCGCGGCGTCGAGCAGCACCGCGGCGCGGGCGATCAGGCCGCCGAGCGAATGCCCGAGCAGATGGACGGTGCCCGCCCCGTCGGAGCCGAGCGCGGTGGCCTGGGCCAGTACGTCCAGGGCCAGCTCGCCCTGGGCGTACTCCTCCGGACGGTCCGTACCGGCCGGGGTCTCGTACTGCCCGCGGCCGTCCACCGCGACGGTGCGGTACCCGGCGGCCGCGAGCGGTTCGAGCAGCGCGACGAAGTCCTCCTTGCTGCCCATGTACCCGGGCAGCAGCAGGGCGGTGCCGCGCACGGCGCCGCTCGGCGAGGCGTCCAGCACCGCGAAGTCGCCGCGCGGGGTGCGGAGCTGACGGGCGTGGGCGCAGGGGGGCGGGGTGAAGGTGTGCGGCCGGCTCATGGGAGGAGGGTATGCCGCGGTGCGCCGGGGAGGCCGGGCGGGAGGGCGCCGGAAACGCCGGACGGGCCCGAGGTCGTCCCTCGGGCCCGTCCGGCGTATCGGGGCGGAGCGGTGGTGCGGCTCAGCCCTCGGTCTTGGCGGCGGCCGCACGCGGCGCCCGGCGCCTGCGCGGCTTCGCCTCGCCCTCGGCGGCCGGGGCCTCGACCACGACCTCCGCCTTCGGCTTGGCGGCCGCACGGGTACGGCGGCGCGGCCTGCTCTCCTGGACCGGCTCGGAGATCGGCGCGATCTGGAAGTCGACCTCGTCCTCGGCGGGCTTGACGACCCGGCGGCGACGCGGCTTGGTGACCGTCTGCGCCGGGGCGGCCGGCTCGGCGGCGGGCGCGATCTGGAAGTCGACCTCGGTCTCGGCCGGCTTGGCCGCACGGGTGCGGCGGCGGCGCGGCTTGGCCGCGGGGGCCTCCTCGGCGGCCGGCTCCGGCGCCGCGGCGGTCTGCGGCTCCACCTCGATCACGGCCTCGACCGTGTTCAGCACCACCTCGGCCGCGGCCTCCGGTGCGGCGGAGACCCGGGTACGGCGACGGCGGCGCGGGGTACGCGGCTCCGCCGGGGCGTCGGCGGGCGCGGCCTCGGCCGGAGCCGGAGCGGCGGCGGTGGCGTCCTCGGCGGCGACGGCCGAGCCGCCCCGGGTGCGACGGCGCTGACGCGGCGTACGCGGCGCGCGCTCCTCGCGTGCGGCGGGCGCGGCGGACGCCGCGGACTTGCGGCCCCGGCCGCCCGTCTCGCCCAGGTCCTCGATCTCCTCGGCCTTCAGCCCCGCCCGGGTCCGCTCGGAACGCGGCAGCACACCCTTGGTACCCGCCGGGATGTCCAGCTCCTCGAAGAGGTGCGGCGAGGTGGAGTAGGTCTCCACCGGGTCGTTGAAGTCGAGTTCGAGTGCCTTGTTGATCAGCTGCCAGCGCGGGATGTCGTCCCAGTCGACCAGCGTGATCGCGATGCCCTTGGCGCCCGCGCGGCCGGTCCGGCCGATGCGGTGCAGGTAGGTCTTCTCGTCCTCGGGCGACTGGTAGTTGATGACGTGGGTCACGCCCTCGACGTCGATGCCGCGGGCCGCGACGTCGGTGCAGACCAGCACGTCGACCTTGCCGTTGCGGAAGGCGCGCAGCGCCTGCTCGCGGGCGCCCTGGCCGAGGTCGCCGTGGACCGCGCCGGACGCGAAGCCGCGCCGCTCCAGCTGCTCGGCGATGTCGGCCGCGGTGCGCTTGGTGCGGCAGAAGATCATCGCGAGGCCCCGGCCGTTGGCCTGGAGGATGCGGGAGACCATCTCCGGCTTGTCCATCGAGTGGGCCCGGTAGACGTGCTGCGAGATGTTCGCGACGGTCGCGCCCTCGTCGTCCGGCGAGGTGGCGCGGATGTGCGTCGGGTGCGACATGTAGCGGCGGGCGAGACCGATGACCGCGCCCGGCATGGTCGCCGAGAACAGCATCGTCTGCCGCTTCGCCGGAAGCATGGTGATGATCTTCTCGACGTCGGGCAGGAAGCCCAGGTCGAGCATCTCGTCGGCCTCGTCGAGCACCAGGGCGCGGACGTGCGAGAGGTCGAGCTTGCGCTGGCCGGCCAGGTCGAGCAGGCGGCCCGGGGTGCCGACGATCACGTCGACGCCCTTCTTGAGCGCCTCGACCTGCGGCTCGTACGCCCGGCCTCCGTAGATCGCGAGCACGCGGACGTTGCGGACCTTGCCGGCGGTCAGCAGGTCGTTGGTCACCTGCTGGCAGAGTTCACGGGTCGGGACGACGACCAGCGCCTGCGGCGCCTCGGTCAGCTCCTCGGGCGCGGCCCGCCCGGCCTCGACGTCGGCCGGGACGGTGACGCGCTCCAGCAGCGGCAGACCGAAACCGAGAGTCTTGCCCGTGCCGGTCTTGGCCTGCCCGATGACGTCGGAACCGGAGAGCGCGACGGGAAGCGTCATCTCCTGGATGGGGAACGGGGACACGATGCCGACGGCTTCGAGGGCCTCGGCTGTCTCGGGAAGAATCCCGAGGTCACGGAACGTAGTCAGGGTGCTGCCTCTTCTGTGAGACGCGGCCCGAGGCGAACGCTGGGGGTCGTACCACGCCGGTATGGGTCATCCGGCCGCGGATGGGCCGGGTGGCGCGGGACCACTGCCGTCGCTCGAGCGCTCGTGCCGCTGAGGGGGTCCCTCATCTGCGGTCGTACGTGTCGCACGACTCGCGCGGAGGGCTGTCGGGTCGGAGCCGATCGGGCCACCGACCGGGCATCCTCATTCGTTTTCACCTTTTTCACGCCACCGGTACGTCCAAAATACTCAGTAGGCGCAATACCACTGTACCTCGGATTCGCGCATGTGTGTTGGGCGAATTCATCGGAACGGTGTGATGTCACTGGTTGGCCGGGCCCTTCCACACACCTCCGGGCGGGCTATTCTGCGCTCCATGGAGACGCCTGACAACGCCACTGAAACCCCCGAACCCACCGGAATCGCCGCCCAGGACTGGGCCACCGCGTCGGTGGACCCGCAGTACCGGGCAGCCGTCGTGGACCTGCTGGGAGCGCTCGCGTACGGGGAACTGGCGGCCTTCGAGCGGCTTGCCGAGGACGCCAAGCTCGCGCCGACGCTGACCGACAAGGCGGAGCTGGCGAAGATGGCCTCCGCCGAATTCCACCACTTCGAGCGGCTCAGCGAGCGGCTGGCCGAGATCGAGACGGACCCGACCGCCGCGATGGAGCCGTTCGCCAAGGCGCTCGACGACTTCCACCGCCAGACCGCGCCGTCGGACTGGCTGGAGGGCCTGGTCAAGGCGTACGTCGGCGACTCGATCGCCAGCGACTTCTACCGCGAGGTCGCCGCCCGGCTCGACTCCGACACCCGCTCGCTGGTCCTCGCCGTGCTCGACGACACCGGACACGGCAACTTCGCCGTGGAGAAGGTGCGCGCCGCGATCGAGGCCGAGCCGCGCGTCGGCGGCCGGCTCGCGCTGTGGGCCCGCCGGCTGATGGGCGAGGCGCTCTCCCAGGCCCAGCGCGTGGTGGCCGACCGCGACGCGCTCTCGACGATGCTCGTCGGCGGTGTGGCCGACGGCTTCGACCTCGCGGAGGTCGGGCGGATGTTCTCGCGGATCACCGAGGCACACACCAAGCGCATGGCCGCGCTCGGACTCGCGGCGTAGGCGGTCCGCCGGGGCCGGCCGGCGGGCCGGCCTCAGGCCGCCGCTGATCGGCTCAGCCGTTGACTGCGCGGACGGATCAGCAGGGAGAGCGTCACGGCTCCGATCAGCGCCGAGCCGATCAGCGCGGCCACGGCATGGCCCGGCCCCAGCATCGAATGCATGAGGTAGACACCGAACAGCGCGCCCAGCGCGCCGGTGGTGAGGACGGTGCGGCGGGACGGCAGTCGATCGGGCAGTGAGCGGAGCGCCAGCCAGGCGAGAACGAGCCCGAGGGCGACGGCGCCGAGCGGTTCCAGGATCACGGTGGATCACCTCGCGGATAGCGGGGCGGTCAGGGGGCGACCGGCGCGTTCGTGCCGGACGGACCCCCGGATACGGTCGTTGGTGGTCCTACCCGAGGTGGCCGGAACGCAACCCTCCTCCGCGCCGCCTCCGCAACCGGAATCCCGCCGCGCGCCGCGGACCCGCGGTACGCACGCGGACGGGCGGCGGCCCGGTGGTCGTCCCACCGGGCCGCCGCCCGTCCGTCGCTCGGAGCGCGTGGTCTACAGCGCGCCGAATCCCACGCGCCGCGCGGTGGGCTCGCCGATCTCCACGTAGGCGATCCGGTCGGCCGGCACCAGGACCTTGCGGCCCTTCTCGTCCGTGAGGCTGAGCAGCCGCGCCTTGCCGTTGAGCGCCTCTGCGACGGTGCTCTCGACCTCTTCGGCGGAAAGCCCGCTCTCCAGAACGATCTCGCGGGGCGAGTGCTGCACCCCGATCTTGACCTCCACGGCTATGTCCCTCCGACGGTCAGTCCCTGCGCGGTGAGCCGCGCCGTACGCACCACACATTAGCCCGCTGAGCGGGGCCGTCGGCGTCGGCGGGCAACGCCCGCAGCGAACACGGACGGCGGCCGCGCCGGGCGGCCCGCGTCAGTGCTGCTCGATGCCGTGCAGCGGGAAACCGGCGATGCCCCGCCAGGCCAGGGACGTCAGCAGCTGGACCGCGGTGTCGCGCGGAATGGCGGACCGGCTGGAGAGCCAGTAGCGGGCCACGACCTGGGAGACACCGCCCAGGCCCACCGCGAGCAGCATGGACTCGTCCTTGGAGAGCCCCGTGTCCCCGGCGATGACGTCGGAGATCGCCTCCGCGCACTGCAACGACACCCGGTCCACGCGCTCGCGCACCGCGGGCTCGTTGGTCAGGTCGGACTCGAAGACCAGCCGGAAGGCGCCGCCCTCGTCCTCGACGTACGCGAAGTAGGCGTCCATCGTCGCGGCGACCCGGAGCTTGTTGTCGGTGGTCGAGGCCAGGGCCGTGCGGACCGCCTGGAGGAGCGACTCGCAGTGCTGGTCGAGCAGGGCCAGATAGAGCTCCAGCTTTCCGGGGAAGTGCTGGTAGAGCACCGGCTTGCTGACCCCGGCCCGCTCGGCGATGTCGTCCATCGCGGCGGCGTGGTAACCCTGCGCCACGAAGACTTCCTGCGCGGCGCCCAGCAGCTGGTTGCGTCGGGCGCGGCGAGGCAGGCGAGTGCCCCGCGGGCGCGCCGCCTCGGTCTGCTCGATGGCTGTCACGCCGCCTCCCAAGTGTGTGATCTGACTCAGCCCTTCCGTACACGCTGCGCCCTGCGGCCATCGTACTTTTGGGTAACCCGGCCATGCGTGGCGCGGACGCAGAATTTCATGGACCGGACGGCTGCGGTAGCCATGGATTCCCCGGCCACCGGGACAAAACAGCTTGTATCAGCGGTAATCGTCCTCATCCTGTGCCACGACGCGGGTCTGTTCCACCGCGTCCGCCTCGTTCGCGGCGTCCGGGTCCACGTCCGTGAGCGGTTCGTCGTCCCGCTGCTGGAGATCGGCGCGCTGCTCGGCGGCGTCCGCGCGGGGGGTCTCCTGGTCCGGCTCGTCCGGCTGCACGTCCGCGAAGGTCTCCGGGTCGCTGGGGTCGACCGTCATGGGTGACTCCCTTCCTCGCCTTCGAGCGTAGGAGCTGTCCCGGCGGTCCGCCATGGGGTGCCTGTGACCGCGAACACATGAATCGAGGTGTGATCGTCTCGTAACATTGCCGCATGTCTTCGACCGAGCTGCCGGGAGTCCGTGCCGCTACCGCCGCGGTGTCCCCGACGCCCGGTGCCGACGGGGGTGCGGAGGAGGAGCTGCGGTCCGTCACCCTTCCCGGGCTGACGCTGACCGTCCGGTCCCGGCCCGCCGGGCGGACCGGGCTGCCGCCCGCGCTCTATGTGCACGGGCTCGGCGGCTCCTCGCTCAACTGGTCGGCGCTGATGCCGCTGCTCCAGGACGTGGTGGACGGCGAGGCGGTCGACCTCCCGGGCTTCGGCGACTCCCCGCCGCCCGACGACGGCAACTATTCGGTCACCGGCCACGCCCGCGCCGTGATCCGCCTCCTCGACGCGGCCGAGCGCGGCCCGGTCCACCTCTTCGGCAATTCGCTCGGCGGCGCCGTGGTCACCCGGGTCGCCGCCGTCCGGCCCGACCTGGTGCGCACGCTCACGCTGGTCTCGCCCGCGCTGCCCGAACTCCGGGTGCAGCGGACGGCCGTGCCGACGGGGCTGCTCGCGGTGCCCGGGATCGCCGCCCTGTTCGCCCGGATGTCCCGGGACTGGACGGCGGAGGACCGCACCCGCGGCGTGATGGCGCTCTGCTACGGGGACCCGTCCCGGGTCACCGAGGCCGGCTTCCGGGACGCGGTGGCCGAAATGGAACGCCGGATCGCGCTGCCGTACTTCTGGGACGCGATGGCGCGCTCGGCACGTGGCATTGTCGATGCGTACACGCTCGGGGGGCAGCAAGGACTGTGGCGCCAGGCCGAGCGGGTGCTCGCACCGACCCTGCTGGTGTACGGCGGACGGGACCAGCTCGTCTCGTACCGGATGGCACGCAAGGCGTCCGCGGCCTTCCGGGACGCGCGGCTGCTGACGCTGCCCGACGCGGGGCACGTGGCGATGATGGAGTACCCGGAGGCGGTCGCCCAGGCCTTCCGGGAACTGCTGGACGAACGCGGCGGGAGCTGATCCGGGGCGTGGGACGACATAGTCGAAAGGGCCCCGGACCCTCGGGGTCCGAGAGCGAGGCCGCCGCCGCGGAGGCGGACGGCGAGCGGGGGGCGACCGGATCGCCGGTCCCCGGCAGTGGGCGTCGGCGCAAGCCGGCGGAGGCGGACGCACCGGCCGGTTCCGGGGGACACGACCCGTTCCAGCAGACCGGCCAGGTGCGCGGCGGCCACCCCGAGCAGCACGAGCCGGGCGGCGGCTGGGGCACCGGCCCGCAGCCCCGTCTCCGGGCCGACGGGGCCGGACCCGCCGCACCGCGCCCCCCGGCCCGGCGCACGGCCCCGGGGCAGCCGCCGACCGGTACCCGGCCGCTGATACCGGGACCGCGGCGCGAGTTCGTCGAGGCGTTCGACGCACCGGCCGCGCCGCGCGGGACCTCCCTGCCCCCGGCCCGCCCCGCCGATCCGTACGCCTCGGTCGGTGAGTGGGACGAGGAGCCGCCCCCGCCCTCGGACGACGCCCCGGCCAAGGGCGACAAGGGGGGCAAGGGCCGGGCCTTCGCCGGGATCGCCGCCGCCGCGGTGACCACCGTGCTCGCGGTGGTCGTCGCCGGGCAGGTCGCCCAGGACGACGGGTCCAGGAGCAGCGCCGCCCAGCCCTCCGGCGTCGACCGGGGCGGCGCCGACGGTGCCTCCCGCTCGGACGGCCGGGGAACGCCGACCCCGCAGGAGGCCGCGGTCAAGCCGCTCTCGTACGCCGAGAAGATGGCCAGGGCCTATCCGCTGGACCCGAAGCTCAAGGCGTCCGGGAAGTTCGAGACCGTGCCCGGTAAGGCGAAGGCCCCCGGGCGCGGCCGCACGTACCGCTACCGGATAGACGTCGAGAAGGGGCTCGGTCTCGACACCGCGCTCTTCGCGCGGGCCGTCCAGGAGACGCTCAACGACGACCGCAGCTGGGCGCACGACGGGGCGATGACCTTCGAGCGGGTCTCCACCGGCCACACCGATTTCGTGATCACTCTGGCCAGCCCCGGGACCACCGGCGACTGGTGCGCCAAGTCCGGGCTGGACACGACCGTGGACAACGTGAGCTGCGACTCCGCGGCGACCGAGCGCGTCATGATCAACGCCTACCGCTGGGCGCAGGGCTCGTCGACCTTCGGGCCGGACAAGCTCCTCGCGTACCGCCGGATGCTGATCAACCACGAGGTGGGCCACCGGCTGGGACACAACCATGTGAGCTGCCGCACGCCCGGGGCGCTCGCCCCGGTGATGCAGCAGCAGACCAAGTCGCTGGACATCGACGGCATCAAGTGCCGCCCCAACTCCTGGGTGTACCCCAAGGGTTGACGCCGCGCCGGGTGGGTCCGCGGACGCCGCGGGCCCACTTCCGGACCGTCCGCGCCTTCTCGCCGTACTCGGAGTAACGGCTGCACACGCCCCTGTTCTGTCCGCATATTGAGATCGCCGTCTCGAATCGCGTTGACATCATCTGGGCGCTCCACCATATTTCTCGGCATGTCACACGGCCCCGTCCTCCCCGATCGCGCAGTCATCGAACTGGCGCTCATCGGCGTGACCGGGCACAGTGTCGCCGACATCCACTGTTGCTGACGCCCGTCCGAGCGCGCGTCCGCCCGCGGTCCGGCCCTGAGGGGCCCGTCCCGCCCCGTGGTGCCGCCGCGCCGGACCCCTCCGTCCGCAGGCGCGGCAGCCACCGGTGTCCCCCCGGCCCTCCACGGCCCTCCGGCCGCCCTCTCGCCGCTGCCCGCGCGGACTTGTTTTCTCCCGTTTTCAGGCAGTACGTCCGAGAGGTCATCTTCCGATGCGTCAACCGTCCGTCATATCGCGCCGCGTGGCAGCGGCCACCGCCGTACTCGTCGTCGCCGCGAGTGTCGCTGCCTGCGGGCCCGAGGACAAGAAGGGCGGCGACAGCGGTGCCGGAGCGGCCGGGAAGCCGGCGAAGGGCGGCACGCTCACCGTCCTCAACAGCAAGCCCCAGTCGGACTTCGACCCCGCCCGGCTCTACACCTCCGGCGGCGGCAACGTCCCGTCCCTGGTCTTCCGTACGCTCACCACCCGCAACCGGGCCGACGGCGCGGCCGGTGCCAAGGTCGTCCCCGACCTCGCGACCGACCTGGGCCGCCCCAGCAAGAACGCCACGGTGTGGACGTACACGCTCAAGGACGGGCTGAAGTACGAGGACGGCACCCCGATCACCAGCGCCGACATCAAGTACGGCATCGAGCGCTCCTTCGCCGCCGAACTCTCCGGCGGCGCCCCCTACCTGCGCGACTGGCTCATCGGCGGGGCCGACTACCAGGGCCCGTACAAGGACAAGAAGGGCCTCGACTCGATCGAGACGCCCGACGAGAAGACCATCGTCTTCCACCTCGACAAGCCGGAGGGCGAATTCCCCTTCCTGGCCACCCAGACCCAGACCACCCCGGTGCCGAAGGCCAAGGACACCGGCACCAAGTACGAGGAGCACCCGGTCTCCTCGGGCCCGTACAAGGTGGTGCGCAACGAGGGCGACGGCGAGCGGCTCGTCCTGGAGCGCAACCCGCACTGGTCGGCCGCCACCGACGACCAGCGCAAGGCCTACCCCGACCGGATCGACGTCCGCTCCGGGCTCGACTCCGCCGTCATCAACCAGCGGCTCTCCGCCTCGCAGGGCGCCGACGCCGCCGCCGTCACCACCGACACCAACCTCGGCCCGGCCGAACTCGCCAAGGTCACCGGCGACAAGAAGCTCGCCGCCCGCGTCGGCACCGGACACTTCGGCTACACCAACTACATCGCCTTCAACCCGAAGGTGAAGCCCTTCGACGACCCGAAGGTGCGTCAGGCCATCGCCTACGCCGTGGACCGCTCCTCCGTGATCAACGCGGCCGGTGGCTCCTCGCTCGCCGAACCCGCCACCACCTTCCTGCCCGCGCAGGCGGCTTTCGGCCACACTCCGTACGACCACTTTCCGGCCGGGAAGAACGGCGACGCCGCCAAGGCCAAGGAGCTGCTGAAGGAGGCCGGCCACCCGGACGGGCTGACCGTCACCCTCACCCACTCCAACGAGAAGGACTTCGCCACCGGCCCGGAGATCGCCACCGCGCTCCAGGAGGCCCTGAAGAAGGCCGGCATCACCGTCCGGCTCAAGGGCCTGGAGAGCAACGACTACTCCGACACCGTCTACAACGTGAAGAGCGAGCCCGGCTTCTTCCTCGGCGGCTGGGGCGCCGACTGGCCGTCCGGCGGCCCGTTCTTCGCGCCGATCTTCGACGGCCGGCAGATCGTCAGGGCCGGCTACAACTTCAACTCCGGCCAGCTCAACGACCCCGCGGTCAACAAGGAGATCGACGAGATCAACAAGCTGACCGACCTCGAGGCCGCCGCGAAGCGCTGGGGCGCCCTGGACGAGAAGGTCGGTGAGCAGGCCCTGACCGTGCCGCTCTTCCACCCGGTCTACAAGCGCCTGTACGGCGAGGACATCAAGAACGTCGTGATCAGCGACTGGACCGGCGTCCTCGACATCTCGCAGGTAGCGGTCAAGTAACCATGGCCGACGTATCCGCGGCCGAGGAGGCGGGGGCCGTGGCGGCCCCCGCCTCCGGGGCCCGTCCGTTCTGGCGGCGGCTGCGCGCCCGGCCCTCGGCGCTGGTGGCCGCGGCCGTCGTCGCCCTGCTCGTCCTGGCCGCGCTCGCCGCCCCGCTGCTCGCCGCCGTCGAGGGCCAGGACCCGACCACGTACCACCCGGACCTCGTCGACTCCGCCACCGGCGGGGTGCCGCTCGGCTCCTTCGGCGGGATGAGCGCCGAGCACTGGCTCGGCGTCGAACCGCTCACCGGACGCGACCTGTTCGCCCGGGTCGTGTACGGGGCCCGGGTCTCGCTCGGCGTCGCGCTGGCCGCCACCCTGCTCCAGGTGGTCATCGGCGTCGCCGTCGGTCTCGCCGCCGGGCTCGGCAACCGCCTCGTCGACCAACTGCTCAGCCGGGTCACCGACGTGGTGGTCGCGCTGCCGGTCATGGTGATCGCGCTCGGCGCGCTCGCCGTCGTACCCGCCGGCTTCCCCCGCCCCGTCCTGATCGCCGTGATCATCGGCCTGGTCGGCTGGTCCGGCATCTCGAAGATCGTGCGCGCCCAGACCCTGTCGCTGAAATCGCGCGACCACGTCGCCGCCGCCCGGCTCAGCGGCTGGGGCTCCTGGCAGATCGCCCGGCGCGAACTGCTCCCCTCGCTGGCCGCCCCGGTCATCACGTACGCCGTGCTGCTCTTCCCGGGCAACATCGTCGTCGAGGCGGCCCTGTCCTTCCTCGGCGTGGGCATCAAACCGCCCACCCCGTCCTGGGGGCAGATGCTCAGCGACGCCGACACCTGGTACCAGGCGGCACCCACCTATCTGCTCATCCCCGCGCTGCTGCTCTTCATCACCGTGCTGGCGCTGACCGTCCTCGGCGAGGGCGTCCGCACCGCGCTCGACCCGCGCGCCGAGTCCCGGCTGCGGGTGGGCACCGGCCGGAAGAAGGAGGCCGACGCGTGAAGTGGTTCCTGCTCAGACGGCTCGGCGGGGCGGTGCTCGTCCTGTTCGTGCTCAGCGTCGTCGTCTACGCCGCCTTCTACGTCGCCCCCGGCAACGTCGCGCAGATCGCCTGCGGACCGCGCTGCTCGCCCGCCCAGGTCGCCCAGGTCAGCGAGCAACTGAACCTCGGGGACCCGCTGTACACGCAGTACGCGCACTTCCTCCAGGGGCTCTTCGCGGGCCGCGACTACTCGACCGGCACCGGTGTGCTGCACTGCCAGGCGCCGTGCCTGGGGCTCTCCTACCAGAGCGACCAGCAGGTCACCGAGCTGATCCTGGCCAAGCTCCCGGCCACCGCCTCGCTCGCGCTGGGCGCCTTCGTGCTGTGGATGCTGCTGGGCGTCGGCACCGGGCTGCTCTCGGTGTGGCGGCGGGGCCGGCTCACCGAGCGCTTCCTCACCTGGATCACCCTCGCCGGGATGGCCACCCCGGTCTTCGTCATCGGGCTGCTGCTGATCATCGTCCTGGTCACGGCGCTCCAGATCCTGCCCTTCCCGGACTACGTGCCGTTCACCGAGGACCCGGAGCAGTGGGCGTGGAACCTGCTGCTGCCGTGGATCTCGCTGGCCCTGGTGTCGGCGGCGCCGTACGCCCGGATGACCCGGGCCTCGATGCTGGAGACCCTGGCCGAGGACCATGTGCGGACCTTCCGGGCGTACGGGGTCGGCGAGCGGGCGCTCGTCGGGCGGCACGCGCTGCGCGGCGCGCTGGGGCCGGTGATCGCGCTCGGCGCGCTGGACATCGGCTCGATGTTCGGCGGTGCCGTGCTCACCGAATCGCTCTTCGGGATCCCGGGGGTCGGCCGCGAACTGGTCGACGCCGTGAAGCACGTGGACCTTCCGGTCGTCGTGGGGCTGGTGCTCGTCACCGGGTTCTTCGTCGTCCTCGCCAATACCGTCGCCGACATCCTCCAGGCGATGGCCGACCGACGGGTGGTGCTGGCATGAGCCTGGTCGAAGTCTCCGATCTGTCCGTCTCGTTCGGCGACGTACGGGCGGTGGACGGGCTGTCGTTCTCGCTGGAGCCCGGCGGGGCGCTCGGGGTGGTCGGCGAGTCCGGCTCCGGCAAGAGCGCCTCGGCGTACGCCCTGCTCGGACTGCACCGGGGCACCGGCGCCAAGGTCACCGGCTCGATCCGGGTCGCCGGGGTGGACGTGACCGCCGCGAGCGACGCGGAGCTGCGGGCCCTGCGGGGCGCCGGGGCCGCGATGGTCTTCCAGGACCCGCTCTCCTCGCTCGACCCGTACTACGCGGTCGGCGACCAGATCGCCGAGGTGTACCGGGTCCACAACAAGGCATCCCGGCGGGCCGCGCGGGCCCGTGCGGTGGAGGTGCTGGACCGGGTCGGCATCCCCGACGCCGCCCGGCGCTCCCGGTCCCGGCCGCACGAGTTCTCCGGCGGGATGCGCCAGCGGGCGCTGATCGCGATGGCCCTGGCCTGCGAACCCCGGCTGCTCATCGCCGACGAGCCCACCACCGCCCTCGACGTCACCGTGCAGGCCCAGATCCTGGACCTGCTGCACGGGCTGCGCCGGGAGACGGGGATGGGGCTGCTGCTGGTCACCCACGACGTGGGCGTGGCGGCCGAGTCCGTCGACGAGGTGCTGGTCATGCGCGCCGGGCGGGCGGTGGAACGGGGCCCGGTGGGCCGGGTGCTGGTGGCCCCGCGCGAGCCGTACACCCGGGAACTGCTGGCGGCGGTGCCCCGGGTGACGGGGGAGCGCCCCGCTCCCGACGCGAAGCCGACGGCCGACGCCGAGGTGCCGGTCGGGGGCCTCCGCGACCTCGCGGAGCCGGACCAGAACGCCGACAGTGCCAGGAAGCCGGACCCGAACGCCGACGTGCTGGTCGAGGCCGTCGACGTACGGCAGGTCTTCGGCCGGGGGAAGGGCGCGTTCACCGCCGTCGACGGGGTCTCGCTCGCCGTGCGGCGCGGTGAGACCCTCGGCGTCGTCGGCGAGAGCGGCAGCGGCAAGACCACCCTCGGCCGGATGCTCGTCGGGCTGCTGGAGCCGACCTCGGGCCGGCTCACCCGCGACGCCCGGGTGCAGATGGTCTTCCAGGACCCGGTCTCCTCGCTCAACCCGCGCCGCTCGGTCGGTGAGTCGGTCGCCGACCCGCTGCGGGCCGCCGGCCGGCGCGACGAGAAGGCGATCAGGGCCCGGGTCGGCGAGCTGCTGACCCGCGTCGGACTCGACCCGGAAGGCTACGACCGCTACCCCCACGAGTTCAGCGGCGGGCAGCGCCAGCGCGTCGGGATCGCCCGCGCGCTGGCCGCCGAGCCGGAGCTGATCGTCTGCGACGAGGCCGTCTCCGCGCTCGACGTGACGACCCAGGCCCAGGTGACCGCGCTGCTGGCCCGGCTCCAGCGGGAACTGGGGCTCGCCCTGGTCTTCATCGCCCACGACCTCGCCGTCGTCCGCCAGGTCAGCGACCGGGTCGTGGTCATGCGGCGCGGCCGGATCGTCGAACAGGGCACGGTGGACCAGGTCTACGGGGACCCGAAGGACCCCTACACCCGGCAGCTGCTCGCGGCCGTGCCCGCGCTCGACCCGGCGCTGGCGGCCGTGCGCCGCGCGGCCCGCAAGGAGCTGGCCGCTGCCTGACGCCCCGTGACCTTCCGTACGCCCAGCACAACAGAACGTTGTCAGGGCGGGAAAGTTACGACGGTTCACCCCTTTCGGTGGTGGGGGGGGGCCCCCCCCCCCCCCCCCCCCGGGGGTTGGCCTAAAATATTGCCCCGGGGTGCCGCCGGGTTTTTAGGGGGGCCCCCCCCCGGGCGCACCGCGGGGCCCACGGGCGGGTGGG
>NZ_JBIBUU010000017.1:0-122092 GCF_043079735.1 Streptomyces sp. NPDC015144 | reverse complement strand
CGGGGGGGGCCGGCGGCCGCCCCCCCGGCCACCCCCCCCCCCCCCCCACCCCGCGGCGCGGGTGGGGGGGTGGGGGGGGGGGGGCCCCCCGGGGGGGGGGGGGCCCCCCCCCCCCCCCCCCCCCCACCACCGGCGTATGCGCTTACCTTCTTCCCGCTGTGAGCCGCCGTTTTTTCCGGTGGACACCCACGAGGGAGAACGGAGGTGCACTCGTGCGGATCGGGCTACTCACCGATGGTGGTCATCCCTGTGCGACCGGTGAGTCCGGGGCATGGTGCGACCGGCTGGTGCGCGGGCTCCCGCAGCACGAGTTCGACCTCTTCGCGCTGGTCCGCTCGGTGGAGCAGGAGGTGCGCGGCCCGTTCCCGGAGCACGGGGGCCGGGTGCGCACGGCGCCGCTGTGGGCCGACGACGGGCACCGCCCCGGGCCCCGGGCCCCGAAGGGACTGCTCGCCCGGATGGCGACGGGCGGCACCGCCCGCCCGTACGGCCGCCGCGAGCGGCAGTGGTTCACGGACCGGCTCGCGGACCTCGTGGCCGCGGTCTGCGCGGCGGGCGGCGAGGACGACACCGCCGTACGGGGCCCCGCCGACCCGGACCCCCGGTTCGCCGACGGCCTGTACGGCCTGGCCGAACTGGCCCGCGAACACGGCGGACTCGCCCCGGCGCTGCGCTCCGAGGCCGCCGTCCAGGTACTCGAAGCGGCCTGCCGGGCCCCGGGCACCGCGCGCACCGTGCAGAGCGCCACCGTCCCGGACCTCCTCGCCTTCGCCCGGGAGCTCGGCCGGGCGCTGCGCCCGCTCTCGCTGGACTGGTACGACGAACGGGGCCTCGGCGCCGTCGACCTCTGCCACGCGACCTCCGGCGGCGCCGCCCTCCCCGGGCTGCTGGCCGGGCATTTCTTCCGGACCCCCTTACTGGTCAGCGAGGACGGCGCCCGGCTGCGGGAGCACTACCTCGCAGCCGGCTCCACCCTGCTGAACGCGCCGGCGCGCGCCCTCCTCGCGAGCTTCCACGGCAGGCTGGCCACCGAGGTGTACCGGCGGGCCACGATCGTCACCTCGGGCACCGTCCACGCCCGCCGCTGGCAGGAGCGGTGCGGCGCCGACCCCGCGAAGCTCCGCACGGTCCGGCCCGGCATGGCCGCCGACCACTTCGCGGAGCTTGGCGAGCGCGACGACTGCGGCCCCGGCGACACCCTGGTCTGGGTCGGCCGGATCGAGCCCGCCAAGGATCTGACGACGCTGCTGCACGCCTTCGCCGAGGTGCGCGGGGCCGAGCCGGGGACCCGGCTGCGGATCATCGCCACGGCTCCACCGGGCCCCCTGGGCGAGGGCCATCTCGTGCGGTGCCGGGCGCTCGCGGCCCGGCTGTTCCCGGACGGAGCCGCCGACGGCGCGGCCCCGGTCTCCTTCGAGGAGACCGGCGGGGCCGGTCCGTCCGGGGCCGCCGACGCCTACGCGGCGGGCGGCGTCGTCGTCCAGTCCAGCGTGGCGGAGGGCTTCCCCGCCGATCTCGTCGCGGCGATGTTCTGCGGCCGGGCCACGGTCTCCACGGACGTCGGCGCGGTCGTCGAGACCATCGGCGGCACCGGGCTCGTGGTGCCGCCGCGCGACCCGCGGGCGCTGGCCGGTGCCTGCCTGGCGCTGCTGCGCGACCCCGAGCGCCGTGCACGGCTCGGTGCGGCGGCGCGCGCCCGCGCACTCGAACTCTTCACCGTGGAACGGAACCTCGCGGACCTCCACGGCCTCTACCTGGAACTGATCGCCCGGGCCCCGGTGCGCGGACAGGCGGCGGAGCGCGCCGACGGCGGGCCCCGCCCGTTCGCCACCCCGCCGGAGGCACACGTCCTGGACACCTGGACCGGCCCGGCCCCCGCCGGCCGCAAGCCCAGCTGGGCCACCGGGCCCCGGGCCGTCTGCGCGGGGGCGCGGGGAGCGGGTGGCCGCGATGCGTGAAGCGGAACAGCCGGGGCCGTGGATCCCCGGCCCGGAGCGCACCGGAGCGGGCCGGGGCGGTCCCGCCCGCCGGGACCCGGACGGCGACGACCACGGAGGAACCACCATGGACGGCCCGACCGGTGCGCCCGAGACCCCCGATGCCCCCGCCGGGCCCGTCGCGGGCCCCGCCCCCGCCCCGCGCGCCCCCGAGATCGCCCACACCGCGGCCCCCGGACACCCGGCGCGCCGGGCCGCCGCCGGGCGACGCGGCCCCGCCGACCCGGTGCGCTCGCTGATGCACCGCCACCGCGAGCTCTGTGAACGGGCCGTCGACCCGCTGGAGCTGGCCGCCGGGCTCGAAGCCCACGGCGTCACCGACCGCGCCGCCGCCCGTTACCGGCACCGCGACGTCTTCTCGCTCGCCGAGGAGCTCTTCGCCCGGATGCCCGGCGTGCCGACCGGCCGCACGGGCGTGCCGGAAGCTCCGGCGCGCGACACCGCGCCCCGTACCGCCTGGACGCTGCGCGCCCTCCTGCCGGGCGCCGCCTGCGCCGCGACCCTGGGGGCGCTGGCCCTCGCCCCGGACGCGCTCGACGGCCGGATCCGGCTCGCCATCGGCCTCACCGGGACCCTCGCCGTCCTCACCGCGCTCGCGCTCGCCCTGCGCGGCGGCCCGCTGCGCACCGGGGCCCGCCCCTCCGCCACCGCCACGGCGTACACCTGCTGGCTCCTCGGCTACGTCCTGTACGGCCAGCCCCTCCTCGACCAGGTGCTCAGCGGCGGCCCCGAAGGCCCCTGGGCGCTCACCCCCGCACCCCTGCTGGGGCTGGCCCTCGCGGTCGCCCCGGCCGCCTGGTGCGCCCACCTCTTCTCCGTCCACGCCCGCCGCAGGCTCATCGGCAGCCGGGTCCTGGAGGAGTTCGGCGCGGGCGTGCGCCCCCTGCTCCTCGGGGCCGTCGCCCTCCACCTCTGCGCCCTCGTCGTCCTGCTCTCCCTCGCGCATCTGATGTACGGGGGCGGCGGGGCGTACGCCGGAGCGGGCGCGCTCGGACTGCTGCTGCTGGCCGCCCGGCTGCTCGCCGTGCACGGCTTCCCCGGGCTCGCCACCGGCGGGCTCGCCGCCGCCTGTGCGGCCGAGGCGCTGGCCCCCGCACTGGTGCTGGCCGGGCGGCTGCCGGGACTGCGCTTCCTGGCCCGCCCCGTAGACCTTCTCGTCCTGACGGCCGGTACCGGAGCCGTACCGGCCGTCGCCTGCGGCGGAGCCGCGCTCGGGCTGCTGATCGCGGCCACCGCAGTCCTCTCCCGCGCATCCGCCCACAGCACCGCCCGGCCGGTCGACGAAGGCCCGGTCGCCGCGTAACCCACACCACGCCAGAACACCGTCAATGCCTGCCCCGCGGAGCCGACGCCGCGGGTCACCGCCCTTCCAACGCCTCACAATCCCTAGGAGACACCGGACATGACCCCCCAACCCCCTTTCCCGGCAGCTGGCCGTCGGCGCCGAGGGGGCGCGCGATGAGGGTGCTGCTGCTCGGAGCCAATGGCTTCCTCGGCCGCTTCGTGGCCGACCGGCTGCTCGCCGACCCCGCCGTGCACCTCACGGCGCTCGGCCGCGGCGACGACGCCGACGTCCGCTTCGACCTCGCCAGCGGCAGCCCCGGCGCGCTGACCCGCTTCCTGGACGCCGTCCACCCCGGAGTCGTCGTCAACTGCGCGGGCGCCACCCGCGGCGGGGCCCGCGACCTGACCCGGCACAACACCGTCGCCGTCGCCACCGTCTGCGAGGCGATGCGGCGCAGTGTCTGCACCGCCCGGCTCGTCCAGCTCGGCTGCTCCTCGGAGTACGGCCCCTCGCAGCCCGGTTCCTCCACGGCCGAGGACGCCGTCCCGCGCCCCGGCGGCCCGTACGGGGTCAGCAAGCTCGCCGCCACCGAACTCGTCCTCGGCTCCGGCCTCGACGCGGTGGTGCTGCGGGTCTTCTCGCCGGTCGGGCCGGGCACCCCGGCCGGCTCCCCGCTCGGGCGGCTGGCCGAGGCGATGCGCCGGGCCATGCAGTCCGGCGACGGCGAGCTGAAGCTCAGCGGCCTCGGCGTGCAGCGCGACTTCGTGGACGTGCGCGATGTCGCCCGCGCGGTGCACGCCGCCTCGCTCTCCGCCGCGCAGGGCGTCGTCAACATCGGGACCGGCCGCGCCGTGCGCCTGCGGGACGCCGCCGCCGTCCTCGCCCGGGTCGCCGGGTTCGCCGGCGCACTCCACGAGCTGGACGCGCCCCCGCCCCGGCTGCCCATCGGCGCCCCGCGCAGCTCCAACGAGTCGGTGATCGAGCACCTCTCGGCGACGCCGTCGCCCTACCCGGACGGGTGCGGCGCCTGGCAGCAGGCCGATGTCCGGACCGCCCGCGACCGGCTGGGCTGGCGGCCCCGGATCAATCTGGAGGAGTCCCTCGCGGACATCTGGATGGAGGCGGCGTGCCGCATCTGACCAGCCCCGGCACCGCCCGCCGGACCAGCGGTGCCGGGCGGCTCGGCTTCGGGGTGCCCGGGTACGCCCATCCGCTGCTCGCGCCGACCGAATGGGCCGAGCTGGCCCGACCCGGCACCCCGCTGCACTGGGCCGTCCTGAACATCGACAACGGCCCCGGCGCCCGCCCCGACCCGCAGTGCCTGGAGGTCGTGGGCCGGCTCCGCCACGCGCACGGGAGCGGACACGGACCGGACGCGCGGCCGGGCGGCGGACGGCTGTTGGGCCATCTCGACCTGGCGTACGGCAGCCGCCTCTTCGCCGAGCTGATCGCCGACGCCCAGTGCTTCCTCGACTGGTACCGGGTCGACGGCTTCTACCTCGACCGCTGCCCGGCCGAGCGGAGCCACCTCCCGGTGGTGCGCCGGCTCACCAGTACCCTCGCGACGTTCCTGGAGCACGGCGACCGCTCGTACGGGAAGGGGAGCGGGCCGCTGGTGCTGGGGGTGGGCACCCACCCGTACCCCGGCTACGCCGAGGCCGCCGACCAGCTCGTCACCTTCAACGGGGGGTGGACCGAATACCGCTGGTCCCAGGTGGCGGAGTGGACCGCCTCCTACCCGCCGGAGCGGTTCGCCCACTTCGTCCACGGCGTCCCGCGCACCCACCTGGACGAGGCGATGCGGGTCGCCCGCTGGCAGGGCGCGGGCACGATCTTCTTCACGGATCGGGACGGCCGGCGCGGACAGAACGACCCCTACACGGCGCTGCCCAGGTACTGGGACGAAATCGTCTCGCGGATCGGACCTGGTATCTCGGAATGAGGAGGGGCGTGGCAGTGTTACCGGAAGAACAACCGTACGTAGTCGAAGTACGTAGAAACCGACCACCTGCATTGTTGAGGTTCCTGTGTCGCTGCCACCCCTGGTCGAGCCGGCCGCCGAGCTCACCGTCGACGAGGTCCGCAGGTACTCCCGCCACCTGATCATCCCGGATGTCGGGATGGACGGGCAGAAGCGGCTGAAGAACGCGAAGGTGCTCTGTGTAGGCGCCGGCGGTCTCGGTTCCCCGGCCCTGATGTACCTGGCCGCGGCCGGTGTCGGCACGCTGGGCATCGTGGAGTTCGACGAGGTCGACGAGTCGAACCTGCAGCGCCAGATCATCCACAGCCAGTCCGACATCGGGCGTTCCAAGGCCGAGTCGGCCAAGGACTCGGTGCTGGGCATCAACCCGTACGTGAACGTGGTCCTGCACGAGGAGCGGCTCGAGGCCGACAACGTGATGGACATCTTCGCCGCGTACGACCTGATCGTGGACGGCACGGACAACTTCGCCACCCGCTACCTGGTCAACGACGCGGCCGTGCTGCTGAACAAGCCGTACATCTGGGGCTCGATCTACCGGTTCGACGGCCAGGCGTCCGTCTTCTGGTCCGAGCACGGCCCCTGCTACCGCTGCCTCTACCCGGAGCCGCCGCCGCCGGGCATGGTGCCGTCCTGCGCCGAGGGCGGGGTGCTCGGGGTGCTCTGCGCCTCGATCGGCTCCATCCAGGTCAACGAGGCCATCAAGCTGCTCGCCGGTATCGGTGACCCGCTGGTCGGCCGGCTCATGATCTACGACGCCCTGGAGATGCAGTACCGCCAGGTCAAGGTCCGCAAGGACCCCGACTGCGCGGTCTGCGGCGAGAACCCCACCGTCACCGAGCTGATCGACTACGAGGCCTTCTGCGGCGTCGTGTCCGAGGAGGCCCAGGAGGCGGCGGCCGGTTCCACGATCACTCCCAAGCAGCTCAAGGAGTGGATCGACGCGGACGAGAAGATCGAGATCATCGACGTTCGCGAGCCGAACGAGTTCGAGATCGTCTCGATCCCCGGCGCCAAGCTGATCCCGAAGAACGAGTTCCTGATGGGCAACGCCCTCCAGGACCTCCCGCAGGACAGGCGCATCGTCCTGCACTGCAAGACGGGCGTCCGCAGCGCCGAGGTCCTCGCGGTCCTCAAGTCGGCCGGGTTCGCCGACGCGGTCCACGTGGGCGGCGGCGTCATCGGCTGGGTCAACCAGATCGAGCCCGAGAAGCCGGTGTACTGAGACATCCGCTGTCATGGTGAAGGGGCCGGTCCGTACGGACCGGCCCCTTCACCATGACAGCCCTACGAGCAGGTCCGGCCGTCCTCGGGGACCTTCCCGTCGAGGAAGTACGCGTCCACGGCCGAGGTCACGCAGGAGTTCTGGCCGTACGCGCCGTGCCCCTCGCCCTTGTTGGTGAGCAGGACGCCCACGCCCTTGCCCAGCGAGTCCGCCATCCGCCGTGCCCCCTCGTACGGGGTCGCCGGGTCGCCGGTGTTGCCGACGACCAGCACCGGCCCGGCGCCCGGGGCGCTCGTCTCCGGGTGCTCGTGCTCCCCGGCCACCGGCCACTTCGCGCACCAGCCGGCCGTGTCCCACGCCAGGAACGGGCCGAACACCGGGGACAGCTTCCGGAACTCCGGCAGCAGCGCCCGCGCCTCGTCGGCGGTCGGCCGGAGCTTGCTGTCGGCGCAGGAGACGGCGCGCTGGGCGTGGCTCTGGGTGCCGTAGTGGCCCTGGGCGTCCCGGCCGTTGTACGAGTCGGCCAGCCGGAGCAGGGCGTCCCCGGTGCCGTTCTTCTCGGCCTCGTCGAGCGCCCGGGTGAGGACCGGCCAACTGGACCTGGAGTAGAGCGGCGTGACGATGCCGATGACGGCCAGCGACTGGTTGAGCTCACGGCCCGAGCCGGTCGGCAGCGGCTTCCGGTCGAGCCGGTCCAGCAGTCGGGCGATGCGCCGGGTACCCTCCGCCGGGTCCTGGCCGCTGTCCTTCAGGTAGTTGTCGAGGGCCCGCTGGAAGCCGGTCGCCTGGTTGCGGGCGTGCCCGATCGCGTCGGCGGTCGGGTCGACGACGGCGTCCAGGACGGTGCGTCCGACGTGTGCGGGGAAGAGGTGGGCGTAGGTGCCGCCGAGTTCGGTGCCGTACGAGATGCCGAAGTAGGTGAGCTTCCGGTCGCCGAGCACCTCGCGGACCAGGTCCATGTCCCGGGCGGCGTTCGACGTGCCGACGTACGGCAGGACCTTGCCGGAGCGGCGGGCGCAGCCCGCGCCGAAGTCGGCGCCGTACCGCATGAAGGCCGCCTCCTCGGCCGGGGTGTCCGGGGTCATGTCGACGTCCCGGTTGTCGGCCTCCTGCTCCTGGTCGGTGCGGCAGCGCACCCCCTCGCTGCCCGCGACGCCGCGCGGGTCGAAGCCCACCAGGTCGTAGCGGGTGTTGAGGTTCGCGTACGAGCCCGCGGCGCGCGGCAGGGTCGAGACGCCGGAGCCGCCGGGGCCGCCGAAGTTGAAGAGCATCGAGCCGAGGCGGCGGTCCCGGTCCGTGGCCTGCTTGCGGATCAGCGCGATCCCGAGGGTGTCGCCGTCGGGCTTCGCGTAGTCCAGCGGCACCCGGACTGTCGCACAGCGCCACTCGGAGCCGGGCGCGCTCTCCCCGGCGCGGGCCCCGCACCGCTTCCAGTCCGGCCGCTGGGCGGTGAGGGAGGCGGGGAGCCGGGGCGAGCCCGGTCCCCCGGTGGCCGCGGCGGGCGGGGACCCGGCCGGGGCGGCGGACCCCGGGTCCGTCCCCCCGTCGGCGCCGCCCCCGCAGCCCGCGAGCAGCCCGGTCAGCAGGAGCGCGGCGGCGGCCAGGGCCCCGGCGCGTGCGTGTACGACCACGTGTGCGTCCTCCCGGTGTG
The DNA here is from genome assembly GCF_043079735.1 of Streptomyces sp. NPDC015144. Classification (NCBI taxonomy): domain Bacteria; kingdom Bacillati; phylum Actinomycetota; class Actinomycetes; order Kitasatosporales; family Streptomycetaceae; genus Streptomyces; species Streptomyces sp. NPDC015144. Next base: position 113,953 of record NZ_JBIBUU010000017.1, on the reverse strand, counting down.
CCTGCCCGGCGTCCGGGCAAGAGAGGCCGCCCATGCTAGGGGGTGTCTGACACATGCCTGCGGCGTCGCGGGGTCCGGCACATCCCCAAGCTCTCGGCTTCGCTCGAGCAGGGGACACCCCACTGCTCGCGGCGTTGCCGAACCGTCCACGTGGCTCCTTCCCCGAGCTCTCAACTCCGTTCGAGCAGGGGAGACCCCATCCGCGGACGTCCCGGCGCCTTGCGATCGCACGCACCGGACCCCGCTCCTTCGCCCGCACTCATTTATCAGACACCCCCTAGGGCCCTTCCGTTCGGGTCGGGCGGGGCTCGCGTGCCCTGGTGCTGCCCGATCCGAACGAAAGGCCCCGGGGTACGGGCTCGGGGTGGTGCTACTTGCAGACGGTGCCGGCCGGGGGGACCTTGCCGTCCAGCAGGTAGCCGCCCACGGCCTTCTGCACACAGGCGTTGCCGCTGTTGTACGCGCCGTGCCCCTGGCCCTCGTACGTCATCGTCACGCCGACGCCCTTGCCCAGCGCGCCGGCCATCGCCTTGGCGCCCGCGTACGGGGTCGCCGGGTCGCCGGTGTTGCCGACGACCAGGATGGGGGCGGAGCCCGGGGCGCTGACGTCCGGGTGGTTCCAGGCGCCCGCCACCGGCCAGCCGGTGCAGCTCATCAGGGACCAGCCCAGGTAGTCGCCGAAGACCTTCGAGGCGGAGCGGAACTCGGGGAGCTTGGCCTCGGTCTGGTCGGAGGTGAACCGCTGCTTGGAGTCGGCGCAGTTGATCGCGGTGTTGGCGGCCATCGAGTTGTCGTAACGGCCGTTCTGGGAGCGGCCGTTCATCGAGTCGGCGAGGGCCAGGAGCAGGCCGCCGTTGCCGCCGTCGGCCTCGTCGAGCCCCTGTTCCAGTAGCGGCCAGGTCTGCTTGGAGTAGAGGGCGGCGGCGGTGCCGGTGACCGCCAGGGTCTGCGTCAGGTTGCGTCGGCCGAGCCCCTGGATCGGCTTCTTCTCCAGCCGGTTCAGCAGGTCGGAGATGTGCTGCTCGACCTCCTTGGCGGTGGAGCCGGGCAGCTTGCAGGCGTCGCCGCGGTCGACGCAGTCCTGGGCGAAGTTGTCCAGGGCGAGCTGGAAGCCCTTGGCCTGGCCGAGCGAGGCCTGCACGGTGTCCTCGGTCGGGTTGACCACCGCGTCCAGCACCGCCCGGCCGACGTTCTTCGGGTACAGGTGGGCGTAGACGCCGCCGAGCTCGGTGCCGTACGAGATGCCGAAGTAGTGCAGCTTCCGGTCGCCGAGGACCTGGCGCATCAGGTCCATGTCCCGGGCGGCCTCGGTGGTGCCGACGTGCGGGAGCTGCTTGCCGGAGTTCTGCTTGCAGGCCAGCGCGTACTTCTTGGTGCTCTCGACGAAGGTGTTCACCTCCTCGCTGGTGTCCGGGGTGGCGTCGATCTCGTACCGGGCGTCGAGCTGCTTGTCGTCCTCGCACTTCACGCCCTCGCTGCGGCCGACGCCGCGCGGATCGAAGCTGACCAGGTCGTAGCGGGCGCGGAGCTTCTCGTAGTCGGTGCCGAAGGCGGGCAGGGTGGCGACGCCGGAGGCGCCGGGGCCGCCGAAGTTGAAGAGGAGGGAGCCGATCCGCCGGTCCTTGTCCTTGGCGGCGGCCCGGATCAGCGCCAGCCGGATCGTGTCGCCGTCGGGCTTCGCGTAGTCGAGCGGCGCGTTCATGAACGTGCACTCCCAGGGGGTGCCGCCGGGCAGCGGGGACGGCGCCTTTCCGCCGCCCTGCGCCGCGGACGGGGCGGGGCAGGGCTTCCACGTCAGCTTCTGGGCGGCGAGGCCGGAGCCGGTGGCCTCGGCGACCGGCTCCGACCCGGCCGGGCCGCTCCCGTCGGCACTCTTCGAGCAGGCGGCGAGGGGCAGGAGCAGGGTGGCCGCGGCGGCCAGGGCGGCGGTGCGCAGGGCAGGGGAGGTCCTCATGCGCCCATGCTGCGGCGGCGCCGGGGGCTTCGCACGGGGCGCCGGTCCAAGCGGGTGGCGGGCCGGCCGGGGCGTCGCCCGACTGGCCTCCGGGCCGCCCGGGGGCGGGTGGTGAGGGGGTGTCAGAGCTCGCCCCGGCGGGTCAGGTGGTTGAAGCAGAGCCAGCCGGGCAGCACCGGCAGCCAGAGCGTCAGCAGCCGGTACAGCAGCACGGCGGGCGCCGCGACCTCCTTCGGCAGCCCGACCGCGATCAGACCGAGCGTCAGAGCCCCCTCCACCGCGCCCATTCCGCCCGGGGTGGGGGCCGCCGACCCGAGCGCGTTGCCCGCGAGGAAGACCACCGCGATGCTGGCGTAGCTCAGATGCGGGACGTCCGGACCGCTGAACGCCCGCACCGAGGCGTCCAGGCACATCACGAACAGGCCGGTCAGCAGCAGCATCCCGCCGATGCCGGTCAGCAGCTTCTGCGGCCGCTGCACCACGTCGAGCATGCGCGGCACCACCCCGGCGAACAGCGACCGCACCCGGGTCACCACGAACTTCCGCAGGAACGGGACGGCCGTCACCACCAGCACCAGCACGGCGATCGTCAGCAGTCCGGCGATGACCGTCCTGGACGGGGTGAGCGACGACGGGGTCTTCTCGGTGCCGGTCAGATAGCCGAAGGCGGCCAGCAGCAGGATGTGGGCGCCGAGGCCGAACAGCTGCGAGGCACCGACGCTGGCCACGGCGAGTCCGGGGCGCACCCCGGCGCGTTGCAGGAACCGGGTGTTCAGCGCGACGCCGCCGACCGCGGCCGGGGCGACGATCTTCACGAACGACCCGGCGACCTGCGCCAGCACCGTCTTCCCGAACGGCACCCGCTCCGGTACGAAGCCCAGGAGGCTCATCGCCGCCGCGACGTAGGTGAGCGCCGAGAAGCCGACCGCCGCCGCCACCCACCCCCACTCCGCCTGCTCGGCCACCGCGCCGAAGTCCGGCTGGGTGATCTGCGAGATGAGGAAGTACGCGGCGATCGCCCCGGCGATGCAGCTGACCAGGGTGCGGGGCTTGATCCGCTCCAGCCGCACCGGCTCGACCGGTGCCTGCGGGCGGATCAGCAGCACCTGGCGCCGCATCTGGGTGAGCAGGTCCTCCTCGCGGGCCTCTTCGAGGGCGTCGTCCAGGGCGCGCTTCTCGGCCTGCTTGTGGTCGCGCAGCGCCCTGCGGTCGGCCTTGCGGTCCGCCCGGCGGTCGGCGCCGGTCACCTCACCGTCCGGGGCGGCGTGCTCCTGCGTCCGGGCCCGCTTCGCCGCGTCCGAGGCTGCCAGCACCGCCTCGCGTTCCCGCTGCGAACGCTCCCGGGCGAGCCGGCGCAGCGCCGCCCGGGTGGAGCGGCTCAGCGCGATCGGCTGGAGCAGCGGCAGGCAGTCCGCGACGGCGTCCGGGCCGAGGACCTCCAGCGCCCCGGCGACGGCCCGCTCCGCACCGACCCGCAGACCGGTCGTGGTGAGCAGCTGGGCGACGTCCATCCGCAGCAGCAGATCACCGGCCGCGATCTCGCCGCCGCGCAGATCGGTGACGAACACCGCGCCGGAACGATCCACCAGGATGGCGTCGCCGGTGAGCCCGCGGTGCGCGATCCGGCGCGACTGGAGCGCCTTCACCTGCCGCCAGGCCCCGTGCAGCAGCTCGTCGGTGATCTCCGCGTCCTCCAGGGCGTCCAGCGAACGGCCGCCGATGTGCTCGTACACCAGCATCACGGCGTCCGGCCCGAGCTCGGAGGTGGCGATCAGCTTGGGCGCGTTGGCCCCGGCGGCGATCGCCGCGTAGGCGAGCAGCGCCTCCTGCTCCAGGGCCTGGCGCAGCGACTGGATGGAGCGGCGCTCGGTGATGCCGCGCAGGGTGAGCCGTCGCCACACCCGGTAGAAGAAGCCCTGGGCCTGCTGTTCGCGGTCGACGACCGTCACGTCCAGCGGCGGCCCGTCCTCCAGGGGGACCAGATAGCGGCGCCCCCGGTCGTTCTGGTCGCCCGAGTCGAGCGCCTCGTCGGCGCGCATCGCGCTGACCGGGCGGAAGCCGACGTGGCGCAGACCGGCCATCAGGTGCTGGCCGGTCGGCCGGACGTTCGGCGAGCCGACCGCGTACAGCGTGCCGTACGCCACGGTCCAGCCGATCAGCACGGTGAGGACGATCGAGAACGGGGTGGTGTAGCCGCCGACCAGCATCGCGAAGGCGTCGAGCAGCAGCACCACCCACAGCACGACCCGCCAGCGCGGCCGTCTCGCCATCCCGACCGCCGTCATGTACGCGATCACCGGGGCGAGGTAGCCGTGCACCGGGTCGCTGAGCGCGTCCCCCGGCTGCGGCTGGGTCAGGGCGTCCTGGATGGTGCCGGGGGCGGACCGGGCGACCCAGAGGTCGGCGGCGAGCGTGACGCCGTGGGCCAGTACGGCGGCGAGCACCCCGTCGGCGATCCGCAGCCCGTCGCGTTTGATCAGCCGCTCGATGGCGAAGACGACCGGGACGAGCAGGACGGCGATGCTGGAGACCAGACCCGCCATCTTGATCAGGAGGTCGGGCGCCTGGCCCGTGCCCTTGGTGATGTCCTGTTCGAGGCCGGTGGTGGTGCCGTGGGCGAAGGCGGCGACGGCGAACAGCACCGCGATGGCCAGCACCCCGATGAGCAGCCGCATGAGGTCGGAGGGGCGGTGCACCCGGGCGGGCAGCAGCGGCTCGTCCCCCGAGACGCGCTCGGCCTGCTCCTCGGCGACGGTCGACAGCGTCGATCCGGCCGCGCCGGGGGCGTCCGGGCCCATGGTGTCCGGAATGTCCGGTCGCGGCTCGATGTCAGGGGCGTTGGCCGCCTTCGGTGGCTGCACGCCCTGCTCCTTCGTCGCCTCTGATGGGTCTTCGTGTTCTCGTATCACCGGTCACCGCCCGCACGATGGTGGCACGGCCCGGCGGCGGAGGGCGGCGCCAGGGTGCGCCGCACCGATGCGCGAAGCGCAACATACGCCCCTTCGCGGCCGCCCGCACACCTGATGACCGGGTGCGCGCGGACCGGGCCGGGATGTCGGTGGCGTACGGCAGGATGGGGCGGATGAGCCAACAGCGAGCGGGCGGCGAGGGGCCGGTCCACGAACTGCCGGAGTACGCGGAGCGGGTGCTCGACGCCGTCGAGCTGGTCCCGCCCGGCCGGGTCATGACCTACGGGGACGTCGCCGAGTGGCTCGGCGAGGGCGGCCCGCGCCAGGTCGGCCGGGTCATGACGCTGTACGGGGCCACGGTGCCCTGGTGGCGCGTGGTGCGCGCGGACGGGTCGCTGCTGCCCGGCCACGAGCTGCGGGCGCTGGACCACTACCGCGCGGAGGGCACTCCGCTGCGCGAGGCCCCGCGGGCAGCGGAGGGCCACCTTCCGCGTCTTGACATGCGACGGGCGCGGTGGGACGGCACCACCGGGGACGGCGGCGCGGACCGGGACGAGGGCCGAGGTGCTCACACCTGACAGCTTCCGCCATCCGGCGGCGCGGCGGGCGGTACCGGGGCCGTACGGGGTGCCGGGCATCGCGGAATGTGGCGAGGGACGCATCGCGGGCGGCCCGGATCGTGCCGTCACTGGCGTAGCTTCGTAGGTTCGCGGTACGTACCGCGCGCACCTCGGACTCGGCACCCCGGACCCCTTCGACACTCTCGGCCCCGGGGCCCCTGCGGCCCCTTCGAAAACCTCGGCACCCTCGAAACCCCTCACACCTTCGACACCCCTGACACCCCTGACACTCCTGGCACCCTCGGCATCGGCACACCCATCAGGACCGGCGATCCACGTGAGCTCCTCCTCCACCACCCGGCACAGTCCGCACCGCCCGGCACGGCAGCGGGCCGCGGGCGCGTACCGGCTGGTGCGTACCCCGCCGGGCTCGGTGGACCCTCCTGTTCTGGACGCGGCACAGCGCGCGGTGGTTGACCACCCCGGCGGTCCGCTGCTGGTGCTCGCCGGACCGGGCACGGGCAAGACGACCACGCTGGTCGAGGCGGTCGCCGCGCGCATCGCCCGGGGCGCCGACCCGGCGCGCGTCCTGGTGCTCACCTTCAGCCGCAAGGCCGCCGTCGAACTGCGCGACCGGATGGCCGCCCGCCTTGGCGCCGCCCGCGGCCCGCAGGCGACGACGTTCCACTCGTTTTGCTACGCACTGGTCCGCGCCCACCAGGACGCCGACCTCTTCGCCGAACCGATGCGGCTGCTCTCCGGACCGGAGCAGGACGTCACCGTGCGCGAGCTCCTCGCCGGCCAGCTCGAGCTGGAGCGGGACGGCTTCCCGCACATCCGCTGGCCCGACGAGCTGCGGGCCTGTCTGACCACCCGGGGCTTCGCCGACGAGGTGCGCGCGGTGCTGGCCCGCAGCCGCGAGCTGGGCCTCGGTCCGGACGCGCTGGCCGCCTTCGCCCGCCGCACCGGCCGGCCGGACTGGGGCGCCGCCGCCGGGTTCCTCGCCGAGTACCTGGACGTGCTGGACGCGCAGGGGGTGCTGGACTACGCGGAGCTGGTGCACCGGGCGGTGCTGCTCGCGGAGCGGCCCGAGGTGTCGGCGGTGCTCGCCGGGGCGTACGACGCGGTCTTCGTCGACGAGTACCAGGACACCGACCCGGCGCAGGTGCGGCTGCTGCACGCGCTGGCCGGGAACCGGGGGAGCGCCCCGGGTGCCGGGGGCGGCCGGGACCTGATCGCCTTCGGCGACCCGGACCAGTCGATCTACGCCTTCCGGGGCGCCGACGTGAACGGCATCCTGGACTTCCCCGAGACCTTCCGGCGGGCGGACGGTGCCCCCGCCCCGGTCGGCGTGCTCACCACCTCACGGCGCTCGGCCGGGCAGCTGCTGGCCGCCACCCGGCTGCTCACCCGCCGGATGCCGCTGACCCGGCTGCCCGCGGAGAAGGTCCGCGCCCACCGCGAGCTGGCCGCGGTCCGCGAGGGTGGCACCGTCGAGGCGTACACCTACCCGACCGCCTCCACCGAGCTGGACAACATCGCCGACCTGCTGCGCCGCGCCCATCTGGAGGACGGCGTCCCGTGGCGCGAGATGGCCGTACTGGTCCGGGCCGGCGGCCGCACGATCCCCTCGCTGCGCCGGGCCCTGACCTCGGCGGGCGTCCCCCTGGAGGTCGACGGCGACGACCTCCCGCTCCGCCACGAACCCGCGGTGGCCCCGCTGCTCACCGCCCTGCGCGCGGTCGCCATGGCGGCGGTGCGCAGGGGCGCGCCGGGCGCGGAGGAGGGGCGCGGGGGAGAGACCGGAGGAGAGGCCGGGGCAGAGCATGGGCTCGGTGCCGATGCCGATGCCGGGCCTGGGCCCGAGGCCGAGTCCGAGTCCGAGTCCGAGCCCGAAGCCGAAGCCGGAGCCGCTGTAGGGGAGCCGAGGCCGGAAGCCGGGGACGTGACCGATCCGGAAGCCGAGCCCGAGCCCCCCGCCACCCCGGCCGAAGCCCCCTGGCTGGACACCGAGACCGCGCTGACCCTGCTCGGCTCCCCGCTCGGCGCCATGGACGCGGCCGATCTGCGCCGCCTCGGCCGGGCCCTGCGCGACGAGGAGCGCGCTGCGGGCGTCCGCGTCCCCGCGCCCTCCGGGGACCTGCTGGCCCGCGCGCTCGCCGAGCCCGAACGGCTCGTCACGCACGATCCGGCGTACGCCCGCGGCGCCCAGCGGCTCGGCGCGCTCCTGCGCAAGGCGCGCGAGCTGCTCGAAGGCGGCGGCACCGCGGAGGAGGCCCTGTGGGCCCTGTGGTCCGGTACCCCGTGGCCGGGCCGGCTGGAGCGCGCCGCCCTGCGCGGCGGCGCGGCCGGCCGCAACGCCGACCGCGACCTCGACGCCGTCTGCGCCCTCTTCGACACCGCGGCCCGCGCCGAGGAGCGCACCGGAGGACGCGGCGCGCTCAACTTCCTGGAGGAGGTCGACGCCCAGGACATCGCCGCCGACACCCTCTCCCGGCGCCTGGTCCGCCCCGACGCCGTACGGCTGATGACCGCGCACCGCTCCAAGGGCCTGGAGTGGCGGCTCGTCGTCGTCGCGGGCGTACAGGAAGGGCTCTGGCCGGACCTGCGCCGCCGCGGCTCGCTGCTGGAGGCGGACCGGATCGGCCGCGACGGCCTGGCCGAACCGCTCACCCCCGGCGCCCTCCTCGCCGAGGAGCGCCGGCTCTTCTACGTCGCGGCCACCCGCGCCCGTGAACGGCTCGTCGTCACCGCCGTGAAGGCCCCCGCCGACGACGGCGACCAGCCGTCCCGCTTCCTCACCGAGCTGGGCGCCGAACCCCGCGACGTCACCGGCCGCCCGCGCCGCCCGCTCGCCGTCGCCGCGCTCGTCGCCGAGCTCCGCGCCACCACCGTCGACCCCGCCGCCTCCGACGCCCTGCGCGAGGAGGCCGCCCGCCGCCTCGCCCGGCTCGCCGCGCTCACCGACGACGACGGGCTGCCGCTCGTCCCCGCCGCCCATCCCCACCGCTGGTGGGGCCTGTACGAACCGACCCGCTCCGCCGTCCCGCTCCGCGACCGGGACCGGCCCGTGGCCCTCTCCGGCAGCGCCCTCGACCAGCTCGCCCACACCTGCGCGCTCCAGTGGTTCCTCGGCCGCGAGGTCAAGGCGGACGCCCCGGCGACGGCCGCCCAGGGCTTCGGCAACGTCGTCCACGTGCTGGCCGACGAGGTCGCCTCCGGACGCACCCCCGCCGACCTCGCCGTCCTGATGGAGCGGCTGGACTCGGTCTGGGACGGGCTCGTCTTCGACGCCCCCTGGAAGTCCGGCCAGGAGAAGGAGCAGGCCCGGGCCGCCCTCGAACGCTTCCTGCGCTGGCACGTCATGGACCGCGCCGGGCGCACCGCCGTCGCCAGCGAGCACGACTTCGACGTGACCCTGGAGGCGGGGGAGTACGAGGTACGGATCCGGGGCTCCATGGACCGGGTCGAGCAGGACGCCGACGGCCGCGCCTACGTCGTCGACTTCAAGACCGGCAAACAGGCCCCGACCAGGGACGAGGTCGCCCGTCACCCCCAGCTCGCCGTCTACCAGCTGGCCGTCCGGGAGGGCGCGGTCGACGAGGTGTTCGACGGCCGCCGCCCCGAGCCGGGCGGCGCCGAACTCGTCCAGCTCCGCCAGCCCGCCCCCAAGAAGGAGGGCGGCGAGACCCTGCCCAAGGTGCAGGCGCAGGAACCCCTCGCCGGGGAGTGGGTGCCCGAGCTGCTGGCCACCGCCGCGGGCCGGGTCCTGGACGAGCGCTTCACCCCCACGACCGGCCAGCACTGCACGCACTGCGCCTTCCGCGCCTCGTGCAGCGCCCAGCCGGAGGGCCGCCACGTCGTGGAGTGAGCACGGTGAGGGGCTGCGGTCCTCGGCGCCGCCGGTTGTCGGTGGGGCCGGTTAGCCTTTCTGGGGTGTCCCCGCGTATCACCGATCCCGAGCAGCTCAAGGAGCTCCTGGGGATTCCGTTCACCCCGGAGCAGACGGCGTGCATCACCGCGCCGCCCGCCCCGCAGGTGATCGTGGCCGGAGCCGGTTCGGGGAAGACCACGGTCATGGCGGCCCGCGTGGTGTGGCTGGTGGGCACCGGCCAGGTCGCCCCCGAGCAGGTCCTCGGGCTCACCTTCACCAACAAGGCGGCCGCCGAACTCGCCGAGCGCGTCCGCAAGGCCCTGATCGCCGCCGGGGTCACCGATCCGGACGCCATCGATCCGGACCACCCCCCGGGCGAGCCCAGCATTTCCACGTACCACGCCTTCGCCGGCCGGCTCCTCACCGAGCACGGGCTGCGCATCGGGCTCGAACCGACCACCCGCCTCCTCGCCGACGCCACCCGCTACCAGCTCGCCGCCCGGGTGCTGCGCGAGGCCCCCGGCCCGTACCCGGCCCTGACCAGGTCGTTCCCCAGCCTCGTCAGCGATCTGCTGGCCCTGGACGCCGAGCTGGCCGAGCACCTCGTACGCCCCGAACAGCTCGCGGAGTACGACACCGGCCTGCTGGACACGCTCGCCTCGGCCCGGCTCAGCAACGCCGAGCTGCGCCGGATCCCCGAGACCGCCGAGGCCCGCCGGGAGCTGCTCCAGCTGACCCGGCGCTACCGCGACGCCAAGCGGAGCCGTGACCTCCTCGACTTCGGCGACCAGATCGCGCTCTCCGCCGAGCTGGCCCTCACCCGCCCCGAGGTCGGCACGATCCTGCGCGACGAGTTCCGCGTCGTGCTCCTCGACGAGTACCAGGACACCTCCGTCGCCCAGCGGCTGCTGCTCTCCGCCCTCTTCGGGAGCGGGCCCGCGGGCGTGACCGGCCACGCCGTCACCGCCGTCGGCGACCCCTGCCAGGCGATCTACGGCTGGCGCGGCGCCTCCGTCGCCAACCTCGACGACTTCCCGCACCACTTCCCGCACGCCGACGGCACCCCCGCCACCCGCCACTCGCTCAGCGAGAACCGCCGCAGTGGCGGCCGCCTCCTGCACCTCGCCAACGGCCTCGCCGCACCGCTGCGCGCCATGCACGAGGGCGTCGAGGCGCTGCGCCCCGCCCCCGGCGCCGAGCGCGACGGCACCGTCCGCTGCGCCCTGCTGTCCACCCACGCCGAGGAGATCGACTGGCTCGCCGACTCCATCGCCCACCTCGTACGGACCGGCAGGGCGCCCGGCGAGATCGCCGTCCTGTGCCGTACCGCGGGCGACTTCCCCCGGATCCAGGCCGCCCTGGTGGCGCGGGACGTCCCGGTCGAGGTCGTCGGGCTGTCCGGACTGCTGCACCTGCCCGAGGTCGCCGATCTCGTCGCCGTCTGCGAGGTCCTCCAGGACCCCGGCGCCAACGCCGCTCTGGTCCGGCTGCTCACCGGCCCCCGCTGGCGGATCGGCCCGCGCGACCTGGCGCTGCTCGGCCGCCGTGCCCGGCTCCTCGTGCACCGCGCGGCCCACGCCGACGACGACACCGCCGATCCCGACCGCCGCCTCGCCGAGGCCGTCGAGGGGGTCGACCCGGCCGAGGTGATTTCGCTCGCCGACGCGCTGGACACCTTCCTCGAAGCGGGCGGCGAGGCGGACGACGGCCTTCCGTTCTCCGCCGAGGCCCGGATCCGCTTCGCCCGGCTCGCCGCCGAGCTGCGCGAGCTGCGCCGCTCCCTGGCCGACCCGCTGATGGACGTGCTGCACCGGGTGCTCGCCGCCACCGGCCTGGAGGTCGAGCTGTCCGCCTCCCCGCAGGCGCTGGCCGCCCGCCGCAGGGAGACCCTCGGCAACTTCCTGGACGTCGCGGCCCGGTTCTCCGCCGTCGAGGGCGACGCCACCCTCCTCGCCTTCCTCGGCTTCCTGCGCACCGCCGTCCAGTACGAGAAGGGCCTGGACAACGCCCTGCCCGGCGGCGAGAACACCGTCAAGGTGCTCACCGCCCACAAGTCCAAGGGCCTGGAGTGGGACGTCGTCGCCGTGCCCGGCCTGGTCGGCGGCCAGTTCCCCAGCGGCCAGTCCCGCGACGCCTGGACCGCCCAGGCCCAGGTCCTCCCGCACGCCCTGCGCGGCGACCGGGCGACGCTCCCCGACGTCCGCACCTGGGACGCCAAGGGCCTCAAGGCGTTCAAGGAGGAGATGAAGGAGCACCAGCACACCGAGGAGCTCCGGCTGGGGTACGTCACCTTCACCCGGCCCCGCAGCCTGCTGCTCGGCTCCGGCCACTGGTGGGGCCCGTCCCAGAAGAAGCCGCGCGGCCCGTCCCCCTTCCTGCACGCGCTGTACGAGCACTGCGCGGCCGGGTACGGCGAGATCGAGGTCTGGGCCGACGAACCGGCCGAGGACGCGGAGAACCCGGCCCTCGGCGAGGAGACCGCCGACCAGGCGTGGCCGCTGCCGCTGGACGACGTCGCGCTGACCCGGCGCAGGGCCGCGGCGGCCGCGGTGACGGCCCATCTGGACGCCCTGGCCGGGGCGGGCGCGGGAGCGCCGGCGGAGCCGTTCCCGGGCGGCGACCGGCAGCCGGTCCCGCGCGACGCGCCCCCGTTCGAGGACGACGAGGCGCCTTTCCCCGACACCCCGTCACCCTTCGGGGACGACGAGGCGCCCTTCCCCGACGAGGAGCCCCCCGAGTTCGACGAGGAGCGGTACGCCGACGACTGGGACGCCCTGCCCACGCAGCCCCCGCCCCCGTCCGCCCCGCGCGTCCCGGCGGCCCGCACCCCCGAGCCCGAGCTCACGGCCGCCCCCGGCCCCGCCGGGGCGCACCGCCTCACCCCCGAGGAGGCCCGCACCCTCGCCTCCTGGGACCGCGACCTCGACGCCCTCGCCGGGGAGCTGCGCCGCGCCCGCGCCACCGTGCGCGACGTGGTCGTACCGGCCTCGCTCTCCGCCACCCAGCTGCTGCGCCTCGCCGACGACCCCGACGGCTTCGCCCAGGAGCTGGCCCGCCCCATGCCGAGACCGCCGCAGCCGGCCGCCCGCCGGGGCACCCGGTTCCACGCCTGGGTGGAGTCCCGCTTCGAAGAGCTGCCGCTGCCGATGCTCGGCCCCGACGAGCTGCCCGGCGGGGACGGGACCGACGCCGAGATCGCCGACGAACGCGACCTCGCCGCGCTCAAGGAGGCGTTCGAGCGCACCCCGTACGCCCGCCGCACCCCGTACCGCGTCGAGGCGCCGTTCCAGATCACCCTGGCCGGGCGGGTGGTCCGGGGCCGCATCGACGCCGTCTACCGCACCGGGGACACCTACGAGATCGTCGACTGGAAGACCACCCGCGCCCACACCGCCGACCCCCTCCAGCTCGCGGTCTACCGCCTGGCCTGGGCCGAGCTGCACGGGCTGCCGCTGACCGACGTCACCGCCACGTTCCTCTACGTGCGCACGGGGGAGATCGCCCGCCCCACCCGCCTCCCGGGCCGGGCCGAGCTGGAGCGCATCCTGCTGGACGAGCCGCCCCCGCGCGGCTGAGTCGGCCCCGCGCGGCCGGGCTCAGCCCCGGTCGATCAGGAGCTGTCCGCGCGCGGTCGCGAAGAGCCGCCGCTGCGCGGCGAGGTCGCCGGTGGTCGCGGTGGTGTCGAGGAGGAGCTGGTAGACCCGGCCCGCCGTGCCCGGGACGAACACCTCGACGCGCTTGCGGGCCCGGCTCTGGCCCGCCCAGTGGTAGTCGATCTCCAGCCAGAGGGCCGCGCGACCGTTCTGCCGGGTGGTGTGGCGGACGGCCGTGAGCCCGGCCATCGACGACTTCGCGGTGTCGCGGTACCAGGCGAGCTGCCCTTCCGCGGCCGCCTCGGCGGTCGCCCCGTACGACGTGTCCCGTTTCACGCTCATCTCATGGGTGCCGTCCGGGGAGGCCCAGTTGCTCTGGATGGCGTTCCGCCTCGTACGGGTCCAGCCGTCCGGTACGGCGAAGGCGACCGTGAGACCGGCCTCCCGGACCCGGCGCCACCCCTCGGGCACGGCCAGGGGCGGTGACGACCGCGGTTCCGGTGAGCCCTGTGATTCAGGCGACCCCTGAGACTTCTGAGACTCCGACGACCCTTGCGATGGCGCGGGCGACTGCGACGCCGCCGGGGCGTCCGCGCGGCCGGCGACGCCCCGGTTGACCGGGGAGCCGCCGACGAGCGGAATCCCGAACACCGCCAGCAGCAGACCGGCCACCGCCGTGATCGCCGAGACCCAGGCCGCCGCCTCACCGCGGTGCGCCGACGCGGCGGCGTTCCCCCACCTGAACCGCTCAACCCGCTCTCCCCCTTCGCTGGCGGGCACCGTCCCCGGAACCGTTCGGCGGAGCCATTCAACTGGAGGAGGGGCCCCGCCGACAGCCGTACGGCCCGGAGCGGGCCGCGGCCCCGGACACCCCTGCGCGGAACGGACCCCGTCGGGGGAGGCACTAGGCTCGTGGCCATGAGCGACACCCCGGACAGCGCCGTCCGTACGTACACCCAGCAGCATCGCGCCGCCTTCCTCGACGACCTCGCCGACTGGCTGCGCATCCCGTCCGTGTCGGCCCAGCCGGTCCACGACGGGGACGTACGACGCAGCGCCGAGTGGCTGTCCGCCAAGCTCGAGGAGACCGGCTTCCCGGCCGTGGAGATCTGGGAGACGCCCGGCGCCCCCGCGGTCTTCGCCGAGTGGCCCTCCGACGACCCGGACGCCCCGACCGTCCTGGTCTACGGCCACCACGACGTGCAGCCCGCCGCCCGCGAGGACGGCTGGGACACCGACCCGTTCGAGCCGGTGATCCGCGACGGCCGGATGTACGGGCGGGGCGCCGCCGACGACAAGGGGCAGGTGTTCTTCCACACGCTCGGCGTCCGGGCCCATCTCGCCGCCACCGGCCGCACCACCCCCGCCGTCCACCTCAAGCTCCTGATCGAGGGCGAGGAGGAGTCCGGCTCGCCGCACTTCCGCGCCCTGGTCGAGGAGAGGGCCGCCCGCCTCGCCGCCGACGCCGTGATCGTCTCCGACACCGGCATGTGGAACGAGACGACCCCCACGGTCTGCACCGGCATGCGTGGCCTCGCCGAGTGCGAGATCGTCCTGGACGGCCCGGAGCAGGACATCCACTCCGGCTCGTTCGGCGGCGCGGTCCCCAACCCGGCGACCGCCGTCGCCCGGCTGGTCGCCGCGCTGCACGACGCGGACGGCCGGGTCGCGATCCCCGGCTTCTACGACGGGGTGACCGGACTCACCGACACCGAGCGCGCGCTCTTCGCCGAGCTGCCCTTCGACGAGGCGGCCTGGCTGCGCACCGCCAAGTCCCGCGCCGCGTCCGGCGAGGCCGGATACTCCACCCTGGAGCGCGTCTGGGCCCGCCCCACCGCCGAGGTCAACGGCATCGGCGGCGGCTACCAGGGCGACGGCAGCAAGACGATCATCCCGTCCTCCGCCCTGGTCAAGATCAGCTTCCGGCTCGTCGCGGGCCAGGATCCCGACCACGTCCAGCAGGCGGTCCGGGCCTGGGCCGAGGCACGGATCCCCGCCGGTATCCGGCACCGGATCACCTTCGCCCCCGCCACCCGCCCCTGCCTGACCCCGCTCGACCACCCCGCCCTCCAGGCGGTGGCCCGCGCCATGGGACGGGCCTTCGGCCAGAAGGTCCTCTTCACCCGCGAAGGAGGCTCGGGGCCCGCCGCCGACCTCCAGGACGTGCTCGGCGCCCCCGTCCTCTTCCTGGGCATCTCCGTACCGTCGGACGGCTGGCACGCCCCCAACGAGAAGGTCGAGCTGGACCTCCTCCTCAAGGGCGTGGAGACGGCCGCGTACCTGTGGGGCGAGCTGGCCGCCGCACTCCGCTGAGTCCTGAACACCCGATTCCACCCCGGGGGAGTAGGAAGCACCTGTGAGCACCTTCGACAACGCCGCCGCGGTCCGGCCCATCGGCCTGACCGCGCCCAGCGGCATCGACCGCGCCGCCCACCACCGCCTCGACGAGGCCTGGCTGTCCGCCGCGTGGAGCCACCCGACCACCCGTGTGTTCGTCGTCTCCGGCGGCCAGGTGCTGATCGACGACTCGGCCGACGGCTCCACGGAGATCGTCATGACCCCGGCCTTCGAGGCCCCGCTCACCGAGACCCACCGCTACTTCCTCGGCACCGACGAGAACGGCGTCAGCTACTTCGCGCTCCAGAAGGACTCCCTGCCCGGCCGCATGGACCAGCCGGCCCGCCCGGCCGGACTGCGCGAGGCGGGCCTGCTCCTCGGCCCGCGCGACGCGAGCCTGATGGTGCACGCGGTCGCCCTGGAGAACTGGCAGCGCCTGCACCGCTTCTGCTCCCGCTGCGGCGAGCGCACGGTCATCGCGGCGGCCGGCCACATCCGCCGCTGCCCGGCCTGCGGCGCCGAGCACTACCCGCGCACCGACCCCGCGGTGATCATGCTGGTGACGGACGAACAGGACCGCGCCCTGCTCGGCCGCCAGGTGCACTGGCCCGAGGGCCGCTTCTCGACGCTCGCGGGCTTCGTCGAACCCGGCGAGTCGATCGAGCAGTCGGTGGCCCGCGAGGTCTTCGAGGAGGCGGGCGTCACGGTCGGCGAGGTCGAGTACGTCGCCAGTCAGCCCTGGCCCTTCCCGTCCAGCCTGATGCTCGGCTTCATGGCCCGCGCCACCAGCTCCGAGATCAACGTGGACGGCGAGGAGATCGAGGAGGCCCGCTGGTTCTCCCGCGAGGACCTCACCGCCGCCTTCGAGTCCGGTGAGGTCATGCCCCCGTACGGCATCTCCATCGCGGCGCGGCTGATCGAGCTCTGGTACGGCAAGCCGCTCCCGAAGCCCGGCAGCCTCGGCTGACCCGCCCGCGGGACATGCCGACGCCCCCTCCGGCCGAGCACGGCACCGGAAGGGGCGTGGGGCGCGCCGGTACGCGGATCAGGCGGCGAGCGCCTGCTTCACCTGCGCCAGCGACGGGTTCGTCATGACGGCCTCGGCGCCGGTCGCGCCGACGACCAGGACGGTGGGAACGGTCTGGTTGCCGCCGTTTGCCTTCTCCACGAAGGCGGCGGACTCCGGGTCCTGCTCGATGTTGATCTCGTTGTAGGCGATGCCCTCACGGTCCATCTGGCTCTTCAGCCGACGGCAGTAGCCGCACCACGTGGTGCTGTACATCGTCACAGTGCCCGACATGTCTTCGCGCTCCTCTGTTCTCGCATGGTCGTCTCGTCCATCTCGCCCGTCCCGTCCGTCACACGGAGAAGTCCGTCACGGAGAAGCCGGACCGTGCGTCACCGCACGGAAGAGCAACGTACACAGGGCGACCACCATTCCCCGCCGGGACCGGTACGACGAATACGGCCCGCCTGTGGACGACCCACCGCACCCCTCCCCGCCGACCTGGCAGCATGGGCGGAGTGACAGCAGCAACGCATTCCTCCCTCTTCCCCCAGGTCCCCGAGTCGGCCGACGCCGTGCTCGACGGCCTGGACCCCGAGCAGCGCGAGGTCGCCACGGCCCTGCACGGCCCGGTGTGCGTGCTGGCCGGAGCCGGTACGGGCAAGACGCGTGCGATCACCCACCGCATCGCCTACGGGGTGCGCGCCGGGATTCTCCAGCCGAGCAGCGTGCTGGCCGTCACGTTCACCAACCGGGCCGCCGGCGAGATGCGCGGCCGGCTCCGCCAGCTCGGCGCGGGCGGCGTCCAGGCGCGTACGTTCCACTCCGCCGCCCTGCGCCAGCTCCAGTACTTCTGGCCGAAGGCGGTCGGCGGCGAGCTGCCCCGGCTGCTGGAGCGCAAGGTCCAGCTGGTCGCCGAGGCGGCGGCCCGCTGTCGCATCCGCCTCGACCGCAACGAGCTGCGGGACGTCACCAGCGAGATCGAATGGTCCAAGGTCACCCAGACCGTCCCCGCCGACTACCCGGCCGTGGTCGCCAAGACCCAGCGCGACGCCCCCCGCGACCCGGCGGAGATCGCCCAGATCTACGCCACGTACGAGGAGCTGAAGCGCGACCGCTCGGTGATCGACTTCGAGGACGTGCTGCTTCTCACGGTCGCCATCCTCCAGGACCGCCACGACATCGCCGACCACGTCCGCCGCCAGTACCAGCACTTCGTCGTCGACGAGTACCAGGACGTCAGCCCGCTCCAGCAGCGGCTGCTCGACCTCTGGCTCGGCGACCGGGACAGCCTCTGCGTCGTCGGCGACGCCAGCCAGACGATCTACTCCTTCACCGGCGCCACCCCCGAGCACCTGCTGAACTTCCGCACCCGCCACCCGAGGGCCACGGTGGTCAAGCTGGTCCGCGACTACCGCTCCACCCCCCAGGTCGTCCACCTGGCCAACGGGCTGCTCGGCCAGGCCCGGGGCCGAGCCGCCGAGCACCGGCTCGAACTGGTCTCGCAGCGCGACCCCGGCCCCGAGCCCGCCTACACGGAGTACGCGGACGAGCCCTCGGAGGCCGAGGGCACCGCCCGCCGCATCCGCGACCTGATCGCCGCGGGCGTCCCGGCCGGCGAGATCGCCGTGCTCTACCGGGTCAACTCGCAGTCCGAGGTCTACGAGCAGGCCCTGTCCGACGCCGGTGTGCCCTACCAGCTCCGGGGCGCTGAGCGCTTCTTCGAACGGGCCGAGGTCCGGGAGGCGGGCGTCGCCCTGCGCGGCGCCGCCCGCGCCGGCGGCAACGACTCCCTGCTCGACGACGCCGAGGGCCTGCCCGCGGAGGTGCGCGCGGTGCTCTCCACCAAGGGATGGACCTCGGAGCCCCCCGCGGGCTCCGGCGCGGTGCGCGACCGCTGGGAGTCCCTGGCCGCCCTGGTCCGCCTCGCCGAGGACTTCGAACGGGCCAGGCCCGGCGCGACCCTCTCCGATCTGGTGGCGGAGCTCGACGAACGGGCCGCCGCCCAGCACGCCCCCACGATTCAGGGCGTCACCCTCGCCTCCCTCCACTCCGCGAAGGGCCTGGAGTGGGACGCGGTGTTCCTGGTCGGGCTGACCGAGGGCATGATGCCGATCGCGTACGCCAGGACCGACGAGCAGGTCGAGGAGGAGCGCCGGCTCCTCTACGTCGGCGTCACCCGGGCCCGTCTCCATCTGACGCTGTCGTGGTCGCTCGCCCGCTCTCCCGGCGGCCGTGCCGGGCGGCGCCCGAGCCGCTTCCTCAGCGGCCTGCGCCCGGGCTCCGGCCCGCTCGGCACCCGCAGCGCGCGTGGCGCGGTCGGCGGCGGGATCGAACGGGGCGCGGGACCGGCCGCCGCCAGACGGGGCCGCCGGGGCCCCGCCCGGTGCCGGGTCTGCGGCAGGACCCTCACCGACGCCGGAGAGATGAAGCTGATGCGCTGCGAGGACTGCCCCTCCGACATGGACGAGGCTTTGTACGAGCGGCTGCGCGACTGGCGCGCGGCCAGGGCCCGGGAGATCGGGCAGCCCGCGTACTGCGTGTTCACGGACAAGACGCTGATGGCGATCGCCGAGGCCGTACCGGGCAGCGCGGGCGAGCTGGCGGTGATCGCCGGGGTCGGCGCGCGGAAGCTGGGCCGGTTCGGAACCGCCGTTCTGGCCATCTGCGCAGGTGGGACGGTGGAGGAAGCGCTCGGCGAGGACACCGGCGAGGAGTGAGGAAAACTCGTCGGAAAAATAGTTTGCGCCCGCACCAGTCATCACCATAGGTTCTTAACCACGGAAACAACGGCTTCTCGGAAGCCTTGGGTCCGTGCTGTACTTATCCGAATACGTAGGACCGGCCCGCCGGTCCGCCCGAGACGCCGAGAGGAGGCGATTGAAGTGATCAGCATCATCGAGACCAACAAAATGACCGATCTTTCGGTCGTCTCCGCCTGCTCGCTCGGCCTCGCCTGCTCTTCCGAGTCCTCGCTCCGTGGCACCGGTCTGTCCGGCATTCCTGCCGTCCGTCCGCTGTCCCCGGCGAGCCTCCCGGCGCAGGAGCGCAATGAGCGACCGGCTCTGGCACCGGCAGCAGCAGTAGCGAAGGGACAGGCCCAGGCCTATGCCTTTGCCGCCGTCGGTGCGGGAGCTGAAGCCGGCGCCGATCAGCAGATGAAGCAGCACCACACGATGTGGGCCTTCCGTGGGCCTGAACCCTGGAGTCATCCAGCCTGATGCATCATCAGGCCGGCGCCTTCAGGGCCGCGGAACCCCACTCGGGATCCGCGGCCCTTTTGTTTTGTCCCAACGGACGAGACAACGCGAAGGGGCCTCGGGACAAGCACCACCCGGTACCAGCCGCCACTCGGCCAACAGGCCGGAACGACCAGACGAGGACACCACCCACCGTGCAACTCGAAACGCACGCCCCGTCCGTACCGACTTCCGACACGCTCCCGCCGCCCGGCCTCACGGAGGACTCCACCTTGACCCCCCTCGCCCCCCTCACCGCGCTCACCGCGCTCGACGACGCCATCGAGAACCTCGGCGTGCCCGTCCCGTGCCGCTCCTACGACCCGGAGGTCTTCTTCGCGGAGTCGCCCGCCGACGTCGAGTACGCCAAGTCCCTCTGCCGTACCTGCCCGCTCGTCGAGGCCTGCCTCGCGGGCGCCAAGGAGCGCCGCGAGCCGTGGGGTGTCTGGGGCGGTGAGCTCTTCATCCAGGGTGTCGTCGTCGCCCGGAAGCGGCCGCGTGGCCGTCCGCGCAAGAACCCGGTCGCGGCGTGATCGCCGGACTGGGGGTCACGGCCCCCCAACGCATCGGCACCATCGACCGTCCCCACACCCACGATCCCCGAAATCAGGCAGAAATGTCCGTCCCCACCCACGAGCCCGTCGGCTCCGCAACACCGAACGTCACGATCACCGGCGCGAACGACTCGCGTCAGAACAGGACCCGCGCCATGCAACTCATCCCAGAAGCCCTGGCCCGTGCCCATATGCACGAGCGCCTGCAGGAGGCCGACTCGCAACGACAGGCCGTGCGCCTGGTCAACGCGCGCCGGATGCAGCGCCGGGCCGAGCGCGCCTCGATGCGTGCCCGCCGGGCACTGGCCATGGCAGTCATGCACTAGCCAGGCACCGGCCGCGCCCTGCGCCGGCCACCTCACCGCCGGGCAGCCGCTCTCTGCCCGGCAGGGATTCGCGCCCCGGAACGGTACGCGAACCCGACAAGCAGTACCCCTTCCGCGGGGCCGGTCCGGACGGACCGGTTCCGCGGTCGTGCTGTGCGGCGAAGCCGGACGACACCGCGCGACATGCCGAGGGCGGCGTTATCGTCACGAGATGGACGAGGAGAAGCCGCACCGGACCCAGGAGCCCGCGCCGGGCGACGACGCTCCCGTCGTCTGCGCCCTGTGCGGCGCCTCGGCCGAGGGCGAGGCCGTACCGCCGACCTGGCTCTGTTCCGTGGAGAACGGCAGACGCCAGTACTTCTGCGACACGTGCGCCCGCACCCACATCAGGGCGATCGAGGGCCGCCTCGACTCCGACTGGTGGTGACGGCCCACCGCGGCGGCCCCGCCCCTGCCCTCGGGCCCGTCGACCGGCCCGCCCGCTATGCCCCTGACGGTGCGTCGCCCGCCAGCTCCTGCACCACGAGCCCCTTCCCGCTCGGCTCCGGCACGTCCGCACCCATCCGGCTCTCCTCCGGTCCACCGTCGGCCGGCCCGCTCTCGGCGGGTCCGTCCCCGGCCACCCCGTCCGTGTCCGGTTCGTCCTGCGGCAGGAAGCCCGGCAGCCAGGCTTCGAGCTCGTCGCGCAGCCGCACCGTCGCGTTCAACTGGCACAGCACCCCGATCGTGCTCAGCGTCACCCGGTGTATCAGCAGATACGCGGGCGGCAGATTCAGCTGCTTGCCCAACTGGTGGGCGGGGGAGCGGGGATCGGCGATCCGCGCCGCCTGGTTGCGCATCCAGCTCCGGGTGAACGTGAACTCCTCCACCTGCGCCGGCTCGATGATCGGCAGGAGGTAGTCCAGCACCGCGTCGGGGTCGAGATCGATCGTCTCCTTGACGAAGCCCTCCCCCCGCAGCAGTTCGTACACCGCTTCCGCCTCGCCCGACAGCGTCAGCCGCAGGGATTCCCCGATGATCTCCGGCAGGCCGCCCGGAAGCCGGTCGACCGTTCCGAAGTCCAGTACCCCGAGCCGCCACTCGCCGGTCCGGTCGACCGCCTCTCCGCCCCCCGATCCCGAGCCCTCTTCTCCTTCCTCTGTTCCTTCCACCGCTCCTCGGTCCTCCGGCGGCAGCAGCCGGAAGTTGCCCGGGTGCGGGTCCGCGTGCAGCAGACCGGTGCGCGCCGGCCCCGAGAAGAGGAAGCGCGCCAACAACTGTCCGGCCCGGTCCCGCTGCTCCGGCGTACCGTCGGCGATCACATCGGCGAGCGGGACGCCTTCCATCCACTCCGTCACCAGCACCTGGTCCGACCGGTGCACCACGCCGGGGATCACCACATCGGGATCGTCCGCGAACTCCTTGGCGTGGTCCCCCTGCGAACGGGCCTCCTGCTCGTAGTCCAGCTCCTCCGAGACGCGGTCGCGCAACTCCGTGATCAGGGGCTTGATGTCCATTCCGGGGATCAACGGACCGAGCAGACGGGCGAATCTGCTGAGCTGGGTCAGATCCGAGAGCAGCGCCTCCCCGGCACCCGGATACTGCACCTTCACCGCCACGGCCCGCCCGTCGTGCCACACCGCCCGGTGCACCTGGCCGATCGAGGCGGCGGCCGACGGCTTGTCGTCGAACGTGAGGAACAGCTCCCGCCAGTCCTCCCCGAGCCGCTCCGCCAACACCGCGTGCACAGTGTCACTGGGCATCGGGGGCGCGGCTTCCTGCAGTTTGGTGAGGGCCGCCCGGTACGGTCCGGCGACCTCCTCCGGCAGGGCCGACTCGAAGACCGACAGCGCCTGGCCGAGCTTCATCGCCCCTCCCTTCAACTCACCCAGAACGCGGAACAACTGGTCCGCGGTGCGTTGCTGGACCTCCCGGGCGACCAGCTCCGCCGATCTCCCGCCGATCCGCTTGCCCAGACCCCACGTCGCCCGGCCGGCGAAGCCCAGAGGCAGGGCGGCCAGCTTGGCGGTACGGGTGACCGCTTTCCGGGGAAGATCAGACATGAGCCCCTCCAAATCCCAGACCGCCGTACCGCGCGCGGCGGCTACCCGGCCATTGTGTCCTGCCGTACCTCGCTATCGGAGGAGCGATCCTCCCCAATGTGCCCGGCCGCCCCGCAGGAACAGTCGAGGCGCGGTGACCACCGCTCGGGACGCCATTCCAGCAGCGGCAGCGCCGCCTCCCAACGGGTTCCCGTGCTCGCGGGCAGATCGCCGTCCAGGAAGGACAGCGCGTGCGCGGCCGCCAGCCCGGCCACCGCCGTCGCCAGACCCAGGTCACAGGCCTGCACCGCCGTCCGCCGGCCGGACCGCCACTGCGACAGCATCCTGGTCCAGTCGGGATCCCGGGCCGCGCGCTCCAACGCCATGCATTGCGCGCAGGCCGTGCCGCCGGGCAGCACCAGCGGCCCGACGATCCCCGTCGACTCCAGCACCCCGGCATAGAGATGCGGCGTGCCCGACGCGATCCAGGGCTCGGCCGACCTGGGGTCGGGGACGTACACCGAGAATCCGTCGCGCGGGGCCACCACGACCAGGGACAGCCCCGGCTCGCCGCCGCCGGGCGGTCCCGCCGTCTCCGCGGCCCGGGGCGCCGTACCGGGCGCGGACCTGCGCACCAACTGCCGGGCGGCGGTGTCCCGGCGCTCCCCGACGGCTGTCGCCGGAAGCCCGCCGGGCGAGACGTCGGACGGCTCGGTGTGCCCGCCGTCGAGCACCTCCACCCGGCCCACCCCGGACCCGGACAGCACCGCCGCGATCGCGGCCCCCACCCGGCCCGCTCCCCTCACCTGGACCCGCATCGCCCGCCGGGCCGCCAACCGCCTCATCCCGCCGCCCGGTTCGGGGTGCACGACGGAGAGCGAGGCGAGGTCGGGGCGGTGCCGCTCCAGCGCACCGGGCCGGTTGCGCAGGACATCGGCCTCCGGACCGGCGGCCCGTACGTCGTCGATCAGCCCGGCGTCCAGCAACCGTCCCACCAGTGTGTCCACGTGTGCCTCGGTCAGCCCGAGCGTGCGGGCCTCCTCGTACAGCAGCGGCAGCCCGCGCGTCCCGTCGAGCATTTCCAGGAAACTGCCCGTCGTGATGTCCAGCGGACCGAACTTCACCGCATGGGCGTGCGTCACCCCGAACTGCACGGTCCCCGCGCTGCGCCAGGCGCGGCGCAGTGCGGGCTTCAACATCGGATACATCGGATACATGGCTGCCCCCGGTCTGCTCTGTGTCCCTCGGTCCTGCTCCCTGCGTGGTCCCGCGCATGGGCCGGGACCCGGATCCTCGCCGGACCCGTTGCCAGAATGCATGCCGGGGCCGAAACGTGCGGAAAGTTGTCCACAGGCACGGGGTGTTAGTCATTCAAATGGTGGGGGAAGGGAACGGATCGAGCCCGAACCGTCCGGAGCCGGGATTTCTCCCACCGGCACCGGGTAACGTCGTGGCGTGCCCGCCGACCCGTCACCCGGAATCGCCGGGGAGACCCCCGCGCGCCGTGCCGGAACCCAGCAGCAAAGTGCCGCGGACCGTCCGCCCCGCGCCCCGGTGGCGAACGCCGTCGAGGTCCGCAGGAGCAACCGCCGCCGCAGAACGGTCTCCGCCTACCGGGAGGGTGACCGCACCATCGTGCTCATCCCGGCCCGGATGTCGGAGGCCGAGGAGCGGCGCTGGGTGGGCGTGATGCTCGACAAACTCGCGGCGCAGGAGAGCAAGAAGGTCTTCGGCGACAGCGAGCTGGCCGAGCGCGCCGAGCGGCTGTCCGCCCAGTACTTCCAGGGCCGGGCCAGGCCGGCCTCGGTGCGGTGGGTCACCAACCAGAACAGCCGATGGGGCTCCTGCACCCCGGCGGAGGGCAGCATCCGCCTCTCGCACCGGCTGCAGGGCATGCCCGAGTACGTCATCGACTACGTGCTCCTCCACGAGCTGGCGCATCTGCTCGTCCCCGGGCACGGCCCGGACTTCTGGCGGTTGCTGGAGGGGTATCCCCGTACCGAACGGGCGCGCGGATACCTGGAGGGCGTGGTCGCCGCCGACCGGTTGCCGCGCCTTCCCGCCGCGCGAGGTGAGTGACCAGCGCCGATTCTGTACCGGGTGTGCACCGGCTTGGATCGATGTCGGAGTTTGCGGTTAGCCTGGCGCGACGCATTCACCTTCGGGATGGGGGACGGTCGTTACGTATGGCCAGGGAATTCCAACGCGGCCACAAGGCCAGGATCAGCGACCTCACAGCGGGGACGGACCTGTACGTAGGCGTGCAGATCGCCGGCCAGGGACTGACTTTCGACATCAGCTGCTTCGGTCTCGACGCCAACGAGCAGCTCTCTGACGACCGCTATTTCGTCTTCTTCAACCAGCCCAAATCGCCGGAGGAGTCCATCCAGCTCCTCGGCCCGCAGGCCGGTGACACCGAGTCGTTCCGCGTCACCCTGGACCGCGTCCCGGCACACATCCACAAGCTGTCGTTCACCGCGACGATCGACGGGGCCGGGCAGATGTCCCAGGTCGGTCCCGGCTACATCCGGGTCGTCGCGGGTGGCGAGGAGGTCGTCAGGTACGCCTTCACCGGCTCGGAGTTCACCACCGAGCGTGCGGTGATGCTGGGCGACTTCTACCTGAAGGACGTCTGGCGCTTCGCCGCGGTCGGTCAGGGCTTCGACGGCGGTCTCGAAGCGCTGCTGAAGAATTTCGGCGGCGAGGTCGCCGAGGAGGAGCCCGCCGCGCCCCAGCCGGAGGCGGCTGCACCCCCGGCGTTCGCCCCGCCCGCCCAGGCGTCCGCGCCGCCCCCTGCCCCGTCCTTCGGTGCGCCCGCCGCACCGGCACCGCCCCCCGCCCCGTCCTTCGGCGCCCCTGCCGCGCAGCCTCCCGCCGCGCCACCGCCGGCCCCGGCCCCCGTGCCGCCGCAGCAGATGCACGCCGCGCCGACGATGGTGGCACCACTGGCACCGCACGGCGGCCCGGTGCCGCCCCCGCCCCCGCCCGCCGCGCCCTACGGGCATCCGGGGCAGCCGCCGCAGCCGCAGTTCGGGCAGGTCCCCGGCCAGGCACCGCCCGCGGCCCCGTACGGTCAGCAGCCCCCTGGGCCCTACGGCCAGCCGCCCGCGGCCCCGTTCGGTCAGCAGCCTCCCGGGATGCAGCCTCCCGGTGTTCCGCACGGCGTTCCCCAGGGGGTGCCGCAGGCCGGTGCCGGTCTCCAGGCAGCTCTTCAGCTCTACAAGGAGACGGACAACGGCCAGCGCTGGACCTCGCAGAACCAGCAGCTCATGCGGGTCGACCTCGACAAGGGCGGCACGCCCGTGCTCGCCCGCCAGGGCAGCATGGTGATGTACCAGGGCAAGGTCGACTTCGGCTACAAGGGCGCCGGTTTCGCCGGCCGCATCGTCGGCAACGCCACCGGCCAGGAGATGCAGCTGATGCGCTGCACCGGCCGCGGCCAGGTCTTCCTCGCCGAGGAGGGCTCCCACCTGCACCCCATCGAGCTCCAGGGCGACGGAATCTGCGTCTCGGCGGAGAACGTTCTCGCCTTCGACGAGACCCTTCAGTACGAGGTCCGCAGGATCGACGGCCACGGCATCCCCGGCGGTGCCCTGTTCACCATGCAGTTCCAGGGCACCGGCACGGTCGTCGTCAAGACCCACGGCACCCCCGTCGTGCTGCCCGTCACGCCGACCACCTTCGCCGACTGCAACGCCGTCGTGGCCTGGTCGTCCGGGTCCCAGGTGATCATCTCCAGCCAGGTCCGGCTGCGCCGCAACGCGTACCCCGGGCACAGCGGGGAGACCGTGAACCTCCAGTTCCGGGGCGCCCCCGGCAACTTCATCGTCGTCCAGCCCTACGAGGTCTGAGGGAGCCCGTCATGAACCAGCAGCTCGCGGGCTACGTCCCGACCCCGGTCACCGCCCGGATGGAGAACCACGGCCACACGATGCTCAAGGTCGCCATGGCCACCGGCCAGGACCTTTACGCGCGTACCGGCTCGATGGTCGCCTACGAGGGCTTCATCCAGTACGAGCCCAACCCGCCCGCCGTCCGGCAGATCGCCTCCCAGTGGCTCACCGGTGAGAGCACGCCGATCATGAAGTGCTCCGGCGACGGTCTGCTCTACCTCGCCGACTACGGCGCCGACGTGGTCGTCATCAACCTCAACAACGAGTCCCTCTCGGTCAACGGGACCAATGTCCTCGCCTTCGACGCCCATCTCACCTGGGGTGTCGAGCGGGTCAAGGGCCTCGCCAAGTTCGCCGGGCAGGGCCTGTGGAACGTCTGCATCTCCGGCACCGGATGGGTCGCGATCACCTCGCGCGGCACGCCCATCGTCGTCGACTGCGGACGCGGCGAGGATGAGACGTACGTCGACCCGGACGCGCTCGTGGCCTGGTCCCCGAACCTCAAGGTCAAGGGGAAGCGCAGCTTCAAGGCGTCCTCGCTCATCGGGCGGGGCAGCGGCGAGGCGTACCAGATGGCGTTCTCCGGCCAGGGCATCGTCGTCGTCCAGCCGAGCGAGGACAGTACCGACCGCCTGCGGATCCGGAACTGACGGGGGAGGGGAACACACCATGCAGAGTCCGCTTTTCAGCCACACCGAGCAGCAGTCCCAGGAGCGGTACACCGTCCAGAACCCGCAGCTCCTGCGGGTCTCGCTGACCGGCCACGACGACGTCCTCGCCCGCAAGGGGGCCATGGTCGCGTACCAGGGCCTGATGGAGTTCGACGGCGAGTACCAGTCGCAGGGGCAGCGTCATGCCCGCGCGCACACCGGCGAGGGCCTCGAACTGATGCGGTGCTCCGGCCAGGGCACCGTCTTCTTCGCCAACCTGGCGCAGCACATCCACGTCGTGGACGTCGACCACGACGGCATCACCGTGGACAGTGCCTACGTCCTGGCTCTGGACTCCGCGCTGCACACCGAGGTCATCGCGGTGGACAGCCAGTACGGCATCTCGGGCACCGGGAAGTACCAGCTCAACATCTCCGGCAGCGGCAAGGTCGCGCTGATGACCTCGGGCCAGCCGCTGATGATGCAGGTCACGCCGGACAAGTACGTCAATGCCGACGCCGACGCGATCGTCGCCTGGTCCAGCTCGCTGCGGGTGCAGATGCAGGCCCAGACCCATTCCTCGGGCGTCTGGCGCAGGCGCGGCAGCACCGGCGAGGGCTGGGAGCTCAGCTTCCTCGGCCAGGGTTTCGCCCTGGTCCAGCCGAGCGAGGTGCTGCCTCCGCAGAGCCATGACATCGGCCAGGGCATCCGGGCCCAGTACGGCATGGGGCAGCAGGGCGCCCACGGCCAGAACCAGAACAACACCTGGAACTGAACCGCCGGCACGAAACGTGCGCCACGGCCGAGGGGCGGTCCTCACGCGGGGACCGCCCCTCGGCCGTGGCCGCGAAGCCTGGCACGGCCAAGGGCCGAGCCCGGTGGGCCGGGGCCGCTACCGGCGTTCCGCCAGCGCGGCGCGGGTGCGCTCCAGCAGCCGCACGACGGAGGCGTCGGCCACCGAGGCGACCTCGTCGTACGCGAACCAGCGCAGGTCCAGCGATTCGTCGCTGATCCGCTCGGTGGAGCCGGCGGGGGCCAGCGCCGCGTACTGGACGTCCAGATGCCAGTGGCAGGGGGCGGGGATCGGATGGCGGTCCAGCGTGACCGGGCCGCCCCCGAGCAGGGTCAGCCCGGGGATGCCGGACTCCTCGGTGGCCTCCCGGAGCGCTGCCGCGGCGAGCGAGGCGTCCTGCGGTTCGCAGTGGCCGCCCATCTGCAGCCACATCCGCAGCTTGCGGTGGAGGGTGAGCAGCACCCGCCCGTGCTCCGGATCGACCACCAGCGCGCTGGCCGTGAGGTGGCCCGCCCCGCAGGACTTCCACATGCCGTCGGGGTGGTGCGCCAGATGGTCGAGGTAGACCTGGCGCAGCTCCTCCTGAGCCGGATCCGCCGGGCTGTCGTACGCCTTCAGTACGAGGGTGGCGTCGTCGTGGAGGCTCACCGGCCGGTGTCGTCCTTGCCGTCCTCGTCGTCCGCCTCGGGCTTGCCCGGGCCCTTCGCCGCCTCGCCGAGCATCTTGTCCAGCTCGGAGAAGTCCAGCTGCTCGTGGTGGACGAAACCGTCCGGGTCGTCCAGGTCCTGGGCGGTCGGCAGCATGTCGGGGTGCTCCCACAGGGCGTCGCGGCCGTCGAGACCGCGCGCGTCGGTGAGCGAGGCCCACAGCCGGGACGCGTCCCGCAGCCGCCTCGGGCGCAGCTGCAGACCGATGAGCGTCGCGAAGGTCTGCTCGGCGGGACCACCGGAGGCACGGCGCCTGCGCATCGTCTCGCGCAGCGCGTCCGCCGAGGTCAGACGGGACTTCGCGGCCTCGTGCACCACGGCGTCCACCCAGCCCTCGACGAGCGCCAGCGCCGTCTCCAGACGGGCCAGGGCGGCCTTCTGCTCCGGCGTGTCCTCCGGCTGGAACATGCCCTGCTGGAGGGCGTCCTGGAGCTGCTCGGGCTGCGACGGGTCGAACTGGCCGACCACGTCCTCCAGCTTGCTGGTGTCGACCTTGATGCCGCGCGCGTATCCCTCGACGGCGCCGAACAGGTGCGACCGCAGCCACGGGACGTGGGCGAAGAGGCGCTGGTGGGCCGCCTCGCGCAGTGCCAGGTACAGCCGCACCTCCTCCTGCGGCACGCTGAGGTCCTTGCCGAACCGCTCCACGTTCAGCGGCAGCAGCGCGGCCTTGCCCGCCGGGCCCAGCGGCAGACCGATGTCGGTCGACCCGACCACCTCACCGGCGAGCACACCGACGGCCTGCCCGATCTGCTGACCGAACATGGCGCCGCCCATCGACCGCATCATGCCGATCAGCGGCCCGGCCATCGCCTGCATCTCCTCGGGCAGCACGTCGCCCATGGCGAGGCCGACGCGCTCCGCCACCGGGTCGACCAGCTTCTGCCAGGCGGGCAGGGACGCCTCGACCCACTCCGCGCGGCTCCACGCCACCGTCGAGACCGAACCGGAGGGCAGCGACGTCACCCCGTCCAGCCAGAGGTCGGCCAGGCGCAGCGCCTCGTCGACCGCGGACCGCTCCGAGGCACCGACGCTGGCGTCCTTCGTGCCGTCCGGCGTGCCCTGCGAGACCGTCTGGCGGGCGATCTGCTTGGCCATGTCCCAGTTCACCGGGCCGCCCTCGTAGCTCAGCATCTGGCCGAGCTGCTGGAAGGCGGCGCCCAGGTCGTTGGGGTTCATCGAGCCGAACATCGCCGCGAACGGGTTGTCCCCGCCCGCGCCCGGCCCGAAGCCGAACGGGTTCGCCGGCCCGCCCGAGCCCTGCCCACCTCCGGTGGGGTCCTTCTTCTTGCCCTCGTCGCCGTTGTCCGGCTCCTCCGGCGGAAGGCCGAATCCGAATGGGGTGTCACTCACGGGTTTCCTCGGCTCGTAGGGCCGCCGGCTCGAACCGACGGCGACTGCCCGACATCACCATCCAGCGTAGACACCAAAAGTCCCCGCAGGGCCTCAGTGCTCCGCCGGCTCCCGGCCTGCGGCAGGATGGACGCCACCTGGTACGCACGCGTCATTCGGGTACGTACTGAAGACAACCGCTGGAGATGCCTGGTGAGTTCCCCAGATCCTCAGGTTCGCGCAGCGCGAAACCTGTCCGCTCCCTCGACCGAGAACAAACCGGAAAAGAGCCGGTCCAGGAACCGTGGCCCCGTGGTCGCGGTCACCGGGGCCGCCGGCGGCGTGGGCGAACTGCTCACCGCGCGCCTCGCGGCGTCCGAGGAGATCAAGCAGGTCATCGCCATCGACGAGCGACGCGGCGAGGTCTCGGAGGCGACCTGGCACATCCTCGACGTGCGTGATCCCGCCATCGCGGAGAAGCTGCGCGGCGCGGACGTCGTGGTGCACCTCGCGCTCGATCTCGACCTGGAGACCGATCCGGCCGCCCGTACCGCGTACAACGTGCGCGGCACCCAGACCGTGCTGACCGCGGCCGCCGCCGTCGGTGTGCACCGGGTCGTGCTGTGCACCTCGGCGATGGTCTACGGGGCCCTGCCCGACAACGACATCCCGCTCTCCGAGGACGCCGAACTGCGGGCCACCGCGGAGGCCACCGGTGTCGGCGACCTGCTGGAGATCGAACGGCTCGGCCGCCGCGCGCCCCGCGCCCACCCCGGACTCAACGTGACCGTGGTCCGCCCCACGGTCCTGGTGGGCGGTACGGACACCGCGCTGACCCGTTACTTCGAGTCACCGCGTCTCCTGGTCGTCGCCGGATCCCGTCCGACCTGGCAGTTCTGCCACGTCGAGGACCTGGTCACGGCCCTGGAGTACGCCGCGCTGGAGAAGATCGACGGAGAGTTCGCGGTCGGCTGCGACGGCTGGCTGGAGCAGGAGGAGGTGGAGGAGCTCAGCGGCGTCCGGCGGATGGAGCTGCCCTCCGCGGTGGCCCTGGGCGCCGCCGCCCGGCTGCACCGGATCGGCCTCACCCCCTCCCCGGCCGGTGACCTGGCGTACACGATGCATCCCTGGGTGGTCAGCGTGAGCCGGCTCCACGACGTGGGCTGGCGTCCGGGCTGGACCAACGAGGAGGTGCTCGCCGCGCTCCTGGAGGAGGTCGAGGGGCGGCACACCGTTGCCGGGCGGCGTCTCGGCCGCAAGGACGCCACCGCCGCCGGTGCCGCCGGGGCGACCGTGGCGCTGCTCGGCACCGCCGCCCTGGTGCGCCGGGCCCGCAAGGCCCGCCGCCGGATCTGAGGGCGGCGCGGCCGCGCCCGACGGGGTTCTTCTGTAGGAGGCTCCAAGGCCGGGGGCGGCCCGCCGGTGAAATCCGCAATTCCGCCCGGCGCCCCGGTGCGGCACCATGGGCCCCATGGCACCCACCAACCACCATCCCGGTGAGCGGGCGGCGGACGACCCGGTCCGGCTGCTGGAGATCCGCGACACCCCCCTCTCGATCGACGAGGTCTTCCGGGCCGTCGGGGACGACGCGGCGGGCGGCACGGCGCTCTTCGTCGGTACGGTGCGCAACCACGACGGCGGCCAGGACGTCGGCGGGCTCGGCTACTCCTGTCACCCCTCGGCGCGGGACGAGATGCGCCGGGTGGCCGAGAAGGTCGCCGCGGACTTCCCGGTCCGGGCACTGGCGGCGGTCCACCGGGTGGGCGACCTCCAGGTGGGCGATCTCGCCGTCATCGTCGCCGTCTCCTGCCCGCACCGTGCCGAGGCGTTCGCGGCCAGCCGCAGACTCATCGACGACCTCAAGCACGAGGTCCCGATCTGGAAGCACCAGCGATTCTCGGACGGCACCGAGGAATGGGTCGGCGCCTGCTGATCGCAAGCGCGTGTCCGACGCGGCAGGGGCGGACCCGCCCTGGCCGGAGGACCATCCGGGCGACCCGATTTGCGTAACTCAGGCCCTGCCGTGAGCGTTGTTTCACCGGACGGTTAATCTGCTGATCGGTCAGTTGCGGTCGCTCATGGGTAGGGAGGTCGTAATGGCAGCGCTTGCCTGGTTGATGATTCCGCTTTTCGCTGCGCTCGGCTCTGCGATATGGAGTAGCTGGGCCGCTCGAAATCGAACCACCGGCGATGCCTCGGAGCTCGTCGGCTATGCCCGGTTCCGCGAGGCGATGGAGAAGTCGCGTTCCGGTTCCGACGTCGTCTGAACGGTCCCGCGCGTATGCGGTCGCCAATCCGCGCTGCGGCCTGCCCCTGAACGGTCCCGGCCGCCGGGGCGCTGCCGCCCGGTGCCCCGTCCGTACGGACCGGCCCCGACAGTGCACTGACAGACCCTTCCCGTACTGTCGTTCCATGCCACGCCGCACCGCGACGCTGCTCGCCTCCACGCTGATCCTCATCGCGCTGCTCTGCGTCGGCGTGGTGGTCAAGGTCCCGTACTCGGAGATGTCCCCGGGCCCGACCGTGAACACCCTCGGCAAGGCGGGCGGCGAACCGGTCCTGCAGATCTCCGGGCACAAGACGTATCCGACCTCCGGCCACCTCAACATGACGACGGTCAGGGTCACCGGCGCCGACTACCGGATGAACGTCGTCGAGGCCGTCTACGGATGGCTGGGGCACGACAGCCTGGTCGTGCCGCACGACACCCTCTACCCGGACGGGAAGACCGAGCAGCAGTCGACGCAGGAGAACGCCGAGGAGTTCAGCCAGTCCCAGGAGAGCGCCAAGGTCGCCGCCCTCAACGAACTGGGCATCCCGGTGAAGTCGCGCGTCGTGGTCTCCACGGTCGTCAAGGGCAGCCCCGCCCAGGGGAAGCTGCACGCCGGCGATGTGATCAAGCAGGTGGACGGCGAGGCGGTGAAGCGGCCCGAGGACGTCGCGAAGCTCGTCACCCGCAACGATCCCGGCGAGAAGGTCACGTTCACCGTCGTCCCGGCGCGTACGGCCCAGGAGGCGGAGAAGGCGGGCAAGGAGCCCGTGGGCAGCCGGGAGGTCGTCATCACGACCGTGAAGGCCCCCAAGGAGGACCGCGCGATCGTCGGCATCCAGGCCGGGACGGACCACACCTTCCCGTTCCGGATCGACATCAAGCTCGCCGACGTCGGCGGCCCGAGCGCCGGTCTGATGTTCTCGCTCGGCATCGTCGACAAGCTCACGCCCGGCGATCTCACCGGCGGCAAGTTCGTCGCGGGCACCGGCACGATGGACGACAAGGGCAAGGTGGGCCCGATCGGCGGCATCACGATGAAGCTGGTCGGCGCGCGTGACGCCGGGGCGGAGTACTTCCTCACCCCGGCGGAGAACTGCGCGGCCGCCGCCTCGGACACCCCGAGCGGGCTCACGCTGGTGAAGGTGAAGACGATCGGCGACGCGAAGAAGTCGCTGGAGAAGATCCGGGTGGGGGACACGGCCGGGCTGCCGAGCTGCTCGGCGGGCTGACCGCGCCCCCCTGCGGGCGTGACAGGTCAGGCCTCGAAGGTCGCCGCCAGCGCGTCGGCCAGTCCGGGCACCAGCCCGGCGCCGGTCCGCACCTCGCTCGGGGTGTCCTTCGCGCGCAGCCGTACGGCCGCCTCGCGGGTGCCGTCCCGGAGGACCGCCACGGTCATCCGCACCTCCTGGCGCTCCGGGTGCTCGGCCACCCACGAGGTCAGCTGCGCGTCGCTGAGCCCTTCGGGCACGGACGCCTCGGCGGACGGCGGCAGCATCAGCCGCTCCACCGACATGGCGCAGCCCGTCACCGCGTCCGGCCAGGCGATCGTGGCGAGGAACTCGTCGAGGGCGGTGCCGGGCGGCAGCTCGTCCTGTTCGACGGGGGTCAGTGCGGAGGCCGGCGCCTCGGCGCCGTCCAGGCCGAGCTGGGTGGCCAGGGCGGGCTCCTGGCGGCGGAGCCGGGCGGTGTCGACCAGGGCGAAGAGCCGGGCCGGCTGGTCCCAGCCGAGGCCGGAAATGTACTCGTCGATTTCGAGCACGGCCACGGTGAGCGGGCTCGCGGCCATCGGAGGGCCTGAGGGGGAAACGTTGGACATGGCAATATCCTGCCTCCTTCGCCCCCGGAAACGGGAACTAGGTAAAGCGTCAGTAAGTTGAACAAGCGGGCTCTACGATCGCTGGGCCCGCTTCACAACGACCCGCGAACTTCGAGGTGCGCACCTTGGCTTTCCAGATGCCGGACCGCGGCGGAGGCCCCACCGGGCCACGGATCAGAGTCGGCCGCCCGTCCCGGCGTGCCCGTACCCTGCTCATGACACTGGGCGTCCTGGCGGTTCTCGCCATGGCGTTCGTCATGTTCGCCGGGTTCTGGACGGACTGGTTGTGGTACCGGTCGGTCGATTATTCGTCCGTCTTCACCACCACTCTGTGGACCAAGATCGGGCTGTTCCTCGTCTTCGGACTCCTGATGGCCTTCGCCGTCGGTCTGAACATCTGGCTCGCCCACCGGCTCCGGCCGCCGCTGAGCGCGATGTCGCTGGAGCAGCAGAGCCTGGACCGCTACCGCATGAGTCTCGCCCCGCACAAGAAGTGGGTGCTGCTCGCGATCACCGCGCTCGTCGGCCTGATCGCCGGAGCATCGGCCTCCGGTCAGTGGCGTACCTGGCTGATGTACGTGAACGGAGTGGCGTTCGGGCAGAAGGACCCCCAGTTCCACCTGGACGTGTCCTTCTACGCCTTCGATCTGCCCTGGTACCGCTTCCTGCTCGGCTTCGGCTTCGCGGCCACGGTGCTCTCGCTGATCGCCGCCGCGATGACCCACTACCTGTACGGCGGGCTCCGCGTCACCAGCCCCGGCGCGCGGGCGACCGGCGCGGCCACCGGCCATCTGTCGGTGCTGCTCGGTGTCTTCGTCTCGCTGAAGGCCGTGGCCTACTGGCTCGACCGGTACGGCCTGGCCGTGAAGTCCAGCGACTTCAAGGCCACCGACAACTGGACGGGTCTGCGGTACGTCGACGCCAACGCCTACCTTCCGGCGAAGACCATCCTGTTCTGCATCGCCGCGATCTGCGCGGTGCTGTTCTTCGCGACGCTCTGGCGCCGCACCTGGCAGCTCCCGGTGATCGGCTTCGGGCTGATGGTGCTCTCCGCCGTGCTGATCGGCGGGCTGTACCCGGCGATCGTGCAGAAGTTCCAGGTCCAGCCGAACGAGCAGGCCAAGGAAGCCCCCTTCATCCGGAAGAACATCGAAGCGACGCGTGACGCGTACGACATCGACCGGGCGCAGGTCCAGGACTACTCGGGCAAGAGCACGACCGAGGACGACGCCAAGCTGCGCGCGAGCGCGAACGACGCCGCCAGCTACCGCGTGATGGACCCCAACGTCGTCTCCCCGGCCTTCCAGCAGCTCCAGCAGAAGAGGAACTACTACCAGTTCCCCAAGACGCTGGACGTCGACCGCTACAAGGACGCCGACGGCAAGGACCAGGACACGGTCATCGGTCTGCGCGAGCTCAACCTCGACGGCATCCCCAAGCGCAACTGGATCAACGACCACTTCACCTACACCCACGGCTACGGCGCCATCGCGGCCCGCGGCACGACGACGGGCAAGAACCCGAAGGGTTCACCGGACTTCACCGAGTCGGGTCTGCCGACCACGGGTGATCTGGGTACGTACGAGCAGCGGATCTACTACGGCGAGAAGACCGAGCAGTACTCCATCGTCGGCGGGCCCCAGAAGGAGCTCGACTACGAGGAGGACGGCGAGAAGACCACGAGCTACAAGGGCGACAGCGGGGTCAGCCTCTCCAACGCCTTCAACCGTGCCGCGTACGCCGTCTCGTTCAGCGAGCCGCAGATCCTCTACTCGGGGGCCATCGGCGACGGCTCGCGGATCCTCTACAACCGCACGCCCAAGGAGCGCGTCGAGGCGGTCGCCCCGTGGCTGACCATCGACGGCGACGCCTACCCGGCGGTGGTGAAGGGCCGCATCCAGTGGGTCGTCGACGCGTACACCACGATGAACGGCTACCCGTACGCCTCGCGTACGACGCTCGGTGACACCACGGCCGACTCGCTGACCACCAACCAGCGCGCGGTGGTCGCCCAGCAGAACCAGGTCAACTACATCCGCAACTCGGTGAAGGCCACCGTCGACGCGTACGACGGCACGGTCAAGCTCTACGAGTGGGACACCAAGGACCCGGTGCTCAAGACCTGGCGCAAGGCGTTCCCCGGGACCGTGGAGTCCCGGGCGGACATTCCGCAGGAGCTCGTGGACCACCTGCGGTACCCGCAGGACCTGTTCAAGGTCCAGCGCGAGCTGCTCACCCGCTACCACGTCACCAACCCCGCGCAGTTCTACAGCGGCAGTGACGCCTGGCAGGTGCCGGACGACCCGACCAACAAGGACTCCGGTGCCGTCCCGCCGTACTACCTGAGCATAAAGATGCCGGACCAGACGGCTCAGAAGTTCTCGCTGACGACGACCTTCACCCCGAAGGGGCGGCCCGACCTCGGGGCGTTCATGGCGGTGGACGCGGACGCTGCCAGCAAGGACTACGGCACGATAAGGCTGCTCAGGGTCACCACCACGGTGAAGGGCCCCGGTCAGGTACAGAGTGAGCTCAACGGCAACGACGACGTCGCCGAGTTCGTGCGGAACCTGAAGGGGACCGACTCCGACATCGAGTACGGCAACCTGCTGACCGTGCCGCTCGAAGGGGGCTTCCTCTACATCGAGCCGGTGTACACGCGCGGTGGTACGCAGAACTACCCGCTGCTGCGCAAGGTCGCCGCTTCGTACGGATCGAAGACCGTCTTCGAGAACAGTCTCGGCGAGGCGCTCAACGCGGTCTTCGGGGTGACGGACTCCGGCACCACCGAGCCGCCGGGCGAAACCCGGCCCCCGGGCGAGACCACCGAGCCGCCGGCCACCGGTGACGCGGCGCTGAAGAAGGCGATCGCGGACGCGCAGAAGGCCTACTCGGAGGGCGAGGCGGCCCTGAAGGAGCAGGACTGGACCGCTTACGGCAAGGCCCAGGCGGATCTCCAGGACGCGCTCCAGCGTGCTGCGGCCGCCCAGCCCAAGCCGGGCGCCGAGAGCGACGGCCCGAAGGGTGCGGACTCCTCGGGTGGCTCCGACAAGAGCACGGCCGCTTCCGGTGGTTCCGACAAGAAGAAGGACGAACCGGCCGGAAGCGACAGCGGCGGCTGAGCAACCCGGTAAAGCTCCACCTCGCGTCGTGGTACGGTTGCAACACAACGACGCGGGGTGGAGCAGCTCGGTAGCTCGCTGGGCTCATAACCCAGAGGTCGCAGGTTCAAATCCTGTCCCCGCTACTGAAAGACCAAGGCCCGGATCCTTTCGAGGATCCGGGCCTTCGTCATGCCATGGCGACTTTCTTGTGCAGGGTGAGTGAAGTGCGGTTCGGGGGGCACGTGTTGGCTCCGAACGTGTTTGACTTGTCTCTCTGTGGGCATGTCGACAAAACGCTGAAGTGACCTCACGGTCCTCGTTGTACCGGTGTACGCGGGGTGCGGGTGGTGCGACGATGGAATTTATGGGGGACAGGGCAACTCTGTTGGAGACAGGGCGGTTTATACGGCGACGCACTCATCTGGGCGAGAGTGCGTCGGATGCGGCTTCTGGTAGTCCCGTCGTGGGGGACAAAGAGACCACCGGCACATGGGGGACACCCGGGGCACCTGGGATCATCAAGGCGACCGAGACCGCCGAGACTGCGGGGTGTGCCGCGACCGCCGAGAGCACGGGGACCGAGGAGACCGGGGGCGCGGAGAGCGCCGAGAGCCCGGAGAGCGCCGAGAGCGAGGCACGGCACCGCCGCGCCGCCGACGCCGGGGACACCGCGTCGATGAGCATCCTCGGTGCCCTGCTGTTGCGCAGGGGGGACCTGGACGGGGCGGAGCCCTATCTGCGCGGGGCCACCGCCGAGGGCGACCGGGCCGCCGCCAACAACCTGGGCGTCCTCCTCCACCAGCGCGGATACGTGGACGACGCGGCCGGCTGGTGGCGCATCGCCGCCGTCGCGGGCTCGGCCCCCGCCGCGCACGCGCTGGGCCGCCACTACCGCGAGCGGGGCGACGAGCCCGGCGCCGAGTACTGGCTGCGGCAGTCCGCCGAGCAGGGGCACGCGCTGGGCGCGTACGCCCTGGCCGAGCTGCTGGAGCACCGCGGCGACGTCGGCGCCGAGCGCTGGCTGCGCGCCGCGGCCGAGCAGGGGCACCGGGAAGCCGCGTACCGCCTGGCCCGGCTGCTGGACCGCTCGCCGGCCGACGACCCGCACGACGCCTTCGGGCGGCCGCGTACGGGCCCCGGCGCGTCCGGCCGGGGTGCCGCGCGCACCGGGAACGGCCCGGCGACGGGGCGGGCGGGCGAGGCCGAGCAGTGGTACCGGCAGGCCGCCGCACGCGGTCACCGGCGGGCCGCCCTGCACCTCGGCGCCATCCTCGAACGGCGCGGCGAGGCCAAGGAGGCGGGCCGCTGGTACCTCGTCTCGGCGAAGGCCGGTGAGGCGCGGGCCGCCTGCGCGCTCGGCTTCCTGCTGCGGGACGCGGGCGACGAGGAGAGCGCCGCCGTCTGGTGGCTGCGCGCCGCCCAGGAGGGCGACGGGAACGCGGCCAACGCGCTGGGCGCCCTGCACGCCGCCCGGGGGGAGCAGCAGACCGCCGAGCGCTGGTACCGCGCCGCCATGGACGCGGGCGACGTCAACGGCGCCTACAACCTGGGCCTGCTCTGCGCCGCCCAGGACCGTACGCCGCAGGCCGAGCAGTGGTACCGCCGCGCCGCGTACGCGGGCCACCGGGAGGCCGCCAACGCGCTGGCCGTGCTCCTGCTCCAGGCGGACGACGCGACCGGTGCCGAGCCCTGGTTCTCCAAGGCCGCCGAGGCGGGCAGCGTGGACGCGGCGTTCAACCTCGGCATCCTGTACTCCGGGCGCGAGGAGGACCGCATGGCGCTGGTCTGGTACGAGCGCGCCGCCGCGGCCGGCCACACCGAGGCCGCCCTCCAGGTCGGCATGGCCCTGCTGCACCAGGGCGAGGAGCAGGAGGCGGAGCGGCACCTGCGGTGCGCGGCCGGAGGCGGCAGCGCGGAGGCGGCCTTCCGGCTGGCCGGGGTGCTGGACTCGCGGCAGCCGCCGCCCGGTGCGCCCGCCCTCGGCGAGCCGATGCCCGCGAAGACCGAGTGCGAGGAGTGGTACGAGCGCGCCGCCGAACAGGGCCACCGCCGTGCCCAGGTCCGGGCCGGGATGCTCGCGGCGGCCCGGGGCGACATGGACAGCGCCGCCCGCTGGTACCGGGAGGCCGCCGAGGCGGGCAGCCGCAACGGCGCGTTCAACCTCGGGCTGTTGCTGGCCCGCGAGGGCGGCGAGCGGGAGGCGGCGCTCTGGTGGAGCCGGGCGGCGAACGACGGCCATGGCCGGGCCGCGCTCCGCCTCGCCCTCCTGGCCGCCCGTCGCGGCGAGCTCACCGAGGGGCAGCGCTGGTGCGCCCGGGCGGTGGAGCTGGGCCCGGCGGAGGTCGCCGAGCGCGCCGCCCGGCTGCGGGAGGCGCTGCACCAGGAGCTGACCGCGTAGGACGCGTCCGGCGGGCGGCCCGGCCGGTCGCCGCCGGGCCGCCCGCCCGTACCGCGCCGGAATCGATTTGCGCTGGTCCGGAGCCGTGACGTACAGTTCTAAACACAACGACGCGGGGTGGAGCAGCTCGGTAGCTCGCTGGGCTCATAACCCAGAGGTCGCAGGTTCAAATCCTGTCCCCGCTACTGAAACAGAAGGCCGGATCCTTTCGAGGATCCGGCCTTCTGCATAGGTGCGTGCGGATTCAGTAGGTGCGGAATTCGAAACGCGTACATGTGAAAGGGCCCCGGCGCATGGAGATGTGCGCCGGGGCCCTTCGCGTACGGATTCAGACAGTGGCCGCGCAGCCCGGACAGATGCCCCGGTAGGTCACCTCGACGTCGGAGACCGTGAAGCCGAAGCGCTCGTCGCTCGGCAGGTCCGCCAGCGGGTCGCCGGCCGGGTGCACGTCGCGGATCGTGCCGCAGCTCGCGCAGACCAGGTGGTGGTGGGGGCGGTGCGCGTTCGGGTCGTACCGCTTGGCGCG
Source organism: Streptomyces sp. NPDC015144 (assembly GCF_043079735.1). Lineage (NCBI taxonomy): Bacteria > Bacillati > Actinomycetota > Actinomycetes > Kitasatosporales > Streptomycetaceae > Streptomyces > Streptomyces sp. NPDC015144. The sequence continues at coordinate 74,089 of NZ_JBIBUU010000017.1, read as the reverse complement.
GCGGTCCGTGGAGACCTCGATGACCTCGCCGAGGGTCACCATCTCGCCCAGCGTGTTGTAGACGGTGGCGCGGGAGATCTCGGGGAGCTTGGCCACGGCCCTGGCGTGGACCTCGTCGGCCGTCAGATGTACATGGTCCCCGTCGAGTACCTCGGCGACGACGCGGCGCTGCGCGGTCATGCGCCAGCCGCGGCTGCGAAGTCGTTCCAACAGGTCACTCATGGGGATAAGCCTAACAGTCAAGGGACCGTGTCCCGAACGGGTGTGAATCTGGACTTTCGCTTGACTTGGACTTTGTCCATTGTAGGATCGGCAGCGGCATACGCCAAGGGACAGGCTGTGCACGACATGACGAATGTGCAGGAACGACGCAGGAGGCGCACGTGACGCAGGGACCGCTCACCACGGAGGCCGGCGCGCCGGTCGCCGACAACCAGAACAGCCAGACCGCGGGCGTCGGCGGTCCGGTTCTGGTGCAGGACCAGTCGCTGCTGGAGAAGCTCGCCCACTTCAACCGCGAGCGCATCCCGGAGCGCATCGTGCACGCCCGCGGCGCCGGTGCGTACGGCACGTTCACGCTGACCCGGGACGTCTCCCAGTGGACGCGGGCGAAGTTCCTCTCCGAGGTCGGCAAGCAGACGGAGACCTTCCTCCGCTTCTCGACGGTGGCGGGCAACCTCGGCGCGGCCGACGCGGTGCGCGACCCCCGGGGCTTCGCGCTGAAGTTCTACACCGAGGAGGGCAACTACGACCTCGTCGGCAACAACACCCCGGTGTTCTTCATCAAGGACGCCATCAAGTTCCCCGACTTCATCCACACCCAGAAGCGCGACCCGTACACCGGCTCGCAGGAGGCGGACAACGTCTGGGACTTCTGGGGGCTGTCGCCCGAGTCGACCCACCAGGTGACCTGGCTCTTCGGAGACCGCGGCATCCCGGCCTCGTACCGCCACATGAACGGCTACGGCTCGCACACGTACCAGTGGAGCAACGAGGCGGGCGAGGTCTTCTGGGTCAAGTACCACTTCAAGACCGACCAGGGCATCAAGAACCTCACCCAGGCCGAGGCCAACAAGCTCGCCGGTGAGGACCCCGACAGCCACCAGCGCGATCTGCGCGAGGCCATCGAGCGCGGTGACTTCCCGAGCTGGACGGTGCAGGTCCAGATCATGCCGGCGGCCGAGGCGGCCACGTACCGCTTCAACCCGTTCGACCTCACCAAGGTGTGGCCGCACGAGGACTACCCGCCGATCGAGATCGGGAAGCTGGAGCTCAACCGCAACCCGGAGAACATCTTCGCCGAGGTCGAGCAGTCGATCTTCAGCCCCGCGCACTTCGTGCCGGGCATCGGCCCGTCCCCGGACAAGATGCTCCAGGGCCGCCTCTTCGCGTACGGCGACGCCCACCGCTACCGCGTCGGCATCAACGCCGACCACCTGCCGGTGAACCGCCCGCACGCCACCGAGGCGCGGACCAACAGCCGTGACGGCTTCCTGTACGACGGCCGCCACAAGGGCGCGAAGAACTACGAGCCGAACAGCTTCGGCGGCCCGTTCGAGACCGGCCGTCCGCTGTGGGAGGCCACCCAGGTCAGTGGTGACGTCCACACGCACGTGGCGCCGAACCACGCCGAGGACAACGACTTCGTGCAGGCCGGGAACCTCTACCGGCTGTACTCCGAGGACGAGAAGGCGCGGCTGGTGGAGAACCTCGCCGGGTTCATCGCCAAGGTGTCCCGCGACGACATCGCCGAGCGCGCGGTCAACAACTTCCGCCAGGCGGACGGCGACTTCGGCAAGCGTCTGGAGGCCGCGGTCCAGGCCCTGCGCGGCTGATCCGGGCGGCTGCCGTCGACGGTGGGCCGGTCTCCTCCTCGGAGGGGACCGGCCCACCGGCCGTTCCGCCGTATCAGCCGCTGAGATCCGCGTGACGGCGCCCGGACGGCGCCCAGCAGCGCAGGATGTCGCGGAGCGAGACGATGCCCACCGGCAGCCGGCCGTCCAGGACGATCAGATGGCGGAAGCCGCCGCGGGTCATGGCCTCCGCGGCCCGCTCCAGGGGCCAGGCGGGCGCGGCGAAGACCACGTCGGTGGTGGTGTGCGGGCCGGCGGTCTCGGTGCCCGGGTCGCAGCCCGCGCCGACCGCACGGAGGACGTCCCGCTCGGTGAGGATGCCGAGGGCCGCGTCCTCGTCGGCCCCGTCCAGGTCGAGGACGGCGACCGCCCCGACGCGGTGCTCCGACATCAACCGGGCGGCCCGGCGGAGCGTGTCGGTGGACCGCACGGTGAGGACCAGGGTGCTCATGGCGTCGCGGACGAGCATGGCGGGCCACCTCCTCGGCGGACGGCCGCGCGGGCGGATTCACGAGTTCACGAACCCGGGGTTTCAGCCTTGCACCGATATCGGGGCGGAACAACCGCGCACCGCCCCGGTGGCGCGGTGGTCAGTACCGCTGGTTGAGGTAGCCGAGCAGTTCGTGGTGGAGCCGCCCGTTGGACGCCGCCGCGTTGCCGCCGCCCGGACCGGACACCCCGTCCAGGCTGGTGAACTTCCCGCCCGCCTCCTGGACGACGATGGCGTTGGCGGCCATGTCCCAGAGCGAGAGCTCCGGCTCCGCGCAGATGTCCACCGACCCCTCGGCGACCATCATGTACGGCCAGAAGTCGCCGTACCCGCGGGTGCGCCAGCAGGCCCGGGTCAGGTCCAGGAAGCCGTCGAGCCGCCCCTGCTCCTCCCAGCCGCTCAGCGAGGCGTACGCGAAGGAGGCGTCCGGGATCCGCTCCACCCCGGACACCTGGATCCGGGTCGCGGAGGTCAGGCTGCGGCCGGTGTACGCGCCCGCGCCCTTCGCCGCCCACCAGCGCCGGTTCAGCGCCGGGGCGGACACCACGCCGACGACCGGCTGGAAGCCGTCCTCGCCCTCCTCCATCAGCGAGATCAGCGTCGCCCAGACCGGTACGCCGCGTACGTAGTTCTTGGTGCCGTCGATCGGGTCGACGACCCAGCGCCGGGGGCCGGTGCCCTCGATCCCGAACTCCTCGCCCAGGATCGCGTCGCGCGGGCGGGCCCGGTGGAGGTGGCCGCGGATGATCTCCTCGGCGGCCTTGTCGGCCTCGGTCACCGGCGTCATGTCCGGCTTGGTCTCGACCTTGAGGTCGAGCGCCTTGAACCGGTCCATCGTCGCCGCGTCGGCGGCGTCCGCCAGCACATGGGCAAGGCGCAGATCATCGTGGTAATCGGGCATGTCGTCACAGTATCGACCGGAGGTGAACAGGGCTACACGGCCCCGTTCGCGCCGGTCAGTGCGAGGAACCGGAGAGCTGGAGGCCGATCACGCCGAGGATGACCAGGGAGATCGAGATCAGCTTGAGCGTGGAGACCACGTCGTCCAGGAAGACCATGCCGTAGATCGCGGTGCCCGCCGCGCCGATGCCGGTCCACACGGCGTAGGCGGGCCCCACGTCGAGCTTCTTCAGCGAGAGTGTCAGCAGACCGAAGCTGCCAAGGGCGAAGACGGCGAACGCGATGGTCGGCCAGAGCCGGGTGAACCCGTGGGAGAGCTTCAGACAGACGGCGAAACCGGTCTCCAGGATCCCTGCGACCACCACCAGCAGCCACGCCATCGTCCAGACCCTCCCGCCATGCCGGCCGTCCCGCCACACCGAGTGCGATCACGCCCGGTGTGATGATGAATTTACCTGGTCGAGTGGATCGCAAACGCGATCGGGTCAGTCGCCCTCGCGCCGTTCCCGGGTGGCCAGCAGCCTGCGCAGCGAGTCCAGCCGGGCGGGATCGGCGTGGCCGGCGGCCACCCAGGCGTCCAGGGCGCATTCCGGTTGCCGGCTGTCGTGGGTGCAGCCGCGGGGGCACTCCTCGGCACCGGGCTCCAGGTCCGGGAAGGCGTGGATCACCCGGGACGGGTCGATGTGGTTGAGCCCGAAGGAGCGCACGCCGGGGGTGTCGATCACCCAGCCCCGGTGACCGGGCAACGGCAGCGCCAGGGCCGAGGTCGTGGTGTGCCGGCCCCGGCCGGTCACCGCGTTGACCACCCCCGTCGTACGCCGCCGGTCCTTCGGTACCAGGGCGTTGACCAGGGTGGTCTTGCCGACCCCGGAGTGGCCGACGAAGGCGGTGATCCGGTTGTCGAGCTGCTCGCGGACCCGGTCGGCCGCGTCGCCGTTCTCCAGCTCCTCGCGGCTGGTCACCACGTACGGGACGCCCAGCGGGATGTACGCCTCCAGCAGCTTGTCCGGGGGCGCCAGGTCCGACTTGGTGAGCACCAGGAGCGGGGAGAGCCCGCCGTCGTACGCCGCGACCAGGCAGCGGTCGATCATCCGCGGGCGGGGTTCCGGATCGGCGAGCGCGGTGACGATGGCCAACTGGTCGGCGTTGGCGACGACGACCCGCTCGAACGGATCGTCGTCGTCGGCCGTCCGGCGCAGCACGGAGCGGCGCTCACCGATCCGGACGATCCGGGCGAGGGTGTCCTTGTCGCCGGAGAGGTCCCCGACGAGCGAGACCCGGTCCCCGACCACGGCGGCCTTCCGGCCCAGCTCGCGGGCCTTCATCGCGACGACCGTACGGTCCTCGACGAGGCAGGTGAGGCGGCCCCGGTCGACGGTGAGGACCATGCCCTCCTCGGCATCCTCGTGCTTGGGGCGGATGTGGGTACGGGGCCGGTTGCCCTTGCGGTTGGGGCGGACCCGGACGTCGTCCTCGTCGGTGTGCTTGCCGTAGCGGCGCATGTCTCAGGCCCCGAGCATTCCGGTCCACATCCGCGGGAAGTCCGGCAGGGTCTTGGCGGTTGTCGCCACGTTCTCGATCTCCACTCCGGGGACGGCCAGGCCGATCACCGACCCGGCGGTCGCCATCCGGTGGTCGTCGTACGTATGGAAGGTACCGCCGCGCAGCGGGCGGGGCCGGATGTGGAGGCCGTCGGCGGTCTCGGTGACGTCGCCGCCGAGCTCGTTGATCTCCTTGGTGAGCGCGGCCAGCCGGTCCGTCTCGTGGAGCCGCAGGTGGGCGACGCCGCTCAGGGTGGAGGGGGAGTCGGCGAGCGCGGCGAGCGCGGCGATGACCGGGGTCAGCTCGCCGACCTCGCCGAGGTCGGCGTCGATGCCGTGGATCCGGCCGGAGCCGGTGAGGGTGAGGCCGCGCGCGGTCAGCTCGCAGCTGCCGCCCATCGCCGTGAAGATCTCCCGCAGGGCGTCGCCCGGCTGGGTGGTGCGCTCGGGCCAGTCGGGGACGGTGACCCGGCCGCCGGTGACCAGCGCGGCCGCGAGGAACGGCTGGGCGTTGGAGAGGTCGGGCTCGATGGTCAGGTCACGGCCGAGCAGGGCCGAGTGGGAAACCCGCCAGACGTTCGGCTCGCCGCCCGTCTCCGGCTCGTCGACCTGCGCCCCGACCGCCCGCAGCATGTCGACGGTCATCCGGATGTGCGGCATGGAGGGGAGCCGGGAGCCGGTGTGGCGGACCTCCACGCCCTGGTTGAAGCGCGGCGCCGACAGCAGCAGCGCCGAGACGAACTGGGACGAGGCGGAGGCGTCGATCTCCACGGTGCCGCCCTCCAGCGCCCCGCCGCCGTGCACCGTCATCGGCAGCGAGCCGCGCCCCTCGTCGTCGATCCGGGCGCCGAGCGTCCGCAGCGCGTCGATCACGCCGGTCAGCGGGCGCTCGTACGAACGGGGGTCGCCGTCGAAGCGGACCGGCCCGTCGGCGAGGGTCGCGACCGGCGGCAGGAAGCGCATCACCGTACCGGCGTTGCCGACGTCGACCGTGGTGGGGCCGCGCAGCCCGGCCGGGATGACCCGCCACGCCTCGCCCGTGCCGTCCGGCCCGACGCCCTCTTCGATGCCGACGCCCATCGAGCGCAGCGCCTCGGCCATCAGCAGCGTGTCGCGGGAGCGCAACGGGCGGCGCAGCCAGCCGGGCTCGGCGGCGAGCGCGGCGAGGACGAGCGCGCGGTTGGTGACCGATTTCGATCCGGGGACGGTGACCGTCGCGTCGACGGCCCCCGTCGCGTGCGGGGCGGGCCAGAGGGCAGGGTGCGCGGAACTCTCGGTCATGGTCCTTACCTTAGTGGCTCCCCACCGCGCGCAATCCTTGCCGAAAGCGCCGAAACCGGTCACTTTCCGAGGGTGGGGAACGGTACCGGCCCTCGCCGGCTCAGAGCCCGAGCAGCCAGCGCCCGCCACCGATCAGCGAGCAGAGCGACACCGCGTGGAAGAGGAAGAGCCAGAGCGCGGCCGGTACGTCCGTCAGCCTCGACAACTGGTCCGCGTCCGAGTCCGGCGCCCCGCCGCGCCGCCGCTTCGACTGGAGCTCGAAGACCGGGCGCACCCCGCCGAGCAGCAGGAACCAGACCACGGCGTACGCGAAGAACGCCTGCCAGTCCGGCGAGGCCAGCCAGGACATCAGCAGGAAGGCGGAGCCGGTGACGATCACGGTCAGCGCCCCGTACACGTTGCGGATCATCACCAGCATCGCCGCGAGCAGCGCGGTGGCCACCCACAGCAGCAGGGTGATCCGGCCCTCGGTCAGCAGCCACGCGCCGCCGAGGCCCAGCAGGGACGGGGCGGTGTAGCCCGCGGCGGCGGTCAGGACCATACCGATGCCGGTCGGCTTGCCCCGGCTCACGGTCAGCCCGCTGGTGTCCGAGTGCAGCCGGATGCCGGAGAGCTGCCGCCCGGTGAGCAGCGCGACCAGCCCGTGGCCGCCCTCGTGCGCGATGGTGACCGCGTTGCGGGTCAGCCGCCACAGCGGGTTCGGCACGGTGGCGATCAGCGCCAGCGTGCCGGTCACCACCACCAGCCACTGCTCGGGGGCCGGCTGGGTGCCGAAGACCCGGTCCCAGAGATTGCCCAGATCGGTGCTGTCCATGGTGCGGGCGGCTCCTCGTGGTTTCGGGGTGCGGTAGCGGCGTCCTGCCGGTGCGGCGGTCGTGGCAGTCTGGCACTCATGTGCGGACGGTATGCGGCGAGCCGGCGGCCCGAGGCCCTGACCGAGCTCTTCCAGGTCGAGAAGTGGGAGCCGGCCGAGAGCCTGGCGCCCGATTGGAACGTGGCCCCCACCAAGGAGGTCCACGTCATCGTGGAGCGCCCTTTGAAGGACGCCGGGGACCGCCGTCCGGTTCGCCAGATGCGGGTACTGAAGTGGGGGCTCGTACCGTCCTGGGCCAAGTCCCCGGAGGGTGCCGCCCGGATGATCAACGCCCGCGCGGAGACCGTCCACGAGAAGCCGTCCTTCCGGAGCGCCTTCGCCGCGCGGCGCTGCATCGTGCCCGCCGACGGCTACTACGAGTGGGTCACCGGCGCCGACGAACGGCAGCTGGAGGAGGCGGGGAAGCGCAAGCGGCCGCGCAAGCAGCCCTACTTCGTGACGCCCGCCGACGGCTCGGTGTTCGCGATGGCCGGACTGTACGAGTTCTGGCGCGACCGGACCCTTCCGGCCGACCACCCGATGGCCTGGTGGGCGACCTGCTCGGTGATCACCACCGAGGCGGAGACCACCCCGCTCGCGGTCGCCCCGGCCGAGGGCCCGGCCACGCTCGCCGACATCCACCCCCGGATGCCGCTGATGCTGACCCCGGACCGCTGGGACGCCTGGCTCGACCCGGCCCGCACCGACGTCGACGAGGTACGGGCGCTGCTCGCGCCGCCGCCCGCCGGGCTGATGCGGGCCTACCCGGTGTCCACGGCCGTCAGCAACGTCCGCAACAACGGCCCCGAACTGCTGGAGGAGCTGGCCGCGCCGGAGATCGGCACCCTCTTCTGACTTCCGGGGCGGCGGCGGGAGGATGGGACGCGTGAGCACAGCAGAGGCGGGCCGCGACGCCCGCACCACCGACCTGGTCGACACCGGCGCCGGACCGGCGAGGATCACCTGGCACCGCGCGACCGGCGGCGCGGACCCCCGCCTGGTGCTGGCCCTCGGGCACGGCGCGGGCGGCGGCATCGAGGCCCGCGACCTGACGGCCCTGGCCGCCGCGCTCCCCGCCCACGGGATCACCGTCGCCCTGGTGGAGCAGCCGTGGCGGGTGGCCGGGAAGAAGGTCGCGCCCGCCCCGAAGACCCTGGACACCGGATGGCGGGGGCTCTGGCCCGCGCTGGCCGCCGAAGGCGCGCCGGTCGTCGCGGGCGGACGGAGCGCCGGGGCCCGGGTGGCCTGCCGGACGGCGGCGGAGCTGGGCGCGTGCGGGGTGCTCGCGCTCGCCTTCCCGCTCCACCCGCCGGGCAGGCCGGAGAAGTCCCGGGCCGAGGAGCTCCTCTCCACCGGCGTCCCCACTCTCGTCGTCCAGGGCGGCCGCGACCCGTTCGGCCGCCCCGCCGAGTTCCCGCCGGGGGAGTACCGGATCGCCGAGGTGCCCGGCGGCGACCACGGCTTCGCCGTGCCCAAGCGGGCCGAACCCGGCCAGGAGGCGGCGCTGGAACTCCTGACCGGTGCCGTGACCGGGTGGCTGGCCGACCTGGCGTGACGGCCGTCCCGGCGGTGTGACGGATGTGAGCTGACGCACCCCTTGCGACGGGCCGGGACAGGCCGGGCCGGTGTGCCGCGACGTGGCCCCCGGCACCCCCGCGTACCCCTGTGGCGTACCTCGGGAATGCCGGGCGCGGGGCCGCTGTTGTCCGAGTCATCGGTACACAGACGTCGTTGTGGAAAGGGAGTCCGTCGCATGGGTCCGACCATCTGCCCGCACCGCTCGAACACCGCTGACCTGGAGTGGACGGTGCTGCATGCGGCCAGGACCACTCCCGAGCGGGGGCTGGGCGGAAAGGATCGACAGCCCGTCCCGAAGCAAGGTCGACTATTCTCCGATTCGAGCGGATCCGGTCTCGGTTCCGCCACGGCGTTGGAGGAGGTGGGTCCGGTCACTGGGACCGATACGGGGACCGACGACGGCCGCGCACAGGAGTCGCCCGCCGAGCGCAACGCGCGCTTCGAACGGGACGCGCTCGGATACCTCGACCAGATGTACTCGGCCGCGCTGCGCATGACGCGCAACCCCGCGGACGCCGAGGACCTGGTCCAGGAGACGTACGCGAAGGCGTACGGCTCGTTCCACCAGTTCCGCGAGGGCACCAACCTCAAGGCGTGGATGTACCGCATCCTCACCAACACGTTCATCAACTCGTACCGCAAGAAGCAGCGCGAGCCCCAGCGCAGCGCCGCCGAGGAGATCGAGGACTGGCAGCTGGCGCGCGCCGAGTCGCACATGTCGACCGGTCTGCGCTCCGCGGAGTCCCAGGCGCTCGACCACCTGCCCGACTCCGACGTGAAGGCCGCTCTCCAGGCGATCCCCGAGGAGTTCCGCATCGCCGTCTACCTCGCCGATGTCGAGGGCTTTGCGTACAAGGAGATCGCGGACATCATGGGGACTCCCATCGGTACGGTGATGTCCCGACTGCACCGGGGCCGCCGCCAGCTGCGCGGCATGCTGGAGGACTACGCCCGTGAGCGCGGGCTCGTCCCGGCCGGTGCCGGAGAGTCGGACGATCGGAAAGGCTCGGGCTCATGAGCTGCGGAGAGCCGCACGAGACGGACTGCTCGGAAGTCCTCGACCATCTCTACGAGTTCCTCGACCACGAGATGCCCGACAGCGACTGCACCAAGTTCGAGGTGCACTTCGAGGAGTGCTCCCCGTGCCTGGAGAAGTACGGCCTGGAGCAGGCCGTCAAGAAGCTGGTCAAGCGGTGCTGCGGTCAGGACGACGTGCCCAGTGACCTCCGGTCCAAGGTGATGGGCCGGATCGACCTGATCCGGTCCGGGCAGGCCGTCCCCGAGCAGGACATCACGGCCGCGGAGAGCGAGCAGCCGACCGCCGCCAAGGAGTGACTCACGGCGGCCGGTCCGTCCCGGCCGCCGACCCCGCATCACCCGAATGTGCTAATCGGGCTCATTGACGCTCGACCGCTCGCACCAATCGCTAGCGTGGCGCCTCCATTGACGACGTCGGAGGGCGGGGCGAGCGGGTGAGAGCCACACGCGGGGCGGCCCGCGCGTTCATCGCGACCGTCGCGGCAGGCGCCGTGTGCTGTGCCGCCCCCGCGCTGTCCGGCAGCGCCGGAACACCCTGGGGCACCACCGCGCTGCTCGCCGGGCTCTATCTCGTCTGCGAGCTCCCCGGCCGCCGCCCCTTCCCCGGCAACTCCCTGCCGATCAGTGCCGGATCGTTCTTTCCGCTGCTGCTCGCCGCCGCCTTCCTGCTGCCGCCCGCCGCCGCGGCCCTGGTCGCCGTGCCCGGCTCGCTCGTCGGACGGGTGGAGCGGCCGCCCGCCGCCGAGCGGCGTGTCTGGCGGGCCGCGCAGCTCGCCGTCACGGTCTGGGCCGCCTCTGCCGTCCACGGACTGCTCGGCGGCCCGGCCACGCTCGGCGGCCCCGGCCGGCTCCCCGACCTCCCGTACGCGATGCTGCCCGGCTGCGCCGCCGTGCTCGCCTTCAGCCTGGTCCTGGCGGCGCTGGACGGATCGGTCCTGGCCGTCGCCGAACGGGTCCCGCCGCGACGGGCCTGGAGCGGGCTGCCGGGCCGCTCGCTGGGACCGCACCTGGTGCACGGGCTGGCCGGACTGATGATGGCGGTCCTGTGGCACGGTCCGTACGGGCCGCTCTCCGCGCTCCTCGTCCTGCTGCCGATGTACATCTCCTGCTGGGTCTTCGCGCAGTACCACCGCGAGCACGCCGCGCACCGCGCCACCATCCGGGCCCTGGTCGAGGCCGTCGACCTCAAGGACACGTACACCCGGGGCCACAGCGAGCGGGTCGGCCGGGCCTCCGTCCTGATCGCCCGGGAACTCGGCATGGACCAGGACCGGATGGAGGTCGTCCGGTTCGCCGGGATCCTGCACGACGTCGGCAAGCTCGGCGTCCCCACCCGGGTGCTCCGCAAGGACGGGCCGCTCACCCCGGAGGAACGGCAGGTGATCGAGCTGCACCCCGAGTACGGGCACGAGATCGTGCGCGGCATCGGCTTCCTCGGTGAGGCGCGGGCCGCCATCCTCCACCACCACGAACGGCTCGACGGCACCGGATACCCGTACGGGCTCAGTGGGCGCGAGATCCCGGAGTTCGCCCGGGTGGTCGCGGTGGCCGACGCCTTCGACGCGATGACCTCGACCCGCTCGTACCGTCGGGGCCGGCCGGTCCCCGCCGCGCTGGCGGAGCTGAAGCGGTGCGCGGGCACGCAGTTCGACCCCCGGATGGTCCGGGCGCTGGCCCGCGGCCTGGAGCGGCACGGCTGGGCGCCGGAGACGGCGGCCGGGGCGGCGGACGGGCCCGTTCCCGGCCGGGTCCCCGCGCCGGCGGCGGCCGAGGAGGCCGGTCCCGCGGCGGGGCGGCGGGCGTCCGCGGACCGCCGCGGATGACCCGCGCCGGGGCCGGAGCGCCCCTCGTGCTCCTCGGCGCCCCCGCCGTCCGGGTCGCCGCGGTGCTGCTCGCCGCCGCCGGGCTCGGCCGCACCCTCTGGGAGGGCGTCCACGACCCCGGGCACGCCCTCGTCTTCGGGGTGCTGATCGCGCTCGGCGAGCTGACCCGTTGGGGCGCGCTGCCCGGGGAGCGCGAGCCCGCGCCGCTCGGCGCCGCCGGGGCGCTGGCGTACGCCCTGCTCGGCCGCAGCGGCGGTACGCCGACCACGCACGGGGTGCACCAGGTGGTCGCCGTGCTCGTCGCGGCCCAGCTGGTCGCCTCGGTGCCGCATGTGGCGCGCGGCACCGGGCCCTCTCCCGACCGGGTGGCCCGCCGCGTCCTGACGGTCGCCTTCGCCGCGGTCTGCTTCCAGCCGCTGTACGCCGGGGGACTGCTCGCCGAGGGCCCGTACTACGTCCTCGTGCTGGTCCTGATCCTGGTCCTGACCGCGCTGTGCGACGCCGTGCTGGCGGCCCTGCTGCTGTGCGCCCGCACCCGCCACCCCTACCCGCCGCTCCTCCGCGACGAGCTGCGCGGCCTCGTCGGCATCGGCTCGGCGGTCGGTGCCACCGGGGTGGTGATGGCCATCGGGGTGGCCGTCGCCGGGCTGTGGGCGCTGCCGGTGCTCTGCGTACCGCTGCTGCTGACCCAGGTCTCCTTCCGCCGCTTCGTCGCCGTCCGCACGACCTACTGGCAGACCATCGCCTCGCTCGCCCGGTCCACCGAGATCGCCGGGTACACCCCGCCCGGCCACGCCCGCAGGGTCGCGGCGCTCTGCCGGGCCGTCGGCCGCGAGCTGGGGCTCTCGGGGAGCCGGCTGACCGTCCTGGAGTACGCCGCCCTGATGCACGACATCGGCCAGCTCTCGCTGGTCGACCCGGTCCCGGCCGGGGCGACGGCCACCCTGCCCGCCGCCGAGCAGCGCCGCATCGCCCTGCTGGGCGGCGCGGTGGTCCGGCAGACCGGGGTGGACGCCGAGGTCGCCGTCGTCGTGGAACGGCAGGCCGACCCCTACCGCGAGCAGCCGTTGTCCGCCAGGATCGTCAGGGTCGTCAACGCATACGACGACCTCTGCGGGGAAGGTCTCATCGGGCCACTGGGCGCGCTCGAACAACTCAGGCTCGGCACGGCCCACGACTATCAGCCCGAAGTCGTGGAGTCGCTGGCCAGGGTCCTGGCGCGGGGCGCTCCGGTCCCGGTCCCGCCCGGGTAACCCACGGGTAATGAGCGGGCGTCCGGCCCGGCATGGTTGGATGCGAAGAGAGTGGAAATCAGAGGGTGTCCAGTCGGGACAGGCGGGAATCGTGAGGATCTTCGGGAAGGTACGGCATCGGCCCTCCGCCTCTTGGCGGCAGGCCACGGACCGCGCGTTCACGCTGATCGGCGACGGCCGGTACGAGGACGCGGGCGCGCTGCTGACGCGTGCGGCGGACCTGGAACCCTGGCTCTCGGAGTCGTGGTTCAACCTGGCGCTGCTGCACAAGTTCCGGCACGACTGGGAACAGGCCAGATCCGCGGGTCTGCGGGCCGTCGCGCTGCTGGGCAAGGAGTCCGGCGCTCCGGACTGGTGGAACGTGGGCATCGCCGCCACCGCGCTCCAGGACTGGCCGCTGGCCCGCCGGGCCTGGCAGGCGTACGGGCTGAAGGTGCCGGGCACCGGCCCGCATGTCTCCGCGGCCAACAGCGAGCCGGTCGGCATGGAGCTGGGCAGCGCCGCGGTGCGGCTGTCGCCGGAGGGCGAGGCCGAGGTGGTCTGGGGGCGCAGGCTCGATCCGGCCCGGATGGAGGTGCTCTCCATTCCGCTGCCGTCCTCCGGCCGCCGCTGGGGCGAGGTCGTGCTGCACGACGGGGTGCCGAACGGTGAGCGGGTGACCGCGGCCGGGCCCTCCTACCCCGTCTTCGACGAGATCGAGCTGTGGGCGCCGTCTCCCGTGCCGACCTGGGTGGTGCTGCTGGAGGCGGCCACGGAGGAGGACCGGGACGCGCTGGAGCGGCTGGCCTCCGACGCCGGGTTCGCCGCCGAGGACTGGTCGTCCTCCGTGCGGCTGCTCTGCCGGGCCTGCTCGGAGAGCCGGATGGAGAGCGACGAGGGCGACGGCGAGCACCTCGACCCGCACGACCACAGCGAGCCGGGCCATCCCGGTCCGCTGGGCCACCGCACCTCCGGCGAGCTCTGGGTGCCCGAGCGGGAGTGCGGGATAGCCGCGCCGGCCGGGCTGGTGCGCGGTCTGCTGGACGGCTGGGTGGCCGACAGTCCGGACAGCCGCGAGTGGCGGGATCTGGAAGAAGTCTGCTGACCGGTGCCCGTAGGCTGTACGGACACCGGTCGCGGTGCACGGGCAACCGGGTCCCGGGACTGCCGGGCGGCCGGTTTCGGCTTTGAGGAAGGCGTACGGCGGAGATGGCGCAGCAGGAGACGGACGAGCAGATCACCCTCGACGACGAGGGATTCGTCGTGGACACGGAGGACTGCGAGGCGCGCGAGGCGGCGTACCGCGAGCGCGGCACCGCCCGTCCGATCACGGTCGTCGGCAATCCGGTGCTCCACAAGGAGTGCGCGGACGTCACCGAGTTCGGCGACGAGCTGGCCACGCTGATCGACGACATGTTCGCGAGCCAGCGGGCGGCGGAGGGCGTCGGCCTGGCCGCCAACCAGATCGGCGTCGACCAGAAGGTCTTCGTCTACGACTGCCCGGACGACGAGGGCGTACGACACGTGGGCGTCGTCTGCAACCCGGTGCTGGAGGAGCTGGCACCCGAGCTCCGGGTCCTGGACGACTCCAACGAGGGCTGCCTCTCGGTGCCGACCGCGTACGCCGAGCTGGCCCGCCCGGACTACGCGGTGGTCACGGGGCAGGACGCCAAGGGCAACCCGATCCGGGTCCGGGGCACCGGCTACTTCGCCCGCTGCCTCCAGCACGAGACGGACCACCTGTACGGCTACCTGTACATCGACCGGCTCTCCAAGCGCGACCGCAAGGACGCGCTGCGCCAGATGGCCGAGGGCACGCCGCGCTACGAGACCGTGCCGAACGACTGATCCGAACGACTGATCCGAACGACTGATCCGTACGACTGATCCGTACGATCCGTACGTACGCGTCGGGCTTCCGCGGACGGGCCCGGTCCTCCTCGGCGGGGGACCGGGCCCGTCCGCCGTCCCGTTCCGGAACTGTCAATTGCCGTTCCTTTACGAGAAGTTGACGCGCGTCGACTCGTCCGCCAGTCTTTCCCCCCACACCTCTTTCGTGTTGGGAGCCCCCTCATGCTCAAACGCACCGCACGACTCCTGCTCGGCCTTGTCATGACCATGGCGTTCGCCTTGGGTGGTGCCGTGATGACCGCCGGCACCGCACAGGCCGACGGCTGCTACACCTGGACCCGCACGCTGTCCCCCGGCGCCACCGGCAACGACGTCGTCCAGCTCCAGATCCGGGTGGCCGGCTACCCCGGCTACAACGCGGTGCTCGCCATCGACGGGTCCTACGGGCCGGCCACGACCGCCGCCGTCAAGCGCTTCCAGGCCGCCTACGGCCTCGCCGCCGACGGCATCGCGGGCCCCGCCACCCAGGCCAAGATCTACGCGCTCCAGGACAACGACTGCACCCCGGCACACTTCACGTACCCCGAGCTGAACACGTGCAACAGCACCTGGGCCGGGGGCAAGGTCGCGGCCGGAACGGCGAAGGCCAACGCGCTCAGCTCGATGTGGAAGCTGGAGGCGCTGCGGCACGCGCTGGGCGACCAGCCGCTCCGGGTCACCAGCGGCTTCCGCTCCGCCCCCTGCAACTCGGCGGTCGGCGGCGCCTCCAACAGCCGCCACATGTACGGGGACGCCGTCGACCTCGGCGCCGGGCCGCACGCGCTGTGCACCATCGCCAAGCAGGCCCGCAACCACGGCTTCAACGGGATCCTCGGCCCCGGCTACCCGGGCCACAACGACCACATCCACGTGAACCAGGGCCCCTCGCACTACTGGTCGGCGCCCAGCTGCGGCATCTGACGCACCGGTCCCGCGCATCGGCCCCCGAGGGCGCGGTGCGCGGGACCTCTCCGTCCGGCGGATCAGACGGCGTGCGCGGTCAGCCGGGTGCCGTCCGTCGTCTGGACGGCGGCGCCGTCTGCGGCCCGCTCCGTCAGGCGGAGCTGCGAGATCGCGTTGCGCAGGACGAGCGTCCCGGCCGCCGTGTCGAGCTGCCAGCGCTGGGTGCGTGAGGCCGTGGAGCAGTCGCCGAGCGAGAGTTCGGCCCCCACTTCCAGCGGCGCCCCGAGGTACTTCCTGCCGCGCACCGCGTCCAGGCACTGATCCGTGCCGGCCGGGCGCACCGTGTAGTAGCCGTCGGAGGTCGCCGCCAGCGTCCAGGCGGTGGTGCCGCCCCGGACCAGTGACACCCCCGAACCGTCACCGGAGGCCAGGGACTTGGCGCCCGACGTCAGCCGGTACGTGCCGTCGGGCAGCGGGGTGCGGTCGGTGTTCGACCAGCCCGGGGCGTGGCCGATCCGGCGGGCCATCGCCTCGAAGCCGTCGTAGCTGTCGCTCGGCTTGGGGCCACCCCAGGTGGCCTGGGCCAGGAAACGCAGCGGCATGAACGTCTTGGCCTCCACCTCGTTCTCGGTCTCGGCCGCCGCGCTGTCCGGCCACAGACTGATCTTCGCCCCGGTGAGGCCGGCCGACCGCGCGGGCAGGGTCTCACCCTCGAAACGCAGCGGCGTCCAGTCGCTCTCGTAGAGCTCACGGGTACGGCTGGTGTAGCCGCCGCGCACCAGGTACAGGGCGTACGCGGAGTTCATGACCGGGCGGCCCTCGGCGAGCAGCGCGGACGGCTTCTGGATGGATCCGCCGCCCAGCCAGTGCTCGACGGTGATGTCGGGATCGAGCCGGACCACGCCGTTGCGGCCCATGAGGCCGTCGTTCCAGATCCGCAGCGACCGGCCGCCCGCCCGTACATGCGCGTCGACCTGGTTGACGAAGTCGACGAAGAGGTCGTCCGGGGTCGCGTCCGCGCCGAACCGCGCGGTCGCGGCGGCCTGGAGCTGGGGGTAGTCGGGGTAGGAGGAGCCGATCATGTACTCGTCCGCGCCCATGTGCCAGGAGCGGGTGTCCCACACCTCCAGCGCCTCGTCGACCAGCGAGGTGTAGTACGTGAGCGCCTCGGGCCGGGAGATGTCGAGGCGGGGCGGGGAGGAGACCCCGTCGCGGTCCTTGAGCTGGAGCTCCGGGTGGTTCTCCAGGTAGGTGTCCATGTGGCCGGGGGAGTTGATCTCCGGGACCAGTTCGACGTGGTACTTCTTCGCCAGCGCGACGAGGGCGCGGACCTGGGGCTTCGTGTAGTAGCCCCAGAAGGCGGACGCCGGGTCGGTGTCGCTCCTGACCTTGGCCTCGATCCACAACTGGTTGAGCTTCTGGGACGCCATGTCCTTGAGCAGCCGTTCGAACCAGGGAATCGACACATTGATGTAGCAGGCGCAGACGCCCACTCCGCGCTCCCGGTACGCGGGTACGTCGGTCGTGGTGCCGCGCGCGGCCCTGCCGTCGTCGTTCAGCAGCTGGAGCACGGTCCGGGAGCCGTAGAAGACGCCGGTGGAGGTCGCGGCGGTGACCGTGATCCGGTCCCCGACATCGAGCCGGTAGCCCTCCGTGCCCAGCGAGCTCTTCAGCGAGGGGTCCTGGCGCAGTACGACGTCCCCGCCCCGGGCCGCCGCGCCCCGCGTCACCGGGGCCCGGCCGGTGGCCAGCTCACCGGCGAACCGCCGGGCATCGGCGGTCGTCCGGCCGTCCCTCACCCCGGCCAGCACGATCCGGGTCCGGCCGGTCAGGGCGAACTCGCCCTCGGCGGGCTGCCACTGCCGTAGCGAGGGCAGTACCTCGGGTGGGGCAGCGGTGGTGGGGGAGTCCGTGGCCGAGGCGCTCTGCCAGGGCAGCAGTGCGGCGGCGAGCGCGACGACCAGGGCCCCGATGGTCCTTCGTCCTATCTTCTGCATGTCCATGCCCGAGACCCTGCTGGGCCCGCCGGGCGTCGGTCCATGGACAGGTGCGGCGAGCGCTTGGACGAATCGTCCGACGTCAGACCTGCCGAGGTTCAGGCCACGTCGACGACGGCGCCCGGTCCGCGGAAGGTGCGGCGGTACGCGTTCGGCGTGGTGCCCAGGGAGCGGACGAACTGGTGGCGCAGGGCGGCGGCGGTTCCGAAACCGGTGCGCCCGGCGATGGTGTCCACCGTCTCGTCGGACGTCTCCAGCAGGTGCTGCGCCAGGAGGACCCGCTGGCGCAGCAGCCAGCGGTACGGCGTCGTGCCGGTCTCCTGCTGGAAGCGGCGGGCGAAGGTGCGCGGCGACATGTGGGCCTGCGCGGCCAGTTGGTCGACGGTCATCTCCTCGTCGAGGTGGCGCTCCATCCAGACGAGCGTCTCGCCCACGGTGTCGCAGGAGGTGCGGGGCAGCGGCCGCTCGATGTACTGGGCCTGGCCGCCGTCCCGGTGCGGCGGCACCACCATGCGGCGGGCGATGGCGTTGGCGGCGTCCGGCCCGTAGGACTGCCGGATCAGATGCAGGCAGGCGTCGATCCCGGCGGCGGTTCCGGCCGAGGTGATGATCTGGCCCTCGTCCACGTACAGCACGTCGGGCTCGACGACGGCCCGCGGGTAGCGGCGGGCCAGCTCCTCGGTGTGCCGCCAGTGGGTGGTGCAGCGGCGCCCGTCCAGCAGCCCGGCCGCGCCGAGCACGTACGCGCCGGAGCAGACGCTCAGCACCCGGGCGCCCCGGTCCACCGCCCGGCGCAGCGCGTCCAGGGCATCCTCGGGGTACTCCCGGTCCACGTAGTGGCCGCCGGCCGGGATGGCGATCAGGTCGGCCTCCTCCAGGCGGTCGAGGCCGTGCGGTGTGCTGAGGGTGAAACCGGCGTGGGTGCGCAGCACCGGTCCCTCGGCCGAGACCACCGCGAAGTCGTGGAACGGCAGCCCCTCGTCACTGCGGTCGAGCCCGAAGACCTCGCACAGCACCCCCAGCTCGAAGGGGTGGACCTCGTCCAGCAGCAGTGCGGCGACATTGTTCAGCATGGCACCAGTGTGGCAGTAATTCGATGCTCTATGACAGTCCTGCCACTGCCGCGATCCTTCGGCGAGGGCGAGAGTGGAGCCATGACCGCAATCGAGAACGTACTCGGCATCTCCGCACTCATCGTTCTTTTCCTGGCACCCACCCTGGCCGGGCTCGCCCGGGAGCGCCGCATCGACCGCGAGCTGCGCGCCGCGGAGGCCCCGGCCCCCGCCCCCGCCCCGAGACGCCCGTACGTCAGAAGCTGGGCCCGCGTCTGATGCCGTGTCCGGGGCCACCGCCCCGAGTCCCCCGTACAGCAGAAGGCCGGTCCCGCCGCGTACCCGGCGGGACCGGCCTCTTCCACGTCCTGCCGGCCTAGAAGTCGTCGTCGAAGGAGACGGACCCCTCCACCGCCACCTGGTAGGCGGACGGGCGGCGCTCGAAGAAGTTCGTCAGCTCCTGCACGCCCTGCAGCTCCATGAACGAGAACGGGTTCTCCGAGCCGTAGACCGCCGGGAAGCCCAGCCGGGTCAGGCGCTGGTCGGCGACGCACTCCAGGTACTGCCGCATCGAGTCGGTGTTCATGCCCGGCAGCCCGTCGCCGCACAGGTCGCGGCCGAACTGGAGCTCCGCCGCCACGGCCTCCTTCAGCATGTCGGTGACCTGCTGCTGGAGCTCGTCGTCGAAGAGGTCCGGCTCCTCCTTGCGGACGGTGTCCACCACTTCGAACGCGAAGTTCATGTGCATCGTCTCGTCCCGGAACACCCAGTTGGTGCCGGTGGCCAGACCGTGCAGCAGACCCCGCGAGCGGAACCAGTAGACGTACGCGAACGCGCCATAGAAGAACAGCCCCTCGATGCACGCCGCGAAGCAGATCAGGTTGAGCAGGAAGCGGCGGCGGTCGGCCTTCGTCTCCAGCCGCTCGATCTTCTCGACCGAGTCCATCCACTTGAAGCAGAACTGGGCCTTCTCACGGATCGAGGGGATCTCCTCGACCGCGTCGAACGCCGCCGCCCGGTCCTCCGGATCGGGCAGATAGGTGTCCAGCAGCGTCAGATAGAACTGGACGTGCACGGCCTCCTCGAAGAGCTGCCGCGACAGGTACAGCCGCGCCTCGGGGGAGTTGATGTGCTTGTACAGCGTCAGCACGAGGTTGTTGGAGACGATCGAGTCACCGGTCGCGAAGAACGCGACGAGCCGCCCGATCATGTGCTGCTCGCCCGGCGACAGCTTGGCCAGGTCGGCGACGTCGGAGTGGAGGTCGACCTCCTCCACCGTCCAGGTGTTCTTGATCGCGTCCCGGTAGCGCTCGTAGAAGTCCGGGTAGCGCATCGGACGCAGGGTCAGCTCGAAACCCGGGTCCAGCAGGTTCTTCTCGGAGTGGGTGGAGCTCATTACTGGCATGCCTCGCAGGACTCGGGGTTTTCGAGGGAGCAGGCGATCGCGTCCGCGTCGGGTGCCGACGCCTGCTGTACGGGAAGGGGGGCGGCGGCCGCGGCCTGGCCGGAGGCCGCGCGGGCGATCCGGGTCGCCGGGCGCGAGCGCAGGTAGTACGTCGTCTTCAGCCCCTGCTTCCAGGCGTACGCGTACATCGAGGAGAGCTTGCCGATCGTCGGCGTCTCCAGGAACAGGTTCAGCGACTGGCTCTGGTCCAGGAACGGGGTACGGGCCGCCGCCATGTCGATCAGGCCGCGCTGCGGGATCTCCCATGCGGTGCGGTACAGCGCCCGCACGTCCTCGGGGATCCAGGCGAAGCCCTGCACCGAGCCGCTCGCCTCGCGCAGCGCCTCACGGGTCCGCGCGTCCCACACGCCGAGCTGCTTCAGCTCCTCCACCAGGTACGCGTTGACCTGGAGGAACTCACCGCTGAGCGTCTCGCGCTTGAAGAGGTTGGAGACCTGCGGCTCGATGCACTCGTACACCCCGGCGATCGAGGCGATCGTCGCGGTCGGCGCGATGGCCAGCAGCAGCGAGTTGCGCATGCCGGACTTCGCGACCCGGGCGCGCAGCGCCTCCCAGCGCTCCGGCCAGGTCAGCCCGGTGTCGTAGTGGTCGGGGTGCAGCACCCCGCGCGCTGCACGCGTCCGCTCCCAGGCGGGCAGCGGGCCCGAGCGCTCGGCGAGCTCGCAGGACGCCTCGTAGGCGGCGAGCATGATCCGCTCGGAGATCCGGGTGGAGAGCGCGCGGGCCTCCGGCGAGTCGAACGGCAGCCGCAGCTGGAAGAAGACGTCCTGGAGCCCCATGGCGCCCAGGCCCACCGGGCGCCACTGGGCGTTGGAGCGGCCCGCCTGCTCGGTCGGGTAGAAGTTGATGTCGACGACCCGGTCCAGGAAGGTCACCGCGGTGCGGACGGTGGCGTCCAGCCGCTCCCAGTCGATGGAGCCGCCGGCGACGAACGCGCCGAGGTTGACCGAGCCCAGGTTGCAGACGGCGGTCTCGCCGTCGTCGGTGACCTCCAGGATCTCGGTGCACAGGTTCGACGAGTGGACGACGCTGCCCGGCTCGGCGGTCTGGTTCGCGGTCCGGTTGGAGGCGTCCTTGAAGGTCATCCAGCCCTGGCCGGTCTGGGCGAGGGTGCGCATCATCCGGCCGTACAGCTCGCGGGCCGGGAGCGTCCGGCGGGCCAGCCCCTTCGCCTCGGCGGCCCGGTACGCGGCGTCGAACGCGTCGCCCCACAGGTCGACCAGGTCGGGCACGTCGACCGGGGAGAACAGCGACCACTCGCCGTCCGCCTCGACCCGGCGCATGAACTCGTCCGGCACCCAGTGCGCCAGATTCAGGTTGTGCGTGCGCCGCTGGTCCTCGCCCGTGTTGTCGCGCAGCTCCAGGAACTCCTCGATGTCCGCGTGCCAGGTCTCCAGGTAGACGGCGGCGGCGCCCTTGCGGCGGCCCCCCTGGTTGACGGCGGCGACCGAGGCGTCCAGCGTCTTGAGGAACGGCACGATGCCGTTGGAGTGCCCGTTGGTGCCGCGGATCAGCGAACCGCGCGAGCGGATACGGGAGTACGAGAGGCCGATGCCGCCCGCGTGCTTCGAGAGCCGGGCCACCTGGTGGTAGCGGTCGTAGATCGAGTCCAGCTCGTCCAGCGGCGAGTCCAGCAGGTAGCAGGAGGACATCTGCGGGTGCCGGGTACCGGAGTTGAACAGGGTGGGGGAGGAGGGCAGGTAGTCGAGCCGGCTCATCAGCCCGTACAGCGCCGCCACCTCGTCCAGGGCGCGCTGCGACTCGTCCTCGGCGAGCCCGGACGCCACCCGGAGCATGAAGTGCTGCGGGGTCTCGACGACCTGGCGGGTGTGCGGGTGGCGCAGCAGGTAGCGGCTGTGCAGGGTGCGCAGCCCGAAGTAGCCGAAGCGGTCGTCCGCGCCGTCGGCCAGGGACTGGTCCACCAGCGCGTCCAGCGCCTGTGCGTGCCGGGCGACGAAGGCGGCGGTGCGGTCCGCGATCAGGCCCTCGCGGTGCCCCACGGCGACCGATGCGGAGAAGGAGACCGCGCCCTGGCCCGCCGCCTCGTCCGCGATGGCGAGGGTCAGCAGGCGGGCGGCCAGCCGGGAGTACGCGGGGTCCTCGGAGATCAGGCCCGCGGCCGCCTCGGTGGCCAGCGAACGCAGCTCCGCCTCGTCCGCCCGCGCGCTGCGGCCGCGCAGGGCGGCGGCGGCGACCCGGCCGGGGTCGGTGTCGGGCAGATCGGCGGTGAGGGCGGTCAGGGTCCGCAGCAGCGCCGCTCCGGGACCGTCCTGTGCGGCTGCCTCGGACTCGACGGACGCGGCGACTGAAGCCGGATCGGCTGGCGCGATGGTCACGTGTTGCTCTCCCACGCTCGGCTCGGGGCCGGCGGGGGAACGGGGCAGCCCGCGGAGGACGCACCCGGGCCGGGGCAGCACTCCGCGCGGCGTCCACCGGCCCAACCGCGAGGCCCGGACGTCTGGGCATCCGGTTCGGTCGAGCCGGATGCGCTGTCGGCAGGTCCTCGGACTGGCTCGGGTGCGCAAAAGCGCACGGGATACACCGTTGCGGGACAGTTCCGGATTCGCACCGGATTCCCCTGCGACGACAGCGAGGATGAGCATACATGTGGGGGCCGCCCGATGAGGCAGCCCCCACATGTTGTGTCGTACGACGCAGGATCAGGCCGCTTCCGCAACGGTGGGCGGCCCGCCCCCGCCCCTCGGGAAGGGGCGGGAACGGGCCGTGGAGGCCCGGTGACGGGCCCTGCCGGAGGGTGTTCCCGGGGCGCCGGGAAGCGGGCCGTCAGTGGCCGCCGGGAGCCCCCGCGGTGGCCGGCGGAAGCTCCGCCCGCACGCCCGGGTCGCCCGCGTCGGCCGTGTAGTCGGCCGGCGAGGTCTCGTCCGTACCGGCGGGCGCCTTCACGGCGTTCAGGACGAAGGTCAGCACCACCGTCACGACCACGTTCAGCACGAACGCGGTGAGGCCGATGTAGCCGATCTCGCCGATGCCGGGGATCTCCGCCGACGAACCGCCGAAGTGCTTCTGGGTCGGCGAGGCGACCCCGTACGCGGCGACCGTCCCGTACACCATGCCGACCGCCCAGCCTGCGAGCAGCGCCCAGCGGTGGAACCAGCGGGTGAACAGCCCGCCGACCAGGGCCGGCATCGTCTGGAGGATCCAGATCCCGCCGAGGAGCTGGAAGTTGATCGCGACGGTCTTGTCCATGGTGAGGACGAAGGCCAGCGCACCGACCTTGACCAGCAGCGACACCAGCTTGGAGACCTTGGTCTCCTGCTCCGGGGTGGCGTCGGGCCTCAGGAAGTCCTTGTAGATGTTGCGGGTGAAGAGGTTCGCCGCGGCGATCGACATGATGGCGGCGGGCACCAGCGCGCCGATGCCGATCGCGGCGAAGGCCACCCCCGCGAACCAGTCCGGGAACATGTTCTCGAACAGCTGCGGGATGGCGAGCTGCCCGTTGTCCACCTTGATCCCGGCGGCGATCGCCATGAAGCCGAGCAGCGCCAGCAGGCCCAGCATCAGCGAGTACAGCGGCAGGATCGTGGTGTTGCGCCGGATCACGTTGCGGCTGCGGCTGGAGAGCGTCGCCGTGATGGAGTGCGGATACATGAACAGCGCCAGCGCCGAGCCCAGCGCCAGGGTCGCGTACCCCCACTGGCCGGCCTCGCCCGGGGCGAGCGCGCCGCGCGGCTTGCCGGTGGCCGGACTGGTCTCGGAGAACGCCTCGCCCGCCTTGGCGAAGATGTCGTGGAAGCCGCCCAGCTTGATCGGGATGTAGATGATCGCCACGGCGATGACCAGGTAGATCAGCCCGTCCTTGACGAACGCGATCAGCGCGGGCGCGCGCAGCCCGGACGAGTAGGTGTACGCGGCGAGCACCGCGAACGCGAGCAGCAGCGGCAGGTCCTTGACGAACCAGTGCGTGTTCTCGCCGCCGCCGACGCCCATCACGTCCAGCACCGCCTGGATGCCGACGAGTTGGAGCGCGATGTACGGCATGGTGGCGAGGATGCCGGTGACGGCGACCGCCAGCGACAGCCCCTTCGAGCCGAACCGCCCGCGGACGAAGTCCGAGGTGGTGACGTAGCCGTGCTTGTGCGAGACCGACCACAGCCGGGGCAGGAAGGTGAAGATCAGCGGGTACACCAGGATCGTGTACGGAACGGCGAAGAAACCCGCCGCGCCCGCCGCGTAGATCGCCGCCGGTACGGCGACGAAGGTGTACGCCGTGTACAGGTCGCCGCCGAGCAGGAACCAGGTCACCCAGGTGCCGAACGAGCGCCCGCCCAGCCCCCATTCGTCGAGGCTGGCCTCGTTCTCGGCCCTGCGCCAGCGGGCGGCCAGGAAGCCCATGACCGTGACGGCCACGAAGAAGAAGATGAAGACGCCGAGCGCGACGCCGTTCACGCCGTCCTTCATGCGCGCTCACCCCCCTTGCGGGCGCGCTGGTCGCGCTGCCACAGCTTGTACGCGACCATCGTGAGCGCGGTGGAGATCAGCACCCAGAGCATCTGGTACCAGTAGAAGAACGGGATACCGATGAAGGTGGGGTCCACCTTCGCGTACGAACCCACCCAGAGCATCGCCACGAACGGCGCGACCAGACAGAGCGCGACGACCACTCTGACCGGTGTGATGGTGGGCGGTTTTCCCTCTGGTTCCACGGACATGCGGCGACTCCGTCCCCTCGCTGATCACCCTGTAATGCGCAGGAAATCTAGGGGAGGTTCCGGTCACCGTCACCCCCCGTCCGCATTGCGGTCCGACAACGGTCCGACCGGTTGGTACGTATGTGTGAGATCGCGTCATACGTACGGGAGTTGGTCCGTACCAGGGCAGCCGAAAGGCCCCTGCGGAGTGGTGCGCTCCACAGGGGCCCGAGGGTGGTGACGGGGGAAGGGGTGGCCGGAATTAGCCTCCCGTCCGCCGGAATCAGTCGATGGGCCGCTTGAGTCGCGCCACGAACTTGTACCGGTCGCCGCGGTAGACCGAGCGCACCCACTCCACCGGCTCGCCCCGCCCGTCCAGCGAGTGCCGGGAGAGCATCAGCATCGGCAGGCCCACGTCGGTGCCGAGCAGCCCGGCCTCGCGCGGGGTGGCCAGCGAGGTCTCGATGGTCTCCTCGGCCTCGGCCAGCCGCACGTCGTAGACCTCGGCCAGCGCGGTGTAGAGAGAGGTGTACTTCACCAGGGAGCGGCGGAGTGCCGGGAAGCGCTTGGCCGAAAGGTGCGTGGTCTCGATCGCCATCGGCTCGCCGCTGGCCAGCCGGAGCCGCTCGATCCGCAGCACCCGCCCGCCGGTGGTGATGTCGAGCAGCCCGGCGAGGGTGTCGTCGGCCGTCACATAGCCGATGTCCAGCAGCTGGGACGTCGGTTCCAGCCCCTGGGCGCGCATGTCCTCGGTGTACGAGGTGAGTTGGAGGGCCTGTGAGACCTTCGGCTTGGCGACGAAGGTGCCCTTGCCCTGGATGCGCTCCAGTCGGCCCTCGACGACCAGTTCCTGGAGCGCCTGGCGCACGGTGGTGCGCGAGGTGTCGAACTCGGCGGCCAGGGTCCGCTCCGGGGGCACGGGGGTGCCCGGCGGCATGGTGTCCGTCATGTCCAGCAGATGTCGCTTCAGCCGGTAGTACTTCGGGACGCGTGCCGTGCGTGTGGCCGCGCCCGTCTCGTTCTCCGTACTGCCCCCGTCGGCACCCATGGTCCGCCTTCCCGACGCTTGCGTTGCTGCCGTCACCGGCTCCTCCGTCTGTCGCGGCTCACATGGTGGCACGGTCCGGTCACGGCTGGTCGCCCTCCCTTAGGTGTCGGTCCTATAACGGACGCGAGTGCACTTCTTATACACCCTTGACACCCCAAAAGGTCTAGGCCAAGCTCCCGGTACTGGTCTAAACCATTAAAGACCAGGTCCAGCCCCAGCAGTACTCGTCGAATGTCTTCGCGGTGGGCGGGGTTGCAGTATCCCTGAGGAGGGTTTGGCGTGAAGCGCAAGCTCATCGCGGCGATCGGCGTCGCGGGCATGATGATCGGCCTCGCCGCGTGTGGGTCCGACGACGGCGGAGACAGCGGCAAGAAGGCCGGTCCCGACGCCTACAAGGGTCAGACGCTGACCGTCTGGACGATGTCCGGCTCGAACCCCGACGGATGGACCAAGAAGGTCACCGAGGAGTTCGAGAAGAAGACCAAGGCCAAGCTGAAGATCGAAGTCCAGGACTGGAACGGCATCCAGCAGAAGGTCACCACCGCCCTCTCGGAGTCCAACCCGCCGGACGTCCTGGAGATCGGCAACACCCAGACCCCGGCCTACGCCAAGACCGGCGGCCTCGCCGACCTCGGCGACCTCAAGAAGGAGATCGGCTCCGCCTGGGCCGACGGCGTCAACCAGCCCTCCATCTACGACGGCAAGCAGTACGCCCTGCCGTGGTACGTGGGCAACCGCGTCGTCATGTACAACAAGAAGGTCTTCAAGGACGCCGGCATCACCGAGACGCCGAAGACCCGCGCCGACCTCTTCAAGGCCTTCGAGGCCATCGAGAAGAAGGGCGACGCCGAGCCGATCTACCTGCCCGGCCAGAACTGGTACTTCTTCGACGGCCTGCTCGTCGGCAAGGACGTCTCCCCGGTCAAGAAGGAAGGCGACAAGTACGTCTCCAACCTGGCCGACCCGAAGGTCGCCGAGGCCATGGATGTGTACAAGAAGTACCAGTCCTACTCCAAGGCCCCCAAGGACAAGGACGAGGCCACCCCGCAGCAGGCCGAGGTCTTCGCCAAGGGCAAGACCGGCGCCATCATCGCCATGGGCTACGAGGCCGGCACCGCCATCAAGGCCAACCCGAAGCTCAAGGACGACATCGGCTTCTTCACCATCCCCGGTGAGACCGCCGACAAGCCCGAGGGCGTCTTCCTCGGCGGCTCCAACCTCGCCGTGGCCGCGGGCAGCAAGAAGCAGGACCTGGCCAAGGAGTTCCTGAAGATCGCGCTCTCCGAGGAGAACGACGGCGCGCTCATCAAGGAGGCCGGCTGGTCCCCCAAGAACGACGCCATGCAGAAGTACACCGTCGGTCAGCCCGCCGCCGAGGCCGCCGGCCCCGCCGCCGCCAAGTCCGGTGGCACCACGCCGCTGATCCCGGAGTGGGCGCCGGTCGAGAACCCGCCGAACCCGATCAAGACCTACATGACGCTGGTCCTGCAGGGTAAGTCGCCCGCCGACGCCGCCAAGCAGGTCGAGGGCGAGCTCAACAAGCGCCTCAGCCAGCAGCAGTAGTTCGCAGCTAGCGCGTCCCGCGCCGGGGGCGGCGGGTTCCGACCCGCCGCCCCCGGCCGTACGCATCGTTCCGTGTAGGGCTTTGTTGGAAGAGATGGCGAGCATGGCAGTGCAGACCGATCCCTCGGACGTGGCCGGGACGGCCGCGGGCCGCGGCCGGGACGGAATACCACCCGTCGGGCAGCACGGGGGGAAGAAGCGGAGAGTGGGTATCGGCGCCGCGCCGTACCTGCTGATGGTTCCCGCGCTCGCGGTGACGGCGATCTTCCTCGGGTATCCCCTGGTGAAGAACGCCATGCTGTCGTTCCAGAACCTCAACATGGGGCAGCTGATCCAGCATGTCACCGAGTGGAACGGCTTCAAGAACTACCAGGAGATCCTCACCGGTGAGGACTTCTGGAGGGTAACCCTCCGCACGATCGTGTTCACCGCCGCCAACGTCGCGCTGATCATGATCATCGGTACCCTGGTCGGCCTGCTGCTCGCCCGCCTCGGCAAGAAGATGCGGTTCACCTTGCTGATCGGCCTGGTGCTCGCCTGGGCCATGCCGATCGTGGCGGCGTCCACCGTCTACCAGTGGCTCTTCGCCTCCCGCTTCGGCGTGGTCAACTACGTGCTGGACAAGCTCGGCTGGCACTCGATGGCCGACTTCAACTGGACCGGATCGCAGTTCTCCACGTTCTTCGTGGTCACCCTGATGATCGTCTGGCAGTCCATCCCGTTCGTGGCGATCAACCTCTACGCGGCGACCACGACCATCCCCAAGGAGCTCTACGAGGCTGCCTCCCTGGACGGCGCCGGCAGCTGGAAGAGTTTCACCTCGGTGACCATGCCGTTCCTGCGGCCCTTCCTCTACGCCACGACCTTCCTCGAGGTCATCTGGGTCTTCAAGGCGTTCCCGCAGATCTTCACCATCAGTGAGGGCGGCCCCAACCGCCTCACCGAGACCCTGCCGATCTACGCCTTCGTCGAAGGTGTCGGCAACCAGCACTACGGCATGGGCGCGGCGATCTCGCTGCTCACCATCCTGATCATGCTGGGGCTGACCTCGTACTACCTCCGCATCGTTCTCAAGCAAGAGGAGGACGAGCTGTGAAGCGCTCACTGTTCGGCCGCATCTGGCCCAACGCCCTCGCCCTCATCCTCTTCGTCGGGCTGGTCTTCCCCGTCTACTGGATGTTCAGCACGGCCTTCAAGCCGACCGGCGACATCATCACCGAGACCCCGGTCTGGTTCCCCACCGAGATCACCTTCGAGCACTTCAAGACCGCGTACAACGCGCCGAACTTCCTGACCCTGGTCGGGAACTCGCTGACGGTCACCCTGCTCGCCGTGTCCTTCTCGCTGATCATCGCGCTCTTCGCGTCGTTCGCACTGGCCCGCATGCGTTTCAAGGGCCGCAAGGGCATGATCCTCGTCTTCATGATCGCTCAGATGGCGCCCTGGGAAGTCATGGTCATCGCGATCTATCTCCTGGTGCGCGACGCGGACATGCTCAACAGCCTGGTTCCGCTGACGCTCTTCTACATGGTGATGGTGCTCCCCTTCACGATCCTCACGCTCCGCGGCTACGTTGCCGCGGTGCCCAAGGAACTGGAGGAGTCCGCCATGGTCGACGGCTGTACCCGCCCGCAGGCCTTCATCAAGGTCATCCTGCCGCTGCTCGCCCCCGGCCTGATGGCCACCTCGCTCTTCGGCTTCATCACCGCGTGGAACGAGTTCCCGCTGGTCCTCATCCTCAACAAGGACCCCGAGGCCAAGACGCTGCCGCTCTGGCTGTCCCAGTTCCAGAGCCAGTTCGGCGACGACTGGGGCGCCACCATGGCGGCCGCCTCGATCTTCGCCATCCCGATCCTGATCCTCTTCGTCTTCCTGCAGCGCAAGGCCGTCAGCGGCCTCACCGACGGCGCCGTGAAGGGATAACGCAGTCATGACCACCTCGATATCCGCCACGGACACCGTCACCCGCGACGCGCTCGCCGTCCTCCAGCCCGGATTCACCGGCACCACCGCCCCCGAGTGGGTGCTGCGCCGGGTCGACGAGGGCCTCGCCTCCGTCGCCCTCTTCGGCCGCAACATCCAGACGGCCGAGCAGGTCACCGCGCTCACCGCCCAGCTTAGGGCCGAGCGCGAGGACCTCCTCGTCGCGATCGACG
Source organism: Streptomyces sp. NPDC015144 (assembly GCF_043079735.1). NCBI lineage: Bacteria > Bacillati > Actinomycetota > Actinomycetes > Kitasatosporales > Streptomycetaceae > Streptomyces > Streptomyces sp. NPDC015144. The sequence goes on along the minus strand of NZ_JBIBUU010000017.1, from coordinate 44,777 downwards.
AGGAGGGCGGCGACGTCACCCGCCTGGAGGTCCGCACCGGCTCCTCCTTCCCCGGCAACCTCGCCCTCGGCCACGTCGACGACCTCGGGCTGACCCGCGAGGTCGCCCGGGAACTCGGCCGCCGGCTCGCCGAGTGCGGCGTCAACCTCAACTGGGCGCCCTCCGCCGACGTCAACTCCAACCCGGGCAACCCGATCATCGGCGTACGCGCCTTCGGCGCCGACACCGAGCTGGTGGCCCGGCACACCGCCGCGTACATCGAGGGCCTCCAGTCCTCCGGCGTCGCCGCCTGCACCAAGCACTTCCCGGGGCACGGCGACACCGCGATCGACTCGCACCACGCGATGCCGCGTATCGACGTCGACCTGGAGACCCTGCACGCCCGCGAGCTGGTGCCGTTCCGGGCGGCCATCGCGGCCGGCTCCAAGTGCGTGATGAGCGCGCACATCCTGCTGCCGGCACTCGACCCGGACCGCCCCGCCACCGTCAGCCCGCAGATCCTCACCGGCCTGCTCCGCCAGGAGCTGGGCTACGACGGACTGATCGTCACCGACGCCGTGGAGATGCAGGCCATCGCCGCGACCTACGGCATCGAGCAGGGCTCCGTCCTCGCCATCGCGGCGGGCGCCGACGCGCTCTGCGTCGGCGGCGGCCTGGAGGACGAGGGCACCGTGGTGCGGCTGCGCGACGCGCTGGTCCGCGCGGTGCACAGCGGCGAACTCGCCGAGGAGCGGCTCGCGGACGCGGCCGCCCGGGTCCGCGCCCTGGCGGCCTGGACGCGGCAGGCCGGGCGGGCCGGTACGGAATCGGGTGCGGCAGTGCAGGAGGGGACCGCGCCCGCCTCCGACATCGGCCTGGTCGCCGCCCGCCGGGCGGTCCTGGTGACCGGCTCGGCCGCCCCGCTGACCGCGCCCGCGTACGTCGCCGCCCTCACCTCCGCGTCGAACATCGCGGTCGGCGACGAGACCCCCTGGGGCGTCGCCGCCGAGCTGGCCCGGCTGGTGCCCGGCACGGAGACCGGCACGTACAGCGCCGAGACCGAGGACCCGGCCGGGGCCGTGCTCCGGGCCGCGGGGGAGCGGCCGCTGGTCGTCGTCGTCCGTGACGTCCACCGCCACGCCTGGATGGCCGAGACGCTCGACGCCCTGGTGGCGCGGCGCCCCGACACCGTCGTCGTCGAGATGGGCGTACCGCAGGCGGCCCCCAGGGGCGCCCTGCACATCGCCACCCACGGCGCGGCCCGCGTCTGCGGCCTGGCCGCGGCCGAGGTCATCGTCCGCGGCACCGGCGGCCGGGCGGCCTGAGCTCGGGGCGTGGCGCGGGCACGGGGGGTCGCGCCACGCCCCGCACGACAGTCGAAGGCCCGGGGCCGCCCAGCGTGGGCGGCCCCGGGCCTTCGTGGTCGTCCGGAAGTCCTACAGCCCCTGCCACGACGGCTTCGCCGCGTACGTGGCACGGAAATAGTCCGCCAGCTTCAGCTTCGACGCGGCGGCCTCGTCGACCACCACCGTCGCGTGCGGGTGCAGCTGGAGCGCCGAGGCGGGCACGATCGAGGCGACGGGCCCCTCCACCGTCTGCGCCACGGCGTCCGCCTTGCCCTCGCCGGTGGCGAGCAGGATCGGGTGGCGGGCCTCCAGGATGGTGCCGATGCCCTGGGTGATCACGTGGTGCGGCACCTGCGTGATGTCGTTGTCGAAGAAGCGCGCGTTGTCGATCCGGGTCTGCTCGGTGAGCGTCTTGATCCGGGTGCGGGAGGCGAGCGAGGAGCACGGCTCGTTGAAGCCGATGTGCCCGTCGGTGCCGATCCCGAGGAGCTGGAGGTCCACCCCGCCGGCCTCGGCGAGCGCCTTGTCGTACGCGAGACAGGCCGCCTGGACGTCCTCGGCGGCGCCGTCCGGACCCATGAAGGACTCCTGGGACAGGCCGAGCGGTTCGACGACCTCGCGCAGCACCACCGAGCGGTAGGACTCGGGGTGGCCGGCCGGCAGGCCCACGTACTCGTCGAGCTGGCAGATACGGGCGCGCGAGGCGTCCACGGCGCCGGAGCGGACCTTGGCCGCCAGCGCCTGGTAGATGGGCAGCGGGGTAGAGCCGGTGGCAACGCCGAGAAGGGCGTCGGGCTTGCGGCTCAGCAGGGCACCGATGGCCTCCGCGATGAGTTCGCCGCCTGCCTGGGCGTCCGGGACGATGACAACTTCCACGCGGGGCCTGCCGATCTGAAGAGTTGAGTCAGGTGGTATAGACCAATCGGTTCCAATTTAGCAGACCACGGCAACGCGGGCGCGGTGGATGTGCCTGTTCCCGCGGCGGATTTCATGGAGTGGGACGGCCGGGAACGGCTCGGCGGCGGGGCGGGGGCCGGAGGGCCGGACGGCCCCGGAAACACCCGCGGGCCACGGCGCCGGGACAGGACCCTCAGCCTGTCCGGCACCGCAGCCCGGAGTAGGGCCGTCCGTCACGGACGGTCCGGTTCGGCCGGCGGTGTGCGGTTGCCCCCGGCCGGGGAGAGGCACCGACGCGGTCAGGGCAGAGAGCGCGGTACCTCGATCCACTCTCCTGTGCGGGGAGAGTGGAAGATCTGTCTCCAGCATTGTGGACTAGACCATTAGCTGTGTCCATCCGTCCGGGCGCCGAAATTTCGGCTTCTTCCCCGGCACGTACGGGGGAGTCGTCCGGTTCGGAATGATCGCTCCCGCGCGGGTACGCTCGCACATGTGCCCTCCATGAACGATCTCGTCCGCCAGCACACAGCCCTCGGTGACACCGACCTGGAGTGGCTGCACCTGCTGGTCTCGGAGTGGCAGTTGCTCTCCGACCTGTCCTTCGCCGACCTCGTGCTCTGGGTGCCCACCCGGGACGGTACCCGCTATGTGTCCGTGGCCCAGATGCGTCCCAACACCGGCCCGACCTCCTACCAGGACGACATGGTCGGCCATCTGGTGCCGCGCGGCCGCCGCCCGATGCTGGACGCGGCCCTGGACGAGGGCCGGATCGTCCGCGAGGGCGACCCGGAGTGGCGCGAGGAGGTGCCGGTCCGGGTCGAGTCGATCCCGGTGCGCAGGGAGGGCCGGGTGCTCGGGGTGATCGCCCGCAACACCAACCTCCTCACCGTCCGGACCCCCTCCCGGCTGGAGCTCACCTATCTCCAGTCGGCCTCCGACCTGGCCCAGATGATCGCGGCCGGCGCCTTCCCCTTCCCGGACCAGCAGGTCGACATGGACGCCTCGCCGCGCGTCGGCGACGGACTGATCCGGCTCGACGCCGACGGGGTCGTCCAGTACGCCAGCCCCAACGGCCTCTCCGCGTACCACCGTCTCGGCCTCGCCTCCGACCTGGTCGGCCACCACCTGGGCTCCATCACCGCCGAACTCGCGCCCTCCCGGGGCCCGGTGGACGAAGCCCTGGTCAAGATGGCCAGCGGCTACGCGCCCCGGGAGTTCGAGGTCGAGTGCGAGGGCGGGGTGATCCAGCTGAGGACGATCCCGCTCAAGCCCAAGGGCGCCCGCATCGGCTCCCTGGTCCTGCTCCGGGACGTCACCGAACTCCGCCGTCGTGAGCGCGAGTTGATCACCAAGGACGCCACCATCCGGGAGATCCACCACCGGGTGAAGAACAACCTCCAGACCGTGGCGGCCCTTCTGCGCCTCCAAGCCCGCCGGATGGATTCCGTGCGCGGTCGCGAGGCGCTCAACGAGGCGGTACGGCGCGTCGGTTCGATCGCCATCGTCCATGAGACGCTGTCCCAGAATCTGGACGAGCGGGTGGAGTTCGACGACATCGCCGACCGGGTCATCGCGATGGTCGCCGAGATCTCCCCGGGCAAGGTCACCTGTCGCCGCACGGGACGCTTCGGCATCCTGGACGCCGAAGTGGCCACCCCGCTGGCGATGGTGCTCACGGAGGTCCTGCAGAACGCCCTGGAGCACGCCTTCACGCTCGCCGAGTCCGGCACGGTGGAGGTCTCCGCGGTGCGTGGCGGCTCTTCGACCACCGGTGCCCGGCTGCTGATCACCGTCCAGGACGACGGCTGCGGGCTGCCCGAGGGCTTCGACCCGCAGCGCGCCGGGAACCTCGGGCTCCAGATCGTCCGGACGCTGGTGGAGGGTGAGTTGGGCGGCACCTTCGGCATGGTCCCCGCCCCCGGGCGCGGCACCCAGGTCGTCCTCGACATCCCGGTCCGCTCCGCCAAGTAACCCCTGCCACCTGCCCGTTCACCGTTCCGTACGGACGGGCGGGCGCCAACACAGCAGTGAGCCCGGACCGTTGTGACGGTCCGGGCTCACTGGTCAAGCGTGCGCTTCGGGGGGTACTGCGCGCTGCGACTCGGGGGGCGGGGTGGTGCGTACGCGCTGTACGCGCCGCCTGGCTGAGGCTCGAAGCGGTGGCGTCGGTCAGGCGCTGGCGTTACGCGCCCGGTTGCGAGCGGCGCGGCGCTTCATCGCACGGCGCTCGTCCTCGCTGAGGCCACCCCAGACGCCGGAGTCCTGGCCGGACTCGAGCGCCCACTGCAGGCACTGCTCCATGACGGGGCAGCGACGGCAGACGGCCTTGGCTTCCTCGATCTGCAGCAGCGCAGGACCGGTGTTGCCGATGGGGAAGAACAGCTCGGGGTCTTCCTCACGACAAACGGCGTTGTGACGCCAGTCCATGGCTGCTACCTCTCCTTGGTATTGCATACTCTTGCTTGTGAATGTGAACGCTTTCACGAATCCCCCCGCAGGTGACGGGCCGACGCCCAGATGAACTGGTTGTGGTCCTGTGCAGTAGAGGAGGGGTTCTGGCTCTCAGTGGAGGCCGGTGTTGCGGGCCGTCCCGATCGCCATGTAGAGATTCGCAAACCTCAGCGGCGGATACAACCCCTTCTGGAAAGTTTTTTTTGATTCCTCGGTGTCGACTAGGTCACAGCCGTACTTCCATGGGGTGGATCCCAGTCCAAACGTTCGAGTTAAAGGACTTTGGTCCCTTCGACTCACACAATCACACGCAGTGCACGGCGTACGCCTGTGAACGTCACACTTGTACGCACTCCCAGGTGGTCACCGTCCATCTGGAAGGGGAGCGGAACCTTTGAATGCAAGGTGAAGTCCGTGAGGTCGTGAAGTGAAACGGCGTGCTTTCCGGACGGGCCCTTTTCCGGACTCGATGTGAGCAGCTGGGTGCCGTACCGGGCGACCGCGGGAGTGGAGAGCCGCTTCAGCCCGAGCACGTCCAGGCCGGTGTCGAACGTGGCCTTGGGGGAGGCGTACAGGGGGCGATTTCCCAGGTAGGACCAGGGGGCGGTGTTCGAGATTATCGAGAGTGCAAGATCCGTCACCGGTTCGTGGCCCGGGGTTTCCAGCGTCATCACGCCCTGCCGGCGGTGCGGCTCGTCGAAGAACTGCCGGACCACCTGGCGTACGTAGAGCGCGTGCGTGGAACGCTTGCCGCGTTCCCGCTGCTGTTCGACCCGGCCGACCACGCCCGCGTCGAATCCCATTCCGGCGCAGAAAGTGAACCAGCGTTCCGGTACGGATTCGTCCTCCGTGCCGGGCGTACCGGAAGCCAGGCCGAGGCCGACCGTGCGTTCGGTCCGGTTGGCGAGCGCGTCCAGAATCGCTCCGGTCGCCTCCACCGCGTCATTGGGCAGGCCCAGGGCGCGCGCGAAGACATTGGTGGAACCCCCGGGCACCACCGCGAGGCGCGGCAGCCGGTCCAGCTCCGGGCCGTTGTGGAGGAGCCCGTTGACCACCTCGTTGACCGTGCCGTCGCCGCCCAGCGCCACCACCAGGTCGATGTCGTCGCCCTCCGCCGCCTGCCGGCCCAGGTCCCGGGCGTGCCCCCGGTACTCCGTGGTCACGGCCTCCAGCTTCATCTCGCTGGCCAGCGCGTGGATGAGTACGTCGCGGGTCCGCGCACTGGTGGTGGTAGCTGCCGGATTGACCACGAGAAGTGCGCGCATGACCGCCAGACTACCTACCGCGCGGTATCGCTCTGAAGTCCTTCCCCATGACGTTTACGCTCCGTGACGACATGGGTGCCACCGGGCGAACCCTTCACCGGTTTCCGTGTCGATCCCGACCCCGGCTTCGCTTCCCCGCCGCCGGGATGCCAACCTGCAAGGGTGAGTACTGAGCAGAACACGCCCGCATCGACGCCTCTGCCGAGGCTCGAACCGGCGAAGCCGAGCAGGATCACTCTCGTCGCCGCGCTCACCGCGCTGGAAGGGGCGGCCCTCGCCATCGGCGGGATCTACATGCTGGTCATGGGGCTGCTGGGCCGCCCCGAGAGCCCCCAGCAGGCGGAGACCGGCGGGCTGACGCTGATCGCGCTCGCCGTGATCCCGCTGGCCGCCGCCCGGGGCCTGCTGCGGCGGCGCAGCTGGAGCCGGGGTCCCGCGCTCATCACGCAGATCATCGCGCTCCCCGTGGTCTGGACACTGCTGCGCTCGCACGGCGTGCTGATCCCGGCCGGCATCGTCCTGGCCGCGGTGAGCCTGACCGCCCTCTTCCAGCTGGTCAGGCCCGCCACCATCGAGGCCCTCGGCATCCGCCGCCCCGGCTAGGGGCCTTTTGTTCGGGTCTGGCCGGATTTGGGAGCGAACGCCGGCGCCGCCCCGTCCCTGGCGGGACGGGGCGGCGCCGGACGTCGCGGAACGGGGTCGTCCCGTCACTCCTCGACGAGCAGCCGCTCGCGCAGCTGCGCCAGCGTGCGCGCCAGCAGCCGCGAGACGTGCATCTGCGAGATGCCGACCTCCTGCGCGATCTGTGACTGGGTCATGTTGCCGAAGAAGCGCAGCAGCAGGATCCGCTTCTCGCGCGGCGGCAGGTCCTCCAGCAGCGGTTTGAGCGACTCCCGGTACTCGACCCCCTCCAGGGCCTCGTCCTCGGAGCCCAGCGTGTCCGCGACCGCGGGGGACTCGTCGTCCGTGTCCGGCACGTCCAGCGAGAGCGTGCTGTACGCGTTGGCCGACTCCAGCCCCTCCAGCACCTCCTCCTCGGAGATGCCCAGCCGCTCCGCCAGCTCGTGGACCGTGGGCGAGCGGCCGTGCAGCTGGGAGAGCTCGGCGGTGGCCGTGGTCAGCGAGAGCCGCAGCTCCTGGAGGCGGCGCGGCACCCGCACCGCCCAACCCTTGTCGCGGAAGTGGCGCTTGATCTCGCCGACGACCGTGGGGGTCGCGTACGTGGAGAACTCCACACCGCGGTCCGGGTCGAACCGGTCCACCGACTTGATCAGGCCGATCGTGGCGACCTGGGTCAGATCGTCCAGCGGCTCGCCCCGGTTGCGGAAGCGGCGGGCCAGGTGCTCGACGAGCGGCAGGTGCATCCGCACCAGCCGGTTGCGCAGCTCCGCCTTCTCGGGCGAGCCGTCGGGCAGTGCCCGCAGCTCGATGAAGAGTGCCCGCGCCGCGCTGCGGTCGTGTGGATCGTGGTGCCCGTGCTCGCTCATCTGGCCTGCCCGCTCCGCCTGCGACTGCTCCACCGCGACCGTACGGCCCACCGGCCCGTCCGCCCCGTCCTCCGGGTGCGGCAGGGCCTGTTGCTCCGGGATGCCTGCTGCTCGCACCACCCCTGGTCGCGTCGATTCGTCCCGCACAGGACCGTCCCCGTTCCCGTTGCTCACGCCGGCCCGGGGCCCGCGCCGCGCTGCTTGTAGAGGCTGATGCTGACCGTACGGTCGTCGGCGACCGAGGAGTCGACCTTCCCGGCCAGTGCGGAGAGCACCGTCCAGGCGAAGGTGTCGCGCTCCGGCGCCCGTCCGTCCGTGGTGGGGGCCGACACCGTGACTTCGAGGGAATCCTCGACGAGCCGGAAGACGCAGCTGAGGACGGACCCCGGCACGGCCTGCTGAAGCAGGATCGCGCAGGCCTCGTCGACCGCGATGCGAAGATCCTCGATCTCGTCGAGCGTGAAGTCCAAGCGCGCTGCAAGACCGGCCGTGGCCGTCCGCAGCACCGACAGGTAGGCACCCGCAGCGGGCAGCCGGACCTCCACGAAGTCCTGATTCCCGGGCTCGCCTGCGATCTGGGACACCCTCACCTCCAAGGTGGCACAAACTCTTTCGAGGATCCGGGAAGGGTGCCCCGGAGCCGTGTGGTACGCCGTCGGATCTGGCCCGCGACGCTGTCGTGACCCATGATGCCGTGTCGCCAGAGCCTCAACCCATGGCTGTCACTCATGGTAAACCCATGGGTACGCACAGTGGCTAGGGGTTCGTGGCGGTCAATTGCGAACAACCGGCGCCGGTTTGACGTACCCAGACGTCAGACGATCGAACCGTCCTCGAAGCACCAGCGCCAGCTCTCGCCCGGTTCGAAGCTCCGGATCACCGGGTGGCCGGTCTCCTCGAAGTGCGCCGTGGCGTGCCGAAGGGGCGAGGAGTCGCAGCAGCCGACATGGCCGCAGACCAGGCAGAGCCGCAGCTGCACGGGGTGGGTGCCCGCCGCGAGGCAGCCAGGACAGGTGCTGCTCAGCGGGGCCGGCTCGGGGCGCGGCAGTGCGGACAGGTGAGGGCAGTCACTCATGATGTTCAGGTTACGTCGGAGACGTGGATCACGGATCGTGGAAGGCGAGGGCCCGGAATGGACGCACTGCCGCTGGTGGGGCTGGTCGCGGCCAGCGCGGCGGTCGCGGGCGCGGCCCGCCGCACCCCAGTGCCGGCCCCGCTGCTGCTCGTCGCGGCGGGTCTGGTCGCCGCCTACCTGCCCGGGGTGCCCACGTACACCCTGGACGCGCACATCGTGCTGCCGCTGCTGCTGCCGCCCCTGCTCTACACAGCGGCCGTCGACAGCTCGTACCTGGACCTGCGGGCCAACCTCCGGCCCGTCGCACTGCTCTCGGTCGGCTACGTCCTGTTCGCGACCGTCGCGGTCGGCTGGCTGGCGTACCGGCTGGTGCCCGATCTGCCGCTCACCGCGGCGCTGGTGCTCGGCGCGGTCGTCGCCCCGCCGGACGCGGTCACGGCCGCCGCGATCGCCCGCCGGGTCGGGCTGCCCGGCCGGCTCACGACCGTCCTTCAGGGCGAGTCCCTGGTGAACGACGCCACCGCGATCACCGCCTACAAGGTGGCGGTGGCCGCCGCCGTCGGCGAGGGCATGAGCTGGGGCGCCGGGATCGGCGAGTTCCTCCTCGCCGCGGTCGGCGGCGTCGCGGTGGGCCTGGCCCTCATGGTGCCGCTGCACTGGCTGCGTACCCACCTCAAGGAGGCGCTGCTCCAGAACACGCTGTCCCTGCTGATCCCCTTCGTCGCGTACGCGGCGGCCGAGCGGGTCCACGCCTCCGGGGTGCTCGCCGTCGTCGTGGTGGCGCTCTACCTCGGGCACCGCTCCTGGCAGGTCGATTTCGCGACCCGGCTCCAGGAGGAGGCCGTCTGGAAGATGGTCGCGTTCGTCCTGGAGTCCACGGTCTTCGCGCTGATCGGCCTCCAGCTGCCCTTCGTACTGAAGGACCTCGGCGGGTACACCGCGGGCGAGGCCGTCTGGTACGCGGTCGCCGTCTTCCTCGCCGTGGTCGTGGTCCGCTTCGTCTGGGTCTACCCGGCGACCTATCTGCCCCGTCTGCTGTCCCGGCGGATCAGGGAACGCGAGCCGGACACCGACTGGACCGCGCCGCTCATCGTCGGCTGGGCGGGGATGCGCGGGGTCGTCTCGCTCGCCGTCGCCTTCTCCGTCCCGTTCGTCGTGCACGGCGGGGCCCCGTTCCCGGCCCGCAACCTGGTGATGTTCCTGACCTTCACCACCGTCATCGGCACCCTGGTGGTCCAGGGGCTCACCCTGCCCGTGCTGGTGCGGGTCCTGAAGCTGCCGGGGCGCGACGCGAAGGCCGAGACGCTGGCCGAGGCGCAGGCCCAGAGCCAGGCGTCCGCGGCCGCCGAGGAACGGCTGGACGAGCTGCTCGCCGACCCCGGCAACCGCCTGCCCGGCCCGCTCGCCGACCGGCTCCGCACCGTCCTGGAGCGCCGCCGCAACGCCGTCTGGGAGCGGTTGGGCGCCGCCAACCCGGTGACCGGGGAGTCGGCGGACGACACCTACCGCCGCCTGTCGAGGGAGGCGATCGACGCCGAACGCGAGGTCTTCGTCCGGCTGCGCGACGAGCGGCACATCGACGACGAGATGCTGCGCACCCTGCTCCGACGCCTCGACCTGGAGGAGGCGGCGGCCTACCGGGAGTCCTCGGACGCCTCCTGAGGGCGGCCCGTGACGACCGCGGCGACCGTGGTCCCCGGCTGGAACGCGCCCTCCCCGGCCAGCTCGGTCAGCGCGTACAGGAGCTTGGCCACGTACAGCCGCTCCACCGGCAGTCCGTGGCGCCGCTCGAAGTCGTCGGCGAAGGCGTGCAGCTCCGGGGTGGTACGGGCGTAGCCGCCGAAGTGGAAGCGCTCGTCCAGGGACCAGTCGCCGGCCGGGGCGCCGAAGGCCGCCGTCTGGAGCTCCCGGACCGCCTCCCCGAGGAAGCCGCCGCGCAGGACGGGGACGCCGAGGGCGCGCTGCGGCGGGGCGAGTCCGGCGGCGAGCCCGGCCAGGGTGCCTCCGGTCCCGCAGGCCACAGCGACCACGTCGGCCACGCCGCGCAACTCCCGCCCCAGCTCTGTACAGCCCTGTGCGGCCAGGGCGTTGCTGCCACCCTCCGGGACGACACAGCACTCCCCGTAGGCGCTCAGCAGCCCCTTCAGGACCGTGGGATCGCCCTTCGCGCGGTACGTCGAGCGGTCCACGAAGCGCAGGGTCATCCCGTCGGCGGCGCAGGCGGCGAGCGAGGGGTTCAGCGGGCGGTGGGCCAGCTCCTCGCCCCGCACGATCCCGATGGTCCGGAACCCCAGCAGCCGTCCGGCGGCGGCGGTGGCCCGCAGATGGTTGGAGTAGGCCCCGCCGAAGGTCAGCACGGCGCGCCCGCCGGCGGCCCGCAGGTTGGGGGCGAGCTTGCGCCACTTGTTGCCCGGCAGATCGGGGTGGATCAGGTCGTCGCGCTTGAGCACGAGTCGTACGCCGTGACGCGCGAAGCGCTCGTCCTCCACCGGCTCCAGGGGCGAGGGGAGCACCGGCCGCAGCCGGGAGAGGTCGAGCGCTTCGGAGGTCATGCCGTCATTGTGGCCGTGCCCGGCCGGTGGCTCAGTCCTGGGCCAGCCACATGTCCGGGCCGAACACCTCGTAGTGGATGTCGCTCGCCGGGACGCCCTCGGCCAGCAGCTGGGTGCGGACGGAGCGCATGAAGGGCAGCGGGCCGCAGAGGTAGGCGCGGGTTCCGGGGGCGATGTCGAGGCCGCTCAGGTCGACGCGGCCGGTGCGGTCGGCCGGGTGGCCGGGCTCGGGGGTCTCGTACCAGAAGTGGGCGGCGGCGTCGGGGAGCTTGGCGGTGAGCCGGTCGTGGTCGACGCGCAGGGCGTGGGTGGCGGGGGAGCGGTCGCCGTGCACGACGGTGACGGGGGCGGTGTGCCCGGTCGCGGCGAGGTGCTCCAGCATCGAGAGCATCGGGGTGCAGCCGATGCCCGCCGAGGCGAGCAGGACCGGTGCGTCGGACGCGTCCAGCACCAGGTCGCCGTAGGGGGCGGAGACGCGCAGCGTGTCACCGGCGGCCACCGCGGCGTGCAGGTGGTTGGAGACCTCGCCGTCGGGCGCCCCGGCCCCGCGCACCCGCTTCACGGTGAGGGAGCGGACCTCCGAACCGGGGGCGCTGGAGAGGCTGTACTGGCGTATCTGGTGGGCCCCGTCGGCCAGCTCCACCTGTACGGAGACGTACTGGCCGGGCCGGAAGTCGGGCGCGGGCGCCCCGTCGGCCGGGCGGATCCGGAAGGTGGCGACGTCGTCGGTCTCCTCGACCCGCGAGACGACCTCCCAGTCGCGCCACACGTCGCCCGCGACGACGCCCTGCTGCGCGTAGAGCCGCTCCTCGATCGATATGAGGGCGTTCGCCATCAGCCAGTAGACCTCGTCCCAGGCGGCGGCGACCTCGGGGGTCACCGCGTCGCCGAGCACCTCGGCGATGGCGGCGAACAGGTGCGTGTGCACGATCTCGTACTGGGCGGCGGTGACGCCGAGCGAGGCGTGCTTGTGGGCGATCCGGCCGAGCATCACGTCGGGGCGGGTGTCCGGGTGCTCGACCAGGTGGGTCGCGAAGGCGGCTATGGAGCCCGCGAGTGCCTGTCGCTGGGCGCCGGACGCCTGGTTGCCCCGGTTGAAGAGGTCGCGCAGCAGCTCGGGGTGGGCCTCGAAGAGCTTGCGGTAGAAGAGGTCGGCGATGTCCCCGATGGCCGCGCCCACGGCGGGCAGGGTGGCGCGGACGGTGGCGGTCGACGTCTCGGAGAGCATCGGGACTCCTTGCGGTTCAAATTGGTATTTGAGATGCGTATTTTTGGGCGTGCCGGATCCGGGCAGGGGGAGCGGGGGTCCGGTGGCTGGGTGGGTGTGGCGCGGATCGCGCTCCGGCTCAGCCGGTGTCCGGCCGGGAGCGGCTGATGCCGATCAGCAGCGGGCCGGTGGGCGCGGCGACGAGTTCGGTGACGGTGAGCGGGTCGAGCGCCTGGTAGAAGGCGTCCGTCGCACCGCGCAGGGCGGTGCGGAGCCGGCAGGCCGAGCGTACGGGGCAAGGTGTGCTGCCCTCGCAGTCGACGACGTCGCCGGGGCCTTCCAGCTCCCGGACCAGTCCGCCGATCGAGGCAGAGCGCCCCGCCCCGGTCAGGCTGAGCCCGCCGCCGCGGCCCCGGCGCGCCTCGATCAGGCCGAGGTGCTGGAGCTTGGCGACGACCTTCGCCGCATGGGTGTACGGCACCTCCATGGTGGCCGCCACCTCCCGGGTGGTCGGCGTGTCCTCGCCCTCCGCCACGGCGAGGCGCATCAGCACGCGCAGCGCCACGTCGGTGAATCTCGTCAGCCGCATGGCCCTCACGCTAGATAAATTGCATATGAGATGCAAGTTAGCGAGGAGTGTGATATGCGCCACCGCACACCTGCCCGCATCTGCCCAGTCCCAGGCAGATTAGTCACACTCTTTTGTGTAATGGCGCGCGTACTCTCCGCGCTGAAAGGCTTCTTCGCGCAGGTCATCCGAAGAATGGAGAGAACGTCAGATGTCCGTTGGCGAAGAGGTTCAGGGCGCGGCGACGCTTCCGCAGCAGAGTCTGGGGACGGCGGCGGCGCGGAACCTCGCGACGACCACCAAGTCCGCCCCGCAGATGCAGGAGATCACCTCGCGGTGGCTGCTCAAGATGCTGCCGTGGGTCCAGGTGCAGGGCGGTACCTACCGGGTGAACCGCCGGTTGAGTTACGCGGTCGGGGACGGCCGGGTGACCTTCGTGCAGACCGGTGACCGGGTGGCGGTCATCCCCGCCGAGCTCGGCGAACTCCCCGCGCTGCGGGACTTCGAGGACGAGGAGGCGCTGAGCGAGCTGGCGCGGCGCTGCGAGCAGCGCGAGATCGCGGCGGGCCAGGTGCTGGGCGTGGCGGGGGACGCGGCGGACACCGTCTACCTCCTGGCGCACGGCAAGGTCCAGAAGGTCGGCACCGGCCCCTACGGGGACGAGACGGTGCTCGGGGTCCACGCCGACGGGGCCTACTTCGGGGACGACTCCCTGGTCGACGGCGACGCCGTCTGGGAGTACACGGCCCGCGCCCTCACCGCCTGCACGGTGCTGACGCTGAGCCGCGCCGACGTGCTGAACCTCGCCGAGCGCTCCGACGCGCTCCGCGCCCACCTCGCCGGCCTGCGCGCCATCCCGGAGCAGCGCACCAACAAGTACGGCGAGGCGGCCATCGACCTGTCCGCCGGCCACGTCGGCGAAGCCGTCGTCCCGCACACGTACGTCGACTACGAGGCGTCCCCGCGCGAGTACGAGCTGAGCGTCGCGCAGACCGTGCTGAAGGTGCACAGCCGGGTCGCCGACCTCTACAACCAGCCGATGAACCAGACCGAGCAGCAGTTGCGGCTCACGGTCGAGGCGCTGCGCGAGCGCCAGGAGCACGAGCTGGTCAACAACCGCGAGTTCGGGCTGCTCCACAACTGCGACTACTCCCAGCGCCTCCAGCCGCACGCGGGCGTGCCCGGCCCCGACGACATGGACGAGCTCCTCTCCCGCCGCCGCGGCTCGAAGCTCTTCCTCGCCCACCCCAAGGCCATCGCCGCCTTCGGCCGCGAGTGCAACAAGCGCGGCCTGGTGCCGGAGAGCGTGGACCTGGGCGGCCAGCACGTACCGGCCTGGCGCGGCGTTCCGATCCTCCCCTGCAACAAGATCCCGGTCACCGAGGCCCGGACCAGCTCGATCATCTGCATGAGGACCGGCGAGTCCGACCAGGGCGTCATCGGGCTCCACCAGACCGGTCTCCCCGACGAGATCGAGCCCAGCCTCTCGGTCCGCTTCATGGGCATCGACGAGCAGGCGATCATCTCCTACCTGGTGACCGCCTACTACTCCGCGGCCATCCTCGTCCCGGACGCCCTGGGCGTCCTGGAGAACGTCGAAGTCAGTCGCTGGCGGTAGCCGATCGGGGTCCGGACGGGGGCGTCCGGACCCCGTCAACCTCCACCGCCGGGCAGCCGTGCCCGCGGTGGTTCCGGGAGGACGCCCCAGTGAAGACCCAGCATGTGACGCAGCAGACCGCGCAGGTGATTCCGTCACCGACAGCCAGGACCGCGGGCGGTGCCGTGCTCCCCGGCGGCGCGCCGCCGGGGCCCGTGAGCCGGGGCGAGGGGGCCGAGTCCCTCCTGGAGCGGACCCGGGCCCTGGTCGACCCCCGGCTGCGGGCGGCCGTCGAGTCGCTGCCCGGTTCGCTGCGCCGCGTCGCGATGTACCACTTCGGCTGGCAGGAGGCGGACGGCAGCCCGTCCTCGGGGCCCGCGGGCAAGGCGATCAGGCCCGCGCTGGTCCTCGCCGCCGCCCGCGCGCTCGGCGGCGATCCGGAACAGGCGGTGCGGGCGGCCGTCGCCGTGGAGCTGGCCCACAACTTCACCCTGCTCCACGACGACATCATCGACGAGGACCGGACCCGCCGGCACCGCCCCACCGCCTGGGCGGTCTTCGGTGTCCCGGACGCCGTCATCACGGGCGACGCCATGATGGTCCTGGCCCACCGGCTGCTCGCCGAGGACCCGTCACCGGCCGCCGCCCCGGCCGCCGCACGGCTCTCGACCTGCATCATCGAGCTGTGCGCGGGGCAGCAGGCCGACTGCTCCTTCGAGGACCGGGGCCCCGAGGAGGTCACGCTGGACGAGTGCCTGACGATGGCCACCGCCAAGACCGGCGCCCTGCTCGGCTGCGCCTGCGCACTCGGGGCGCTCTACGCCGGCGCGGGGGAGCGGGCGGTCGCCGCGATGGACGGATTCGGCCGGGAGGCGGGCCTCGCCTTCCAGCTCATCGACGACCTGATCGGCATCTGGGGCGATCCCGCCCGGACCGGGAAGCCGGTCGGGGCGGATCTCATGGCCCGTAAGAAGTCCCTGCCGGTCGTCGCGGCACTGACCTCCGGCACTCCGGCTGCGGGTGAACTCGCCGCGCTCTACCGGGGTCCGATGAGCACCCCCGAGGAGGTGGCCCGTGCCGCCGACGCGGTGGAGCGGGCCGGCGGGCGGGACTGGGCGCAGGCCGGGGCGGCGGACCGGATGTCCCGGGCGGTCCATCACCTGTCCCGCGCGGTGGACGACCTGGCCGGGGCGGGGGAGCTCCTGACCCTGGCGGAGTTCGTCACCCGCCGGACGCACTGACACCCCGCTTCCGTGCGCCTTTCGCCGAAGGCCCGCCGGACGCACTGATATCCCCTTCCGCGCACGTCCGTCGAAGGCCCGCCGGGCGCACCGGCACCCCCTTCCGCGCACTCTCCGCCGAAGGTCCGGCGGGAGCGCCGGCCGCCGTCGGCGGTCCGCCGCCGGTGGGAAGCGGAGGGTGACCGGGCGACTGTCATGGGCACGGGCTACAGTCCGTGCCCATGACAGACGAGTCATGGGCCGGGTGGTACCGGGACCGGCAGGGTTCCGACGCCGTCGTCCTCACCACCGACGGACAGCAACTACGCCTCCGGACACGGGGCACCGACTTCGAGGGCCCCGGCTTCGACGGCCTCACCCCCGTCGCCGGCACGCCACCGGCCGACGACCGGTTCGTCCTGGTGGACGGCGCGCTGAGCGACTGCGTGCTGGAGTGGGACCTGCCGTTCCCGGTCGGCTGGGACGGGGTGGTCCATCAGGCCACGCTCAGCTGCCTGTTGTCGCTACGCAGGCCCGATTCGCACCTCAGCCTGGAGCTGCAGTTCGGCGGGGCCTCCTACGCGTCCCGCCGGGCCGAGAGCGACTTCGCCTCCGCGCTCGCCACGATCCAGCGTGCGCTGCCGCCCGGGGTGCGGCTGCGGACCTGTATCGCCTGCGCCTTTTCGGACTACTTCCCGGCCCCGGAGGCGGTCCGCGGACTCTCCGGCGGCCTCGCCTGCTTCCGGGGCGCCAAGGACGCCTACCGGGGAGCGGCGGGCGAGGGTGACGTACGGGACCTGTGGGACCGGCGCACCGGGTTCGTCCAGGAGATCTGGAGCTGCCGCGAGTACGAGCCCCGCCCGGACTCCGGTGCGGGCACCGGTCATCGGGGAGCGTTCCCGCTCGAACACGCCTGAGCCGCCCGGCGCAGGGCCGTCGGCCCTCCCGCGCATCGCATCCCGCCCCGTACCGGCGCAGTTCCGGTACGGGGCGGGTTTGTCAGCCCCTCATTGTTCTACTAGCATGCGAACAAGGGAGGTTTTGATGAATCGAAAGAACCTGGGTGGGGCCCTCTTCGCGGTCCTGCCGTTCGTGCTCGCCCTCGCCGTCGACCTGGTGCTCTTCCTCGTGTTCCGGGATCGGCTCCCGGAGCGCGTCGCCAGCCACTTCACGGGCGGCGGCCGGGCGGACCAGTACATGGGGCGGGACTGGTACGTGCTGATCAGCACGCTGACGCTCGTCGTGGCCGGCGGGGCGTGGCTGCTCATGGCGGCCCGGTGGCAGCTGCACGGTCGGGCCCACCGGTGGCTCTTCTCCAGCGGCTTCGCCTTGGCCGGTTTCCTCGGCTGGCTGCTGGCCGCCGCGCTGCTCGTCAACGTGGATGCGACCGTGGGTCCGCGGGGGGAGGTGCCGGGAGTCTCGCTCCCGATGTGGCACTTCGCCGCCGCCCTGGGGGTTGCCGCGCTCACGGGCGGGCTCGGATGGGCGCTCGCCGCGCTCTTCCCCGCACCGGAACCGCCGGCCGGGAGCGGTCCGTGGCAGGCCGGCGGCGGCGCGCGGATCGCGCTGGCGGACGGCGAGGTCGCCGGGTGGACCCGCGGCGCCGGGAGCCGGTGGGCTCCGGCGGCGGTCCTGGCGCTGCTCGCCGCGGGGCTGGTGCTGACGCCGCTGTGGCGGTGGGAGGCCGGGCTGCCGCTGCTGGTCGTCGGTGTGGTGCTGGGCGGGTTCGTCCGGGCGCACGTGATGGTGGACCGGCGCGGCATCACCGTCTCCGGGACGCTGCCCTGGCCCCGCGTCAGGGTGCCGCTCGACCGGATAGAGTCCGCGTGCAGCCGCGACATCAGCCCTCTCGCCGAGTTCGGCGGCTGGGGCTACCGCGTCCGGCCCGGCGGCACCGGTGTGGTGCTCCGCTCCGGCGAGGGGATCGTGGCGACGCTGGTGGACGGCCGGAAGTTCGCGGTGACCGTCGACGACTCGAAGACCGGCGCCGCGCTCCTCAACACCCTGGTCGACCGGCGTCGGGCGGGACGCTGAGCATGCTGTTCCGTGTCGATCCCACCTCCACCGTGCCGCTCGGCGACCAGATCGCGGCGTGCGTGCGCCGCTCGGCCGCCCGGGGCGAGGTGGCGCCGGGCGAACGGCTGCCCGCGGCCCGGGCGCTCGCGGACTCCCTCGGCGTCAACGTCCACACCGTGCTCCGCGGCTACCAGCAGCTGCGCGAGGAAGGGCTCATCGAACTGCGCCGGGGCCGCGGCGCGGTCGTCACCGGAGGCGTCCCGCCGCACCGGGCCAGACTGCTGGAACGCGTACGGGAAGTGGCGGCCGACGCGCGTGAGCTGGGCATGACCGAGGAGGAGCTGCTGGAGCTGGTGCGAACCGCGCTGCGCACCGGCTGAGACGTCCGGCGCGGCACGCCGCGGGGTGGGGCCCCGCGGCGTGCCGCGTGCGTGACGGCCGTGACCGTCAGGAGGCGTTCTTCGCGAGGGAGGCCGCGAAGCCGTACTGCCACAGGGAGTTGACCCGGCTGACCTCGTTCGCGTTCGGGTACGGGTTGGTGCAGGACGTGCCGGGGCCGCCGCCGGACATCAGCTCGCTGCACGGACCGGAGTAGTGGTCCGGCAGGCCGAGCACGTGCCCGGTCTCGTGGGCGGTGACCCGGACCGAGCTGTACTGCTGGTTCTGCGCGTAGTCCAGGAAGACGTAGCCGTTGCCGTGCCCGTCGGTGCTCGCGTACGAACCCCGGGAGTCGTTGCCCTCGTAGTAGGCGAAGTCGGCGTTCGAGCCCTCCTGGAGCCGGACGTTGGAGACCGAGCTGTTCCAGATCTGCGCGCTGCTGGATATCTGGCTGCGGAAGCTCGGCGCGTTGGTGGCGCTGTAGACGATGGTGACGGACTTGAGGCCGGGGTTGGCCGCCCGCTTCTTCGCGACGGACTTGGCGACCGCCTCGAAGAACGCCTTGTTCCCGGCGGCGTTCTCCGCCGAACCGGCGTACGCGGCGTAGCCCGCGGCCTTCTGGGCCGCCTGGTCGGCGGGGGCCGGGGAGGCGGCGATCGCGGGTGCGGTGCCCAGCGCGGCCGCGAGGCCGAAGCCGAGGCCGACCAAGGACGAGATGACGGTCCTGGGGTGCTTCATGGGGGGTCTCCTGCCGTTACCGGTCCGATGGACCCGTCCGATGATCGGAACCGGACGGGTGCGGTACGCAGTGAGTGTCGGGGAGCGGAAGCCGCGGCGGATGATGTCAACCGGCGATAGCGCCGCACTATCACCGGTCCCCGTACGGTCGCCGAAGCTTCCGTCAACTCCCGGTGAATTAAAGGGCTTTGAGGTGATTGGGGAGTCTGGTGCGACCGTCTCCCGCCGCCCTACGCTCGCTCGTATGGAGCTTGAGGTGAGGCACCTCAGGGCGCTGTGCGCCATCGCGGACGCGGGCAGCCTGCACCGAGCCGCCCGCCGCCTGGGCGTCAGCCAGCCCTCTCTGACCACTCAGCTGCGCCGGATCGAGAACGCCCTGGGCGCCGAGCTGTTCTGGCGCGAACGGACCGGCTGCCGCCCGACCCAGCTCGGCCGCGCCGTCCTCAGCCGCGCCCGCCCCCTGGTCGACGGCATGACCGCCCTGGTCAGCGACGCCAGGGCGGAGGCCGACGCGGTCCGCGCCACCGGCCCCCGGCTGCGCATCGGCTGCACCGCGAGCCGGGTCATCGGCGGCTGGCTGCGCCGGCTCCGGCTCCGGCTGCCCGGCACCGACATCTCGCTGCGGGTCGACGTGTCGGCCCGCGCCCTGCTCCGCGACGTCGCGACCGGCGCGCTGGACGTCGCCTTCGTGCACGAGGTCGAGGGGTGCCCGCTGGCGGTACCGGACGGTCTGGAACAGCGCGTACTCCTGGACCGCGAACCGCAGTTCATCTCCATGGCCAGGGACCACCCCGCCGCCGCCCGCCCGGTGGTCGACCTCGTCGACCTGGCCGCCGACCGGTGGATGGTCGACCCCACGGTGGACGGCGAGTGGGACGGGCTGCGGCGGGTCTTCGACGCGGCCGGTCTCGCCCCGACCGTCCTGCACGGGGACTACCTCACCGCCGCCTCGCTCATCGTGCTCGGCGAGGCGGTCGCCCCCTGCCAGCCGACCTCCGGGCCGCGCGACGACATGGCGATCCGCCCGCTGCGCGACGACCCCCTCGCCGTACGGCTGCTGCTGTTCTCCCGGCCGGGCGCCGACATGGACCCGGTCTACGCGGAGCTGGAGGCGGCCTACCGGGAGGCCGCCTCGCGCGCCGCCGGGTACCACCAGTGGCTGCTGCGCAACCGCAGCCCGCTCGCCCGCACCCCGTGACCGGAAGGTTCCCGGTTTCGCCGTGGGCGTGCCGATTCCGCCAGGAGCGAGGACCGGTTACCGGAACGGCTCCGGCCGGGCAGAGTCGGATCATGAGGCTACTGATCCTGGGCGGTACGGAGTTCGTGGGGCGCGCGGTGACCGAGGAGGCGTCGGCGCGCGGCTGGGACGTCACGGTGTTCCACCGGGGCCGCCATGCCGCCCCGCCGGGCGTGGCGGAGCTGCTCGGCGACCGCACCGCGCCGGACGGCCTCGCCGCGCTGGCCCGGGGCGCCGCAGACGGGCCCGGCTGGGACCTGGTCGTCGACACCTGGAGCGGCGCCCCCTCGGCCGTCCGGGACGCCGCCCGGCTGCTCGCCGGCCGGGCCGGGCGGTACATGTACGTGTCCAGCCGCTCCGTGTACGCGTACCCGGCGCCGGCCGGGCTGCCCGAGGACGGTCCGCTGGTCACCGGCGCCTCGCCGGACGCGGGCGGGGACGTCCCGTACGCGCAGGCCAAGCGCGGCGGTGAGCTGGCGGCGCTCGACGCCTTCGGCGACCGGGCGCTGCTCGCCCGCGCCGGGCTGATCCTCGGCCCCGGGGAGAACATCGGCCGACTGCCCTGGTGGCTGGGGCGGATCGCCCGGGGCGGGCCCGTACTGGCCCCCGGCGGACCGGATCTGGATCTCCAGTACATCGACGCCCGCGACCTCGCCGGCTGGCTGCTGGACGCGGCCCGCGCCGGGCTGCACGGCCCGTACAACCTGGTCAGCCGCCCGGGCCACACCACCATGGGGCGGCTGCTGGAGGCCTGCGTGCGGGTCACCGGCTCCGGCGCCGAGCTGCGCTGGGTCCCCGAGGAGGCGATCCTCGCGGCGGGCGTGGAGCCGTGGAGCGACCTGCCGGTCTGGCTGCCGCCGGGCGAGCTGTACGACACGCTCCACCGCGGCGACGTCGAGCGGGCGCACGCGGCCGGACTGCGCTGCCGCCCGGTCGAGGAGACGGTCGCCGACACCTGGACATGGCTGGAGAAGCTGGGCGGACGGGCCCCGCAGCGGCCGGACCGGCCGGCCGTCGGGCTGGACCCGGAGGTGGAGGCCCGGCTCCTCGGGAGCGCCTGACACCGGCGCGCGGCGCCCGGACCCGGCCGCGCGCTGATCCACCGGGGAACACGGCACAGCCCGTAGTTTTGGCCCATGGCCGAACTGCTGCTGCACCTCACCGAAGGCCCGCTGTGGGAGGCGGCCCGCGGGATCGGGACGTTCGAGATGTCCACCCGCGGCCGCACCCTGCACGAAGAGGGCTTCATCCACTGCTCGCTGCCGCACCAGCTCGACGGTGTCGCCGAACTGCTCTACGGCGCCGGGAGCGGGGCCGGCGCCCACGACCAGGAACTCGTCGTCCTCGTCATCGACCCCGACCGGCTCACGGTGCCCGTCCGGTACGAGCCCGCCGCGCCCGGCGGCGAGGAGTTCCCGCACATCTACGGTCCCGTCCCGGTGGACGCGGTCGTCGAGGTGCGCCCCTGGCCCGGGAACGCGCCCGGGAACGCGCCCGGGAAGGAGGGCGGTCCCGCATGAGCGACACGTCCGCCACGAGCACGCCGGTCCCGGACGCCCCGATCGTCGCCGTCACCGGCGCGGGCGGTGCCGTCGGCGGCCGGGTCGCCCGGCGGCTGGTCCGGGCCGGGGTGCCGGTACGGCTGCTCGGCCGCGATCCGTCCCGGCTGCCCGAACTGCCCGGAGCGGTGGCCGCCCCGCCCGCCCCGTACGGCGACGGGGAGGCCATGCGGCGTGCCCTGGCCGGGGCGCACACCCTGTTCCTGGTCTCGGCGCACGAGAGCCCGCACCGGGTACGGGAGCACACGACGGCGGTGGACGCGGCGGTGGCCGTCGGCGTCGAACGCATCGTGTACGTCTCCTTCCTGGGCGCGGCGCCGGACGCCACGTTCACCTTCGCCCGGGACCACTGGCACACCGAGGCGCACATCCGGGCCGCCGACGTCCGCCACACCTTCCTCCGCGACAGCCTGTACCTCGCGGGCATCCCGGCCATGACCGGCGCCGACGGGGTGCTGCGCGGACCGGCGGGCGACGGACGGGTGGCGGCGGTGGCGCACGACGACATCGCCGACGCCGCCACCACCGTCCTGCTGGCCGGTACCGGACCGGGCGCCGAGGGCCCCGTCACCCGGCACGACGGACGGAGCTACGACCTCACCGGCCCCGAGGCGTTCACCCTCGCCGAGGCGGCGGAGGAGCTGAGCCGGGTCACCGGCCGGGCCGTCACCTACGTACCGGAGACCCGCGAGGAGGCGTACGCCTCACGGGCGCACTACGGGGCCGAGGACTGGGAGGTGGCCGGCTGGGTCACCTCGTACGAGGCCATCGCCGCCGGTGAAATGGCCACGGTCTCGGACGCCGTGCCGCAGCTCACCGGCCGCCCGGCGACGGGCCTGGCCGCCTTCCTGCGGCAGCACCCGGACAGCTACCGGCACCTGCTGGCACCGGACGGGCCGCCCCGGTCCTGAGCCCGCCCCGTCCTGAGCACGCCCCGCCCCCGGGTCCGCCCCGCGCCCGCCCGCTTCCCGTGGGCGGGCGCGGCTGTTCATACGACGTACGCCCCCGACCGCGCCGCGGCCTCGGCGGCCCCGGCAGCTTGGTCCGCCGCCGCCGTGTCAAGCGTGTCCCCGCTGGTCAGCAGCCGGTAGTAGAGCGGCGCCGACACGGCGCGGACCACCTCGCCGGGGTCCGTGCCGGCGGGCAGCTCGCCGCGTTCGACGGCCTCGGTGACGCAGCCGGACCACTCCTCGACCCGGATCGCGTAGAAGCGGTGCAGCGCCTTCGCCGTGTGCGGGTCGCAGAGGGCCGCGGCGATCACGGCCCGGAAGAGAGCGCCCTGCCGCGCGTCGGTGAGGGTGTCCACCACCAGCCGGGCGTTGGCCCGGAGGTCCTCGGTGAGCGAACCCGTGGCCGCGCGTGGCGAGGACTGCTCGGCCATGTCGTCCAGCAGGTCCGCCATCAGCCCGGTCGGGGTGGACCAGCGCCGGTAGACGGTGGTCTTGCCCACGCCCGCCCGGCGCGCGACGTCGGCTAGGTCCAGCCGGCCGAAGCCGTGCTCGGCCAGGGCGTCGCCCGCCGCCCGCAGCACCGCTTCACGCACCCGGGCGGTACGGCCCCCGGGACGCACGCTGCCGGGTTCCACCGCCTCGGGGGCCACACCCTCAGAAACCATAACGGGTCTCCAGTTCCATTAGTGCCTCTTCCTCTGCTACGGTGACGCCCATCTTAACGGAACCACAGTCCCGTTAGAAATTCTTCGCTGAGGAAGGCCCGCCATGTCCGCGCCCAGCCCCGCCCCGTCGGCCGCGACCGACCCCACCCCCGCCCCCTCCGGGGACCGTGTCCCTGCCGGGGAGTGCGTCCCCGCCGCTCCCGCCGTCCGGATGACCGGGCGGCAGAAGCTCGTCCTCACACTTCTCCTCGGCGCGCAGTTCATGATCGCCGTGGACTTCTCGATCCTGAACGTCGCGCTGCCGGCCGTCGGCCAGGGGCTCGGTTTCCCCCTCTCCCGACTCCAGTGGATCGCCACCGCCTTCGCGCTCGCCGCCGCCGGGTTCACCCTGCTGTTCGGCCGGATCGCCGATCTGGTCGGCCGGAAGCGGATGTTCCTCGTCGGCATGACCGTCCTCGGTCTCTCGTCCGTTCTCGGCGGGCTCGCCACCTCGCCCGGTGTGCTGCTCGTGGCCCGGGTGCTCCAGGGGCTCGCCACGGCGGCCGTCACGCCCGCCGGGCTGGCACTGCTGACCACCGCCTTCAAGGAGGGGCCGCTGCGCGAACGCGCCCTGGGCCTCAACGGGGCGCTGATGTCGGCGGGCTTCACCGCCGGGGCCGTCCTCGGCGGACTGCTCACCGACCTGCTCTCCTGGCGCTGGGCCTTCTTCGTCAACGTGCCGGTCGCCGCCCTGGTCGTCGCCCTCGCCCCGTCCGTCGTCACCGACGCCCGGCCCGCCCGGCGGCCCCGGCTCGACGTCCCCGGCGCGGTGACCGTCACCGGCGGACTGCTGCTGCTCGTCTACGGTCTGACCCGGGCCGGCGAGTCCGGCTGGACCGGTCCCGTCACCCTGGCGGCCCTGCTCGCCGGGGCCGCGCTCCTCGTCACCTTCCGGTTCGTCGAGGCGAGGGCCGCGGCGCCGCTCGTCCCCGTACGCGTCCTGCGGCGGCACAGCGTTGTCTGGGGCAACACGGCGGGGCTGATCGCGTTCGTCACCGAGACCTCGCTGGTCTTCCTGCTCACCCTCTACCTCCAGGAGGTCCTCGGCTACTCGCCGCTCGCGACCGGGCTCGCCTTCGGTGTCCTCGGCGTCGGCACGGTGCTCGGCGGGGCGTTCGGCGGGCGGGCCGTCGGCCGGTTCGGGAGCCGGGCCACCATCGTCGGCGGCGGGATCGTCCAGGCCGTGGCGACCCTCTCCCTGGTCGCGCTGGGCAGCACGGGTGGCTGGATCGCGCTCTTGCTGGTGGCCACGTTCGTCGGCGGCATCGGCAACATGCTGATGATCGTCGGCTTCATGGTCACCGCGACCTCGGGGCTCCCCGACGAGGAACAGGGCCTGGCCACCGGGCTAGCCACCATGACCCAGCAGGTCGGCATCACGATGGGCATCCCGGTCATGAGCGCGATCGCCACCGCCCGGATCTCCGCCCTCGGCGGCAGCGGGCCCGAGGCCGTCCTGTCCGG
This sequence comes from Streptomyces sp. NPDC015144, assembly GCF_043079735.1. Lineage (NCBI taxonomy): Bacteria > Bacillati > Actinomycetota > Actinomycetes > Kitasatosporales > Streptomycetaceae > Streptomyces > Streptomyces sp. NPDC015144. The sequence continues at coordinate 20,087 of NZ_JBIBUU010000017.1, read as the reverse complement.
GGTCGCGGTCGCGATCCTGGTCAACGCGGCGCTGGTGCTCGCCGGGGCACTCCTCGCGGGGGCCTTCCTCGCGCCGCGCCGCCCGGGCGGCACGTCCCGCCCGTGACGGGACGCGGGCGGGGCGGGCCGTCGGGGGTGTCCCGGCGGCCCGGTCGTCAGGAAGCGCTCTACCGGCCGGCGCCGTGCGCCTGCCGCAGCGCGGCGATGTCGAGCTTCTTCATCGTCATCATCGCCCGGGTGACCCGGGCGGCCTTCTCCCCGTCCGGGTCGCTCACCAGCTCGATCAGCCCGTCGGGCACGACCTGCCAGGAGACCCCGTACCGGTCCTTCAGCCAGCCGCAGGGGCCTTCCTCGCCGCCGTCGGTGAGGAGGGCCCAGTAGTGGTCCACCTCGGCCTGGTCCGCACAGCCGATCTGGAACGAGATGGCCTCGTCGAAGGTGAACGCCGGTCCGCCGTTCACCCCGACGAACCGCTGGCCGTTGATCTCGAACTCCACCGTCATCACCGAGCCGGCGGGCCCCGGCCCGGCCTCGCTGTAGCGGGCGACCCTGCCGACGCGGGAGTTCCGGAAGACGGACACGTAGTACTCCGCGGCCTCCTCGGCCTGCCCGTCGAACCACAGACATGTGGTGAAACCCTCGGTCGCCATTGCTGTCTCCCCTCGTGTACGCAGCCCCGTTTCATTGCTCGCGTATACCAGGAGGAGCGAAGTGACGGGGGACCGGAATCGGCCGACTCCATATGGTCCCCCGGAAGCGCGCAAACATCTCGACGACACGGCCGTGTCGGGCGAAACGAGCGCGAATCGCTGCGCCGCGCCATGGAGTTGCCGCTCCGTTCCGATCCGGTCGCCTCCGGGCGCGGCGGTCAGGCGGAGGTCGTGGGCCAGGCGTCGCCCGGGCGGCGGCACTGGTAGACGCGGCTCGCGTGCACCGGGACGGCCGGATAGGCGGCGGCGATGGTGGCCCGGTACGCCTCGGCCGCGGCCCGCGCCGCGGCGTCCTCGTGCGGCTGCTGGGAGGGGGACGAGCTGAGCGGGAACTTGATGACGGCTCCTATCTCGACGCCGGTGTCGTAGGCCGTGAACGAGTACTCGACGGCGTAGGCGCCTTCCGGGACAGACATGTTCAGTCTCCTGACGAAGAGGGATCGCACGGTATGCGGTACCAAGTGATCTTAAAATAAACGATGTTGGTCACTGTGGGGCGCAGTCGGTGCGGAAGGTGGAAACGGGTCCGGGCCGGTCAGCCGCGCGGTCCGAGAAGGCGGTCGACCGCGCGGCGGGCCCGGGCGGCGGCGTCGGACTCCCCCAGCCGCAGCGCGGTGTTGGTGGCCAGGAGCACGGCGTCGATCTGGAACGCAGTGAGATCGACGTCCGGTTCGACGATCTCCCCGGCATCGACGGCGCGGCGCAGCTCGGCGGCGAGCAGCGCGAGCCATTCACGGCGATGGAGTGCCAGGGTGTCGCGGACCTTGCCCGGCCGACTGTCGAAGGCCGGGAGGCAGGCCGCCCAGAAGCAGCCCCCGGCGAACAGCGGAGCCTGCGCGTAGTCGACCCAGCGCTCCGTCAGGGCGCGCAGCCGGGCGGCACCCGGAGGTGCGGAGTGTGCCGGGCGGATGACCGCCGCGGTGAACTCTTCACGGGCCACCCCCGCGACGGCGAGTTGCACGTTCTCCTTGGTCCCGAACAGCGTCTGGACGCCGCTCTTGCTCAGCTCCAGATCGGCGGCCAGACGGCCGATGCTGAGTCCGTCGAGTCCCTCCAGCGAGGCCACGTCGACTCCGTGCCGGGCGATCCTGCGCCGGGTCCGGGCGCCCCGGATGAGGCGCTGGTCGGTCACGGTCACGGTCACGGTCGCGGCGGTGGTGTCCCCATGCTCGTTCATCCGCTCCATCCTTCCATGCGCTTGCGAAAACAATACGACCGGTCGTACGTTCAATGGGATCTGTGAGGAGGGGCGGTCATGGATGACCACGACATGTTCGAGCTGGCGCAGGCCCTCGCGGCGGCCAAGGGGCGCCAGGACGTTCCTGCCGCGCTGGAACTCCTGCATCCCGACATCGTGCTGGAGGCGCCGGCCTTCGGTACGACGGCCCGGGGTCTGGACGAGAACGAGCGGGCTTTACGCGGGTTCTTCGCCGCCTTCCCCGACTACGAGGTCGAGCTGCACGGGCGTGCGAGCGGTCCGGACACCCTGGTGTGCTGGGGCACGGCCCGGATGACGATGACGGGCGACCGGTTCGGCGTCCGGCCCAACGGGGAGCGGGCCGAGGTGCCGGTGTTCATCCGGTTCGCCTTCGCGGACGGCCTCATCGCGGGCGAGCGGTTCTTCTTCGACCTCTCGACGCTGTGCGCCGGATCGGGCGTCTCGACGGACGCGGTCCGGCGCACCCTGTTCCCCGCGCTCGGGGGAGGCGGTGCCGCATGACGGCGGATCCGCGGGTGAGGGACGTCGGCGACATCCGGACGAGCCACCTGTTCGACATGGTCGTCGACCTGGAACCGCGGCGCTCCTTCGGTACCGGCCCGGTCGGCCGACGTGTCCTCTTCGGCGCGGCGGGCGGCACGTTCCATGGCCCGGGGCTGCGCGGCGACGTACTTCCAGGCGGGGGAGACTGGGCGCTGTTCGGCCCCGACGGGACGATGCGTCTCGACGTACGCCTGACGCTGCGCACCCACGACGGCGCTCTTCTGCACATGACCTACGGCGGCCGCTGGGTCACCCCGCCCGCGGCGCGCGACGCCGTGGCCGACCCGGTCCGGCGGCACCGGACCGACCCCGGCGCGTACTACTTCCGGACCACCCCGCTCTTCGAGACCGGTGCCGAGCCCTACGCATGGCTCAACGGAACCGTCTGCGTCGGGTCGGGGTACCTCGTCGAGGGAGGTATCGCCTACAAGGTGTCCCAGGTGCTGTGAACGGCCCCCACCGGACTGCGGACGGAGTGAACTCCAGGTGTCCGGGGGAGTGGGGATCAGGACGGGCGCGGTCGGTCGCTGTCGGCTGTTCGTGCCAACGGCGAAGGGGGGGCGTCCGCCCGCGGGTGGGCGGTGCTCTCCGCGTTCGCGACGTAGTCGGGTTCCCGGACCTCCTCGACGAACGGCCAGAACGGGATCGAGAACCCGCCGCGCGGGAGGGGTTCGCGCGGCACGAGCGGGCTGGGCGCGATCACCGGGTGTGCCGGCGGCCGGGCGGACGGCGGTCGCACCGGGACCAGGGGCGTCGGACACCGGCCTGCGGCGTCGCGGGATCATGCGCCGGACACCCTCCGGGGCCGGACCTGACCGGGGCAGCGCCCGTGGCCGGCGTGCAGCTCGAGCCGCTCGGCCGCGAAGGACGCCCGGAAGTCCCGGTCGTGCGAGACCGCGACCACCGCCCCCGGGTAGGCCGCGAGCGCCGCCTGAAGGTCCTCGACCAAGTCGAGTGCGATGTGGTTGGTCGGTTCGTCGAGCACGAGGAGATCGGCGGGCCGGGTCACCAGGGTCGCGATCTGCAACCGCCGCTGCTGGCCCACGGACAGGGCGGCGACCGGGACGTGCAGATCCTGTTCGCGGAACAGGCCCAGGGACAGCAGCTGTTCGGCGTGCTCGTCCGGCTGCCCGGGGCGCCCGGCGGCGAACGCGGCGAGCAGCGGCAGCCGTGTCGCGCGGGCGGGCAGTTCCTGGGCGAGATGGCCGACGCGGGCGGGGCGGCGCACCGTGCCCGCGTCCGGTCGCAGCTCGCCCGCCAGGACGCGGAGCAGCGTCGTCTTGCCCGCCCCGTTCCCGCCCGTGACGAGGAGGCGGCCTCCCGGCCCGATCGTCAGGAGCCCGTCGAGGCTCAGCCGTTCCCCGACCCGTACGCCGTCGAGTTTGGCGAGTACCTCCTGGACCGGGCCGGGGTCCGCGGTCGGCGGCAGCGTCGTGAACCGGAGCGGTTCCGGCGGCTTCGCCACCGGGTCGCGCCGCAGCCGCTCCAGACGCTCCCGCGCCGAGCGGACCCGCCCGCCGAGCTTCGCCTCGCTGGAGCGGCGGTGCTTGCCGAAACCCTGCTTCGGGTCGCGTCCGGTGACGGCCAGCCGCCGGCCGGTGGCCTCCAGCAGCTCCTCCGTCCGGGCCACCTCCTCGACCCAGTCCGCGTACCGCTGCTCCGCTCCGTGCCGGGCGGCGGCCTTCGCGGCACGGTAACCGGCCCAGCCGTCCCCGTACCGGCGCACGGTGCGCTCGTCCCGGTCGACCTCCAGGATCGTGGTCGCGATGCGCTCCAGGAACCCGCGGTCGTGGGTGACCGCGACGACGGTGCCGCGGTGGGCGCGCAGGTGTTCCTCCAACCAGCCCACGGCCGCCGCGTCGAGGTGGTTCGTCGGTTCGTCCAGAAGCAGCAGTTCCGGGGCGGCGGCCAGGCAGCAGGCGAGCGCGAGCCGCGACTGTTCACCGCCGGACAACGAGCCGAGCAGCCGCTCCCGGCCGATCCGGGCCAGCCCGAGCCCGTGCATGGCGGCATCGACGCGGGCGTCCGCCTCGTATCCACCGCGTTCCTGGTAGGCGGTCAACAGATCCCCGTACGCAGCGAGTTCCGCGTCCGACGCGTCGGCGAGGGCTTCCTCCGCGACACGGATCCTCCGTTCCATGTCGCGCAGTTCGGCCAGGGCGAGGTCGACGGCGTCCTGCACGGTGCGGCCCGCGTCGAGGCCGAGGGTCTGGGCGAGGTGACCGGTCCCGCCGGGAAAGCGGACGGTGACCTCCCCGGCGTCCGGCTCCTCGACCGCGGCGAGCAGCCGCAGCAAGGTGGACTTGCCGGAGCCGTTCTCACCGATCACGGCGGCCTTCTCGCCCGGCCGTACGGTGAAGGAGACCTGGTCGAGGACGGTCCGGGTGCCGTACGACTTGGTGACGGACCTGACGGACAGCTGCGCCACGGTGGGGGCGGCGGTGGGCATGACGGTATGAGCGCGGTCGCGCATAAGGCTTTCCCTGGGCATGCGAAGGGTCTACGGGCAGCAGAAACGGCGGCAAGGGCCGTGCCCGGACTCAGACGAAGAAAAGGAAAGCCATGCCGCCACCGTAACAAGACGCATCGTCCTGCTCCATGGGATTTACGGGGGTACGGAATCGACGACCGCGGCGAGGAGGTGCGCTCGGCCCCGGACGATTCCCCGCACTCGACCGTGCGTGCTCCGAGCCGCCGACCCGGCACGTGGAAACGGGCGGACGGCGCGGCCCGTGGAATTGGGCGGACGGCCCCGGCGACAGCGAGGCTTCCCGCCGTGCCGCGATGGGGGATCCCCTCCGGCACGGCCCGGTCGACCGGGGAGGGAGCGCCCCGTGCGCGATGCCGGGGCGCGTGGTCGGTCACTTCGTCGGGCACGCTGGGACGGTGCCGATGCCCACGGACGGATCCGAACGTAAGGACTGCCCCGTGCCCCTCGCTGTTCTCCTGGTCGGTCTGCCCGGTTCCGGGAAGACCGCCCTCGCCCGGGTCCTGGCCGGCCGGGGGTTCGCGCGTCTCTCCGTCGACGAGGAGGTCCACCGCCTGCACGGCCGTTACGGCGTGGACTATCCCGAGGACACCTACTTCGCGCGCGAGCGGCCCGTCGTCGAGGTGGTCCGGCGGAGGTTCGGCGAGGAGATCGCGGCGGGGAACGACGTGGTCCTGGACCACGGCCTGTGGCGCCGTCGCGAGCGGGACGCGTGGCGGCGGGCGGCCCGTGACGCGGGTGGTCTGCCGCTGGTCGTGCACCTGCCTGCCGGCCGCGACGAGCTGGTGCGGCGGCTGGCCGGGCGCAACGGACGCGGGGATGCCAACGCTCTCGTGGTCACGCCCGAAGCGCTCGACGACTTCTTCGGCCGTTTCGAACCGCCCGGGGAGGACGAGGAGGTCATCGTCCATCGAGGTGACCTCGGCGCGCTTCTGGCGGCGCTGGCGCAGCACCGGCGCGCCGAAGGGGCTTGACGGCGGGGCGGGCGGAAGCGAAGAAGGGAGGCCCGGCCGCGCGAAGCGGCCGGGCCTCCCTTCCTTGCCGAGCGGCGAGAAGGTCAGGCCTTCTTCGTCTCCCAGAAGATCTTGTCGATCTGGGCGATCAGGTCAAGAGCCTTCTGGCCCGTCGCCGGGTCCGTGGAGGCCTTCGCGGCCGAGAGGGCCTTGAGGGTGTCGTTGACCAGCTGGTGCAGCTCCGGGTACTTCTCGAAGTGCGGCGGCTTGAAGTAGTCGCTCCACAGCACCGAGACGTGGTGCTTGGCGAGCTCGGCGCGCTGCTCCTTGATGACCACCGCGCGGGCCCGGAAGTGCGGGTCCTCGTTGGCCTGGTACTTCTCCTGGACGGCCTTGACGGACTCCGCCTCGATGCGGGCCTGGGCCGGGTCGTACACGCCGCAGGGCAGGTCGCAGTGGGCGCTGACCTTCACCTTGGGGGCAAACAGGCGGGAAAGCATTGAGCTGTCCTTCCTCGTGATCGTCTTCTCAGGTGGGACATTACTCGGTGAGAGGCGGGTTTTCCCGGGTGCCCCCATGGGCTTAGGCCAAAAGTCCGGGGCGAGGATGAGGCCAGTGGCCCGGTGATGCGGGACGCTGTTGTCGGGACGGGTACGGAATGTGTGCGGGACGGGCCGGGAGGTACCGGAGATGCGGGAGGTGCCGGAGATGCCGGAAACGCCTGAGTCGACGCGGGAGCGGTCCGGGCGGGGACCGGTGGCGCGGGGGCCGTTCCAGGTGGTGGAGGTGACCGGGCCGTCGATGGTGCCGACGCTCCATCACGGGGACTGGCTGCTGGTGCAGTACGGGGCCCGGGTCCGCCCCGGTGACGTGGTGATCCTGCGCCATCCGTTCCAGCAGGACCTGCTGGTGGTGAAGAGGGCCGCCGAACGGCGCCGGGGCGGCTGGTGGGTGCTGGCCGACAACAGCTTCGCGGGCGGTGACAGCACGGACTACGGTGCCGTCCCCGAGGAGCTCGTACTGGCCACGGCCCGGCTGCGGTACCGGCCGCCGGCGAAGGGTCAGCGTTCGCTGCGGTCCGTGGTGAGCTGGGCGGTCTCCGCGCTGCGGCCGGTGTCGGCGGCCCGCTCCGTCTCCAGGCGCTTGCGGGCCCGGTAGGCGGCCACGTTGGCGCGGGTCGCGCACCGGTCCGAGCAGTAGCGGCGGGACCGGTTGGTCGAGGTGTCGAGGTAGGCGTTGCGGCACGGCGACGCCTCGCACAGGCCGAGCCGGTCGACCCCGTACGACGTGAGGTGGAAGGCCAGGCCCATCGCCGCGATGGCGGCGTACCCGGCCGTCGCGTTCGACGGGTGGTCGGCCAGGTGCATGTGCCAGTCCGGCTTGCCGTCCGCGTCCCGGGTCTCGTGGCCGGAGATCTGCGGGCTGACCGGGAACTCCAGCATCAGCGAGTTGAGCAGGTCGACGGCGAGCGTCTCGTCACCCCCGTCGGCCGCCTCGAAGACCGCGCGCAGCCGGGCCCGTACCGACCTGAAGCGGGTCACGTCCGCGTCGGTGGCGCGCCGGGCGGCCTGCTGGTTGGGGCCGAACAGCTCGCGGACCGCCTCCACGGAGGTGAGGCAGTCCTTGTTACGGGCCGGCTCCTCGGTGTTGACCAGACGTACGGCGTAGTCCGAGTAATAGGCCAGTTCCACTTGTAGTCCTTACGGCGTCGGTCTATGGTCGATGCGTCGAAAGATGTAATGGGCTGTTCAAGATTCAGGGTATTACATGGAGGTTCCGGTGGCAGAGACGTCGACGGGTACGGACTGGCGGGCCTGGCAGGAGAGCTGGGACCGCCAGCAGGAGTGGTACATGCCCGACCGTGAGGAGCGCTTCCGGGTGATGCTGGACATGGTCGAGGCCGTCGTGGGGCCGCGGCCGAGGGTGCTGGACCTCGCGTGCGGTACGGGAAGTATTACGGACCGGCTGCTCCGGCGGTTCCCGGAAGCCACCAGTACCGGAGTCGACCTCGACCCCGCGCTGCTCACCATCGCGCGCGGCTCCTTCGAGGGGGACGGGCGCGTCGAGTTCGTCACCGCCGACCTCAAGGACCCCGCGTGGGCCGCGAAGCTGCCGTACGACTCGTACGACGCCGTCCTCACCGCGACCGCCCTGCACTGGCTGCACACCGAACCGCTCGCCGCGCTCTACGGGCACATCGGCGGGCTGGTCAGGGACGGCGGCGTGTTCATGAACGCGGACCACATGATCGACACCACCACGCCCCGGATCAACGCGGCCGAGCGCGCCCACCGGCACGCCGTCATGGACCGGGCCAAGGAGGCGGGCGCGGTCGACTGGGCGGACTGGTGGGCGCTGGCCGCCAAGGACCCGGCGCTGGCCGGACCGACCGCCGAGCGGTTCCGGATCTACGGTGAACACGCGGACGGCGACATGCCCCCGGCGGCCTGGCACATCGACACCTTGCGTGCGGCCGGGTTCGGTGAGGCGCGGGCCGTCTGGGCCTCGCCCTCGGACACCCTGGTGCTCGCCGTGAAGTGAGGGACGACGGTTCGTCAGGACCGGGAGAGGGGGAGGGCGGTACGTCGCCCTCCCCCTCTCCCGTGTGCGCTGCAACCCGCCGCGGCCCCCACCGCACTGGAAGGGATGAGACGGTCCGCACCCGCGGACCCGGGAGAGGGGCGCCGACGATGCGGATCGATGACGATGCCGCGCTGCACGCCTTCGTCGAAGGCAGACGTACCGCGCTGTTCCGCAGCGCGTACCTGCTCTGCGGCGACCGGCACGAAGCCGATGACCTGGTCCAGGCGACGCTGGTCAAGGTGGTGCTCGGAGGGCGGCGGTACGGACGGCTCGACAACATCGAGGCGTACGCGCGCAAGACGCTGATCAACACCTTCATCGCATCCCGCCGCCGGTTCTGGCGGCGCGAGCAGTCCTACGGGGAACTGCCCGACCGCCCCGACCGGACGGCCGACACGGACACCGGTCTGGCGGTGCGGGCGGCGCTCGCCCGTCTCACCGACAAGCAGCGGGCCGTCCTGGTCCTGCGCTACTGGGAGGACCTGAGCGTCGAGGCCACGGCCGAGCTGCTCGGGATGCGGGAGAACACGGTCAAGAGCCACACGGCTCGGGGGTTGGCGGCACTGCGCGCCGAGATGGCGGAGGAATTGGTATGAGCAACGACGTGCACGAGCTGCTGGGGCGGGCCGCGGACGGCGCGGGGGAGCCGACGACCTCGGTACGGGCGGTGTACGCCGGGGCCGCCCGGGCGCGGCTGCGCCGCCGGGCCGGCGTCACGACCGCGGCGGTCGCCGCTGTCGCGGCCGGTGCGGTCGTCCTGCCGGGGCTGTCCCCGGCCGGGAGCGGCGGCGGCCCGGCCGTGAAGCCCGAGGCCACGGTGGCGGCCCCGGTCGAGCTGGTGGGCAACGGCGGCCGGGAGAAGGAACTGGCGAAGGTGCTGCCCCCGGGCGTCGGGGTGGTCGACGAGGTCTCGATGGCCGTGATCATCGACGGCGACACCTCCGAGCGGGAGATGCCGCACCTCCAGGGACCGTTGGACGGCAGCTACTCCGTACGCAGGGACGGCGGCGTCGGCTACCTCACCATCGGTTACATGGACACCGGCAACGGCGGCCGGGCGCAGGACATCTGCAAGCCCTCCCACGGGGTCCCCGGTGCGACGGACTGCGTGAACGAGAAGCGGCCGGACGGCAGTGTGCTGACCACCTGGACCGACGCGATGGAGGACGTCGCACTGCCCTGGGGACCCGAGCTGAGCGGCCGGCTGGTCATGAAGGACGGCGGGGTGCTGGCCGTGCGCGGCAGCACCGGCTTCGAGGGGAAGCGGGCGCAGGGGCCGCTCCTGAAGAACCCGCCGCTCACCCGGGACCAGTTGCGGTCCCTGCTGCTCGACCCGGCCCTGCTGCCGAAGAAGTAGGCGGGGAAGGGAGAGGGGGAGGGCCGCGCGGCCCTCCCCCTCACCTCATTCCCTCATGGCCTCATGGCCCGGGCGTCACAGCACCTTGGACAGGAACGACTTCGTCCGGTCGTGCTGCGGGTTGGTCAGCACGTCGCGCGGGTGGCCCGACTCGACGACCACGCCGTCGTCCATGAAGACCAGCGCGTCGCCGACCTCGCGGGCGAAGCCCATCTCATGGGTGACGACGATCATGGTCATGCCGTCCTCCGCGAGTCCGCGCATGACGTCGAGGACATCGCCCACCAGCTCCGGGTCGAGCGCCGAGGTCGGCTCGTCGAAGAGCATCAGCTTCGGCTCCATGGCCAGGGCGCGGGCGATCGCCACCCGCTGCTGCTGGCCGCCGGAGAGCTGCGAGGGGTAGTTCTTCGCCTTGTCGCCGAGGCCGACCCGGTCCAGCAGCCGCTCGGCGCGGGCCCGGGCCACCGCCTTGGACTCGCGCCTGACCTGGACCGGGGCCTCCATGACGTTCTCGATCGCCGTCATGTGCGGGAAGAGGTTGAAGCGCTGGAACACCATGCCGATGTCCTGGCGCTTCAGCGCGACCTCGCTGTCCTTCAGCTCGTAGAGCTTGTCGCCCTTCTGCCGGTAGCCGACCAGTTCGCCGTCGACGTACAGCCGGCCGGCGTTGATCTTCTCCAGGTGGTTGATGCACCGCAGGAACGTCGACTTGCCGGAGCCGGACGGGCCGATCAGGCAGAAGACCTCACGCGGCGCGACCTCCAGGTCGATGCCCTTGAGGATGTGCGCGGCGCCGAAGGACTTGTGGACGCCCTCGGCCTTCACCATGGCGTTCATGCCATGCCTCCCTTCGGGCGGCCCAGGGACAGCAGATTGGCCCTGACCTTCTGGAACGGGGTGGGCGGCAGGCTGCGGCTGGAACCGCGCGCGTAGTACCGCTCCAGGTAGTACTGGCCGACGCTGAGCACCGAGGTCATGATCAGGTACCAGGCAGCGGCCAGGAAGTACATCTCGACCGGGGCCCCGGACGCCTGCCCGATGTCCTGGGCGTACTTGAACAGCTCGTAGAACTGGACGGCCGCCACCAGCGACGTCGTCTTGAGCATGTTGATCACTTCGTTGCCGGTGGGCGGCACGATCACCCGCATGGCCTGCGGGACCACGACGCGGCGGAGCGTCTTGCCGTGGCTCATGCCCAGCGCGTGCGCGGCCTCCGTCTGCCCCTCGTCGACGGAGAGCAGCCCCGCCCGGCAGATCTCGGCCATGTACGCGGCCTCGTTCAGACCCAGGCCGAGCAGCGCCGTCAGCAGCGGCGTCATGAAGCTCGACCAGTAGTCCTTGTAGATCGGCATCAGGTCGATGTACTCGAAGACCAGGCCGAGGTTGAACCAGACGAAGAGCTGGACCAGGACCGGGGTGCCGCGGAAGAACCAGATGTAGAACCAGGCGATCGACGAGGTCACCGGGTTCTTCGACAGCCGCATCACGGCCAGCAGGATGCCGCCGACGACACCGATGACCATGGACAGGGCGGTCAGCAGCAGGGTCTGGCCGACGCCCTTCAGGATGCGGTCGTCGAAGAAGTAGTCGGGGACCGCGCCCCAGTTGATCTTGCCCTGGCTGAAGGCGTAGACGATCGCCACGAGGACGCCGATGGCGACGACCGCCGAGACGTACCGGCCGTAGTGCCGGACCGGGATGGCCCGGATCGCCTGGGGGCCGGACGACGGGGCGGCGGGCGGCGGGTCGGCCGGGCCGGTCCTCTTCTTCTCGAAGTCAGTCACAGGAAGAACCTTTCTGCGCCGATGCCCTGTCAGGACCCGCCATTGATCTTGGCCTCGGTGACGGCCCCGTCCTCCACCTTCCACTTGGCGAGGATCTTGCCGTACTCGCCGTTCTTGATGATCGCGTCCAGGGCCGCCCGGATGGCCTGGGTCAGCTGGTCGTTGCCCTTGGCGACGGCGATGCCGTACGGGGCCGCGTCGACCTGCTCGCCGACCATCTGGAAGTCCTTGCCGTCGCCCGAGGTCTTCACCGCGTACGCGGCCACCGGGAAGTCGGAGGAGCCGGCGTCGACGCCACCGCTGCGCAGCCGGGTCTGGGCCTCCAGGTCGTTGTCGAAGGTCTCGATCGTGATCGACCTGCCGGCCGGGCACTTCTTCGACTCGGCCTTGGCGAGGTCGTGCGAGACGGTGTTGCGCTGGACGGCGATCTTCTTGCCGCAGAGGTCGGCCCAGGACGCGATCCCCTGGTCGTCGCCCTTGCGCGTGTAGATCGAGACACCGGCGTTGAAGTAGTCGACGAAGTCGACACCCTCGCCGACCTTCTTCTTCGTCTCCGGGTCGATGCCCTGCTGACGGTCCTTGGTGTCGGTCATGGACGACATGGCCAGGTCGTAGCGCTTGGAGCGCAGGCCGGTGATCAGCGTGTCGAACGTGCCGTTCTGGAATTCGAGGGTCAGGCCGAGCTGCTTGCCGATGGCGGCGGCGATGTCGGGGTCGATGCCGACCGTGTTGCCGGACTTGTCCTTGAACTCGACCGGCGGGTAGGCGATGTCCGAGCCGACCCGGAGCGTTCCCTTGTCCTTGATCGCCGCGGGCAGCAGATGGGCCAGCGGGGCCTGGTCGTTCGAAGCGGGGCGCGAGCCGTTCTTCGTCTGGTCGCCACAAGCGGTCAGCAGCATGGTGCCGGCGACCGCGATGGCGCCGACCGCTGCGATCCGGTGCTTCGCGGTCGGTCGACAGGTGGTGCGTGCGGTCATGATCGGGATTCCTCCGGCAGGTGAGGGTGGTGTGGTGCCAGGCGGTATGGACACGTGACTGTCGATGTCGCCCCCCTGATTGGTTAGGGCATCTTGCCATTCGGACTGGCTCAAACTTGCCGCTGAACATGTCAAAATCGGATAACGGGCCGTTCCAGTAGCCCAGAAGGCCGGTACTGGGCCGGTGTGCGGGGCCGGACGTTCTTCGGGGAAACGGATTCCCGGCCGCAGGATCTGTGGCGCGTCTTGACAGGTGGACACTTTCGCCGTCCAGCTGACATGTCCAGATATTCGAGTATGAGTCACGTCACCGAGCCGCCCCGGACTCGTCGATGACGGGCTCTGTCCGGTAAGAAAGACCTTTACACCCCTCATCAGGGGCTCGGGGCGCGTTGTGCGGCGCGCCCGCGCGTATGTAGTTCCCCCTGCCGGTGCGGGCCAACCGCCGACGCAGGGAACGTACGCGGTGCCCGCCCACCCCTCCTCAACCAGGAGTGGCCACCCTCAAAAAGATGAAGACTTAAGGGGTCAACACCATGGCAGCGGAGATCGTCAATCCTCGCAGCGACAGCAATACCGACAACAGCAGCACCGACGAGCCGTTCGATCCGGCCTTCGCGCTGCACCGCGGCGGGAAGATGGCCGTGCAGGCCACCGTCCCGATCCGCGACAAGGACGACCTGTCCCTCGCGTACACGCCTGGCGTCGCCAAGGTGTGCAGCGCCATCGCGGACAACCCCGAACTGGTCCACGACTACACCTGGAAGTCCCAGGTCGTCGCGGTCGTGACGGACGGCACCGCGGTGCTCGGCCTCGGAGACATCGGGCCCGAGGCGTCCCTCCCCGTGATGGAGGGCAAGGCGATCCTCTTCAAGCAGTTCGGCGGGGTCGACGCGGTGCCGATCGCGCTCGCGACCACCGACGCGGACGAAATCGTCGAGACCGTCGTCCGGCTCGCGCCCTCCTTCGGCGGCGTGAACCTGGAGGACATCTCGGCCCCGCGCTGCTTCGAGATCGAGCGCAAGCTCCAGGAGCGGCTCGACATCCCGGTCTTCCACGACGACCAGCACGGCACCGCCGTCGTGACGCTCGCGGCCCTGCGCAACGCCGCGAAGCTGTCCGGCCGCAGCCTCGGCGATCTGCGCGCCGTCATCTCCGGCGCGGGCGCCGCCGGGGTGGCCATCGCCAAGTTCCTGCTGGAGGCCGGGCTCGGCGACGTGGCCGTGGCCGACCGCAAGGGGGTCGTGAGCCGGGACCGCGAGGACCTCACCGAGGTCAAGCGCGAGCTGGCCGAGCTGACCAACCGGGCCGGGATCTCCGGTCCGCTGGAGGCCGCCCTGGCCGGTGCGGACGTCTTCATCGGCGTCTCCGGCGGCACGGTCCCCGAGGCGGCCGTCGCCTCGATGGCGCCCGGCGCGTTCGTCTTCGCCATGGCCAACCCGAACCCCGAGGTCCACCCCGACATCGCGCACAAGTACGCGTCCGTCGTGGCGACCGGGCGGTCCGACTATCCCAACCAGATCAACAACGTGCTGGCCTTCCCCGGCATCTTCGCCGGCGCCCTCCAGGTCCGGGCCTCCCGGATCACCGAGGGCATGAAGATCGCCGCGGCGAACGCGCTGGCCGACGTCGTCGGCGACGAGCTCGCGGCGGACTACGTGATCCCCTCGCCGTTCGACGAGCGGGTGGCCCCCGCCGTGACGGCCGCGGTGGCGGCGGCCGCGCGGGCCGAGGGCGTGGCCCGGCGCTGAGCCGGGCGGGTGAGGGGGCAGGGGCCGCTGGGCCCGGCCCCCTCACCCGCGCCGCGCGGGAGATCCACCCCGCGCGGCGCGCGTCACACCCGCGGCCGGTTACGCCCCGCCGCGCCCCGGCCTATCGTCGGGTCATGTTCGCCGCCTACGCCTCCCGCATCGACCGCGACCGCCCCCTCGACGGCCTCGAACTGGGCGAACGCCCGGCCCCCGAGGCACGCCCCGGCTGGACCACCGTCACCGTCCGGGCCGCCTCCCTCAACCACCACGACCTCTGGTCCCTGCGCGGCGTCGGCCTCGCCGAGGACAAGCTGCCGATGATCCTCGGCTGCGACGCCGCCGGAGTCGACCAGGACGGCAACGAGGTCGTCCTGCACTCCGTCATCGGCCAGAGCGGCCACGGGGTCGGCCCGGACGAGCCCCGCTCCATCCTCACCGAGCGCTACCAGGGCACCTTCGCCGAACAGGTCACCGTCCCCACCTGGAACGTGCTGCCCAAGCCGAAGGAGCTCAGCTTCGAGCAGGCCGCCTGCCTGCCGACCGCCTGGCTCACCGCGTACCGGATGCTCTTCACCAACGCCGGGGTGCGCCCCGGCGACTCGGTGCTCGTCCAGGGCGCGGGCGGCGGCGTCGCCACCGCCGCGATCGTGCTCGGCCGGGCCGCCGGACTGCGGATCTACGCCACCAGCCGCGACGAGGCCAAGCGGAAGCGCGCCGTCGAGCTGGGCGCCCTCGAAGCCTTCGAGCCGGGCGCACGGCTGCCGCAGCGGGTCGACGCGGTCATCGAGACGGTCGGCGCCGCCACCTGGTCCCACTCCGTGAAGTCGCTGCGCCCCGGCGGCACCCTGGTCATCTCCGGCGCGACCAGCGGCGACCGGCCCTCGCACGCCGAGCTGACCCGGATCTTCTTCCTGGAGCTGAAGGTCGTCGGCTCGACCATGGGAAGCAAGGACGAGCTGGAGGACCTGCTGGCGTTCTGCGCGACCACCGGGGTCCGCCCGGTCATCGACGAGGTGCTGCCGCTGGACCGGGCCCGCGAGGGCTTCGAACGGCTGGCCGCGGGCGACCACTTCGGCAAGATTGTGCTCACCTGCTCTTGAGGTGTGACCGGTGAGCTGCTCTGATCTGCGCCATGCTGAAGCGGACGCGGATACGGGCGGCCACCGCCGCCACCTCGATCATGACGACCTTCGTGCTCGCGGCGGGGGCCCTCGCCCCCGCCGCCGAAGCACACCAGGCACGACCCGTACCAGCCACGCACCCCGCCCGGCCGGCCCCGTCCGACCGGGCCGGGATCCCCCCGCTCACCGACGACCGGGGCCGGACGCTCACCCTGCGCGGCTGGAACGTCGAGGACAAGGCGAACAGCGGTGACCGGGCCCTCACCGCCATCACCGAGAAGCACTTCCGCGACCTGCGGGCCAAGGGCTTCAACTTCGCCCGGCTGCTGATCTTCTGGGACGACCTGGAACCGCGCCGGGGCCACTACAGCGCCGAGTACCTGCGCCGGATCGGCCGGATCCTGGACTGGGCGCACACGTACGACATCCAGGTGCTGATCGACGCCCACCAGGACGTGTTCGGCCCGGCCTTCGGCCATCGCGGCATCCCCGCCTGGGCGACCCGTACCGACGGGCTGCCCTTCACCCCGCACCCCGACGACTGGTTCGGGGAGTACTTCGAACCGGCCGTGCAGCGCGCCTTCACCCACCTCTACGAGGACGCCGACCTCCAGCGGGCCCAGGCCGCCATGTGGCGGCTCCTCGCCGAGCGCTTCGGCCGCCACCCCGCCGTCCTCGGCTACGACCTGATCAACGAGCCGATGGGGGAGGTGCGCGAGGGCGAGGACCTGCCGGCCGCCGCCCGCCGCATCGAGGCCCGGCAGCTCACCCCGATGTACAACCGGCTGGCCCGCGCCGTCCGCACGGTGGACCGGAGCAACTGGCTCTTCGTGGAGCCCACCCCGATCGTCGGCGAGAGCGTCCCCACCGGCCTCGGCGCGATCCGCGACCGCCGCACCGTCTACGCCCCGCACTTCTACAACACCGCGATGGAGGCGGGCGCCGACTACGACCCGGCGGCCGGCTGGATCGAGACGTACGAGGCCGCCGTCACCGCGTACCCCCGTGAGCGGCGGATGCCGGTCGTCGTCGGGGAGTGGGGTCCGCTGAACAACCGGCTGCCGATGATGGGCCGCTTCTACCGGGACGCGATGGCCTCGCTGAGCCGCTACAGCTCCGGCTGGGCGGGCTACGTGTGGTGCTACGGCGGCGGCTACTGCGCCCTGGACGGGAACGGGGACTTCGCCGCGAACAAGGAGCGGACCGCCACCCCGTACGCCCCCGCCGTCGCCGGAACCGTCCGCTCCGACACGTACGACGACACGGCGCGCGTCTACCGGCTCGCCTACACCGCGGGCCGGGGCGGGGCCACGGAGATCTCGCTGCCGCCGACCGCGGGGCGGTGGCGGGTGGCGGTCCAGGGCCGCGCCGAGGTCCGCCGGAACGGGGGAGAGGTGAGCGTCCGGGCCCGCCCCGGGACGCGGGTCACGGTGACGGTGACCGGGACGGGGCCCGCGTCGCGGTGACGGAGACGGCCCGGTCAGCGGCCGGAGAGCCGCCGCCCCCGGCCGGGAGCGGCGGCCGGGGGCGGGGCGTCAGCCGTGGTCGGGGCGGGGCGTCAGCCGTGGTCGGCCGCCTTCCCGTCGGTGGCCCCGCCGTCACCGCGCAGCAGCGCGTCGATGCGGGCCGCCGCCGTCGCGAGGTGGCCCCGGGCTGCGGCGAACTGCTCCTCGGTGACCCCCCGGTCCCGGGCCGTGTCGCGGATGTCGTCGCGGAAGCGGTCCAGCAGCCGGTCCAGGTCGCGGGCCGGGTCGCCGGTGCGGGGGGTGTCCCGGCCCCAGTCGGGGTCGGCCCCGGCGGGGTCCTGCTTCACGTACGGGGACCAGTTGCCGGTGCGGGCCAGGCCGCCCAGCTGGCCGGTGATCTCGGCCAGCCCGTCCCGTACGCCCGCCGGCCAGTCACCGCGCGCGAAGTGGTCCTGCACCTGGCGGACGGCGTTCTGCATCTGCTCGCGCGCCCGGTCCTGGGCCTCCTTGGCCTGGCGGCGGGCCTGCTGGGCCTCCTCGCGGGCCCGGCGGGACTCGTCCTTCGCCCGGCGGGCCTGCTCCTTCCACTCCTGCTTGGCCTTGCGCAGCTCCTCCTTCGCCGCGCGCCACGCCTCGGTGTCGGTGAGGTCCCCGAGGTCGCCGAAGGGGTTCTCCCGGGGGCCCTTGCGGGCGGAGGTGTGCCGGGTCTCGTCCGCCGCCGCCCGCATCTCGCTGCGCAGCTTGCCCGCGGCACCGCGCACGTCGTCCCGTATCTCGGCGGCCAGCTCGGAGACCGACTCGCGGATCTCCAGCTCCAGGTCGGCCAGCTCGGCGGTGCGGCCGGCCAGCTCCTCGCGGCCCGCGTCGGTGATCGAGTAGACCTTGCGACCGCCCTCGGTGGCGTGGGTGACGAGCCCCTCGGCCTCCAGCTTCGCCAGGCGCGGATAGACCGTCCCGGCCGAGGGGGCGTACAGCCCCTGGAAGCGCTCCTCCAGGAGCCGGATCACCTCGTAGCCGTGGCGGGGGGCCTCGTCGAGCAGCTTCAGCAGATAGAGGCGGAGGCGGCCGTGGGCGAAAACGGGGGGCATGTCAGAGCACCTTTCCGGTCGGCTCGGCATCGTACGGGCCGTCCTCGGCCGGTGCGCCGTCCTCGGCCGAGGGGCGCCGGAGGAGGGCGATCGAGCCGGAGACGGTCGTCGCGCGCAGCTTCCCGGTCCCGGCGCCGAGCGTGCCGGTGATCTTCTTCGCGCCCCACTGGCCGCCGACCCGCAGGTCCTCGAAGCCGTTGGAGACGGAGCCGCTCGCGGTGTTGGCCTCCACCGTGGCGTCCGCCGGGTGCGGCAGCCGGATGGCGATCTCGCCGGAGACCGTGGTGAGCCGGATGTCCGTGGGCCGCCCGGTCGGGTCCAGGTCGAGGACCATGTTGCCGCTGACCGATTCCGCCTTCACGGCCGCCCCGGTGCCCTCGACCACCGTCAGATCGCCGGAGACCGAGTGGAAGCGCAGCTCGCCCGCGACCGACTGGGCCTCGACGCTGCCGGAGACCGTGTCGGCCAGGACCGGGCCGCCGAGCCCGACGAGCGTGGTGTCGCCGGTGACGCCCCGGACCTCGGTCCGGCCGTGGACGCCGGAGACGACGGCGCTCGCGCCGACCACCCCGACCTTCACCGCCGAGTCGGCCGGCACGGCGAGCGAGACGACCGCGCTGCGCTGCCGGGCCCGGCGGTCGAACCACTTGAGGAAGTCCTGCCACGGCAGGTCCTCGTAGGCGACCGTGAGCGCCCCGCCCTCCTGGGTCACGATCAGCGGCGGCCCCTCGATCGAGGTGACCTCCAGCCGGGCGGTCGGCTCGTCGGTGCCCACCACGTTGACGGTGCCGCCGACGAGACGTACGTCGAGCGAGGTCACCGGGGCGTCGAAGGCCAGTTTCTGGGGCTCGGGGACGGCCCAGGTCGACACAGGCATGGATCTGACCTCCCAGGAACACGGAATGACGCAACATATCGCGTCTCTTGTTGAACACGATATATCGCGGCATGCGGAAGTCAAGGCCCGTCCCGTCCGCAGAGCGATGAGGGTGCGGCAAATAGTGTCGAACCGGGGCGAGGTGCCCTAGCGTGTGAGCCATGAACGCGACATCCCCCGCCGGGGCGCTGCTGCTGTGCCGGGCCGAACCGGAGTCCGTGCGCCCGGTGGCCCATCTGCTGCGCGAGCGGATGCTGCTCGCCCCCGCCGGGGACGGCTGGTCCGTCCTGGTGCCCGAGGGGAAGCCCTGGCAGGGCGACGGTACGGAAGAGGCGGATGTGGAGCCGGTCGACCGGGTGGTGGCCGGCTGGGCGACCGCGCTCGCGGTCGGCTCGACCTGGCCCGTGCTCGCCCTGTGGTGGGACGGCGACCGGGCCGGATACATCCTCGCGACGGGGTTCCGCCGCCCGGTCGGCTACGTCTGGCTCGCCGACGGCACCCCGGCCGGCGAGGATGAGGCCATGCGCACCTTCGCGGAGCGCCTCGGCCTCGATCCCGTACTGGACGTCCAGGCGCTCGAAGAGCTGACCCGGCCGGACGCGGACGCCGACGCCCGCATCCGGCTGCGCGGACTGGTCGCCGTGCTGACCAGGATCGGGCTGGTCCTGCCGCCCGGCCTCGATCCGGACACCCCCGGCGAGCGGCTGTACGCGGCGGCCGACGAACGGCCCGACGCGGAGGCGCTCGTCTGGACCGGCTGGCGGCGCGCGGTACGGGCCGAACTGGACGCGGTCGAGCGCGGGCGCCTCGGACCCTGGATGCGCGGCCCCCGGGCCCGCGCGCTGGCCGCCGCCCAGATCGCCGCCGGGCTGCCGCTGGTCCTCCTGGGGATCCGGCGCGGCGGCGGCTGGGCGCTCGCGGGCACCCTGCTGGTGGCGCACGGCGCGCTCGGTCTCGCCTACGACCGGATCAGGGACGCCGAGGAGGACGCCGGAACGCCTTGAGGGGAGCGGGGCCAGGGCCTTTCGTTTGGATCAGGCCGGACCACGCGAGCCCGGCATGATCCAAACGAAAGGCCCTAGGTGTATTGATCACGAGCGTTGTTGACACTGGTCTGGTCTTGAACATGGCGAAGACCTCCGGTGGGGTGGGAACTGTCTAGGAACTCAC
>NZ_JBIBUU010000016.1:0-177865 GCF_043079735.1 Streptomyces sp. NPDC015144 | reverse complement strand
CGCCCCCCCCGCCCGGCCACGCCCCCCCGGGGCCGGGCGGCCGGCCCCCCCCGTGGCAAGCCCCCCCGGGGTGACGCACGCCACCCCCGGCGCCGGGGCGGGCGGGGCGGCCGGGGGGTGCGGGCCCCCACGGCGGCACAACCGGGCACGGGTCCGAAGGCCCGGAAGGGATCGGAGGGGATCGGAGGATCGCAGGCACCATGACCGACCACCGCGACGAACTGCTGGCCGGGGCCGCCGTGCGCGCCCTGACCGAACAACTGGCCCTGGCCCCGAAGCCCGGCCTGCCCGACCCGCGCGACCTCGCCGCCCGGGTCTCGCGCCGCGACCACGCCACCCTCCGGTGGTCGGCCATCGCCCTGGCCCCCGGGCTCGCGGCGATGGCCGCTGCGGCCCGCCGCAACGACGGGCCCACGCCCGGGCTGCGGGCGGAACTCGGTGCCATCGGGCGCGGCACCGAGCACACGGCCCGCCTGGCCGGCGGCGGCCACCGGGGAGCGCTGTTCGTCCTCGGCCTGCTCGTCGCCGGTGCCGTCCAGAGCCGCTCCGCCTCCGCCGACGAGGTCACCCGGGCGGCCGGACGGATCGCCGCGCACCCCGACCGGAACGCGCCGCACCGCCCCACGCCCGGCTCGGCGATGGCGGTGACCTACGGAGCCGCCGGTGCGCGCGGCGAGGCCCGGGCCGGCTTCCCCCATGTCCGCAGCGCACTGACGGCCCTCACCGCCTCCCGCGACGCCGGGGCCACCGAGGCGCAGGCGCGGCTGGACGCCCTGCTGACCGTGGTGTCGAGCCTCCGCGACACCGGGATCCTCCACGCGGCGGGCCCGGCCAGTCTGCGCCACGTCCACGCAGGGGCGCGCGCCGTCCTGGAGGCGGGCTCCGTCGCGACCGCCGCCGGGGCCGATGCCCTGGCCGCGTTCGACGACGACCTCCGCACCCGCGGCTGGAGCCCCCGGGGAAGCGCGGGTCTGCTCGCCGGGGCCCTGTTCGTGGACGGTCTCGGCTCGTCCGCCCGCCCGGCCGCCGGTGCCGGGACGGTCACGGCCGGGTAATCATCCGCCGCGGGCGGATCACACCCACTTCGGGTCGCGTCCGCTGTGGGCCAGGGCCCGTTCGAAGTCCGGGGCGCCCTCGGCGACCGCCACCTCGTCGGCGAAGCCGTCGTACTGCCGGTACAGCTCGGCGGTGCCGTCGACGACCTCACGGACGTAGGCGGCCGCCGCGTCGGAGAGCCGGAACTCCTGGCCGATGGTCCGGGCCACGTCCCAGCCGTGCAGGGCGGTCTCCTCGATGAGCATCGCGGCGACGTCACGGGCCGGGGACGTGGAGTTGCCCAGGTCGATCTCGCCGTCCCAGACCGCCGGGTCCGCCCAGGCCGCGACCGCGCGGTCCAACTGCTCCGCGTACCGCTCCGCCCAGTCGACGTCGGCGGTGAAGTCCCGCCCGACGAGCTCCTCCGGAAGCTCCTTGCCCAGGGCCCGGTGCTCCAGGCCGTGGGACGTGTACAGCACCCAGTGGTTGACGAGGCCCCGCAGGTCCCAGTCACCGCAGGGCGTTCGGGTCGCGCCGAGCTGATCGGCGCGGACGGTACGGGCGATACGAGCCGCCTCGGCGGCGACCTCGGTCATATGAGCGTGCTCGGTCTTCATGCCGGAACCCTACGAGCCGGGCCCGGCCGGGCGATTGAAGAAAAGCGACACGCTCCGCCGGGCCGCCCGGTCAGCAGGCGAGCCCGGCCTCGCGGGCGGCGCAGGCGGCGGCGTCCGAGCAGGCCCGGGGGAACCAGCTGTAGGCGGCACCGGCGGCCGGGCGGGTCCGCTGTTCACCGAGATCGGTGTCGGTGCCGATGGTCAGGGCGGCCCGGCACCAGACGCAGGACCATCCGCGCTGCTGCTGCTCCGTCAGTTCGCTGGCCGACGGTAGGTTCCTCACGTTCATGACGCCCCCGGCTCCTCGCTGGTCTGGTGGGAAGAGGATCCCCGGCCCCGGGGGCCGGAACGCTCACACTTCTGTGAGCGGGCCGGGAGGTTTCCGGCGGACCGGACCGGCTTCAAAGGCCGATCCAGGACGTCATGTTGACCAGATGGTCCGAGGTGCGGCGGCTCGTGTGGAGGAGCCCGGCCACGGTCTCCCGGGTGCGCGGGTGGTAGCGGGTCTGCTCCGGGGCGGCCCGGCGGGCCGCGAGAAGATGGCGCAGGGAGGCGTCCAGGTGGCCGGTCTCCATCTCGACGACGGCACGGTCCACCAGGAACCGGGCCCGGCGCGAAGTCAGCGTCGACGGGGGGAGTTTCACCGCGCGGGCCTGGCGCAGCGCGGCGTCGAAGTCGCGCATGGTGATGGCCGCGCCGATCTCGTGCAGGTTGACGTTCATCCGGCCGAAGCTCAGCCAGTGGACCTCGCCCGCCTCGCCGCCGACCCGGTCGGCCAGCTCCCGGGCGGCCTGGATGTGCTGCGCCACGGCCCGTCCGTCCCCGGCCCGGGCCGCCATCTCCGAGGCTCCGAGGTGCAGTTGGCCCGCCACGACGAGCCCTTCGCGCGAGCTCTGGCCGACGACGAGCGCCTGCCCGGCCTCGACCAGGCGCCGCCCGAGATCCGGCTCGGCATCGACGTGGCTCAGGGCCCGCCGGTACTGGCGGATCGCGGCGAGGCAGGGGTCGGAGGCGTGCGCGGCGGCCCAGCCCATGCGGTCGAGCGCGGTGATGGCGAGGTCCGCGAAGCCGAGTTTGGCGGCGATGTCGTGGGCGGTGCGGTACGCCGAGGCCAGGGCGCGCCATACCTCGGTGCTCGGTGCCGTGTGCACGGTGAGGGTGAGGTCGTCGATGACGCCGGGGAGCGCGAGGGCGGCCTTCCTGAGGTACGTCGCCCGGACCTCCTGGCAGAGGCGGTCGGTGTCGCGGACCAGCTCCCGCGCGGTGCGGGTGGGGTGGTGGCCGTCGGGTCCGAGGTCGTACAGGGCGAGGGACTCCCGGATCGGGCGGACCAGCGCGGAGAGCCTGCTGTGTTGTGTCTCGGTCGCCCTCGGGGGTCCGGTGAGGAGGGCGATGTCGATGCCGAGGCCGCGGGCGACGGCGGCGGTGAACTCGGCCGTCGCCACCCGGGCCCCGCATTCGACCTGGTTGAGCAGGCTGTAGGAGTAGGGGATGCGGGCGGCGAGCTGGCGCTGGCTGAGCCGGGCGAGCTTCCGTTGTTCCTTGATCCGTTCGCCCGTGCTGGTGTCGTCCGGTACGGGCCTGCCGGCCCCCTCGCGTTCCTCGTTCATCGCCGGGAACCGTACCCACGCGGTCCGTCGCGGGATTCGCAAAGCGGCCCCATGCCAACCGGATTGAGGAAAATTGGCCGGTCCCGCCCCGGCGCGATGGGATGGCAGTATGACGACTCTCTACCTGCTCGGTTCCGCCGCTCCGCCCGTACTCGACATCGCTTCGGTCATCGAGAAGGCCCAGGCCCGCGGCTACGACGTGTGTCTGGGGCTCACCCCGTCGGCGGCCCGCTGGCTGGAGCCGGGGGCGGCCGGGCTGGAGCGGCTGACCGGGCACCCGGTGCGGTCCGGGTACAAGGCGCCGGGTGCCCGGGACGTCTGGCCCCCGGCGGACGTGGTGCTGTTCGCGCCCGCCACGTTCAACTCGGTCAACTCCTGGGCGCTGGGTCTCACTTCGAGCTTCGTGGTGGGTTTCGCGGCCGAGGCGATCGGCAAGGGGATCCCGCTCGTCGCGATGCCCTGCGTCAACTCCGCGTACGCCCGGCACCGGGCGTTCGGGCGGAGCGTCGCCGAACTGAGGGAGATGGGGGTCACGGTGCTCTACGGCCCCGGCGGGTTCGAGCCGAACCTTCCGGGCGAGCGCCGCCCGGGCGGATTCCCCTGGGAGCTCGCGCTCGACGCGGTCGACGCGCTGGCTCCGTAGGCTCCGGGCGCGGGGCGCCGTGGACGCTCCTGGGGGCGTGGACCCGGGAACATAGGATCGTGGGATGACTTCGTTCTCCTGTTCCCCCGGTGAGACCTTCCTGCTCGGCGGCGAGCTGCCCGTGCGGCGGCTCGGTTACGGCACGGCCCAGCTGACCGGGCCCGGCTACTGGGGGCCGCGCGGCGACCGCGGCGCCGCCGTGGCGGTGCTGCGGGCCGCCGTGGAGCAGGGGGTCACCCTGATCGACACGGCGGACAACTACGGCCCCGGGCTGGCGGAGGAGCTGGTGGCCGAGGCCCTGCGTCCGTACCGCGACGACCTGGTGATCGCGACCAAGGGCGGTGTGGTCCGCACCAGCGACAGCGCCTGGCACATCGAGGGCCGGCCGGAGCGGCTGCGGGCGATGTGCGAGGCCAGCCTCGGGCGGCTGCGGACGGACCGGATCGACCTCTACCAGCTGCACCGGCTGGATCCGGACGTGCCGATGGCGGAGCAGTTGGGCGCCCTGGACGAGCTGCGGCACGAGGGTAAGATCCGGTACATCGGCCTGGACACCCTGACCGCCGAGCAGCTGGAGCAGGCGCTCTCCCTGACCGGGATCGCCTCGGTGCAGAACCGCTTCAATCTCCTGGACCGCTCGTCGGAGGCGGTGCTGAAGACGTGCGAAGCCCATGGTCTCGCCTTTCTGCCCTGGTTCCCGTTGGGCAACGGCGCGCTGACCGGTGACGCCGCCGCAGCGCTCTCCGGCATCGCCGACCGGCACGGCGCCACCCGCGGGCAGATCGCCCTCGCCTGGCTGCTGCACCGCTCCCCCGTGCTCTGCCCGACCCCGGGCACCGGCTCGGCCGCCCATCTGGCGGAGAACCTGGGGGCGCGCGAGATCCGGCTGTCGGACGAGGACCTGGGCGCCCTGGAGGCGCTCGTACCCGTATGAGAAGAAGGAGCACCCGGCTGTGACCACGCCCGGTACCACCACCCCACCGACCACCGTCCCCGTCCCCGTTCCGGCCGCCGAGGACGCCGGGGCGGTGCCGGTGATCCGGGCCGACGGCGTCCAGCTGGTCCGGGACGGCAAGGTGTTGCTCGACTCGGTCTCGCTGACGGTGCGCGCCGGCGAGCACTGGGCGCTGCTCGGCGCCAACGGGGCCGGGAAGAGCACGCTGCTGGGGCTGCTCGGCGCGGTGAAGCACCCCACCCGGGGTGCGGTGGAGGTGCTGGGGCGCCGGCTCGGCCGGGTCGACATGCGGGAGCTGCGTTCGCTGCTCGGCCATGTCGATCCGCGTCATCCGCTGCGCTCCCCGCTGTCGGTGCGCGAGGTGGTGCTGACCGGGCTGACGAACTCGGTCGAGCCGGTGCCGCGCCGTTCGGTGGACCAGGAGCAGCGGGACCGGGCGGAGCGGCTGCTGGAGATGCTCGGGATGGGCGGCAAGTCGGGGTCGCGCTGGCCGGCGCTGTCGCAGGGCGAGCGGGGCCGTACGCTCATCGCCCGCGCGCTGATGCCCCGGCCGAGGCTGCTGCTGCTCGACGAGCCGGCCACCGGTCTCGACCTCGCCGCGCGCGAGCAGTTGCTCGACAGTCTGGACATGCTGCGTCAGGAGCATCCGGAGCTGGCGACGGTGCTGGTCACCCATCATCTGGAGGAGCTGCCCGCCTCCACCACGCACGCGATGCTGCTGCGGGGCGGCCGGTGCGTGGCCTCGGGCCCGGTGGACGGGGTGCTGACCACGGAGCGGGTCAGCGACTGCTTCGGGCACCCGGTGCGGATCTCCCGTACGGACGGCCGGTGGGCGGCGCGGGCGCAGCGGGTGACGCGCCGCTGAGCCGGTCAGCCGTCGTCGGTGCCGCCGTCCGGGGCGGGGTCGGGGGCGTTGGACGGGGTGGCCTGGTTGTAGTAGAGCACCCAGCCCGTGCCGGTCAGCCGCCACACCGAGCTGCGGTGGTAGACGCGGCCCTTCGTCTCGGTGTCGTAGGTGAGGTGGACGATGTCCTCGGCGAGCTGGACGCCCTGCATCCGGGTGGCGGTGAGCGGGCCGGGGCGCGGGGCGTCCGCCGCGGTGAGCGCGGCGATCATGGAGTCGCGGTCCCAGATCCGTCCGGTGTGGTCGATCTCCCGGTAGTCGGGGTGCAGCAGCGCGGCGAGCAGTTCGGCGGAGGCGCGGACGACCGGGTCCAGGAGGCGCAGTTCGCCCTCGACCGCCGCGGCCACGCCGGGGGACGGTTCGGTCATGCGGGGGCTCCGTCGTGCGCGGGCGTGCCGGGTGCGGTCATCCCGACCAGTGTGGCCACGGTGTTCCAGTTGCGCGAGGTGGCGACGAGGCCCTTGGTGACGGAGGTGCGGGAGAGGGCCTCGGCGAGTTTCGAGCGGCCCAGCCCGTCGGGGGCGTAGAGGTAGAGCGCCCGGTCGCCGAGGGCGAACGCCTCGGGCAGGTGGGCCGCCGGGTCGATCCCGGCGAAGCGGGCGGCGTCGACCGGCCGGTCGTAGTACGTGACGTGGAGCTGCTTCCCCTCCAGCTCGGCGGCCGGGAACGGGCAGGCCGCCGCGACCGCCGCCAGGTAGGCGCCGTCGCGGACCAGGCAGGGGACGTCGAAGCCGAAGCGCCGGGCGATGGCCCGCTCCAGCTCGGCGGCGAGGGCCTCCTCGTCGTCCGACGCGCTGCTGAAGACGGCGTTGCCGCTCTGCAGGTGGGTGCGGACGTCCGCGTGTCCCAGCTCGGTGAGCAGGGCCCGGAGGTCGGCCATCGGGATCCGTTTGTGGCCGCTGACATTGATCCCGCGCAACAGCGCCGCGTACGTCGTCATGGCCACACCCTAGGGTGTGGAGCCGTACGGGGCGGCGGGCCGTGTCACCCCGTGCCGTCGTACGGACGGGAGGGCCAGCACCACCGCGACCGCGGCCAGCTGCCAGAGCGCGCCGGCCGCGAGGAGCCGGTCGGCCCCCACCACCCCCGAGACCGGCCCGGCCAGGGCCAGTCCGAGCGGTCCCAGGGCGAAGGCGCCCAGGCTGTCGAACGCGCTGATGCGTCCGCGGACCTCGGCGGGGACGTCGCGCTGGATGACGGTGGTCGAGAGGGCGCTGCACACCGCCGCCCCGGCCCCCGCCAGGAGCGCGGCCCCGGCCACCCAGCCCAGCGGCAGCCGTGCGGCCAGCGCCGCCGCCGGGAACGCCCAGCAGACGGATGCGGCCATCGACCAGGCGAGTGGCCTGCGGGGGCTCCGGCCGAGGAGCGCCAGCCCGCTGAGGATCGAGCCGGTGCCGTACAGGGCCAGGACCAGTCCCCAGGCCCTCGCGCCGCCCAGCCGCTGCTGGGCGAGGGCCGGTCCCAGCACCAGGAACGGGGCCCAGAGGACGAAGTTGAAGAGGCTGATGTGCAGGGTCGTCACCCACAGCCAGGTGCGGGAGGTGAACTCCTTCCAGCCGCGCCCCAGGTCGGCGAAGAGCCCGCGCCGGGGTCCGTCCGAGCGGGACAGGGGCAGCCCGGCCAGGGCCAGGGCGCTCACCCCGTAGCTGAGCGCGTCGACGGCGACCACCGTGCCCGCGTCGAGGACCGCGATGAGCAGTCCGGCCAGCCCCGGCCCCAGCACCGAGGCCACGGCCTGGGACATCTGGAGCACCGCGTTGGCGTCCGACAGCTCGTCCTCGGGGACGAGGCCCGGCACGAGGGCCGTGAGGCTCGGGCTGAACGCACCCTCGCCGATCCCGAGGAGCACCGCCAGGGCGACCACTTCCCACATCCGCGCGCTGTGGGTCAGCAGGAGGACGGCGAGCACGCCCTGGGAGGCGAACCGGAGCAGATCGGCCGTCAGCATGACCGTACGGGCCCCGATCCGGTCGGTCAGCACTCCGCCGAGCAGCAGCACCGCCAGCACGGCCAGGATGCGGACCGCCATCACCACACCGACGGCGTCGACCCCGCCGTCGGGCAACCGCAGTACGGCGAAGGTCATGGCGATGGTGTTCATCCCGGAGCCGAGCAGCGAGGAGCCCTGGCCGATCAGGAACCGGCGGAATCGGGCGTGCCGCAGGGTGCGCAGGCGGCGGGGGGCCGCCCCGGTCCCGGTCGCGGCGGGAAGGCGGGTACGAAGCGTCATGGCTCCGCAGCCTCCCCCTGCCGCCGCACCCTCCGCAAGTAATCCGCGAAAGAAAATTGAGTCTTTCACCAGCAATTTTACTTTCCCTGGAATTCCCGCAGTAAATAGGCTTCATTTACTGCAACATCCCTGGTGATAGGGTCGGTTGAGGAGAAGCGAGGGAGTGTCGATGAAGTCCATTTACTGCGGGTGGCGGGAATGAGAATCGGCCCGGAAACGGACACGGGACCTTTGCGTGCGACGCCGGTGGAATACGGTGCCGCCGTGGACCGCTACCTCGCGGCGGCCGGTCTCGGCGACGCCTCCCGCCGCGTCTACCGGGTCTCGCTGCGGGGGTGGGCCTGGCCGTTGGTCGACCGGCGGGCCCCGACCGGCCGGGAGCGCCGGGGTGCCCGTCCGCCCGTCGTGCCGCTCGCCCTGCTGGACGATCCGCGGACCCCGGAGCGGCTGCGCCGGGGACTGGCCGACCGCGCCGCGTCCGCCCTGCCCCGTACGGTGGTCCGCGAGCTGGCCTGTCTGCGCGCTGCCACGGCGTGGTGGCTGGCGCGGGGCTGGATCGTCACGGACCCGACGGCCGGACTGGAGCCGCCCGGGCCGCGCCCCGGACCGGCCGCCGTCCCCTCGGCCACTCCCCCGGCGTCCGCCACCGCCCCGGACCGGGCCCGCGCCGCCCTCACCTCGCGGGCGCCGCTGAGGGAGCTGGCCCTGTGGCATCTCCTGCACGAGTCACGGGCCCCCGTCGAGCGGGTGCTCGCCCTCGACATCGACCACCTCGACCTGCCCGGCCGGCGGGCCCGGTCCCACGCGGCGGCCGCCCTGACCTGGGGGCCGGGCACGGCCCGCCTGCTGCCGATGCTGCTCGCCGGGCGCACGGCGGGGCCGGTCTTCGTCACGGGCCGCCGGGCGCCCGCCGGAACACCGGCCGCCGACCGCTGTCCGGTCACCGGCCGGGGGCGGCTCTCCTACCGCCGGGCCGCGGAGCTCTTCACCGCCGCGACCCGGCCGCTGGACCCGGCGGGCCGGGGCTGGACCCTGCTCGTCCTGCGCGAACGGCCGGGCCGCACCGGCCCGGCCTCCGCCTGACGCCGGGCGCCGCCGGGGACGGCGCCCGGTGCCACGCCCCGCTCAGGACAGCATGTTGACCTTGTACTGCATGATCCGGTAGTTCCACTCGTCGTACCACTGGCTGACGACGATGTGGAAGTTGCCGAACGTCGAGCCGGGGACGACGAACCCGCCGTACGGACTGGCCACGAGGTTGGCCACCTCCTGCCCGGGCGCACAGGGCAGGATCATCGTCTGCTCCAGCGTCCTGGTCAGGTCCGAGGTCGGGAGCGGGAAGACCATCGCACGGATCGACAGCGGGTCCATGTTGAGCCAGGTGAGGACGTACTTGCCGTCCATGGCGCGGAAGCAGATCTCGCCCCACTTGCGGACGCCGAACACGGTCGTCGGCGCCGGGGCGTTCCACCGCCAGCCGCCGTCGACGTAGCCCCACGGCTCGTAGGCGCCCGGGTCGCCGAGGCGCTCCTTGCGCACCCGGTGGAGCAGCATCCCGGAGGCCACCTCGCGGTTGAAGACCGAGGACAGGACGTAGCAGTAGCCGTCATCGGCGACGGCGTACGTCTTCTGCTGGAACTGGCCGCCGTGCAGGTCGCCCGGCCACTGGCAGAGGTACTCCCAGGACTCCCCGTTGTCGGTGGAGCGCCAGAAGTCCGTGTGGTGGGTGTCGTAGATGACACCGCGCATCAGGTGCATGTACATGACGCCGTCGACGACGAACACGTCGGACGGGATCGCCGTCGTGGCCTTGTCCCCGACGGGGTTGTGCGGCTCGTCGACGAGGCTGTTGGCGTGGCCGCCACCGACGCTTCCGTCGATGCGCAGGTTGTTGACGTCCCCGTTGCTGGAGCGCAGGCCGACCGGGGCACGCCAGTCGCTCGGTTCGCCGGGGCGTGGCACGTGGTCGCCGTCGAAGGTGTCGCCGCCGACGAAGAGCATGGTGCCGTCCGGACAGCGCACGGGGATGCCGAGGTCGGTCCACGGCGCGGTGAACGGGCCGGTCTCGGCGGGGCCGCTGAGGTTCTTCACCTTGACCGCGAGGGTGGGGCTGGAGGGGTCGCCCGGCCCGCCGGCCATGGCCGTTCCGGCGGCCGGGCCGACCATGCCCGCCCCCGCGACGACGCCGATGCCGATCTTGAGGAGCCCGCGGCGGGAGTACCCGCCGGCCGCGTCTTTCCCGTTCGATGCTGCTGTCATCCGTCGGTGCCTTTCGGAGTCGGTTCTGAACGGACCGGAGGATGCCCCGGCGCCGGACCGGAACGGTCGGCGCGGTGGCATCACCGGCCCAACGCCCGGACGCGGAGGCAGGATGCGGCCGGACCGGGAGTCGGGCCGAGGTCGGCCGAAAGGCGTGGCACACCGGGTGCCGGTGGCGGAATCAATCCGGTCGCCATCCACAACTCCCTTGCAGCACAGTGGAGTTCACGCACGAAGCGGCCGCCGTGCCCCGTGGGGGAGGGCACGGCGGCCGCGTTCTCCGTTGCGCCGGGCGGTTCGGCCGCCCGGTCACCGGCCCGGGGGCCGGGCGGCTATTCGACGATCTTCAGCAGCTTGTTCGGGGTCCCCGCGGTGGCGTTGGAGATCGCGTCGGGGGTGGCCCCGTCGGTGAGGGCGGTGGCGACCTCCTCCGGGGTGGCGTCCTGGTGCCCGGCGAGGTAGACGGCGGCGGCGCCGACGACGTGCGGGGTCGCCATGGACGTACCGGAGATGGTGTTGGACGCGTCGTCGCTGTCGTTCCACGACGAGGTGATGTCCGAACCCGGGGCGTAGATGTCCACGATCGAGCCGTAGTTGGAGAAGTACGACTGCTCGTCGTCCACGGTGGACGAGGCGACCGTGATGGCCTCGGGGACGCGGGCCGGGGAGGTCTGGCTCGCGTCGGACGAGTCGTTGCCGGCGGCGACCGCGAAGGTGACACCGGAGGCGATGGCCTTCTGGACCGCGGTGTCGAGCGCCTCGTCCGCGCCGCCGCCGAGGCTCATGTTGGCGACGGAGGGGCCCTCGTGGTTCTCGGTCACCCAGTCGATGCCGGCGACGACCTGCTCGGTGGTGCCCGAGCCCGAGTCGTCGAGGACCCGGACGGCGACGATCTTCGCCTTCTTGGCGACCCCGTAGGTCGCACCGGCGATGGTGCCCGCCACATGGGTGCCGTGGCCGTTGCCGTCGTCCGCGTCGTCGTCGTTGTCGACGGCGTCGTAGCCGGAGCTGGCCCGGCCCTCGAACTCCTCGTGCGTGGTGCGCACACCGGTGTCGATGACGTACGCGGTCACGCCCTCGCCCGCGCTGTCGGGGTAGGTGTACGCGCCATCACCGGCGGTCTCGGTCTGGTCGATCCGGTCCAGCCCCCAGGACGGCGGGTTGGTCTGGGTCCCGTCGATGTGGAACTTCTTGTTCTGGACCACCTTGGAGACGGCCGGGTCGGCCGCCAGCCGCTTGGCCTCGGTGAGCGTGAGGCCGGAGGCGGAGAAGCCGTTGATGGCGGAGGTGTAGTTCCGCTTGAGCTTGCCGCCGTACTCCTTGGCGAGCTCCGACTTGTCGGCCTTCTGGTTGAGCATGACGATGTAGCTGCCGGAGACGGCGTCCGCGGCGTTCGCGCCGTAGACGACGCCCATCGCGGGGGCGGGCTCGGCGCCCGCCAGCGAGGTGTTGAGCAGGGTGACTCCGGCCGCCGCGGCCACCGCGGTTATCGCCGCGGTGAGCTTGAACCGGCGGGCGCGCTTGTGAATAGCCATGAAGAGGGGTCTCCTCGTCATTCTTTGTGGGGGGATTCGCCCCCGGCCGGAAGATCTCCGGGGGCTGGCTCGAAACCCTCGCCGATTGACGCGCGCAGATCAAGACCTTCAAGCGGCTGTGACTTACTCAACAAACTTTCGTAATAAGAAACCGGCCAGAGACACTCAAGTCGACCGCGTCCACCAGGACTTATGCGGCCCACCCCGAGGTCACGGCGCGACCGGCGGTCTTCCCCGGTGGCGCGGAGGACCCCGCCCGGCGGTGCGCACGGGCGGGGTCGCGGCCTGATTCCGACCCTGCTTTCACCGACCTCTCACCTGGCGGCCACATTGCG
Source organism: Streptomyces sp. NPDC015144 (assembly GCF_043079735.1). Lineage (NCBI taxonomy): Bacteria > Bacillati > Actinomycetota > Actinomycetes > Kitasatosporales > Streptomycetaceae > Streptomyces > Streptomyces sp. NPDC015144. The sequence continues at coordinate 165,742 of NZ_JBIBUU010000016.1, read as the reverse complement.
GCGGTGCGGAACGTTCCGGTGTCCCAAAGGCCTCGCCGGAAGCCGGATCAGCGCTGGTAGCGGGCCAGGACCCGGTTCCCGTCGTCGACCAGCCGCCGGGTCAGCTCGTCCGGCCCGATGGCTCCGCTGTAGTACTCCTGGAGGGCGGGGGTGGCGACCTTGTCCTTCCACTCCGGGTAGCCGCGCACCGACTGGGCGGGCGCCGGGCGGAGCGCCTTCGCGACGGCGACACCGGTCGCCCAGCCGTTCTCTGCGGTGTGCAGGGAGGGGTCGGCGAGGGCCTCGGTACCGGTCGGGAGCATCCAGTCGCCCTTGGCCAGCCGCACCATGTTCGGCGGCCGGAGCAGGAAGTCGATGAAGCGCGCGGCCTCCTTCTTGTGCGGGCTGGCCTCCGCGACGGACAGGGTCTGCGGGCTGACCCCCTGGGCGAGCCCCGCGCCGCCCGCCGGCGGCGGGAGCACCGTCCACTCGAACCCCTCGGGGGCCTGCTCGACGATCTGCTGACGGTAGGAGAAACCGAGCGGCACCATCGCGTACTTGCCGCCGAAGAAGCCGGGGAGGGTGTCGGAGCCGCCCATGCCGAGGGTGGTGCGCGCGGCACTGCGGTCGGTGGTGACCTGGTCGTGGATGGTGCCGGGGACGATCCGGTCGCCCGGCTCCGCGCGGAGGGTGACCCTGCCGTCGGCGCCCCGGTGGAAGAGCCGGCCGCCGGCCGAGAGGCCGAGGTTCAGCGTGACGGAGACCGGCTCCCTGAGCGGCCAGGCGACCCCGTACCGCCCCTCGCCGGTCAGCTTCTTGGTGACGCGCCGGAACTCCTCCCAGCTCCAGGGGTGGTCGGGGGTCGGGATCCGAACCCCCGACCGCTGCAGGATCCTGGTGTTGGCGATCAGGACGCGGGGTTCCTGGAGGAAGGGCACGCCGTAGACGCCGTCGCCGAAGGTGGTGGTGGACCAGCTCTGTCGCGGGATGTCGGCGGTCAGCCGGTCGGGGAGGAGTCCGCGCAGATCGGCGAGGAAGCCGCCGTACGCGAAGTCGGCCAGGTCGTCGGAGGCGTCGTGGACGATGTCCGGGGCCTCGCCGCCCTCGAAGGAGGTGAGCAACTGGTCGTGGACGGTGTCCCAGCTTCCGGGGACATAGGTGACGTGGACGTCCGGATGGGTCTCGTTCCACTCCTCCACCAGCCGCTTGTTGGCGTCGACGGACTCCTTCTGCCAGGCCAGCGACTGGAACCTCAGCTCGATCCGGCCGTCGTGCCGCCCGCCGTCGTCCTGCCCCGCGCAGCCGGAGAGGAGCAGGGCGAGCGCGGTGGCCACGGCGGCCGTCGCCCTGCGCGTCGTCGTCCGCATCAGCTCTTCACCGCCCCGGCCAGCATGGAACCGGTGATCCGCCGCTGGATGACCGCGAAGATCACCAGCGAGGGCAGGGTGGCGAGGAAGGCCGCGGCGGCGAGCGGGCCGAGGTCGGCCGCCCCCTCCGCGCCGATGAAGTGGGTGAGGACGACCGGCAAGGTCTGGTTCTCCGGTGACTTGAGCAGGACGAGCGCGAAGAACAGCTCGTTCCAGGCGGTGATGAAGGCGAAGAGCGCGGTGGCGACGATGCCGGGGGCCAGCAGCGGGGCGGTCACCGACACCAGGGTCCGCAGCCGGCCCGCCCCGTCGACCGCGGCGGCCTCCTCCAGCTCGACCGGGACGGCCCGTACGTATCCGACGAGCATCCAGAGCGCGAAGGGCAGCGCCCAGACGGTGTACACCATGACCAGCCCCGTCAGGGTGTTGATCAGATGGAGGCTCTTCAGGATCAGGAAGAGCGGGATGATCAGCAGGACCAGCGGGAACGCCTGGCTGATCACCACCCATCCGGTGGCCGCCGTCGAGAGCCGGGAGCGGCGGCGGGCCAGCACGTACGCCAGCGGGGTGGCGACGACCACCGCGAGGGCGGCGGCGCAGAGCGCGGCGGTCAGCGAGTTGGCCCCGGCCCGGAGCAGCGGCTGCTCGTCGAAGGCCTGGCGGAAGTTGTCGAGCGTCGGGTGCGCGGGGATCCAGGTGGGGTGGAGCGAGCCCAGTTCGCGGGCCGGTTTGAAGGCGGTGGAGATCAGCCACAGGAACGGGAACGCCAGGAAGGCGAGGTAGCCGAGGAGCGCGGCGTACTGTCCGGTGCGGACGAGCGGGCTGGTGCGGGTGTTCACCGGTCCTCGCCTCCCTTGAGCCGGGCGGCGAGGTGGACGGCGAGGATGACGGAGATCACCGCGACCATCACGCAGCCCATCGCCGCGGCGTAGCCGAACTGCCCGTAGTGGAACGCCTCCTCGTACGCGAAGAGCATCGGCAGCCGGGTGCGGCCGCCGGGCCCGCCGTTGGTCAGGACGTAGACCAGGGCGAAGGAGTTGAAGTTCCAGATGAAGTTGAGTGCGGTGATGGCGAACGCGACCGGTCTGAGCACCGGCCAGGTGACGGTGCGGAAGCGGCGCCAGGCTCCGGCGCCGTCGAGAGCCGCCGCCTCGTGGAGCTCCCGCGGGGCGTTCTGGACCCCGGCGAGAAGGGCGACGGTGGTCTGCGGCATGCCCGCCCACACCCCGACGACCATCACCGCGGGCAGGGCGGTGGCGAGGCCGGTGAGCCAGTCCCGTCCGTCGCCGAGGGAGAGGTCGCGCAGGGTCTCGTTGAGGACGCCCGCGTCCGGGTTGTAGACCAGCCGCCACATGATGCCCACGACCACCTCGGGCATCGCCCAGGGGACGATCGCCAGCGCGCGGGCCAGCCAGCGCAGCCGAAGCCGCTGGTCGAGCAGGAGGGCGAGGCCCAGGGAGAGGACGAACTGCGGGACGGTGACGCCGAACGCCCAGACCAGGCCGATCCGGAAGGAGTCCCAGAAGAGGGTGTCGTGGAGCAGGTCCTGGAAGTTGAGCCCGCCGACCCACTGGGTGGCGCGGGTGCGGCCGGACTGGGCGTCGGTGAAGGCGAGCGCGATGCCGTAGAGCAGGGGGCCGACGCTGAGGACGAGGATCGGGATCAGCGCGGGCAGTACCAGGAACCAGGCGCCGGCGCTCCGGCCCGCCGGCGGGGGCGGGGTGCTCCGGCCGGCCGGCGGGCCGGGTCTCTCGGAACGTACGGTCGCACTCGCTAATGCCATGAATACTCCCCCTTGTGGCGTTTGGTCCGGTTCATACCGTTCTGGCCGGTCGGATGGCCCACGTCATCGTGCTGACGGGTCGTCGGTTCGTCAAGGACGCCTGCGCGGGTGCGAAAATCGCAGACATGAACGAAATGCTTGCGCGCGAGGTGCTCGCCGCCGCCGGTCTGTCCGGCGGCGCGGAGCTGCTCGCGCTGGGGGAGAACGCGGTGTTCGCCGTCGGCGACCTGGTGGTCAAGGTCGGCCGGGACGCCGTGCACCACCCGGAACTGCGGGAACGGGCGGAGCGCGAGGTGGCCGTCGCCCACTGGCTGGCCGACGCGGGCGTCCCGGCCGTACGGGCGGCGGAGCCCGCGGCCCGGCTGGTCGAGGGGCACCCGGTGACCCTCTGGCACCGGCTGCCCGAGGCGGTGCGCCCCACCGAGCCGAAGGACCTGGCCCCGCTGCTGGCCCAGGTGCACGCGCTGCCCGCCCCGGACGGCTTCACCCTGCCGCGCCGCGAACTGCTGGGCGGGGTCGAGCGGTGGCTGCGGCTGGCGGGCGACGCGATCGACCCGGCCGACGCCGACTATCTGCGCGAGCGCCGGGACGGCTTCGCCGCGGCGGCCGCAGCGCTGGTCCCGCACCTGCCGCCGGGGCCGATCCACGGCGACGCGCTCACCCGCAACGCGCACGTCGGCCCGGACGGCCCGGTCCTGATCGATCTGGAGACCTTCTCCGCGGATCTGCGCGAGCACGACCTGGTCGTCCTGGCGCTGTCCCGGGACCGGTACGGGCTGGCGCCCGAGGCGTACGACGCGTTCACCGCCGCGTACGGCTGGGACGTGCGCGCGTGGGAGGGGTGCCCGGTGCTGCGCGGGGCCAGGGAGACCGCCAGCTGCGCCTGGGTGTCCCAGCACGCGCCGGCCAACCCGAAGGCCCTCGTGGAGTTCCGCCGCCGGGTGGCCTCGCTGCGCGACGACGACCCGACCGTGCGCTGGTACCCCTTCTGATCCGGGGATACGGATTCTGATCCGGGGATCCGGACCGGGAGGGCGTCAGCCGGCCGGGACCTCGGCCGGGCGGCGCAGCGGCCAGTCGCCGTCCACCACCGCGTCCGCCGTGCCCTTGCGGCGCAGGAAGCTCTGGAAGTCCGCCGCCCACCGGGCGTACCACTCCACCTGGCGCTCGTGCAGCTCGGCGGCGGACATCCGGGCCACCGAGCCGTGGCGCCCGGCTATCGCGTGGGCCACCCGGACCGCGGCCAGCGCGTCCGCCCCCGCGTCGTGGGCGCCGCCGTGGACCACCCCGTACTCCACGCAGACCGCCTCCAGGGTGCGCTTGCCCTTCCGGTAGCGGTCCACCGCGCGGTCGATGGTGTACGGGTCGATGACGGGGCCGATGCCCGCCCCGCCCAGCCGGTCGCTCAGCGAGGGCAGTCCGTGGCGCCGCAGCTCGGCGGTGAGCAGCGTCAGGTCGAAGGCCGCGTTGTACGCGACGACCGGGACGCCCCGGCGCCAGTGGCCGGCCAGCGTCTCGGCGACCTCGTCGGCGACCTCGCGGACCGGGCGGCCCTCCGCCGCCGCGCGCTCGCTGCTGATGCCGTGGATCGCCGAGGCCTGGGCCGGGATCAGGACCCCCGGATCGGCCAGCCAGGTGCGCTCCTGCGCGGGCTCCGCGCCGCTGCTGCCGACGCTCACGACGGCCGCCGTCACGATGCGCGCCTCCAGCGGCTCCGTGCCCGTCGTCTCCAGGTCGAAACCGACCAGCGGCTCACGGTCCCAGCTCATCGGGTACCTCCTTCGTTGCTCCCCCATGTGGTGACCACCCTCGCACGCACCACTGACAGAGCCCCCGGGCCCCCTCGCCGAACGCGCCCGGGGTCGTCCGGGGAGGACGGCCCGTCAGGAGACGGGCCGGGAGTCGGCCCAGACCGACTCGAACTCCTCGCGGTACGTCTCGAACAGCCCGTGCTCGTTCTCCTGCCCGGCGCGGAACACCGCCCGCCCGCCGCCGCGCAGCACCAGGACCGGTGCCTCCATGCCGCGTGCGCGGCGCAGATAGGTCTGGACGACCCCGACCGCGTCCGTGCCGTCGCCGTCCACCAGGTAGGCCGTGAAGCGCGGGGTCTCGTCGAAGACATGGATCTCGAAGGCGCCCGGGTCGCGGAGCTTGGAGCGGACCCGGCGCATGTGGAGGATGTTCATCTCCACCGACCGGCTCAGTTCGCCCTTCTTCAGCCCCAGCTCCCGCTCCCGGCGCTTGACCGCGCTGCTGGCCGGGTTGATGAAGAGCAGCCGGACGCGGCAGCCGGACTCGGCGAGCCGGACGAGCCGGCGGCCCGAGAAGTTCTGCACCAGCAGGTTGAGCCCTATGCCGATGGCGTCGAGCCGCCGCGCGTTGCCGAAGAGGTCCTCGGCGGGGAGCTGGCGCTGGAGCCGCACCCGGTCGGAGTGGACGGAGACCACGTCCGCGTACCGGTCGCCGACCAGCTCCTCCACGGCGTCGACCGGCAGCCGGTCGGCCGACGGGACGGCGGCGCCGCTGCCGAGGATCTCCAGGAGCCGGGCGGAGGCGCGCTCGGCCTGGGCGAGGACCGGCTCGTTCAGGGCGCGGTTGCGGGAGACCACGTTGCGGGCGACCTCCAGCTCGTCGAGGGCCAGCTCCACCTCGCGCCGGTCGTCGAAGTACGCCTCGAAGCAGGGCCAGTGCTGGACCATCAGCTCGCGGAGCTGGGGCAGGGTGAGGAAGCTGAGGACGTTGTCGTCGGCGGGGTCCAGCAGATAGCCCTTGCGGCGGGAGACCTCCCGCACGGCGACGGCGCGCTGCACCCATTCCTGTCCGGCGGGACCGGCGGCGGCCACCACCCAGTCCTCGCCGTGCACCGGCTCGTAGATGGGCCGGAGCACCGCGGCGACCACGGCGCGCAGCCGCTGCTCCACGAGATTCAGCCAGATGTAGGCCCGGCCGGCCCGCTGGGCGCGCATCCGGACCTCGCTCCAGGCGTCCGCGCCCCAGTCCAGCTCCGCGCCGATCTCCACGGGTTGCACAAGCGATACCGCCCCTGGGGGGACATCGGTGGATTCCCCCTCGTGACCTGGGTCACCTGGGGGCAGCTCGAAGCCTCCCGAGCTCACCCGCGCACCGCCTTCCACTCCCCCACCAACGATCAAGGAAGGGTACTCCGGGAGCGGGATCCGGTGCAGCAGGATGCGCATGCTGCTTCGTCAACTCGGCAGTGACGCAGGCTTGTTCTCCACGCCGGGATCGGCCGGAGTGAGGGGATTCATAGTGATTAAGCACCCCATCCCGCCCCGGGGGCGGGGCGGGGGCTCCGCCCGGGGGTCCGGATCACGGTTCTGGGCGACACGAAGAGGCCCGATGTTGACCGGACCGGGTGACGTCCTAGGTCGGCGCACTTCTTTCGGGAAGGATCTGCCCTGATCAGAGGTGGAGGAGTCGAGCCCATGCAGGTATGGCCGGGACAGGCGTACCCCCTCGGCGCCACGTACGACGGCGCCGGGACCAATTTCGCGGTCTTCTCGGAGGCCGCCAGACGGATCGAGCTGTGTCTGCTCCACGAGGACGGTTCCGAGACGGCGGTCGAGCTCAGGGAGACCGACGCCTTCGTCCGCCACGCCTATCTGCCCGGGGTGATGCCCGGTCAGCGGTACGGGTTCCGGGTCCACGGGCCGTACGAGCCGGAGCGCGGGGTGCGATGCAATTCGGCCAAGCTGCTGCTCGACCCGTACGCCCGCGCGGTGGCCGGGCAGATCCGGTGGGGCGAGGCGGTGTACGGCTACCCGTTCGGCCGGCCCGACGCGCGCAACGACCTCGACTCGGCGCCGCACACCATGACGTCGGTGGTGGTGAACCCGTACTTCGACTGGGGCGACGACCGCCGGCCCCGGACGGACTACCACCGCACGGTGATCTACGAGGCCCACGTCAAGGGGCTGACGATGCTCCACCCGGGGCTGCCGAAGGAGCTGCGCGGCACCTACGCGGGGCTGGCCCATCCGGAGGTGATCGCCCATCTGACGGAACTGGGGGTCACCGCGATCGAACTGATGCCCGTCCACCAGTTCGTCCAGGACCACCGGCTGGCCGACGCGGGGCTCGCCAACTACTGGGGCTACAACACCATCGGCTTCTTCGCCCCGCACAACGCGTACGCGTCCTGGGGCGACCGGGGCGAGCAGGTGCTGGAGTTCAAGCAGGCCGTGCGGGCCCTGCACCAGGCGGGCATCGAGGTGATCCTCGACGTGGTCTACAACCACACCGCGGAGGGCAACCACCTGGGGCCGACGCTCTCCTTCCGGGGGCTGGACAACGCCTCGTACTACCGGCTCGCGGACGATCCCCGGTACTACATGGACACCACCGGGACCGGGAACTCGCTGCTGATGCGGTCACCGCACGTACTCCAGCTGATCATGGACTCGCTGCGGTACTGGGTGACCGAGATGCATGTGGACGGCTTCCGCTTCGATCTGGCGGCGACCCTGGCCCGGCAGTTCCACGAGGTGGACCGGCTGTCGTCCTTCTTCGACCTGGTGCAGCAGGATCCGGTGGTCAGCCAGGTGAAGCTGATCGCGGAGCCGTGGGACGTCGGCGAGGGCGGATACCAGGTGGGAAACTTCCCGCCGCTGTGGACCGAGTGGAACGGCAAGTACCGGGACACCGTGCGGGACCTGTGGCGCGGCGAGCCCCGGACCCTGGCGGAGTTCGCCGGCCGGCTGACCGGCTCCTCGGACCTGTACCAGGACGACGGGCGCCGCCCGCTCGCCTCGATCAACTTCACCACCTGCCACGACGGCTTCACCCTGCACGACCTGGTCGCGTACAACGACAAGCACAACGAGGCCAACGGCGAGGGCAACCGGGACGGCGAGAGCCACAACCGGTCCTGGAACTGCGGGGTCGAGGGCGAGACGGACCGGCCGGAGGTGCTGGACCTGCGGGCCCGGCAGATGCGGAACTTCATCGCCACGCTGATGCTCTCGCAGGGCGTGCCGATGCTGAGTCACGGCGACGAGTTCGCCCGTACCCAGCGGGGCAACAACAACGCGTACTGCCAGGACAGCGAGTTGTCCTGGGTGCACTGGCCGGATCCGGCCGCCGACGGGGGCGCCGGGGAGGACGACGGACCGGCGGCGGGCGGCAGCCTCCTGGAGTTCACCCGGGCGATGGTCTGGCTCCGCCGCGACCATCCGGTCTTCCGGCGCCGCCGGTTCTTCCACGGGCGCCCGGTGCAGGGCACCCATGACGAGCTGTCGGACATCGCGTGGTTCACCCCGGAGGGCGGGGAGATGACACAGCGGGACTGGGAGGCCGCCCACGCCAAGGCGCTCACGGTCTTCCTCAACGGGAACGCGATCTCCGAGCCGGGGCCGCGCGGCGAGCGGATCCACGACGACTCGTTCCTGCTGATGTTCAACGCGAGCGACCGGACGCTGGAGTTCCGGGTGCCGGTGGACCACGGGCGGCAGTGGCTGCTGGTGGTGGACACGGCGCGCCCGGTCGGGGTCATGCCCGGTTCGGGGCCGAAGGTGGCGGCGGGCGAGCGGGTGACGCTGGTCGGGCGCAGCATGGCGGTGCTCCAGCGGCCCGCGTAGGGGGTGTCCGACGCATGCGTGCGCGGACGGCCGCAGGCATGTGTCGGACACCCCCCCCCGGGGGGGGCGGGGACACCGCCGGTCGGGCCCTTTGCGGCGTTCTCTGTCACAGATGGCGCCGGGCCGGGTACGGACGACCGCATGACGCCCACCGCCACCTACCGGCTCCAGCTCCAGCCCGACTTCCCGTTCGCGGCCGCCGCGCGCGCCGTGCCCTACCTCGCCGAGCTCGGTGTCTCGCATCTGCATCTGTCCCCGGTGCTGGAGGCCGTCCCCGGCTCCCGGCACGGCTACGACGTCGTCGACCCCGGCCGGGTACGCGGGGAGCTCGGCGGCGAGGCGGGGCTGCGGGACCTGGCCCGCACGGCGCGGGCGCACGGGCTCGGGCTGGTCGTGGACATCGTGCCGAACCACATGGCCGCCGACCCGCGCCACAACCGCGCGCTGCGGGAGGTGCTGCGCGAGGGCCCCTCCTCGCCGTACGCCCGCTGGTTCGACATCGACTGGGCGGCGGGCGGCGGGAAGGTGCTGCTGCCGGTGCTCGGCCGCCGGATCGGCGAGGAGCTGGACCGGTTCCGGGTGGACGGGGAGGTGCTGCGCCTGGACGGCCAGGAGTTCCCGCTGCGGGCGGGGACGGCCGGTCTGCCGCTGCCAGAGCTGCTGGACGCCCAGCACTACCGGCTCTGCTGGTGGCGACTGGCCCGTACCGAGCTGAACTACCGGCGGTTCTTCACGGTCTCGGGGCTGATCGGGGTGCGGGTGGAGGACCCGGAGGTGTTCGCCGCGACCCACGCCACGATCCTGGGGCTGGTCCGGGACGGGGTCGTCGACGGGCTGCGCGTCGACCATCCGGACGGGCTGGCCGACCCTGAGGCCTATCTGGAGCGGCTGTCGGCGGCCACCGGGGGCCGGTGGACGGTGGTGGAGAAGATCCTCACCGGCAACGAGCACCTGCCCGCCGGATGGGCCGTAGCGGGCACCACCGGGTACGACGCGCTGCACCACGTCGACGGCCTGTTCGTCGATCCGGCGGGCGCGGCCGAGCTGGTCGGCCGCTACCGGGAGTTCGCGGGCCCGGCCGCCGACCGGGGCGGCGACTGGACGGCGACCGTCCGCCGGGCCGCGTACGAGGTGGTGACGGACGAGCTGGCCGCCGAGACCGCGCTGCTGACCCGGATGGCGGTACGGATCTGCGCGGCCGATCCCGCGCTGCGGGACCACGCGCCGTGGGCGCTGCGCACGGCGGTCCGGGAACTGCTGGTCCGGGTGCCGGTCTACCGCCCGTACCCGGATTCCCCGTCCTCCCCGTCGACGGAGGAGGCGTTGCCGGAGGCGGCGGTGCGGGACGCGAAGGCGGCCTTCCCGGTCGCGGAGGAGGCGGCGGCGGTCGAGGTGGTCCGGGGGCTGGCGCTGGGGCGGCCGGGCGGGGGGCCGGAACGGACGGCGTTCCGCGACCGGTTCGCCCAGACGGCCTCGGCGCTGCGGGCCAAGTCGGTCGAGGACACCGCGTACTACCGGTACACGCCGCTGGTGTCGGCGAACGAGGTGGGCGGCGATCCGGGGCGGCCCGCGGTGGCGCCGGAGGACTTCCACGCGTTCTGCGCCCGGCTGGCCCGCGACTGGCCGTCCACCGGCACGGTGCTGACCACCCACGACACCAAGCGGAGCGCCGACGTACGGGCCCGGATCGCGGTGCTGACCGAGTGCCCGCGGGCGTGGTCGGAGCTGCTGACCGAGCTGGAACGGGCGGTGCCGGTCGCCGCCCCCGACGCGCAGTTCGCCTGGTCGGCCTGGCAGACGGCGGTGGGCTGTACGGGGCTGCCGGACCATGAGCTGGCCGGGCGGATGGAGCCGACGCTGCTGAAGGCGGCCCGCGAGGCGGGGCTCTTCACCAGCTGGACCGGGTCGGACCGGGGCTACGAGCGGGCCGTGACGGACTTCGTCGCGGCGGGTCCGGCCGGTGCGGGCGGGCCGGTGCGGGAGGCGCTGGAGCGGTTCGCGCGCGCGCTCGCCCCGTACGTCCGGGCCAATGTGCTGGGCGCGGCGCTGGTGCAGCTGACGATGCCGGGGGTGCCGGACGTGTACCAGGGCACCGAGCGGGAGTACCTGGCGCTGGTCGACCCGGACAACCGGCGGCCGTTCCGCGAGCCGGACGGGGAGGGCGGAGGCTGCGGTCTCGGGGCGGAGAAGGCGCGGCTCACCTCGGTGGCGCTGCGGCTGCGGCGCGAACGGCCGGAGGTGTTCGGCACGCCCGGTACGTACGCCCCGGTGGAGGCCCGGGGTCCGGCGGCCGCGCACTGTCTGGCGTTCTGCCGTTCCGGCGAGGTGGTCACGGCGGTGACCCGGCTGTCGTCGCGGCTGGCGGAGTCGGGCGGCTGGCGCGGTACGGAGCTGGTGCTGCCGGACGACGGGGCGTGGGCCGATCTGCTGGCCCCGGACCGGAAGTTCTCCGGGGGCCCGGTCACGTCGGCCGAGCTCTTCGCCGAGCGCCCGGTGGCGTTGCTCAGCCGCTGCTGACGAGCAGGGTCCGCGGGCCCCGGGTGAGCAGCCCGGTGCGGGCCGGGCGGAAGCCGTCGGCCCAGCGGAGCCGGGGCATCGCGTCGAGCAGGGCGCACAGCCCCAGCCGGGCCTCGGTCCGGCCGAGCCGGACGGCCGGGCAGGACTCGGGGCCGGTGAGGACGCGGTCTTGGTCGGTGCGGAACGGGTCGAAGAGGTCGGGGGCGGCGAACCGGTCCGGGTCGCGGCCGGCCGAGCCGGTCAGGCAGGCGACGTGCGCTCCGGCGGGCAGGGTGCCGCCGTCGAGCGTGACCTCGGTGGCCGTGCGGCGGAGCACCACCTGGACCGGTGGGTCGCGGCGCAGCGACTCCGCCCAGGCCGGGTCGGCGAGGGCGGGCTCGGTGCGCAGGGCGGCGAGCAGGTCGGGGGCGTCCAGCACGTGGGCGAGGAAGGAGGCGAGCGCGGTGGTGCGCAGCGCGGTGTGGCGGGTGCAGGGGCTGTGGCCGAGCCGGTCGGGGCAGCGGCCGGGGCCGGTTCCGGTGGCCGCGCCGAGGGGCAGCCACCGGCAGAACTCCTCGACCAGATCGGCCTGTCGGCGGGCGGCTATCCGGCGGGCCAGTACGTAGGCGGTGCGCTCGATCCGGGCGGCGGTGCGGTCGTCCGGGGGCGTGGCGCGGGGGTCCGGGGCGGTGCCGGGCGGGCGGGGGTCGGCGCACTGCGGGCCGCCGTGGCAGAGGCCGAGGGGCGCGGGGCCGGGGCGGGGTGCGGCGTCGTGCGGGAGGCCGGTGAACCGGGGGTCGGTGAGGGCGGTGACCACATCCGCGTACCGGCTGACCAGCCAGACGTTCAGGGGCGCGTCGTAACTGAGCGGGTGCCTCTCGCGCAGGAGCCGGTAGAGGCGGTACGGGTCGCGGGCGGTGGAGGGGGCGAGGAGGCTGGGGCCGGGGCGTGGTCGGGTGGCCGGTGCGGATATGCCTCCCGGCGCGTCGGCCTGCATCCGTGCTCCCTGGACCGTCTCCGTTCGGACCGTGCCGGGGGCTCGCGGACCCCGGCACACGCCGGACCCCGCTGACCGGCCCGGTCCCGCCCGGTCCTGAAGACGTCCCGGGGCCGGGGCGCCGGGATGCGACGCGGTTCCCCCAGGGGACCACTGTCCGGGCCGTGGCGCAGTCGGCGTACGGCCGTCCGGGTGAGCGGCGGTCCGGGGCGTGTCCGGTCGGTCAGCCGGGGGGCGTGGGGGCGGGGGCGGCGAGGCAGAAGCTCATCCGGCCGAAGCTCACCTGGTCACCGGCGCCGACCGGGACCGTGCCGGTGACCCGGCGGCCGTTGACGCAGGTGCCGTTGGTCGAGCCGAGGTCGCGCAGCAGCCAGCCGCCGCCGGGCGCCGCGATGAGCTGCGCGTGCATCCGGGAGACGGTCTCGTGGTTGAGCCGCAGCCCGTTCCCCGGATCGCGGCCGATCTGCAGGGGGTGCGGGCTCGGGGCGGGGAGCAGGAGTTTGGGGAGCCGTTCGTTCCGCCAGACCCGGCGTATCCGGCCGGGGAAACCGGAGACCCCGCCGACGACCCGGAGTACCCGCTGCGAGAAGCCGCTCTCGCCTTCCAGGTCGGCGGTGAGCGCCGCCAGTTCCTCGGGGCGGCGGGCGGTGAGCGCCAGCTCCATGCGCCGCATGAAGGTGTCGTGGGACAACTTGCCCTGCGCGGCGCCGTCTCTGAGCACGCCGAGCACGCGGTCGCGCTGGGCGTCGGACAGGCGCACGGCGTGCGTGTGGGACTCGAAGGAGGACGTCACGCGGTCAATTGTCGGTCCGACCTCCCCGCAGTGTCCAGAAACGGTGCGGTCGGCCGGGCTCCGGCCGGCTCGCGCCCGGCCACGGGCCCGCGCCCGGTAAATCCCCGCGCGCGGGCCCGGGCGCGTTGCTACTGTCTGCCGCCGCAGACCGCCCGAGCACACCGGGCGGCTTTCCGGCCCGCTCGAGGAGCATGCATGACACCTGCGCCGCAGGAACTGACCATCCGTCCGCTCACCGACCCGCAGGAACTCGCCCTGTTCCGGCAGTTGTCGTACGTCTTCGACCACGAGTTCGACGACGATCTCGCCTCGGGACGGCGGCGTCCCGAGTGGATGTGGGTGGCCCTGAGCGGCGAGCGGCTGGTGGCCCGGCTCGCCTGGTGGAGCAACAACGGCGAGACACCCCTCCTCCTGGACGTCTTCGACCTGGACGACACGGTGCCCGAGCCGGAGCGCGGGGAGGCGGGGCTGCGGCTGCTGGAGACGGCGACGGCTGCGGTCGTTCCGGCCGGTGCGCCGAGGCCCGAGTACGGGCGCTTCGTCCCGGCGGACTGGCGGGAGGACCCGGCTGCCCGGGAGATCGTGGAGGCCCGGATCCGGGTCATGGAACGCTCCGGCGCACGGATGCTGGTCGAGCGGCTGCGGCTGGAGTGGCGGGCCGGGACGCCGGTCCCCGAGGACGGCGGGCGGCTCCGGTTCCGCCCGGTCGCCGACCGCGAGGACCTCCTCGCGCTGATGACCCCGGTGATGGAGGGCACCCTCGACGCGCACGGCCGGGCCGACCTGGCTTCCGGGCTGACCGCCCGCGAGGCGGCCGAGAAGCACTACGACGAGGAGCTGGCGCACTACCGCACCCCGCGCGCGTGGTGGCGGATCGCCGAACTCCCCGACGGCGAGCCGGTCGGCTTCGTGATACCGGCCCGCAACAACTACAACCCGATCATCGCCTACATCGGGGTGCTCCCCGGACAGCGCGGCCACGGATACATCGACGACCTCCTCGCCGAGGGCACCCGGATCCTCGCCGCCCAGGACGACGTGGTGCGCATCCGGGCCTCCACCGACCTCGGCAACGTACCGATGGCCCTGTCCTTCGCCCGCCTCGGGTACGTGAACTTCGAGCGCTCCTTCGACATGGTCTGGGACTGACCCCGCCCGGAGCGGACGCACGCGCGGCCGACGTTTCGGCCGGGGCCGAAACCACCGGCGGCCGCCCCCTGGGCACCGCACCCTTCTTTAAGAAGCACGGCGGAGCACCGGTGTCCGGTGTTCCGCCCACGGGGTTCACGCGGGGACGCACCGTCGTTCTGGCTCCGGAACCGGAGTTCGAGACCGGGACCGGGCGCCCGGTGCCCCCGCGTGGAGATGACGAAGGGAACACCATGAAGCACCTGAAGGCCGCGCTCGGCGCCACCGCCGCCACCGTCGGTACCGTCGCCGCCCTGATGACGGGGGCCGGTGCCGCCGACGCCAGCAGCCTCGCCTCCCCCCTCTACGGCTGCCCGTCCGGCGCCGCCTGCGTCTACGCGGAGGGCAAGGCCCCCAGCGCTGCGACCCTGACCGACACCTACTGGTCGTACGGCGCCCACGACCTGAAGAACCAGTACAACTCGCACTGGGTGGCCAACAACCAGACCGGAGGCGCCAGCATCACCCTCTGCTACGGCTATGGCGGCACCACGTGCACCGGCCCCACCATTTACGCGGGCGGAATGTTGGCCGTCGACCTGACCAAGGTCAACTCCATCCGCCTCAACCGCTCGTAGCTCCCGGCCCGGTGCCCCGGGCCGCCTCTTCCAGGCGTCTCAGTTGCCGGCCGGGGATGGTCGCGTCCTCACCGCGCGGCCCCACGGCCAGCAGCAGCCCGCCGCCTCCGTCCGGCCCCGCCCCCACCGGGTCCGGTCCGGACGGGGAGTCGCGGTGGTGGCAGGCGCCGCTGCCGTCGCCGGGGCTGAGGCCGTACGGGGGCCCGGCGCCGGGGAGCCGCAGGGACCGGTACGGGGTGAGCGGCCGGTTCATGACACCGCGCGGGACGGCGAAGCGGTAGTACTCGGTGAGCCCTCGTACGTCGGTGTCCGTGCCGGGCCAGACGGTGTCGTTCCAGAGCAGGTCGGGACGGTAACGGCGGATCAGCTCGCGCAGCTGCGCACCGGCGTACGCGGGGTAGTCGCCGCGCGGGACGGCCGCGCGGGCGTGCGCGGCGGTGCCTATGGGGCGGGCGTCGAAGGTCCAGTCGAGCCCGGCGGAGTAGCAGATCCCCAGCCGCATCCCCTCGGCGCGGACCGCCTCGGCGAACTCGCCGAGCACATCGCGCCGGGTGTGCCAGCGGGCCCGGTGCGGGTTGGTGATCGTGGAGGGCCAGAGGCAGAAGCCGTCGTGGTGCTTGGCGACCAGGACGGCGTAGTCGGCGCCCGCCGCGCGGAAGGCGCGGGCCCAGCCCGCCGGGTCCCAGCCGGTCAGTGCGTCCTGGAAGTCGCCTCCGAAGGCGGCGTACGGGCGGCTGCCGTAGGTCGCGCGGTGGTGGGCGGCCACGGGGCTGCCGGGGAACCGGAGCCCGTTCTCGTACCACTCGGCGTGCGGCGTCCAGGCCAGTGGCGCGCGGCGGGCCGCCGCCGGGAGCCGGTCGGCCGGGACGCGCGGCGGGGCCCAGCCCGGCACGGAGGCGGGCGTCCAGTGCACGAAGATCCCGAGTGCCGCCCGGGACCACCACGCGTCGGCCGTGCTCAGCACCCCGCGCCGCCGCTCTTCCGCGCGCGGACCGGGGCGCGGCACCAGTCGTACGGGGCCATGGGGGTGCGGCCGCGGTGGCCCGGGGGGAAGCCGGGCGGGAACGACGGCACGGTCATCTCGGCCTCCACAGGGCGTACGAGGAAGTGCGGACGGATCGGAAAGTGCGTATTGATCAGAACCTGAGGGGGCAGTGATCAGAAGCAGACCTTAATCGCCGGTAACAGCGTGGATCCAGTGCCGTGGGCGGGTGATGGTCGCTGTGCGGTGGAGGGTTACGGGGGCGAGGAGAAGAGGAGCGTCGGCATGCTGTTCGAGGTATGGGCCCCGAAGGCCGGTTCGGTGGAGCTGCGGCTGCGGGGCGGGTCCCGGGCCATGGAGCGGGCCCCCGGGCGGGACGGCTGGTGGGAGGTGGCGGCCGACGCCTCGGACGGGGACCGCTACGGGTTCGTCCTCGACGGCGGGGCGGACGGTTCCGACGGCGTACGGGTGCTGCCCGATCCGCGCTCGCGCCGCCAGCCGGACGGGCTGGACGGGGAGAGCGCCGTCGTGGACCACGGCCGCTTCGCGTGGCGCGCCGAGCGGCCGGGGCGCGGGCTCCAGGACGCCGTCCTGTACGAGCTGCACATCGGCACGTTCACCCCGGAGGGCACCTTCGACGCCGCGGCGGCCCGGCTCGGGCACCTCGCCGAGCTGGGTGTCACCCATGTGTCGCTGATGCCGGTCTGCCCCTTCCCCGGCACCCACGGCTGGGGGTACGACGGGGTGTCGCTCTGGGCCGTGCACGAGCCGTACGGCGGGCCGGAGGGGCTGAAGCGCTTCGTCGACGCGGCACACGGCCTCGGGCTCGCGGTCCTCCTGGACGTGGTCCACAACCATCTGGGCCCGTCCGGCAATTATCTTCCGGCCTTCGGGCCGTACTTCACCGACACGCACCACACCCCCTGGGGTGCGGCGGTCAACCTCGACGCCCCCGGTTCCGACGAGGTGCGGGCGTATCTGCTGGGCAGCGCGCTCGCCTCGCTGCGCGACTACCGGCTCGACGGGCTCCGGCTCGACGCGGTGCACGCCCTGGCCGACGGGCGGGCGCTGACCTATCTGGAGGAGCTGTCGGCGGCCGTGGACGCGCTCGCCGCCGAGCTGGGCCACCCGCTCCCGCTGATCGCCGAGTCCGACCGCAACGACCCCGGGGACACCACCCCGCGCCCGCAGGGCGGGATCGGGCTGCACGCGCAGTGGAACGACGACTTCCATCACGCCCTGCACACCGCGCTGACCGGTGAGTCGCAGGGCTACTACGCGGACTTCGCGCGGGCCCCGCTGGCCGCCCTCGCCCACACCATGACCGGGGTCTTCTTCCACGACGGGACGTACTCCGCCTTCCGGGGCCGCACCCACGGGCGCCCCGTCGACACCGCCCGCACCCCCGCCCACCGCTTCGTCGGCTACGCCCAGACGCACGACCAGATCGGCAACCGGGCCCGGGGCGACCGGCTCGCCGCCGCCCTCTCCCCCGGGTTGCTGGCGTGCGCCGCGGCGCTCGTGCTGACCGGGCCGTTCATCCCGATGCTGTTCATGGGCGAGGAGTGGGGGGCACGCACCCCCTGGCAGTTCTTCACCGACCACACCGACCCGCGACTGGCCGAGGCGGTGCGCGAGGGGCGGCGGCGGGAGTTCGCGGCGCACGGCTGGACGGCGGAGCAGGTGCCCGACCCGCAGGACCCGGCTACCCGGGACCGCTCCTGCCTGGACTGGGACGAGGCGGCCCGCGAGCCGCACGCCCGGCTGCACGCCTGGTACCGCGAGCTGATCGCGCTCCGCCGCGCCCTGCCCGACCTGCGCGACCCGGACCTGGCGTCGGTGCGCACCGCCCACAACGAGCGGGCGCGCTGGCTGCTGTACCGCAGGGGCGAGCTGCGGATCGCGGTCAACCTCGGCGGGGAGCCGGCCGACATCCCGCTGGGCGGCGGCCGGGGCCGGGTGGTCGCCGCCTGGGAGCCGGTGGCGGCCCCGGGCGGCGACGGGCTGCTGCGGCTGCCGCCGGAGTCGTGCGTCGTACTGGCCGACGGCTGACCGGGCGAACCGCTCCCCAGAGCTGACCCGTCATCCCCGGCGGGCGGGCGGCCAGGGACGGCAGGACAGCCCCTACTCGACGACCGCCAGTTCCCGGGCGGTGGTGTTGAGGCGCCGGCCGCCGTCCTCGGTGACGGTCACGATGTCCTCGATCCGCACGCCGAACCGGCCCGGCAGGTAGATGCCCGGCTCCACCGAGAAGCACATCCCGGGCACCAGCGGCAGCTCCTCGCCCTCGATCATGTAGGGCGGTTCGTGGGTGGTGACGCCGATGCCGTGGCCGGTGCGGTGGATGAAGCGTTCGCCGTAGCCGAACTCGGTGATGACGGCGCGGGCCGCGCGGTCGATCTCCTGGCAGGCGACGCCCGGCCGGACCGCGTCGCACCCCGCCCGCTGGGCCTCGCGGACGATGTCGTGGACCCGCTGCTCCTCGGCGGTGGGTTCGCCGACGTGGACGGTGCGGGAGGTGTCCGAGCCGTAGCCGTGCTTGAGGCCGCCGAAGTCGAGGACGACCATGTCGCCGTGCTCGATGGTGCGGTCGCCCGCCTCGTGGTGCGGGTTGGCGCCGTTGGGGCCGGAGCCGACGACCGTGAAGTCGACCTGGGAGTGGCCGAACCTCCTGAGCAGGTCGGCCAGTTCGGCGGCGATGTCGGTTTCCTTGCGGCCGGAGAACCGCACCTTGAGGATCTCTCCGTAGGTGGCGTCGGCGGCGGCCCCGGCGGCGGCGAGCCGCTCCAGCTCGTGGGCGTCCTTCACCGCGCGCAGCATCGGCAGGGCGTCGGTGAGCGAGACGTAGGAGCTGTCCGGCAGGGTGCGCTGGAGGCCGAGCAGATGCATCGCCCAGGCGTTGTCGCTGACCGCGAACCGGCCCCGCCCGTCGAGCAGCGGGGCGGCGACGGCGTACGGGTCCGTGCCGTCGGTCCAGTCGCGCAGGGTGAGGGCGGGGGCGCCGACGGCCGCCCCGGCGTCCGGGGCCTCCAGCGTCGGGACGACGAGCACCGGGTCCTGCCCGGCCCGGAGGACCAGCAGGGTGAGGCGTTCGGTGTTCACCGGCTGGTAGCCGGTGAGGTGGACGAGGTCGGGGCCGGGCGCGACGAGCACCCCGGCGAGCCCGGCCCCGGCGGCGGCGTCGGCCGCCCGCTCCATTCGGGCCCGGTAGTCGTCGGCGGTGAACGGTACGGGCTGGCTCTGGCTGGACATGCGGGGACCTCCTGGCGCTACGGCACACGGCGTACAGCATCCTGCCCGTCCGGACGGGCGGACGCGAGCGGACCGGGCCGCCGCCCGGCAGGCTCTCCGGCGCTCAGGTGCCCTTGCCCTCCAGGTAGGCGAGCACCGCCAGGACCCGGCGGTGCACCGTGCCGTCGTCGGGCTCCAGGCCGAGCTTGGCGAAGATCGAGCCGATGTGCTTGCTCACCGCCCGCTCCGTCACGACGAGTTCGGCGGCGATGGTGCCGTTCGCCTTGCCCTGGGCCATCAGCTCCAGCACCTCGCGTTCGCGCGGGGTGAGGCTGCGCAGCGGGGTGGCGGTCGACTTGCGGGTGAGGAGCTGGGTCACCACCTCGGGGTCGAGCGCGGTGCCCCCGGTCGCGACCCGGTCCAGGGCCTGGAGGAACTGGTCGACGCGGCCGATCCGGTCCTTCAGGAGGTAGCCGATGCCCTGGGCGCCCTGGGCGAGCAGTTCGGCGGCGTAGGTCTCCTCGACGTACTGGGAGAGGACCAGGATCGGCAGTTCGGGCAGCTTCTCCCGGGCGGCGAGCGCGGCGCGCAGCCCCTCGTCGCGGAAGGTGGGCGGCAGCCGTACGTCGAGGACGGCGGCGTCCGGGCGGTGTTCCAGGAGGGCGGGCAGCACCTCGGGCCCGGTCGCGGCATCGGCCACCACCTCGTGGCCGGCACTCGTGAGCAGCAGGATCAGCCCCTCCCGCAGCAACGCGTTGTCCTCGGCGATCACGATCCGCACGGCAGCTCCACCTCGATCTCCGTCGGCCCCCCGGCGGGGCTGCTGATGCGGGTGGTTCCGTCCAGGGCGGCGATCCGCCGCCGGATGCCGGCCAGCCCGCTGCCGGAACCGCCCAGGTGGGCGCCCCCGGTGGCGGGCCGCTCCGGTGTCGTGCCGTACCGTTCCGCCGCGCCGCCGCGCCCATTGTCGCCGATGGTCACGCGCAGGGTGCCGGGGGTGCGCCGCAGGCGCACGGTGGCGGCGGTCGCCCCGCTGTGCTTGCCGATGTTGGTGAGTGCCTCGGCGATGACGTAGTACGCGGCGGCCTCGATGGCGGCCGGGAGTCTGCGCCCGTCCTCGACCCCGTCCAGTTCGGCGGCGACCGGTACGCCCGCGTCGGCGGCCAGGGCCCGGACCGCGCCGCCCAGTCCCCGGTCGGTGAGGACCGGGGGGTGGATGCCGCGCACCACGTGGCGCAGTTCGGCGAGGGCGGCCTCCGCCCCGTCCTGCGCCTCGTCCAGCCGGACCCGGGCGGCGGCCGGGTCGTGGTCCAGGAGCTGCCGGGCCAGGCCGATGCGGAGGGACAGGGCGACGATCCGGGCCTGGGCGCCGTCGTGGAGGTCGCGTTCGATGCGGCGCAGTTCGGCGCCGTGCGCCTCGACCGCGCCCGCCCGGCTCTCGGTCAGCTGGGCGATCCGTTCGGCGAGCGCGCCCGACGGCGAGGTGGTGAGCAGCGACCGGGTCCAGCTCGCCGACAGGTCCGCGAGGACCCCGTGCCAGCGCAGCACCCAGCCGGTCCGCGGGGGCGGCGGGGTGCCGTACTCGTCGGCGGCCCGCCGGTCCAGCAGGTGCAGGACCGTCAGCCCTGCCCCGTCCACCAGCAGCCCGACCGGCCACAGCACCATCGCGAGATAGCCGAGGGCGTTGCCCATGAGGGCCTGGACGGGCAGCCAGAGGGCGTCGCGCCAGACCGTCGGGTCGGTGAGCACCCGCCGGACCCGCTCGGAGAGTTCGTCGCTGTCCAGCGGCGGATAGGAGGTGGGGACGAACGCGAGGCCCAGCCGGGCCGCCGCCCGGCGGCGCTCCCACTCCGCGCACCGGCGCAGCACCTTGGCGGCCTCCGGCAACGCGGGCAGCCCAATCAGCACGGCGGCAAAGAGCATCGCGGCCACCACCAGGAACGTCCCCACATAGGCGAGCAGCGCGACGCCGATCCCGATGGCCAGATAGCGCGAGGCGTCCCAGGAACGCCGGACGGCGGCGGCCAGCGGGGTGGCGGGGGAAATGGCACTGCTCATGACATGCCAGGTTACGGGGGTCCGCGGTACGCCGGAGGGGTACCCGCTCCCCGGCCGTGGTGGAGCGGGCTGTACCCCCGTTCCGGGTATCCGCTCTCTCGTCCCACGCCACCCCTGTTCCTAGCGTTGACGCAGGTCACAGGGTGTGCCGAGCGAAGGAGCCGGGGTAGTGGCGGAGACGATGACGGCGGTGCGGGGGGCCGCGCTGCGCCTGGAGGCGGTGAGCCGGCGCCATGGTGGGCCGGGCCGGGGGACGGTGGCGCTGGACGCGGTCAGCTGTGTGGTCCCGGCGGGGAGCTTCACCGCGGTGGTGGGCCCCTCGGGCTCGGGGAAGAGCACGTTCCTCCGGTGTGCGGCGGGGCTGGACCGGCCGACGTCGGGGACGGTGCGGATCGGGTCGACCGATCTCGGCCCGTTGTCGGAGGCGGCGCTGACCCGGTTCCGGCGGGACCGGATCGGGTTCGTCTTCCCGTCGCACGCCCTGAATCTGGTGCCGTCGCTGAACGTGGAGGAGAACGTCGTGCTGCCGCTGGTGCTGGCGGGCGCCGACCCGGCGGACGAGCGGGTGCTGGCCCGGGGACGGGAGCTGCTGGCCCGGGTCGGTCTGGCGGGGCGCGGCGGGCAGGACCCGGCGGCGTTCTCCGGCGGGGAGAAGCAACGGGTCGCGGTGGCACGGGCATTGGTGACCGCCCCCGAGGTGGTCTTCGCGGACGAGCCGACCGCCGCCCTGGACCCCGCGTCGGCGGAGCTGGTGCTCGGGCTGCTGGAGGACGCGGTGCGGATCGACGGCCGTACGGTCGTGATGGTCACCCATGACCCGGTGGCGGCGGCCCGGGCGGAGACCGTGCTGACGATGGACGGCGGCCGGCTGCGATGAGAGTGCGGGAGAAGGAGGCGGCCGGGGTTTCGGGGGCCGAGGTGCGGGCCGGGATGCGGCGGGCCTCGGAGTTCCTCGCCCGGCGTTCGCTGGCGACGCGGCGCCGGTCCTGGGCGCCGGTGTTCGCGGCGACGGCGGCGGCCGCCGCGCTGATCGGCGCGTTCGCGCTGGTCGTGGGCGTGCTGCTGGTGGTGGAGCCGCCGGTGGGACGGTACGCGGGGGCCGACGCGGTGGTGGTGGCGGAGCAGCGGGTGACGTACACCGCGAAGCCGTGGGGCAGCGAGCCGAGGACGGTGACGGCGTATCTGCCGGAACGGGTGCGGCTGGAGCGCTCCGTGGTCGCGCGGGCCGCCGCCGCGCCCGGGGTGGCGCGGGCCGTCGCGGACGCCACGGTTCCGGTGACGGCGGCCGGGGCGCGGGGCGCGGCCCCGGCGCTCGGCCGCTCCTGGGCGGCCGCCGCGCTCGCCCCTTACCGGCTGACGGCCGGCCGCCCGCCCCGGTCGGACGCGGAGGTGGTCCTGGACGGGGCGCTGTCGGCGGCCACCGGGGGCCGGACCGGGGATCGGGTGACCCTCCAGGCGGGCGGGGCGCCCCGGACGTACACCGTCAGCGGGATCGCCGACGGCGGCGGCCGGTCCGGTGGCTCCCCCGCCGCCTTCCTGACCGGACGCCACCTCACCGCCCTGGCCGGGCACCCGGGAACGGTCGACGCGGTCGGGGTCCTGGCGAGGCCGGGGGTGTCGTCGGACGCGTTGCGGGCGTCGTTGGAACGGGCCTGGGCGGGCCGGGACTCCGGCGCCCCGGCGGTCCGGGTGCTGACCGGTGCGGAGCGCGGGCGGGCCGGGCAGCCGGACGCGCTCGCCGCCCGGGACGAGCTGCTGCCGCTGCTCGCCTCGGTCACCGGGACGGTCTTCATGGTGGCGCTCCTGGTGATCGCCACCGCCATCGCCCAGGCGGTCCACCAGCGCTCCGGCGAACTGGCACTGCTGCGGGCTGTCGGGGCGACCCCCCGTCAACTGCGGTCGGCGGTGGGCCGCGAGGTGGGCCGGGTCGCCGTCGCGGCGGCGGTGGTGGGCGGTGCCGGGGCAATACCGCTGGGGCTGTGGATGCGGTCGCTGCTGGCCACGGACGCGCTGCCGTTGCCGGTGCCGTGGTGGCTGCCGCCGGTCGCGGCGGTGGTGGGCGGAGCGGTGGTCGCGCTCGCGGCCCGCCCGGTCGCGGTGCTCGCGGCCCGGTCCGGCACCTCGGGCCGGCCCGCCGCCGCGCCGGGTCCGGCCGGGGCTTCGGAGCCGGGCGCGCCGGGGAAGGTCCGGACGGCCGCCGGGGCGGTGCTGGCGGTGTCGGGGCTGGGGGCGGCCGGGGCGGCCACGGCCCAGGGCGGCCAGGCGGCCGCGGTGGCCGCCTCGGGGGCGGCGACCTCGCTGGTCGTCGCGGTGGCGCTGCTCGGGCCGTGGATAGCGCGCGGGGCGGTGCGGGTGGGCGGTCCGCCGGTGCGGTGGCTGGGCGGGGCGCCCGGGTTCCTGGCCGCGCGGTCGGCCGCCGCGCACCACCGTCGGCTGGGTGCGGCGCTCACCCCGATCGTGCTGGCCGTCGCGTTCGTCTGCGTCCAGCTGGCGGCGGGCGCGACGCTGGAACGGGCCGCCGACCGGCAGGCCGCCGCCGCGCTGCGGGCCGGTCTGGTGGTGACGGGCCCGGCCGCCGGGCTGCCGGACGGGGCGGTCCGGGCCGTGCGCGAAACGCCGGGGGTGGTGGCGGCGACCGGGGTGCTGCGCTCCACCGTCGTCCTCGCCCATCAGGAGCTGGGCGACCCGAGGATCGACCGGTTCCCGGTGCTCGGGGTGGCGGCGGACGGACTGTCCGGCACCCTCGACCCCGGGGTCGTCTCGGGCGACCTGGCGGACCTCACCGGCCGGGACACCGTGGCCGTCGGCACCGACCGGGCCGGGGACCTCGGTGTCGGCCCCGGCGACACCGTACGGCTCCGGCTCGGCGACGGCGCCCAGGTCCGGCTCCGTGTGGTGGCGCTGTACGAACGGGCACTGGGGATCGGCGAGTTCCTGCTGCCGCGCGAGGCGCTGGCCGGCCATGTCGACGTCCCCCGCGACCGCTCGGTGCTGGTCCGCACGGCGGACGACACCCCCTCGGCCGCCACCGTCGCCGCGCTCCGGCGGGCGCTCGCCCCGTACACCGGGGTGACGGTCGGGACCGCGACCGCCGACGACGTCCGGATCGCCCCGCCGGTACCGGCCGGGGACGACGCGGTCACCGTGGTGGGGGTCTGGGTGATCGGCGGGTTCGCGCTGTTCGCGGTGGTGAGCACGTTGTCCCTGATCACGGTGGGGCGCCGGGCCGAGCTCCGGCTGCTGCGGACCGCCGGGGCGGGGCGCGGACAGCTGCTCCGGACGCTGGTGCTGGAGACCGGGCTGGTGACGGTGGCCGGGCTGGTGGTCGGCACGGTGGTCGCGGCGGTCCCCCTGACGGCGTTCGCGGTGTCCGCGGCCGGTTCTCCCCCGTATCTGCCCCCGGCGGAGTACGGGCTGCTCGCCCTGGCCGTGACGGTCGCGGCGGCCGCGGGAACGCTCGGGCCCCTCCTGGTACGCCGACGGGGCTGAGGCGCGCAGTCCGGCGGCAGCTCGACCGCCGTCGCAGCTCGCGGACGCACGACGGCGCCCGGCCCCGAACGGTTCGTTTCCGGGGTCGGGCGCCGTCGTGGCGACGATCGGAGCGGGTCGGCGTCCGATCAGACGACGCTGCCGGTCCAGTGCTTGACAGGCGCCTTCATCCCGGTACCGGTGCTGGTGAAGGAGAACAGCGAGTCGATCGGCCGTCCGTCGGGGGTGGTTCCGCCGCGGTAGAAGACGCCGACGTCTCCCTTGCCGTCCCCGCTGTAGTCCCCGGAGGTCAGCATGCTGACGTTCCAGTTGAAGGAACCGCTGCTGGTCCACACCTCCTGGGGGGCGGCGAGGTCGGTGCCGTTGCTGGTAAAGGTGAACAGCGAGGTGGCGAACTTGCCGTCGGCGGCCGTGCCCCGGTTGTAGAGAACGGCCACGTCGTCCTTGCCGTCGCCGCTGTAGTCGCCGGACGTCACCTTCGACGCGTTCCAGTTGAACGAACCGGTGCTGGTCCAGGTCTTGCGGGGCTCACCGAACGCGGTCCCGTTGCTCGTGAAGGTGAAGAGCGAGGAGACGAACTTGTCGTCGACCGACTTACCGGCGTTGTAGAGGATGGCGAGGTCGTCCTTGCCGTCCCCGTTGTAGTCGCCGGACGTCACCTTCGAGGCGTTCCAGTTGAACGAACCGGTGCTGGTCCAGGTCTTGCGGGGGTCATCGAACCCGGTGCTGGTGCCGTTGAAGGTGTAGACCGAGGTGACGAACTTGTCGTCGGCCGACTTACCGGTGTTGTAGACGACGGCGAGGTCGTCCTTGCCGTCCCCGTTGTAGTCGCCGGACGTCACCTTCGACGCGTCCCAGTTGAACGAACCGGCGCTGGTCCACACCTTGCGCGGGTTGCTGAAACCGTTGCCGGTGCTCGTGAAGGTGTACAGCGAGGAGACCCGGCCGGTTTCGGAGGTGCCCCCGTTGTAGAAGACCGCGACATCGTCGCGGCCGTCCCCGTTGAAGTCGCCGGAGGCAAGCTTGCTGTGGGCGTACGTGAAACCGCCCGGAGTGCTCCACACCTTCTGCGGCTCGCCGAAACCACTGCCAGTGCCGTAGAACGCAAAGAGGGACGCCCGGTTCTTGCCCTCCAGGGAGGTGCCGTTGTCGTAGAAGGCCGCGACATCCTCCTTGCCGTCCTTGTTGAAGTCCCCGGACACGACCTGGCTCTCCCCTGGCAGGGCGCGGACCTGCTGGACCCAGTCGGTGATGTCGTCCAGACGTGTCTCCACGGCGCCGGAGCGCGTCTCGTCCGACCCGAGGCAGCCGGACTGCCACGACGCGCTGTGCACTGCGGCGAGTTCGACGCCGCCGTCCTTCTCGCGCAGCGCGGGGCCGCCCGCGTCGCCCTTGCAGATGCTGCCGCCATCCCGGTCGATGCCTACGGTGGTCGCGCCGACCTCCGTCACCGTGAACGGGCCGGCGTGCAGCCGGTCGGGCACCCAGGTGTCCTTGGTCCGGCCGTACCCCGCCGCCTGGAGTGTCTCGTCCGGCACCGGCGCGGCGCCGGCCACGACCACGGGCGCGACATCCGTCACCGGCTGGGCCAGCTTCGCCATCACCAGGTCCCGGTCCGACCGGGGCACCAGCTCGGTGACCTCGACGACCTTCCCGCCCGTACCCGACAGATCGGTGCGGCCGACCGTCACAGTGGTCTTCTCTGCGGGCGCCCCGGCGGGCACCGGGAACGCGGGCTGCCCATCCACCGCGAAACAGCTGCTCGCCGTCAGCACCCACTGCGGGTCGACGAGCGACCCGGAACACCCGCGTTCTCCGCCCACATCGATCTTCGCGGTGAACGTGTACGTGTTGTCGGCGACGGCGCTGCCGATCACCGCCTGGGCCGGGACGGTGAGGGTGAACGCACCGGCTGCCACGGCGGCGGCGATCAGTGCGAGGGCCCGCACATGGCGGGTTGGGCTGAGGGGCACGTGAACTTCCTTACGCGGGAGAAGGGGTGCTGGTGGTGGCCGAACGGATACGGGTGGGCCTCGTGCGCCCGGTGAGTCGCGCTGTCGGCGAGGGCGACCGAAGCGGAGGTGCCGGTGAAACCGTCCATCGCCCCCGTCGGCGACAGGGCGAGGGGCGCCGACCCCATGCGGAACGGAGCGATCCGCGAGACGTTTTTCCCGGGAGACCTGTGGTGAGCCAGGGGAGCGCCATGGCGCTCGTCCGGAATGTTCCCGTGCTGGGGAAGCCGCTACTTGACGGCGCGGATCTCCAGGAGAGTATGCCGTCGCTTCAGCGGATCGGCGGTTTCCCCCACCTGCGTCCAACTGTTCTTCGTGATCTTGTAGGACTTCTCCTCTCCGTCTACGGTCATGTCGACCTCGGTCGAGTAGTCGTTGCCCACCACGGCGTAGACCGCGGGCAACTCCAGGCTCAGGTAGCCCCCGTTGCCGGTGACCTTGAAGCAGTACATCCCCCGGTCGCGCGCCTGGACCTGGATCAGTCCGGTTCCGTCGGCACAGTCGACGAGCAGGATGTGGCCGTCACCGCGTTTGAGGACGAGGTCGCGCTCCTGGAGGATCTTGTCTGCGCCGGGGTAGGCAAAATCCTCCACCACGGACCCTGGCACCTCCGCTGCGGCCGCCCGGACGGACGGAGCAGTCGCGGCGTGCTCCGTGCCGCGGGCCGTACCGGTGAGGGCGAGGGCGGCCACTCCGGCCACGGCTCCTGCGACAAGGGTGCGGGACAAGGAATTCATCGATCTACCAGCCCTTCTTTTAGTTACTGCGGCAGCAATGGCACACATCGATAATGAAAGGAAAAGTTCTGCGGCCGAAATAAGGGCGAACAGGTCGTCCGCCCCACCCGCGACACACAAGCACCTCCCGAACGCAATGAATCAATACAGGACATCGGATCCGATGAATTCCGGTCACGCGAAACGTACAAAAGCACCCTCTTTTGCGCGGGAGTCGTTCCTCGCTGAACGTCCGATCCACACTCCACGCATGCTGAAGCCACACAGATGTGAAGCACAGTTCTCACTGGCGCTTCGATCATGACGCCTCTTCATATCACCGGCCCCATGGGCCTCCGCAAGAGGATTCACGCAGATCAGAGGCCATCGGGTCACCCACCGGGCAGTCAAGTAAGGGTTGCCTGAGGCGTGGGTAAAATCCAGTTGCCCCTTATTTACCGATGCGTCCCTTCACGCAATCTCCACCGACAGGGAAAATCGGGCGCTTTTCGGATCCCATTACTTGCAGAATCACTGAAAGTCCTGTCAGGTGGTACGGCGTTCAGTGAATCTCTGCATGTTTTTCTATGTCTGGTGACAGGCACCAGGGGGAAGGGGAAAGCATGATGAGGCGTACCTCATCGAGCCGCGAAGTGTCCGAATTGGGGCCTTCGCGCAGACGATTTCTTACACTTGCGGTCGCCGCCTCCGCCGTTTCGATCGTCGGAACGGGGAGAGGCGTGGCGGCGCCTCGGGCCGAAGGGGGGGACGAGGGTGGTCCGCGCTCGCAGGCCGTCGACGCATGGAACCTGGGCGGCCAGGCCGTGCGCCAGGAGGCACGGACGGCGCTGACCGGCACCGAGGCTGCCCTGACGGCCTTCCTCACCACGGGGCTCGCCCGGGCCCGCGCCGAGGACGAGCGCGTCACCGTCCTTGAGATGCTCAACTACGCCGGTTCCGGTGTGAGCGAGAAGGCCCAGCTCGCCCTGAGAGGAACCGACGCGGACCTCCATGCCTTCGTCACCGGGGGCTACGAGCTGCCACTGGCGGACGACCGCCGGGCGGCAGTGCTGACCGTCATGGGAACGGGCGGCAGCGCGGTGGTGAGCGCGGCAAACAAGGCACTGACGGACGGGTCGTCCAAGGTTCTCGACGCCTTCCTCGAGAAGGGGCAGTTCACCGCACGCGAGGAGGACGAGCGTGTCGAGACGGTGTCCATGCTCGCCGGCGCCGGACCGAACCTGACCCAGGCCATCCAACGGGCTCTCAACGGCACCGCGGCCGACATCACCGAATTCCTGCGGAAGGGCCAGTACCTCGCACGCGCCCGCGACCAGGAAATGCTGACGATCGATCAGCTGGTCGCCCAGGCCGAGATCGCTGGCTCGCGTGCCCACACTGCCACGACCGAGGCGAAGGAGGCTTCCGTCCGGGCCGAGGCCGCCTCCGTGGAAGCCAAGAAGGCCGCCCTGGACGCCGCTGCGGAGAGCGCTGCCGCCAAGGACGACGCTGTCAAGGCCTCACGGGCGGCCGGGCGCGCCGCTGACGCTGCCAAGGGCGCCGCGGCTGCGGCCCGTACGGCGGTCGCCGCGTCCCGCACCGCGATCGCCGCCGCCCGTACTGCGGCCGGGGCCGCTCAGGCCGCCGCGGCGGCGGCCGCCGCGGCCTCCCAGGCATCGGTACGCGCCTACCGGGCGGCTTCCGCCGCTTCGAAGGACGCCAGTCAGGCGGCCGCCGCACGCCAGGCCGCACAGGTGGCCCGGGACACCGCGAAGAAGGCACGCCAGGCGGCCGCCGCGGCGACCGCAGCGGCGGACGCGAGCGCCCAGGCGGAGACGTCCAGCGCGGCCGCGGCGCGAGCAGGGCAGAACGCGGCTGCCTCCGCCAACGCTGCCGCGGACGCCGCGTCGGCCGCCGGGGTCTCCCAGGCCGAGGCGAAGCGGGCGCGGGACGCGGCTGCTCTGGCCACGAGCGCGGCGAATACGGCGACCGCGGCGGCGAACCGGGCCGGAAGCCTCGCGAAACGCGCGGCAACGGCCGCCCGGGAGGCCAACAAGGCCGCCAACGACGCCGCCGCACACGCGGATGCTGCGGCGAAGGCCGCCGAGGACGCGGCGGATCACGCAGGCGAGGCCCAGGACTGGGCCAACGTGGCAACGGCGCAGGCCAACAAGGCGATTCTCGCCGCTACCGACGCATCCGCCGCGGTCACCCAGGCGCAGAACGTCGCGGCGCTCGCCCGTGACACCGAAGCCGCGCAGCTCGCCGAGGACCGGGCGCTGGCCATCGAGGTGGCCAGGGAGCTCAAGAAGGACGAGGCCCTCTACCGGACCCAGATCGAACGGGTGCAGACCCAGCAGGCACTTACCGATCAGGAGACACTCGATCTGCTGGCCCGGGCACGGGTCGAGACCGACATCGTCCGGATCGCCGCGCTGGGACGCGAGGCTGCGGCGAACCTGATGGACTCGCCGGGGACATGGACCCGTCAGGCCGCTCAGGTGGCTCTCTCCGGGGACGACCAGGCGGTCGCCGACTGGGTCGGTGGCGCTCATGCGCGGGCCGGGGCGCTCGACGACCGGGAGAAGGTCCTCACCCTCGCCAACGTGGGCAGCGCGACACTGGCCGATGCCGCCCGGCAGGCGCTCGCCGACCCGGACGAGCGGAGCATCACAAACTTCCTGACCAGCGGCGCGCTGACCGTCCAGATCGACGACTACCGGGTCGAGGTGGTCAGGACCCTCAACAATGCGGGCGCGGCAGTCAGGGCCGCGGCGAACGCGGCCCTGAACGACGGCGGCGCGGAAGCCCTTCGGACTTACCTCCTGACCGACTACGCCAAGGCGAAGGAGGAGGACGACAGGGTCGCGGTCGTCGCGGCGCTCAACGGAGCCGGTCCCAACGTCGAGGCTGCGGCGCAGGCTGCGCTCGAAGGGCCGAAGTGGATGCTGGAGCGCTTCGTCGGCTCCGCCCACTACAGGGCCCAGCAGGCCGATCAGGACACGGACACCCATGTGGCGGCCATCGCGGCGCAGATCGCCAGGGCCGCCAGCATCGCCGCCGGCGCCTTCAAAGAGGCTGCGGAGGCCGCGAAGGCGGCAGCCGATGCCCGCGGCGCGGCAGCCGACGCCAAGAAGTGGTCGGACCAGGCCAACAAGTCCGCGACCGAGGCGCGGAACTACGCCACCGACGCGTCCAATTCCGCAGCCAGGGCGGATGCCTCCGCCACGGACGCCGCCGCGTCCGCCAAGAAGGCGTCGGATGCGGCGTCGGCTGCCCGCTCGGCCAGTCGGCAGGCCAACTACTCCGCCAATCAGGCCATCGCCTCCGCCAGCACCGCGGCCACCGCTGCGGCCAACGCGCAGGCCTCGGCCGATCGGGCCTACGCTGACGCGCGCGCGGCGGGCAAGGATGCGGCCGCGGCTCGGGCCGCGGCCGATGAGGCCAAGTCCGTGGCCCGCCAGAAGCGCCAGGACGAGCTGGCCGCTGAGGCCGTCAAGGCCGCGCAGCGCGCCAAGGAGAACGAGAAGAACAACGTCAATCCCGCTGATTCCGCCGCCAACGACAAGGTCGATTTCGAGCAAATCAGACAGGAGTGCGTGGATGACGCGGCGGACGCCGCCACATACACCGCAAAGGTAAGCGCGGTGCTCGGTACCGCCGCGGTGGTCGCCGCTTTCATTCCCGGTGGACAATTGGTGGCGGGTGGACTTGCAGGAGCATCGCTGGTATTCGCCGGAATCAGTGCCTTGTACAATGCCAAGGCCTATGGATGGGGGAGTTCCAATTTCGTGGGTTCCGTGGCCGGTATCGCTCTCACCATCGGCCTGGGCGGCGTAGGCAGCCTGGCGGCCTCCCAGATGGTGAGCAACGTGGGGAAGGCCGCAGTCAAGGGGGTCCATGACACGGTTTCCTCTGTTGTGGGATGGTTCACCGCGTAGCCGGCGACGGGCAGGGGCGGTGAGGAAAAGCGAATGGCATTGCAGAATTCGCCGCTGTGGTGGCTCTTCTCGGCGGTCTGCGTCGCGATCTGGTTCGCTGTCGTACTTCCAGCCATGCCGACCAGGAACCACAGAATATTCGTCTCGCTCGGCCCGCTGATAATATTCGCGGCGATCACGGGATACTGCGTTGAATTCGGTGAAGCCTTCACAGAAATTCTCCCCGTGTATTGCGGGCTGGTCCTCGCGGTCCCCGTCGGGGTTCTGGGACACCGCAAGGCACTGCGCGACATGCTGAGCGATCCGGATGTGCCCTACGAAGAGGCGTCCGGTCCCTGGACCTTGCAGGGGACCGTCGCACTGGCGGTGTTTCTCGGGCTCTCCCTCTTCTACGTGAGCCGTTGACGCAGCAGGTTCGGTGAGTTGCCAGTCCCTCCGGACCAAACCGGGCCGACGAGATTCCGGGTACTCTGCCGCTGCCCGGCTCACGGCGACGCGGGCAGCGGCAGGGCCCCTTCCCGTACCGCGGCGGCGGCCAGGGCGTCGAGCACCGGGGCGATCAGCGGGTGGCCCGCCGCGCCCTGCCGTACCGCGGCGAAGACCCGGCGGGTCGGCGCGTTGCCCTCGACCGGGCGCACCACCACCCCGCCCAGCTCCATCCCGAGCAGCGCGGAGCGCGGCACCAGGGCCACCCCGGCGCCCGCCCCGGCGAGCGCGACCACGGCCCGGAAGTCGTCCGAGGAGTGCTCCATCCGGGGCTGGAACCCGGCGAACTCGCAGGACAGGACGACCACGTCGTGGCAGGGGTTGCCGGGGTACGGGCCGATCCAGGCGTCCTTCTCCAGGTCGGCGATGGCCACCTGGTCCCGGCCCGCCAGCGCGTGGCCGAGCGGCAGCACCGCGTCGAACGGCTCGGAGTAAAGCGGCACCCGGGTCAGCCGCCGGTCGTCGTCGCCGGGGGCGCCGCGGTACTCCACGGCCACCGCCACGTCGACCTGCCGGTCCAGGACCATCGGGACGCTCGCGTCGCCCTCCGCGTCCTGGACCCGGACCCGGATGCCGGGGGCGGTGCGGCCCAGCTCGGCGATGGCGGGGGCGAGGACGAGGCCGATGCCGGTGGCGAACGCGGCGACGGTGACCGTGCCGGCATCCCCCGCGCTGTAGGCGGCCAGCTCCGCCTCGGCCCGCTCCAGCTGGGCGAGGACCGCGTTGGTGTGGGTGAGCAGGATCTCCCCGGCGGAGGTCAGCCGGGCGCCGCGCGCGCCCCGCTCGACCAGCCGGTGCCCGGTCTCCTGCTCCAGCGCGGCGAGCTGCTGGGAGACCGCGGAGGGGGTGAGGTAGAGCGCGGCGGCGGCCGCGGTCACCGTGCGGTGGTCGGCCACCGCACGAAGGACACGCAGCCGCCGTACATCGATCATGCACCCATTGTCCCAGGTCACGACGGATGCCCCGACCTGGACGGGGGCTACTCCCCCAGAGCGGCCCGCGCGTCGACGAAGGCGTCGACGGCCCGGTTCACGTCCTCGGTGGAGTGCGCCGCGGAGAGCTGGACGCGGATGCGGGCCGCGCCCTGCGGGACGACGGGGTACGAGAAGCCGATCACGTAGACCCCGCGCTCCAGGAGCAGTTCCGCCATCCGGCCCGCCTCCGCCGCGTCCCCGATCATGACGGGGGCGATGGCGTGGTCGCCGGGCAGGATGTCGAAGCCCTCGGCGGTCATCCGGGTGCGGAACAGCTCGGTGTTGGCGTTGAGCCGCTCGCGCAGGTCCCCGGCGCTCTCCAGCAGGTCGATGACCTTCAGCGAGGCCGCCGCGATGACCGGGGCGAGGGAGTTGGAGAAGAGGTACGGGCGGGAGCGCTGGCGCAGCAGGGCGACGATCTCGGCGCGGGCCGCGACGTAGCCGCCGGACGCGCCGCCGAGCGCCTTGCCGAGGGTGCCGGTGATGATGTCGACCCGGTCCATCACGCCGTGCAGCTCGGGGGTGCCGCGGCCGCCGGGGCCGACGAAGCCCACGGCGTGCGAGTCGTCGACCATGACCATGGCGTCGTAGCGCTCGGCCAGGTCGCAGATCTCGCGCAGCGGTGCGACGTATCCGTCCATGGAGAAGACGCCGTCGGTGACGACGAGCCGGCGGCGGGCGCCGGACGCCTCCTTGAGCTGGGTCTCCAGGTCGGCCATGTCACGGTTGGCGTAGCGGTACCGCTTGGCCTTGGAGAGGCGGATGCCGTCGATGATGGAGGCGTGGTTGAGGGCGTCGGAGATGACCGCGTCCTCCGGGCCGAGCAGGGTCTCGAAGACACCGCCGTTGGCGTCGAAGCAGGAGGAGTAGAGGATCGTGTCCTCCTGGCCGAGGAACGCGGAGAGGCGCTGCTCCAGCTCCTTGTGGACCTCCTGGGTTCCGCAGATGAAGCGGACCGAGGCCATGCCGTAGCCCCAGCGGTCCAGCGCCTCGTGGGCGGCGGCGATCACCTCGGGGTGGTCGGCGAGGCCCAGGTAGTTGTTGGCGCAGAAGTTGAGCACCTCGCCGGGGCGGCCGCCCGCGGTGACGGCGACCGACGCGGACTGCGGGGTGCCGATGACGCGCTCGGGCTTGTGGAGACCGGCGGCCCGGATCTCGTCGAGGGTGGTGCGCAGGTCGTCGCGGACGGAGTCGAACATGAGGGGTGTCTCCCGGCTCGTGGGCTGGATACGGGTGGTCAGGAGGTCCAGTCGAGGATGACCTTGCCGCCGCGGCCGCTCGCCGCGTCGTCGAAGGCCGCCTCGAAGTCGCGGTAGCCGTACCGGCCGGTGATGACGGGGGCGAGGTCGAGGCCGCCCTCCAGCATGACGGACATGGCGTACCAGGTCTCGTACATCTCGCGGCCGTAGATGCCCTTGATGGTGATCATCGAGGTGACGATGCGGGACCAGTCGACGGCGAACTCCTCGGACGGCAGTCCCAGCATGGCGATCTTCCCGCCGTGCGTCAGGTTCGCGATCATGTCGCGCATCGCCTCGGGGCGGCCGGACATCTCCAGGCCGACGTCGAAGCCCTCGCGCAGTCCGAGCCGCTTCTGGCCGTCGGCGATGGTCTCCTCGGCGACGTTCAGGGCGAGGCTCACGCCGAGCTTGCGGGCCAGTTCGAGGCGGGCCTCGCTGACGTCGGTGATGACGACGTGGCGGGCGCCGGCGTGCCGGGCGACGGCGGCGGCCATGATGCCGATCGGTCCGGCGCCGGTGATCAGGACGTCCTCGCCGACCAGCGGGAAGGACAGCGCGGTGTGCACGGCGTTGCCGAACGGGTCGAAGATCGCGGCCACGTCGAGGTCGACGGGGGTGCGGTGCACCCAGACGTTGGACGCGGGCAGGGCGACGTACTCGGCGAACGCGCCGTCCCGCCCGACGCCGAGGCCGAGCGTGGAGCGGCACAGGTGGCGGCGGCCGGCCAGGCAGTTGCGGCACTTGCCGCAGACGAGGTGGCCCTCGCCGCTGACCAGGTCGCCGACGGCGATGTCGACGACGTCCGCGCCGGTCGCGGCGACCTCGCCGACGAACTCGTGACCGAGGACGAGCGGGGTGCGGACGGCCTGCTGCGCCCAGCCGTCGTAGTTGCGGATGTGCAGGTCGGTTCCGCAGATGCCGGTGCGGAGCACCTTGATCAGTACGTCCGAGGGGCCGATCTCCGGCTCCGGCACGTCCATCAGCCAGAGTCCCGGCTCGGCCTTCTGCTTGACGAGTGCCTTCACGGCGGTGACTCCCTGTGCTGGTGCGGCGTTGAGCACCCCGGGCCGGGGGCATGCCTGAAGGAAGCCTGCGGCCCGGGGAAGACAATGGGGACGGGACACATGCGGCAGCGCGCGTCGATCGGCTGCCGCGCACCATCCTCGGCCGTCACGGAGAAATCTGCCGCACCCCGCGCCACAGGTCCATCGAGGTTTTCTTAAGCGCGCCCGAAGATCCGCTTCATGCCACGCGACCTCCACCCGTCCGGCCCATCCGGGTCTCCCCGCCCTCGTCCGTCCGAACGGGCCGCTCAGGTGTCGGCGAGGGGCGTACGGAGGTAGCGGGCGCGGCCCTTCTCGACCCGGTGGAGGAAGAGGCCCGTCCGGTAGTCGACCGACCGGGTGGGGGCGAACTTCAGGGTGCGGCTGATGCCCTTGTGGGTGGTGAGGAAGAGGCGCTGGGTGATGCCCTCGCGCGGGGCCCGGGTGGCGCTGGTGGTGCGGGCGGCGTCGGCGATCAGCCCGACCGCGTCGTACGCCTCGGCGGCCCAGGGGGCGGGGGCGGTGCCGAAGCGCTCGCGGTGGGCGGCGGTGAACGCCTTGGCCGCGGGCATCGCGGAGGGGTCGCTGTACGCCTCGGCGAACACCCAGCCCTCGGCGGCCTTCCCGGCCCCGTCGAGGAAGGCGGGCCCGAGGACCGAGCCGGTGGAGGCGCGGGCGCCGGTGAACCCCGCGGCGGCCAGGGCCACGGCGCAGCGGGCGCCCCGGGTGGGCGAGCTCCCGGCGAGGACCACGGTGTCCGCGCCCGCGTCGAGGACCGCGCGGGCCGCCGGGCCGAAGTCGTCGACGCCCCTCTTGACCCGGTGCACGGTCAACGCCGTGCTCCTGGGCGTGATCTTCGTGAGGGTGCTTCCGATGGCCCAGGCGCCCGTGGGGTCGGCACCGTCCTCCACGACCACCATCCGCTTCGCCCGGCGGGTTCTGATCAGGTAGTCCGGGAGGCCGTTGGCCAGGCCGTCGTCCAGGACGCGGAGCAGGCAGAGGTTCTGGGTGGCGGTCGTGTCGACGGTGGTGGACCCGGCCGAGACGACGAGCTGGGCGAGGCCGGTGCGTTCGTAGCGCTGGACGACGGCCGCGTCGAGAACGTCGTGGGTGGGGCCGACGACGGCGAGCACGTCCGGGTCGGCGGCGATCCGGTCGGCGACGCGCAGCGCCCGGGTGGCGTCCCCGGCGTCGTCCTCGGTGCGCAGGGCGAGCCGGAAGGGGGCGTCGGGGCGGGCGTTGTGGTCGTCGACGGCGAGCCGCATGCCGCGCTGGTGGGCGAGGCCGAGTGCCCGGCCGGGTCCGGTGAGGTCGGCGTGCAGGGCGACGGTGTGGGTGGGGACGGTACGAGGAGGCTTCCCGGCCCCGGTGCCGCGCCGCCGGTCCGCCGCCGTCCAGGCCGCGACCGCGCCGCCCGCCAGCAGGACGGCCCCGGCCCCGGCGGTCAGCACGGTGCGCCGGGAGGGGCCGCGCGGGGCGGGTTCCCCGGCGGCGGTGGGCGGCTCGGGGGGCGGTTCCGGGGCGGGGATGTCGAGGGCTTCGGCCGAGCGGGCGGCGATCAGGGCGGAGAGGCCGGGCGGCGCCCAGGCGGCCGGGTCCTCGCCGGGCGGCGCGGCCAGCCGCCGGGCCGCTTCCCCGGCGGTGGGCCGGTCGGCCGGGTCCTTGGCGAGGCACGCCTCGACGAGCGGGCGCAGGGCGGGCGGCAGCCCGTCCAGGTCCGGTGGTTCGTGCACGGTGCGGAAGAGTACGGACGCGGCCCCGTCGTCCCCGAACGGGCGGCGCCCGGTCGCCGTGTACGCGAGGACGCAGCCCAGCGCGAAGAGGTCGCAGGCGGGTCCGGCCGGTCTCCCCGAAGCCTGTTCGGGGGCGAGGTAGCCGGGCGTGCCGATCAGCGCGTCCGGCTCGGTGAGGGTGGTGGCGCCCTCGTGCCGGGCGATGCCGAAGTCGATGAGCCGGGGCCCGTCCAGTGTGAGGAGCACATTGGCGGGTTTCACGTCGCGGTGGACGAGCCCGGCCGTGTGGACCGCGTCGAGCGCTTCGGCGAGGCGGGCCCCGAGCGCCCGTACCGTCGCGGGCGGCAGGCGGCCCTCGGCGGCGACGACCTCGGCGAGCGAGGGGCCGGGCACGAACACGGTGGTGAGCCAGGGCTCGTGGGCCTCCGTGTCGGCGTCCGTCACCGGCACCGCCCAGCGGCCGTCGACCCGGCGGGCGGCCTCGGCCTCGCGCCGGAACCGGGCCCGGAAGCCGGGGTCGGCGGCGTGCTCGGCCCGGATCACCTTGACGGCGACGAGCTGCCCGCCGCCCGTGCGGGCCAGGTAGACGACGCCCATGCCGCCGGCGCCGAGCCGGGCCAGGAGCCGGTTGCCGCCGATGCTCCGGGGGTCTTCGGGGAGGAGCGGTCGCATGCCGGATCAGCTTGTCTTCGTGGGGGCCGGGCCCAGGTAGCGGAAGGCGCCGTCGCGGACGCCGTGGAGGTGGCCGTCGAAGTTCTTCAGCCGGAGTTCCTCTCCGAACGCGTAGGTGCGGGAGATGCCCCGGTACGTGGACGAGGCGATCTTCGCGACCAGCGCGGACCGGGCGGGCGGCCGGTTCTTCCGGGCGAGCGCGGTGACGGCTTCGAGGACCATCCGGGTCGCGTCGTACGCCTCGACGGCCCAGGGGGCGGGGCCGGTGCCGTACTTCGCGCGGTGGGCGGCGGCGAACTCCTTCACGGCGGGCGCGGTGGTGCCGATCCAGGGCGCGACGAACTCCCAGCCCTCGGCGGCGTCCCCGGCCTCCTTCAGGAAGCGGTCGCCGATGGCCGTGTGCATGGCCATGCGCGGGCCCCGGTAGGAGGTGGCGGCGAGCGCCCGCGCGGTGCGGGCGGCCCCGGCCGGGTCCCCTGCGTGGAAGAAGGCGTCGCTGCGGTGCGTGAGCATGTCGTCCACGACCGGGGCGAGGTCGCGGATTCCGGCGGGCACCACGCGCGGGTAGGTGGTGCCGTTCGTGGTGGTGGCGATGGCCTGGTTGAGGTAGAAGCCCGCCAGGTAGGCGGACTGGCCGCCGGCCCGGTCGACGAGCACTCCGAGCCGTTGGACGTCGGGCCGGAGCACCAGCCGGTCGCGGATCGGGTAGGCGAGCACGGGGTCGGGCGGGACGGCCTGGAAGAACGACCTCATCGACCGCACGGCGAAGGTGACCTGCTGGGAGGAGACGGTGACGATCGGCAGCAGCGCCTCGTCGTAGGTGCTGAGCACGGCGGTGGTGACGGGGTCGTCGGTGGGGCCGATGACGGCGAGCACGTCGCGGTCCCGGGCGAACCGCTCGGCGGCCCGCTTGCCCTCGGCGGTCCGGCTCCGGTCGTCGGCGGTCTCCACCCGCAGCGCGAACGGCTTGTCCGTACGGGCGTTGAACCGGTCGACGGCGAGCCGCACCCCGCGTTCCTGGGCGCGGCCGATCGCCGCCCGGGGCCCGGACAGGTCGGCCTGTACGCCGATGGCCCAGGTGCGGGGGCCGCTCGCGCCGGAGGCCCCGGTGTCGTCGTCGCTCAGCCATTCACGTACGGCGAGGACGCCGCCGCCCGCGACGGCCACCGCTCCGGCGCCCGCGAGGAGGATCAGCCCGCGCCGGGACGGGGCGGGGGCGTCCGGGGTGTCGACGCGGGTGGCGTCGATACCGGGCAGGGCGAGGATCTCGGCGGACCGTTCGGCGATCAGCCGTACGACGTCCTCGGGCAGCCAGTCGACCGAGCCATTCGGGGCGTCCTCGGTGATCCGCCCGTCAAGTGCGGCGGCGGTGGGGCGGGCGGCCGGGTCCTTGGCGAGCAGATCGGCCAGCAGGGAACGGAGTTCGGGGTCGTCGATCCCGTCGAGGTCGGGTTCCTCGTGGACGGTCCGGTAGAGCAAGGCGTCCACGGCACCGCTCCCGAACGGCGGCCGCCCGGTCGCGGCGTACGCGAGGAGGCAGCCCAGCGAGAAGACGTCACCGGCGGGCCCGACCGCCGAGGCACCCCGGGCGGCCTGTTCGGGGGCGAGGAACCCGGGCGTTCCCACCACCAGGTCGGCCGCCGTCAGCGCGGTGGCGTCGGTGACCCGGGCGACGCCGAAGTCGATCAGGCGGGGCCCGTCGGCGGCGAGGAGCACGTTGCCGGGTTTGACGTCGCGGTGGACGAGTCCCGCCGCGTGCACCGACGCCAGGGCGCGGGCCAGCAGCCGGCCGAGGACCCGGACGCTGCGGGCGGGCAGCGGGCCGCAGCGGGCGACCGTCTCGGAGAGGGCGGGTCCGGGGACGAACTCGGTGGCCAGCCATGCCTGTTCCTCCTCCGTGCCGGAGCCGGTCACCTGGACCGCCCAGGGGCTGTCGACCCGGCGGGCGGCCCCGGCCTCGCGGCGGAACCGGAGCCGGAAGTCGGCGTCCCCGGCGTGTTCGGGAAGGATGACCTTGACGGCGGCCAGCGCCCCCCGGGCGTCACGGCCGAGGTAGACGACGCCCATGCCGCCGGCGCCGAGCCGCCCGAGCAGCCGGTGTCCGCCGATCCAGGACGGGTCCGAGGCCCGTAGCTCGTCCATGCCCCTCAGCCCTTCTTCGTGAGGGCGTCGCCCAGCCGGATGAGCATGGCGCTCTGTCCCCGCACCCCGATGTCCATGATCGTGTCCTGCGTCCACCCCTTGGCGCCCTTGGCGGTCACGGCGAAGGTGAACCGCAGGATCTGGTCCTGTTCCCAGAAGTACGGGTGGGGGCCGCCGAGTTCGGCGCTCCGGTACTGCCCGGACTCCATCAGCGTGTCGTCCGAGCTGTTCTGGTTGCCCTCGCCCTGGGCCAGGGCGCTCGCGCCGAGTCCGCCGATGGACTCGCCCTGTCGGAGCTGCTGCGTGGGGCAGCGCATCGTCTCCTCCAGCGATTCGGCCATCTCCCACCGGGCGCCGTCGTCGGCGCGGTGGACGGTCATGATCGCGGCGAGCCGCAGCGGCCCCTTGTCCTCGGTCGCGGGTAACTCGAAGGAGCGGGTGAGGGTGGCGAGGATCCCGCGCCCCGGTGGCTGCTGCTGCCATACGCAGTCGGTGTCGAGCACCGGCCAGGTGTCGGGTCCGGACTCGTACGGGGTGCGGGCGACGACGCCGGGGCCGAATTCCTCGGGGCCGGCGATGACCTTCCGGATGAGGGCGAGGGCCGCTTTCCGGGTGGTGGGCAGGCGCGCCGGGTCGGCGTCGACGGCCGGCCCGTCCGTGGCGTCGGGCGCCGCCTGCCCGGCGGCGGTCGCGGTGGCACCGGCGGCGGACGGGGACTTCTTCGCACCCCCGCCTGCGCCGCCTCCGCCGCACGCGGTCGCCAGCAGCAGCACCGCCGCCAGCACCCCGTACCGACGCCGTCCGCCCCGTCCGCGTCCCGGACCGCCGCGCACCACGATCGACCACCCCCGTATCCCCGAAGTCGCGTCGATCCTATGAGTACGGAAGGGGCGCGACCGGTTCCCGGGACGGATATGTCGTTCCGTCAGATCCCTTACAGACGCGGGTCCTTGGCGAGACGGGCGTGCAGGTGCTCGTCGTGGTACTCGCCGTCGCCGAAGCGGTAGGACTCGCGGAGCACCCCTTCGAAGAGGTAGCCGCAGCGGTCGGCCACCCCGCAGGACGCCGCGTTGCCGACGGCATGGGCGATCTCGACCCGGCGGACGTCGGCGGTGTCGAAGCCCCAGTCCGTGATCGCGGTGACCGCCCGGGTGACGATGCCCCGGCCCCGGGCGGCGGGCAGCAGCAGATAGCCGATCATCGCGAGCCCGTCGGCGCGGTCGGCCCAGCGCAGGGTGGCGCTGCCGAGCACCGCGCCGTCCGTGGCGTCCAGGATGGCGAAGGAGGCGGCCGTGCCCTTCTCCCACCCGTCGTCGCGTGCCTCCACCCAGGTGCGGGCGGCGTCCCGGTCGGTCGCCCGTATGGGGTTCCAGAGGGCGACCATCGGATCGGCGGCGGCGGTCACCAGCGCGTCCAGCACGGCCTCCGATTCGGCGTCCGCCCGGGTCCAGGGGCGCAGCACCACGTCCCCGAGATCGAATGCGGTACGGACGAAGGTCTTGGGATCGGCGGGGCTCTCGACGGGAGCGGCGTTGTCGGGGCTGTCGGGGCTGTCGGAGGAAGGAGCGGCGTCGGGGAGCTCGGCGGGAGCGGCGGAGAAGGCAGTCATGCCCCCTTCCTACCGAACCATCACCCACCTGACCAGCGATTTTCCGGGGCGTCCACAGGTACGGCCACCGGCGGCGCGACACCGCGCCGCACACCGAAGTCGGCACCGGTGCGCGGCGCGGTGGTGGTCCTGCCGTGCGGGCGCGGGACTCAGGAGAGCGCCAGTTCCGTCACGTTGTCCGCCTCCAGGACCCAGGTGGCGCTGAGGCCGCCCTCCTTCACCCGGGCGTCGCCGTCGCCCTTGAGGACGCCGATCCTCTTGCCGGAGAGGGCGATCTGGATGGCGTGGTCGTACACGTGCACCCAGGAGGCGCTGAGTCCGCCCTCCTTCACGTGCGCCGTGCCGTCGTCCTTGAGGACGCCGATGCGGTTGCCGGAGAGTTCGAGCTGGGTGACGTCGTCGGCCTCCCGCACCCAGGAGGCGCTGAGCCCGCCCTCCTTGACCCAGGCGACGCCGTTGCCGACCAGGACGCCGATGCGGTTGCCCGCCAGGTCGATGCCGATGGCGTTCTCCGACTCGCGCACCCAGGAGGCGCTGAGTCCGCCTTCCTTGACCCAGGCGACACCGTCCCCGGTGATGACGCCGATCCGGTCGCCGGACAATTCGAGGTCCTTGACCTTGACGGACTCCTTGACCCAGGCGGCGGAGAGCCCGCCCTCCTTCACGTAGACCTCGCCGTTGTCCTTGAG
This sequence comes from Streptomyces sp. NPDC015144, assembly GCF_043079735.1. NCBI lineage: Bacteria > Bacillati > Actinomycetota > Actinomycetes > Kitasatosporales > Streptomycetaceae > Streptomyces > Streptomyces sp. NPDC015144. Next base: position 123,946 of record NZ_JBIBUU010000016.1, on the reverse strand, counting down.
GACGCCGATCCGCTTGCCGGAGAGGGCGATCCGCTTGACCTCGGTGGCCTCCTTGACCCAGGTGGCACTGAGGCCGCCCTCCTTGACCCAGGCGACACCGTCCCCGGTGACGACGCCGATCCGGTCGCCGGAGAGGGTGAGCTGCTTGATACTCCCCGACTCCTTGACCCAGGCGGCGCTCAGCCCGCCCTCCTTCACCTCGGCGTCACCGTCGACCCTCAGGACGCCGATACGGTTGCCGCCGTCCCCGGAGACCGTGCCGGGCACCGCACCGGCGGCCGTGGACGAACCGACGAGTCCGGTCGTCGCCAGGACGGCGGTGGCAGTCACAGCGGCGAGAGCATTGCGCTTCATTGGAGCAACTCCTCTGCTCGGATGGCCCCCTCGGGGCCGACGAGCGGCGCCCTCGGGGAAGGTGAACAATCCGAGACGATCAACGACCGCCGGACCCCGCCGGTACGTGCGCCATTGAGGTGAGCCGGGCGCGCGGGCCCGGCGGCGGTGCGCCGCCGGTGCCGCCGCACCGCCGCCGGGCCCGCGCCGAACGGGTCAGCCGATGAACCGTACGGCGAGGAACAGCAGGGCCAGTGCGCCGCAGGCCACGGCGGCGATCTGCCAGGACCTCCGCCGCGAGGGCAGCAGGAGTACGTGGGGGGCCCGCGCGGTGGGAACGACGTAGTAGACGCGGTGCGGCTGCGCCGTGACGACGACGCGCGCGAGGGGCAGATAGCGCAGGTCGGCGCGGCGCGCGATCTCCTGGTCACGCTTCACGAGCTTCGGACGCAGCTCCCGGCCGAGGAGCTTGGCCTGCCGGTCGGGCAGGGGCTTGTCGTCCGTCAGGTCCGTCCGGACCCAGGCGCCCTTCTCGCGCGCGCTCTGCCGGGCGAGGTAGGGGACTCCGAACTCGGGCAGCCTGACCTTGTCGGTGTCCGGACGCCGGGTGATGACGCCCTCCGTCCAGGTCACCGTCCGGCCCTTTCCCTCGCAGCGCCGGTGGGGTACCGTCCCGGCCCGGTCGCAGTCGGGGCAGGCCCGCAGCCCCGCGCCCCGGCAGGTCGGGCACTCCACCGCCCCACGCCCTCGGCACACTCCGCACGCGGCGCCCAGGGCTCCGCAGAGCCTGCACGTGACGCGTTCGTCCTGCTCCCGGGCGGCCCGGTCCTCCGGCGCGCCGGAGCGTTTGCCGGTGCCGTCGCAGCGCAGGCAGCTGTCGTTCCCCTTGCATCCGGTGCAGGGTGTACGCGGCTCGCAGCGCAGGTCGCCCGCCCCCGAGCAGCGCGGGCACGCGACGGACCCGTTGCCGCAGTCGCAGGACCGGTCGTCGACCGACCCACGGCGGACCAGTCTGAAGGTCTTCTCCTGGGACGGGTCCTGCGGCGGCGGGACGTGGTGGGCGTCGATGGTGGTCTCGAACACCGGCCTGCCCGAGAGGTCCAGGGGCCCGGCGTGGAACCGCTCCTTCTCCGTGCGGCTCTCCACGCAGCGCACGATCTCGCCCTCCAGCAGGCAGTACCAGGTGATCTCGGCCGCGCCGGGCAGTGCGGCGGGGAACTCCTCACCCCGCCCCTTGGTCAACTCCCGTACCGCTCGCAGGACTTCCTCGTCACTCAGCACGTGCCTCTCCGATCCCTTCCACCAGGGCCGCACACCGCGGGCAGCACGGCTCCGCAAGACCGTACCCACGACCCCACCGGACGGACACACCGAACGGAAAGGCCGCAGGACCGTTCGTACGGATCAGGCCAACACCCGCCCACCAAAGGTTGGTTAAGCAACCTCTTGACTATCCGGGAATCCGTTCCATAGTTAAGAACATGCCTAACCAACAGGTCGATCTGGACCGGGTCTTCCAGGCGCTGGCGGACGCCACCCGCCGGGACATGGTCCAACGCCTGGTCGGGGCCCCGGCCTCGGTCAGCGCGCTGGCCCGGCCCTACGCCATGTCACTGCCCGCGGTGATGCAGCATCTCCAGGTGCTGGAGGAGTGCGGCCTGGTGCGCTCGGAGAAGGTCGGCCGGGTCCGCACCTGCCGTATCGAGCCGGCCGCGCTGCGCGCCGCGGAGGAGTGGCTCGCCGCCCGGCGCACCGTCTGGGAGCAGCTCCTGGACCGGCTCGGCGACCAGCTGGCCGCCGACCCCGCAGCCGACAGCCCCGCCGGTCCCACCGGCCCCACCGATCCCGCCGACTCCGTACAAGGGACGAGGACATGACCGACCACCGGACCACCCACTCCACCTTCAGCCTCGAACGCCACTACCCGGCCCCGCCCGCCCGTGTGTTCGCCGCCTGGTCCGACCCCCGGTCCAAGGCCGGCTGGTTCTCCGGCGCCGATGCCAGGCACGAGCTGGACTTCCGGGTCGGCGGACGCGAGGTCAACCGGGCCCGCCGCGCCGACGGCCGGGAGCTGGTCTTCGAGTCGTGCTACCGCGACATCGTCCCGGACCGGCGGCTCGTCTACACCTCCACCCTCAGCGTCGGCGACGAGCTCGCGACGGTGTCCCTGACCACGGTGGAGTTCCACCCCGAGGGCACCGGCACCTGCCTGGTCCTGACCGAGCAGGGCGCCTTCCTGGGCGGCGACGAGGAGCCGGACTGGCGCGAACGGGGAACCGCCACATGGCTCGACGCGTTGGGCGCCTTCCTCCGGACCCACGGGCCCGCCGGAGCCGGGCCCGGAACACCGGACACACCCGACGGACCTGCGGAGGAAGCACCGTGACGATCCACCGACTGCTCGCCCAGATGACCGTCACCGACCTGGACGCGGCGACCGCCTGGTACACCGCGCTGCTGGGGCGGGGGCCCGACGCCCGGCCGATGCGCGGCCTGATCGAGTGGCACCTGTCCGACACCTACGGCGTCCAGGTCTGGGCCGAGCCCGACCGCGCCGGACACTCGACCGTGGTCCTGTACGAGTCCGATCTGGAGGGACGCCTCACCCGGCTCGCGCACGCGGGCATCCGCCACGACGGACCCCGGACCACCGACACCTCGCGCGTCCTGACCCTCACCGACCCGGACGGCAACCGAACCGTCTTCGTCGCCCCTCCCGCCCCCGGCGACCACTGATCCCCGGCCGACCGGCCGCACGCGGGCTCCATGCCCCTCCCGCGCGCGGCCGCCCGTCACCGTTACTGGCGTGAGCCGCACCCCGGGCAGAACGCGGAGCCCTGGGGCACGGCGGCGTGGCACGAGGCGCACTGCGGGGTCTGGGCGAGCCGGTGGCCGCACCCGGGGCAGAAGGCACCGCCATGGGTCTCGGCGCGGCACTGCGGGCAGACCAACTGCCGGGCCGCGCGGGTGTCGTAGCCCTGCCCGGCGTTCTGGCCGACGGCGTAGGCACTGTCCGAGACGGAGTCGTTGAGCCCCCGGCGGCGGGCGGCCTCCGCCTCGGCGGCGGTGTCGGGGGCGCACTGGAGGCAGAGCCCCAGCTCGGCGTTCCAGCACCGCCCGCAGTCGTACGAGGTGCAGCGGGGGCAGCGGTTGAAGTGCCCGTGGGCGTTGTCGATCGCCCGCCGGAACGCCGCGTCCCGCGAACTCCCCCAGGTCGCACCGGCGAGGCCGTCGGCCGCGTTGTTGATCGTGTTGGCGCCGCTGCCGAGCAGGCTGAAGGCGGCGCTGACGCCCTTGCCTATCCAGCCGGCCGCCTGGCCCGATCTGAACGGTTCGAAGGGTGAGCGCCAGGTGTCCGAACACCGCTGGCACCGGAACTCGAACTGGAAGCCCGCGCCGGTGCCGTGCTGCTGCGACAGGTCGCTGTAGTTGTTGCTGAAGTAGATTTCGTCGGCCACGTCTTGAACCTCTGAGCCCTCGCGTCGGTGGGTCGTCCTCAGAGGTCATGATGGCAACCGTCGATCGCGGTGGGACACCTGTCGGGTCATGGTTCGGTAAATGCGACCGGCGCGCGGCCGCCGCCGGGTCCGCCCCGGCCAGGACGCCGGCCGACCGGGGCGGCGGTCACACCGGCCCCCGTCCCTTACCGAACCTTCCGCACCCGCGTGGTCCCGGTGCCGAGAGGGGTGCCGTCGGCGCCGGTCGCCGTGACCTCCGGGACCGGGGCGCCGTGCTCGTCGACCAGGGTGGAGTGGGGCTCGCCGGGAGCGAAGGCGTGGCGTTCGCCCCACTGCCGCAGCGCGAGGACGACGAGGAAGAGGTCGTGCCCTGCATCAGTGAGCACGTACTCCTGACGACGGCCCGACGCCGCCGTGCGCTGGGCGAGGACTCCGTGAGCGGTGAGCTTGCGGAGGCGGTCGGTGAGGATGTTGCGGGCCACGCCGGTGCGCCGGTGGAACTCGGTGAAGGAGCGGGCCCCGTCCATCGCGTCCCGGACGACGAGCAGGCTCCACCGGTCCCCGACGAGATCGAGCGCGCGGGCGACCGGACATTCGGGGTCGGTCCAGTCGGGCCGAGCCCCATCCGGCCCGCCGGCCCGGTCCGATTCCAGGCCCGGAGCGCGGTCCGGGTTCGCGGCAGGCGTACTGCTGGCGCGCGACATGACACCTCCCGTTTGGTTGCGAATCAAAACCATCATGCCGTACGGTCCAATCGGTTGCATTTCACTACCGATCGGGGTTGAGGCGTGATGGGCACAGGACGGCGCATGCTGCTGGCGCTGGTGTGCGGGGTCGCCGTGGCGAGCATCTACGCGGCGCAGCCGGTACTGGAGCAGATGGGGCACGACCTGGGCGTTCCGGCGGAGCTCACCGGGTGGATCGTGGCGACCGGCCAGTTCGGTTATCTGGCCGGGCTGGTGCTGCTGGTTCCGCTCGGCGACGTGGTCGACCGGCGGCGGCTGATCGCCGCGCATCTGGCGGTCACGGCGGCGGGCCTGCTCCTGACGGCCTCGGCGTGGGGGGCCTGGCCGGCCTTCGCCGGGCTGGCGGTGTCGGGGCTGTTCGCGGTGGTGGTGCAGACCACGGTGGCGTACGCCGCGTCGGTCTCGTCACCCGCCGAACGCGGGCGCACCATCGGGACGGTGACGTCGGGCGTCGTCATCGGCATCCTGGGCGCCCGGGTGGTCACCGGGGCGCTGGCCCAGCTCTGGAGCTGGCGGTACGTGTACGTCGTGCTCGCGGCCCTGTCGCTCGGGCTCGCCGCGCTCGTCCTCGCCGTACTGCCGCCGGAGCGGCGCGGGCACCGGCCCACGGGGTACCGCCGGGCGGTCGGTTCGCTCGGCGGGCTGGTCCGGCAGCGCGTCTTCCTGACCCGGGGGCTCATCGCGTTCTTCCTGTTCGCCTCGTTCGGGACGCTGTGGAGCGGGCTCGCGCTGCCGCTGGCGGGCGCGCCGTGGCAGTTGGGCGAGAGCCGGATCGGGCTGTTCGGCCTGGTGGGGCTCGTCGGCGCGCTCGGCGCGGCACGCGCGGGGCGGTGGGCGGACAGCGGGCGGGCGGGGCGGGTCACGGGGATCGCGCTCGCCCTGCTGATCCTCTCGTGGGCCGCGATCGGGCAGTTGGCGTGGACGCTGTGGCTGCCGGTCGTCGGGATCGTGCTTCTCGACTTCGCGGTCCAGGCCGTGCACGTGAGCAACCAGCATCTGCTCACCACCGCGCATCCGGACCGGATCAGCGGTGTCATCGGCAGCTACATGGTCTTCTACTCGCTCGGCTCCGCCCTCGGCGCCGCCGCGACCACCGCCGTCTTCACCGCCCACGGCTGGGCGGCGTCCAGCCTCCTCGGCGCCGGGTTCGCGGCCTGCGCCCTGGCCGTCTGGGCGGCCGACCGGCGACGCCCCCTCGGGGAGCCGTCACCGGCCTCGGCGTGACCGGAGCGCGCCAGAGGTACGCCGGTGACGGGCGCGCGGAAGATCACCGCCCGCCGCCCATCACCCCGGCGGGCAGGTACGGGTCGATGTTGCGCCGGGCGCGCTCGACGTACTCCTCCTTCTCGCCGACCGGGGCGACGTAGTGCAGCGCGTCCCGGGCGGCCTCGTCGCCCTTGAGGCGGGCGATGATCCAGGCGGCGAGGTAGTGCGAGGCCAGGCAGCCACCGGCGGTCGCGATGTTGCCCTCGGCGTGGAAGGGCTGGTCGAGCACTTCCACACAGGCGGCGACCACCCAGGGCCGGGTGGTCAGGTCGGTGCAGGCCGGGATGGAGCCGAGCAGACCGAGCCGGGCCAGCACGAGCGCACCGGAGCACTGCGCCGCGACGAGTTGGCGCGAGGGGTCCAGGCCGCGCAGGACGTCCATGATCGCCGGGTCCTCGACGACCTCGCGGGTGGCGATGCCGCTGCCGACCACGACGGCGTCGGCGGCGCACGCCTCCTCAAGGGTGGACATCTGCTCGACGACCACGCCGTTCATCGAGGTCACCTTCGGGCTCGGGGTGGCGAGGGTGACGCGCCAGTCGTCGGCCTTGACCCGGTTGAGCACTCCGAGCGCGATCAGGGAGTCGAGTTCGTTGTAGCCCTCGAAGGTGAGGATGGCGATGTGCACGGCGGCTGCCCTTCCTGGCGGACGGTTCCCGGATCGGACGGACCCCGGGGCGGGGGTGTGTCCCGAGCCCCGACCGTAGGGCCCCGCACGCAGGACAGTCGAAGAATTGTCCTGCATACAATCCGGCACATGACAGCTTCGCGGTACAAATCGCTGGTCGACGCGTTCGCCCGCGAGATCCGGGCCGGGCGGCTCGCCGCAGGCGCGCGGCTGCCGACCCATCGCGCCCTCGCCGCCCGCGAGCGCATCGCCGTGGTGACCGCGACCCGGGTCTACGCGGAGCTGGAGGCCATGGGCCTGGTGAGCCGGGAGCAGGGCCGGGGCACGTTCGTCCGCGACATCGCGGTCCCCGCCGGTCACGGCATCGACCAGCAGGTGGTCGCCACGGACGCGGTCGACCTCAACTTCAACTACCCGTCGCTGCCCGGTCAGGCCGACCTCCTCCGGCAGGCACTGCGCGAGGTGGCCACCTCCGGCGATCTCGAATCGCTGCTCCGCTACCAGCCGCACGCCGGGCGCCCCCAGGACAGGGCCTCGATCGCCCGGCATCTGGGGCGCCGCGGCATCACCACGGACGCGGACCGCGTCCTTCTCACCAACGGCGCGCAGCACGGCCTGGCCGTCACCGTCATGGCCGCGCTCGACGCGGGTGACGTCGTCGCGGTCGACGCCCTCACCTACCCGGGGTTCAAGGTGCTGGCCCACGCCCTCCGCCTCGACCTGGCGCCCGTCCCCGTCACCGCCGAAGGGCCGGATCTCGACGCCCTCGAGGAGCTGTGCGCGTCACGCCCGGTCCGCGCGGTCTACACCATGCCCACCCTGCACAACCCGCTGGGCTGGGTCATGCCGTCGCCGGACCGGGCCCGCCTGGCCGGGATCGCCCGGCGGTACGGTCCGCTGCTGATCGAGGACGCCTCGTACGCCTATCTGGTGGCGGACCCGCCACCGCCCCTGGCCGCGCTCGCCCCGGACGTCACGGTCCACGTCTCGGGGCTGTCCAAGAGCGTCGCCACCGGTCTCCGGGTCGGTTTCGTCGTGTCCCCGCCCGCCCTGGTGCCCGCGCTCGAACGCGCGATCCGGGCGACCACCTGGAACACCCCCGCCCTCACCACCGCGATCGTCGGCCGCTGGCTCGACGACGGCACGGTGGACCGCTTGGAGGCGCTGAAACGGGACGACGCCCGGACCCGCCAGGCCATCGCCCGGCAGGAGTTGGCCGGCCTTCCCCTCGTCGGCCACCCCTCGTCCTACTTCGTCTGGCTGCCGCTGCCCGACGACGCGCGCGCCGACCGCCTCACCGCCGCCCTCGCCCGCCAGCACATCTCGGTGTCCACGGCCGAACCGTTCACCACCTCGACCCACCCGCCCCAGGCGATCCGCCTCGCCCTGGGCTCGACCGATCCGGACAGCCTCCGGTCCACCCTGCGCACGGTGCGGCGCATGGCCGTCGAGGACGCCTTCAGCTGACCCGGCGGGCCGAGCCCGAAGGCGCCCCCGCGCCACCTCCTCAGTGCGCGACGTCCAGCTCCACACGGACCGTCTTGCCCGGCTTCCGGTCCAGCACGGTCCAGCGGTCGGCGAGCGCGTCGACGAGGACGAGCCCCCGCCCACTGTCCGCGTCGACCGCCGGCGGGACCAACCCCACCGGACCCGGCGGACGTTCCTCGCCCCGGGTGTCGCTGACCTCGATCCGCAGAACTCCCCGCGCGCCGCCGACCGCCGGGGAGTGGCGCAGCCTCAGTTCGAAACCCCGTCCGGCCACCCGGCCGTGGGTCGCCGCGTTGGCCGCGAGCTCGGCGACGATCAGTTCGGCCGCATCCGAAGCGTGACTGCGGTACGGGATGCCCCAGTCGTGCAGCACGTTCAAGGCGAGTCGGCGGGCGAGCCTCGCCCCGCGTGGCGTGGAGCTGAAGGGTTGCACGAACACACGTACGGTGATGGGGTGTTCGGAGTTGGCGAGTGCTTCCATGCCCCCACCCTGACCCCCGGCACCCCTCCGGACCAGCCACGGAACTCGTACGCTCCGTCAGCGTACGAGTACATACGGTGGACAGTAGGGGTAACGGTCCGTGACCATGGGCGAGTTGTCTGCCGGTAGCGGCACGGAGTACGACGAGCACGGAGGTGGCCGGGCATGACGGACGGCATCGAAATGGCGGACGGGGCGGCGGGGACGGGTCCGGAGCCGGAACTCTCCACGAGGTCGGGCTCCGAACCCGAGCCCTCGGAGAGCCTGAGGATCTTCGGCACGGTGGTCAAGGGCTTCCGCAAGAGGGCCGGGCTGACCCAGGAGGAGTACGCGCCGATGGTGCGGTACTCGAAACCGACCGTCTCCTCCATCGAACAGGGCCGCAGGTTCCCGCCGTTGCCCTACGTCGAGCGCTCCGAGAACCTGCTGGACGCACGCGGCATCATCAGGGCGGCCGCGGCCCAGCTGACCCGGCGTCCGGGCATCGCCAACTGGTTCCGGCAGTGGGCGATGCTGGAGACGGAGGCGATCAACCTCTACACGTACGAATGCCGCCTGATCCCGGGGCTGCTCCAGTCCGAGACGTACGCGCGGACGCTGTTCCTCAACCAGCTCCCGATGCTCGGCGAGGAGCAGATCGAACGGCAGTTGACGGCTCGCATGGAGCGTCAGCAACTGCTGCGCGAGCGGATCGGCACCAACTACTGCTTCATCCTCGAAGAGCACATCTTTCTGCGGCATCTGGGCGGCACGCAGGTACTCCGGGAGGCGATCGACCATGTGCTCGACCTCGCCGAGCTGCGCAATGTGGAGATCCAGATCATCCCGCAGGCCCGCGAGAGCCACGCGGGCCTGCACGGACCGATCCAGCTGCTCGAAGCGCCGGACCACAAGTGGTTCGGCTACAGCGAGGGGCAGTTGTCCGGGCAGCTCCACGTCGACCCATCTGTGGTCAGCGTGCTCCAGATGCGGTATGCCAAGATGCGATCACAGTCCCACACCCCCGAAGAATCCGTGGGTCTGCTGCGGCAGATGCGAGGAGCGCTATGAGCACCACCACCTCAGATCTTTCCTGGTTCAAGAGCAGCTACAGCAGCGGCGACGGCGACTCCTGCGTCGAAGTCGCGCTCGCCTGGCACAAGTCCAGCTACAGCAGCGGGTCCGGCGACGACTGCGTGGAGGTCGCCACCTGCCCCACCACCGTCCACGTCCGGGACTCCAAGGTCGAGCAGGGCCCCGAGCTCGCCCTCTCCCCCGCCGCCTGGACCGGCTTCGTGACGTACGCGACCGGAGCCGCACTCGTCTGACGCACCATCGGCGCACCGTGCCGCGTACCGGACCTGTTCCGGTGCGCGGCACAGCCGTTCCCTGGTTCTCCTGGGGCGCGCGGAGGGGGCGTACGCCTTGATAGCGTCGCCCCCACGACTGCGGTTCGTGCTTCCCGCCGGGGTCGGTCGCCGTGCGCCTACGGTCCGCCCCTGGGGGCACGGGGAAGTCTGCGGCAAGGACGAAAAAAGGGCCCGACGCATGAGTCTCGCGCAGCTCCACTACACCTCTTCCCCTGCTGTTCCTTCCGCTCCTTCCGCAGACGACGGGGGCGGCAGCGGCGCACACTTCACCGCCGTCAGCGCCGGACTGCCCACGCCGGTACTGGCCGAGGCCGAACAGCTCCTCGGCTACGAGCCGCCCGCCGGCACCCCGCCCAGACCCAGATCCGACCAACTCCGCTCCCTGCCCGAGGCGTTGAGCTTCAGCGTGCTGGTCGACGGCGGTCACCTGCTGGCCCGTACGGTCGCGTACACCGGTCCCGGGACAGTCGGTTCCGGGACCACTGGTCCCGGGACAGTCGGTTCCGTGGCCACCGGCTCCGGGGGCATCGGCTTCCACGCGCACGCGGTACACCTCCCGGCCGGTACGCGACTGCCGGGCGGCGCGTTGCCGATCACCGCCTGGCGTTCACCGGGCTGGGCCTCCACCCCGCCCCGGGGCGGGGTCCCCGAGCGAATATCCGCGCTGCCCGCCTCCGCCGCCTCCGGACCGGAGGCGCTGAACGACTTCGCCGTCTCCCGGAGCCCCTGGCTCGCGGCGGTCTTCGCCGACCTGCGCCGGGTCTGCTCCGGCGGTCCGGACGCCGGGCGGCTGGTGCTGGTGGAGCGGCAGAGTGCGGACGTGGCCCGGTGGATCGCCCTCGCCTCGGCCGTGCTGCCGCCGGACGACGCGCACCGGCTGACGTTCACGACGTACACCCGCCACCCGGCGCAGGCCCCGCACCAGGTCGTCGGCGTCCTGCCCGAGGACGCGCCGGGGAGCGGCGGTTCGCCGTCCCTGCTGGTGCACGACTGCGCCGGTGCCCGGCCCGCCGCGCCGGTGGACGACGCCTGGGCCGAGACCTGCGCCCGGATCTGGCGCAACCGCTCCCCCGAGCTGTTCCGGACGGCGGCCGAACTGCCCGGCGGCCCCTTCGCCGCCGGCCCGCTCGCCGTGACGGCGCTCTGCGCGGGCGTCCCCCTCGGATCGGCCGAACGGGCAGCGGCGGCGACCTGGGCGGCGGAACGGCCGTACGCACTCGACGAGGAACGCACCCACCGCCTCACCGACGCGCTGACCGACCCCGACATCGACCGCACCCCGGCCGAACTCGCCGCCGTGGCAAGCCTGTTGACGGCACTTGACGGCCGCGCCCCGGCCGGGGTGACGGCTTCCCTGGGCGCCCTGCTGGTGACGGAAGCGGTCTACGGGAACGGGCTCACCGTCACACCCCCGGGGCGCTCGGTCTTCACCGGGCCGGGCGGGGAACCCGTCGCGGCGGCCCTCGTCGAGGCGGTCGGCGACGACCTCCGCACCGAACTGGCCACCGGCGCGGCACTCACCGCCCCGGACGCAGCCCCCGGGCACGGCGTGGGCCGCACCGTACAACTCCTGCGCATCGCCCGGCTGCTCGACGTCGACTGCGCCGACCTGCTCCCCGGGGTCGTACGCCGACTGGCGCGGGCGCTGCGGGACGGGGGCGCGGGCGACTGCGGGCAGGTGCTGCTGGACCTGCTGGACGAGCAGTTCGACATCCGCACCGCGCTCCTCGGCGAACTGGACCGGATCGCCCCGGAGCACCCGACCGCGACCGAACGGCTCCTCACCGAGGTCGCCCTGCCGTTCACCGGAGCCCAGGCCCTCCCCCACCTGCGGATGTGCGCGGCGGCGGCCGAGGCACGGACGCGCGGCGGCGACGACCGGGTCAAGGCGCTGAACTCCGTACTCCGCGCCGGTGGCATGTCCCCGTTCACCGAGCCGCTGGTGCTGCGTACGGCGATGGGGCTGGTCTGGGACGGATCCGCACCCACGGCGGCCGAGGCCCGGCAACTCCTGGCCGCGAGCACCTCCGACGCCCACCGCACGGCCGGCACCTGGTCCGCACTCGTCGCGGCGGCCCTCGGCGCCCCCGCCGACGACCCGGACGCCCCGGAACTGGCCCCGGACCTGCTGCGCGGCTTCCCCCAGGAGGTCGACGCCCGCACCCGCCACGCCCTGCAACTCCTGGACTTCGCCCGCAACCTCCGGTCGGGGTCGGCGGACCCGGGCTGGACGGAGGAGGCGCTGCGCCTCTCCGCCGCAGCGGACCCGGTGGAACCCGGCGTACGCGAACAGGCATTCGGCGCCCTGGCCGAGCGCCTACTCGCCCCGGACCGCCCCGAGGCCGAGCTGTACACCTTCGTCCACACCGCGACCCCGGACCTCGTCGCAGCCTACGGCCGAGCCGCCCGCCGGCCCACGATCTCCGCCCGCCTCCGCTCCGAACCCGCCTACACCGCCGACTGCTTCACCATCTGGACCTCCCACCCCCACGCGGGCGAGGCCTGGACCACGACCAGAACGGCCCTCTTGGAGGAGGTGCTGCGCCCCGTGGTCCGCGCCCTGCCCCCGGAAGAACTCGCGGCAGTCGAAGAGGCCGCCACCCACGCGGGCAGCACCCGCACAGCGGAAGCCTTCCGCTCCTGGAACAAGTCGACCGGCAGCCTCCGCAGGCGCATAGGCAACCGCATCGCGGCCCGGGTGCGGCGGGTTTCTTCCTGAGGACCGCCCCGAGGACGTCCTCCTTCGCCTCTTGGGGTCACCACGACACGCACCGGCGCCCGACCGGCTCACCCGTTCACGAAGAAGCCCATGACCACCACGTTCGCCCCCCTGGGGATGGGGGCGCCACGCGAACCCGGCTGTGACGTGGGGCACATATTCCTTTGCGATAGTTGCGCGATTCCCGGCTTTTGTTGATCTTGGCAAATTGGCTGCGGGCCCACAAAACTGTCGACCCGTCGCAGCCACGAGGCCCGGCGTATCCGTGTGACCCAGGGGGGACACCAACATGAGGTTCGGCAAGGTAATCGGCAGAGCCGCCGCGGCGGCCACCGCGCTCATCGCACTCCAGACCGGCTTCGCGGGCAACGCCGGCGCGGCCACTCTCACCTACGACGGCCAGGACCCCATCGCCGCGGGGTGCGCCGGTGACGCGATCACCGCCAAGAAGGTCACGCTCACCACGGGAACCGACTGGTCGTTCGCGGAGCTGCGCTACAGCCCGTCCTGCCGGACCGCCTGGGGCCGGGTTCAGGTGGCACGCCTCACCGGCCTCGAATTCGGCTGGGCCTATGTGGAGCGCCAGAGCGACGGCAACTCGTACCGATGCGAATCGGTGTCCTGGAGCGCGACCCTCGGTTCGTACACCTGCTACACCCCCATGATCAACGACGCCGGTCAGCTCGCGCGGGCCTACGGCTACGCGAAGTGGAACGGACACGTCTTCAGCGGCGTGTCCGACTGGTACTGACGACACCCCCGGGCCTCACGGCAGTGCGGCCCGGGTGACCGAACCCGACACTCCGTGACGGCCCGCCGATCCCTTCGGCGGGCCGTCACGCGTGGGGCGGAGTCCACCGAACTCCTCGTCCGGTTCCGTGGCCCCTGTCGCCGCGCCCCACGTCTCCGCCCGGCCCATGGGTCGGCCCCGGTCGTCCGTCAGCCGGGGCCGGAGCGAGATGGAGTTGATGCAGTACCGCTGGCCGGCGGCGGTCGGGTAGCCCTCGCCCCGACCTCATTCGAGAAGACCCACGGCAGCAGCCACCCCACATGCGCGGGGACCGCCGACGGGCGTGGCGGCCAGCCGTCCGAGCCAGGGAAACACCCCTACATGGGGTGCCGTTAACGAGCGGCGAACCAAGGGACAAGTAACCCGCCAGTAGCTTCCTGGGCGGGTTTTCACTTCTCTGGGCGGCTTGCCCGGCTGATGGGTGTGCTGCTGGTCCGGCGCCACGGCTTCTCGTACTTGCCGCCGCACGCACGGCACTGGGGGCGGAAGAGGGCGGCAGCGGGGCCCATCTGATCCCGCCCCACTGTTCGGCCCCTTCCGCACACCCCCGTGATCACCTGTAGGGCTGGACGGTAGAGGCGGTGGTGTGCACCGGGCACGGAATTCCGGGAACCGCCCCGGCACGGCGGCCGGACCTGGTAGATGGCGCCCGAACGGGGCTGCCACCGGACATCTGGGGGTGCCGCGGCGGTGGATCGTCGACCGGGATGAGGCGCCGGGCTCGGGGAGGGTCTGGCCAAGCATGAGGAGGGGGGTAGCGCGTTCGTTAGGCGTGTCGCTGGCCGAGGGGGCATCCTGATCCGCATGGACTTCCAGCCGGTTGAGCGCGCCTCGGAGGCGTTCCAGCAGTCACTGACCGAGAAGGAGATCGGGGAGATCTGCCGACGGGCCTTCGGAGGCGCCGCCACGCCGGTGTCCGCGGTCGAGTTGGGCACGGGGATGTACAACAACGTCTACCGCGTGGATCTGGCCGGTCGGGAACAGCCGGTGGTCTTGCGGGTCGCGCCGGAGGAGGAACGGCAGTTCCGCAGCGAACGGCACATGATGCGGAACGAGTTCGCGAGCCTGCCGTGGCTGGCGGTCATCGCACCGCTGATGCCGCAGGTACTCGTCGCGGACTGGTCGCACGAGGTGATCGGCCGGGACTGGATGATCCAGACCCACCTGGACGGCGTCCCGGCTCCGGAGCACCTGGGCGCGTATCCGCGTACGGCGTGGCCGGTGTTCTTCCGGCAGATGGGCGCCGTTGCCCGCTCCGTGCACGATGTGCGCGGTCCGCACTTCGGGCCCGTCGGCGGTCCGGGGTACGGGTCGTGGAGTGAGGCGGTGATCGCGTCGCTGGAGGAGATCGCCGCAGATCTGGAGGGTGTCGGTCTGGATGCGGGCGATGTACGCAAGGCCGCCGAGGTCGCCGCGCGTGGCCGGACGGTGCTCGACGAGGTCGCCGTGCCGAGGCTGCTGACTGGAGACCTGTGGACGGTCAACGCGCTGCTGGACCCGAAGGCCCCTGAGCCGTTGATCACCGGGGTGCTGGACTTCGACCGCACGTGGTTCGGTGACCCGGCGGCCGACTGGACCATCCGTATGGCGACGGCCAAGGAGGACGAGCGGACCGCGTTCTGGCAGTCCTACGGCGCTCTGGACCGCTCGCCCGACGGAATGTGGCGAGCGAGGGTCTATGAGGCCCGGCACCTGGGCGCGATCCGGCTTGAGCGACACCGGCTGGGGAAGGCGGACGCGGTCCACGAGAGCTACGGCGCGCTGGCCGAGGTGCTCTCCGACCTGGCCTGACTGGCCGTCTGCTGCCTGAGTCGATCGAGCGGGTGGATCAGGCATGCCGTCCGGCAGTGGTTTCGGCGATGTTCTGGGCGGCCCGTAGCTCGGTGACGAACAGGTCGTGCGTCTGGGTGTAGGCGCGCAGGTCGATGTCGTGCAGGAGCACGGGAGGTCTGGGCAGCAGGTGTGTGCCCGATGCGACGAGGAAGGTGCGGATCGTCGCGTCGGCGCCTCGTTTCTTGCGAGGGGCCTGGTAGAGGAGGTATGCCGCCTGGCTCCAGGCCGTCAGTGCGTCGGCTGGGGTGGCATGCTCCCGAGCGAGCAGGGTCATGGACTGTTGGAAGATAGCCCGGCGGGCTGCCTCGGGCGCGCTGGAGATGTAGATCAGGTGTCCGCTGGTGGCGATGCGGGATACGTCCCCACCCCGTGCCGAGATACGGGCGGTCATTTCGGCTGCCGCCCGGCGGGCGGCACTGCCGCGCAGGAGCCGCGTCCCGCCCGCGGTACGGCCGCCGGGCAGGGCAACGCGGTTGCACACCACGTCGGTACTCGGCGACAGGGGAAACCTCGCGGCGGCAAGCGCCTCGAACTGGTACATCGTCCGGCTGGCCGGGGTTTCCGTCCCTCCCTGGTAGGTGCGGGTGGCCGGCTCCCACACAGCGCCGTCCCGGAACCGGGCGTGGTCCCCGATGCGGAAGAGGTTGGGGTTGTCGTCCGTGACCGGAGTACGGAACCGGTCCGCCCAGCGGAGGCTATACCGGCCGGTGCTGTGCGGGCTGGCGAGCGCTGCCCTGTGTCTCCAGTCCTCCGCCGCCTCGAACGCTGTGGTGAACGCGGCTGCCCGGGCGCGGGTGTCGTGGGCTGAGCGCAGAGCGATGCTCAGGGCCCGGGAAAGGGAGTGTGCCGTCTCGGCCTGCTGGTCGGCGAAATCCCGGATCGTCCTTTGGGCGGCGGGATCATGGGTGCGCAGGAGGAGGGCGGGAACAGGGAAGCAGACGGTAGTGATCGCCGCAGCGGTGAGGGAACCGTGTCCTTCCGGAGGGGGCGGCCCGTTCATCGGTTCGCCCTGGTCAAGCTGTCGGGGGCCGGGCGCGGGTTGGGGTGCGGGTCCACTTCGACCCGGATGCCTCGCAGCAGCGCGTCGGCTCGTTCCTCGACCTCGGCGGCTTCCGTTCCGGTGACCACGAACGCCCCCAGCCGGTGGCCATTGGCGTCCGGCTCGTGGACGAGGCCGCCGATCGCCGCCCGCCAGCGGACGAACGGCACCCCCGGCCCCGTCCTCGGGAACCTGCGGAGGGAGACCAGCCGTCCGGCGTGCGGGCTGGTAACGAACCGCACAGTCGCGTATCCGCAGGCGGTCGGGGTGATCGCGGGCGGGTGGCCGAGGGCGACGTCGAGCAGCGCAGCCCAGACGTCGATGCCCAAGGATTGCTGGATCAGGATGCCGATCTGTCCGGCGGCGAGGCGAGCGCCGATCTCGATGACCACGCACCGCCCGTCTCCGCCGACGATGACCTCGGTGTGCGAGGCCCCATTGCGGATGCCGGCCGCGCCGACGGCTGCCTCTACCTCCCGGTACACGGCTGCCTCTGCGGCCGGGGGCAGGGAGACGGGCAGGCTGTGTCCCGTCTCGACCCTCTTCGCGCCGCCGGTCACCTGCTTGCGGGTCACGGCGAGATGTGTCGTGGCGTTGCCCTGTGTGAGGGACTCGACGCTGTACTCCGTCCCGGCGGCGTACGCCTGGACCAGGACGCGCGGGTCGCCGCCCCTTGAGTACATGCCGGCCGCCGAGCGGGCGGTGTCGGCGGCTTCTGTCGCACCTTCAGTGGCGGTCACCACCGTGACACCGGCGGAGCCCGCTGCGGACAGCGGTTTGATGACGCAGGGGAAGCCGACCCGCGGGTCCGCCAGGGCGGTCCGCAGCTCGGCGTCGTTCCGAGCGAGGACCGTGTGCGGGGCGTGCACCCCGGCCGCCGTAAATGCCTCCGCCATGGCGGCCTTGTCGCGGGCCGCCCGCGCCCGGCCCGGGTCGTTGCCGGGCACTCCCAGCTCGGCGCAGAGGTGCGCGGCAAGTTCGGTCAGGTACTCGTTGACGGTCAGCACCGCGCCGACATCGTGCTGGCGGGCGTAGGCGGCGACCTCATCGAGGGCCCGGCCGGGCCGGGTGAAGTCGGTGACGACCCGTCCGGTCAGCAGGCGCTCCAGCTGCGGCCCGCAGTCCGCGTACGACGCGGCGGTGGTCGCGGCGTGGACCCGGTGTCCCCGGGCGGCGGCCGCCGTGGCGAGGGCGCCCGCATCGGGGCCGGCCGCGTCGAGCAGCAGCACGCCTGGAAGAGTCATGACAGGTAGTCCTCGAAGCCGCCCGTGCGGTGCGTGTCCAGGGTGAAGCAGTGGAACCCGCCCCCGAACAGGCGCCGGTGCCGGTGCCGTACGGGCACCACGTCGAAGCCCTCGGCCTCCAGCAACTTGACCAGGCCGGTGCACTCCTGATTGACCAGCACCGTTCGCTCGTCGACCGAGAAGACGTTGAGGTCGATGTAGGGGCTGGTGAGGACCAGGTCCTCGTAGTCGTCGTAGACCGGGAACGCGCCCGGGTCCGGCTGTGGCGGCACGATGTAGCGCCACGAGCGCAGCGGCTCGGGCATCAGGTCCCTGATGCCGTCGTGCCGGGCCAGGAACACTCCGGGTCGAAGGGCGAGGACCATGCTGTCGATGTGGTTGTCCGCCATCCGCCACACCCGGTGGACGCGGTAATCATGGCCGAGGTGCCGCTGAAGCCATTCGGCACCCCGGGCGTGGTTCTCCTGAGCGATGTTGACGACCAGGTCGCGGCCCAGCCGCAGCACCTGCGCGCCGTCCAGCATCATCTCCACGCCGACGTCGTACGGGCTCGGCTGCGGGTCGTCGATGGCCTCGGTCGGCCCTCCCAGGGTGGTCGCCGTGTCCCGCGCGTACGACAGGTCGAACGACGTGTCGGTGAGGGTGGGGCGGGGCATTGTCGTCCACCGGGCGCCGTCCTGCCAGTAGGCGGTGAAGACGGGGGCGAGCAGGCGGGTCTCCAGGTAGCGGGAACGGATCGCGGGCGGTGTCTCGATGATCTCGTCGCCGACGATCAGCGTGTTGTCGCGGATGTTCAGCGCCGGGGTCGGTGCGGCCTCCCAGCCCAGGCCCGCGATCGGGGCCGCGTCCGGGGGCAGGGGCAGCGGCCGGTGCACGGCGACCCCGAGACCGGCAAGGGCGTCCGCCAGGGCCTCCACGTCCTCGTGCAGCTCCTCGGCGTACCGGGTCTTGATGGTCCAGCTCTCCCGGTGGCCGGCCGGCGCCTTCGTCAGGCGCGGATAGGCCCAGTCCGATCGGAAGCCGGTCAGGTTCTCGTGGTGGAACAGCTCGAAGCTGACGTCGCGGTCGTGGCCGACGTAGTTGGCGGCGGACCCGACGACGACCTCCTTGAGCGGGGTGAAGTCGTCGTGACTGTTCAGACGGGGCATGGGCGTTCCTCTCGGGTGCGCGAGGCGGGTCAGGGGGTGTGGAGTGCGGCGGTCACGTGCCGGTCGGCGAGGCTGCGGCCCCGTCGGACCCGCAGGGTCAGGCCGGCGCCGTCACTGTCCGGCTGGAGGGTGCGCTGCTCGCTCCAGCCGGAGAACCGGAACTCGCCGCCGCCGACCGGGACGAGAACGAAGGTGCGCCCGGCGACCGTGAGGGCGAGAACGTCGTCGGCGTGGTCGATGCGGGCAGGGATGAGGGAGCCGTCCAGCGGGGCGGGGGCGTCGAAGTCCGCGAACCCGGACGGCAGCAGTACCTCGTACGGCAGTCCGGCAGGCCAAGCAGGAGTCCCGGCCGGGGCGGTGCGGTTGAACAGAACCTCACCACGGGTCAACAGCTCCTGCCAGGAGTCCGGGAACCATGCGGCGAGGTCGGCGGTGAGCAGAGCGTCGATCACGACGTGGACCCGGGTCACCGTCTGGCTGGTGTTGCGGACCAGGTGTTCGCGGGAGAAGTCGCCGTACCAGCAGGTGCCCGGCTGCCAGCAGTGTTCGACGCCGCCCAGGATGAGCACGGCGCCGGGGTCGGTGACGACCGGAATGTGCAGGCGCACGATGCCCCGGTCCAGGCGGTACTTGGGGTCGCGGTGCGCCGTCGAGATGGCACCGGGGCCCAGTGCCATCAGCCGTACCGCGTTCAGCGGGGCCGGGACCAAGTCCAGGATCTCCGCGAGGTAGGGCAGCTGACCGAGCCAGCGCGTCACCTTGAACGGCTGCGGACCGGGGCCGCCGGGGTCGGTGCGTTCCGGGTCGCCGCCGAGACTGCGCAGGGGCAGGACCCGCCAGTCGATCGCGGCCGCTGGGCCGGTCTGCCCGCCGTAGGTGTGGGTGCGCTGGACGTTCCAGGTGTGGGCGGTGACGGCCGTGAGCTCGGCGGCGAGCCGGCCGGTGTCGAAGACGGGGGAGAGTTGGACGGCCTCGGCGGCCGCGGTGAGCGATGTGGTGGTCATGGATGGGGCTCCCGGTCAGGAGGAAAAGGACACGGCGCCGGTGCCGATGTGCTGGCTGGCGTCGTAGGTGCCGGCGGGCACGCTCGCGAACCGCGCGTCGAGCCGGTCGAAGACGCCCTCGTGGCCCTCGGCGGGGTCGTAGGCGATGCAGAACACGAACTGCACCGGCTCCCCGGGGGCGAGGGGGATGGCGGGCATCGACACGATGACCCCGGTCCGGGTGGCCGGGTCGTACGTCAGGCCCAGCTCGTCGAGCGCGGCCAGGAAAGCCGTGAAGGAGGGCACCGCCCAGGTGGGCGGGACGTGGTACTCGACCACCTGCCGGACCGGGTCGGCCGTGACGTCGACGATGCCGTGGGCGATCGACTGGTAGATGTGCAACGACCCGGAGACCTGGGCGTTGACCTCGGTGAACACCACACTCCCGTCGGGCAGGACCAGGGCGTCCGCGCTCAGGTGCCCGCGGTAGCCGAGTGCTCGGTACGCCTCGGCCAGCCGGGCGCCGCCGTCCAGCAGCGCCGCCCGCACCGGCT
The DNA here is from genome assembly GCF_043079735.1 of Streptomyces sp. NPDC015144. NCBI lineage: Bacteria > Bacillati > Actinomycetota > Actinomycetes > Kitasatosporales > Streptomycetaceae > Streptomyces > Streptomyces sp. NPDC015144. The sequence goes on along the minus strand of NZ_JBIBUU010000016.1, from coordinate 103,887 downwards.
CGGTGACGCCGTCCAGCGGCACGACCTGGTGGCTCAGGCGCCGTCCGACGTACAGCAGGCGGCCCGTCTCGGTGGCCCGGGTGCCCGCGCCGGAGGCGTAGTGCTCGGAGTACACCGCATCGGCGCCGGGCGCGAACTCCTCGATGACGACCGGCCACCGGCCTTCCCCGTTTGCCCACGGCCACCGCTTTGCCCAGTACGCGGCGATGCCGTCCGGGCCCGGGGCCAGGTGGTGCAGGTGCCGGGCCCCGACGTGGTCCACGGCCATCTCCGGCTCGCGTACGAGCAGCTGGTTTCCGACCCCGGCGCCGTTGTGGGCCTGCTTGACCACGACGGCCCGGGACCCGGAGTCCTTCAGTAGCGCGCCGGTCGCTTCGGTCGCTTCGGCGAGGCTGCGGCAGATGCGGCCCGGCAGGATCGGCACCCCGGCCGCAGCCGCCAGGGCCCGGAAGTTCGCTTTGTTGTTCCCGATCTCGCCGCCGCCCTGCCCGAAGAAGGCCGCGCCGGGGAAGCTGTCGGTCACGCCCAGGGCGTCGGCGAGCCGCGCCACGGCGGCTGACGGCCACAGAGCGAACACCTCGCTGACCGCTCCGGCCCCGGCCGGGCCGAGCGCGGCCCGTACCTGTTCGACGAACGCGGGCGCGGTCAGGGAGGCGGGATCGAGCAGCTTCTCGCCCCAGGCTCCGGCCGGGGCGGCCAGCACGGTCAGCTCCTCGCGCTTCACGCCGGTGTGGGCCAGGGCGTAGTCGACGAACGCTGCGTCCGGTTCGCAGCACAGGACGAGCAGGTCACCGGGGCGGGCGAACCACAACGCGCGCTGCGTCCAGGCCCGCATGTCGCCGCGTTCGCGGATGGACGGATCGATGTGGTTGCCGATGAGGATGCGCACAGCGGACTCCTTCAAGACGTGGGCGGGCACCCGGCCGAGCTGCGTGCGGCGCCGGGGCGGACGGGGATCAGGGGAGAAGGGCGGCGGGCAGAGTGTCAAAGGCCCGCATGGTCGCCGTGCGGCGCCGTACGCCCTCGCCGGCAGCGGCCAGGTGGGCGGGGTGGTCGTTCAGGGCCGCGACCAGAGCGCGCAGCCCTGCCTGGGCGACGGTCGTGCCGATGCAGGAGTGCGGCCCCCAGCCGTAGCCGAGGTGGCGGTTCGGGGTGCGGTCCAGCACCAGCTCGTCGGCCTGCGTGAAGGCGGCCGGGTCGCGATTGGCCGCCGCGAACAGGGGGACGACCTTTTGCCCCGGGGTGATGTCGACGCCGCCGATCCGGCACGAGCGCACCGCCGTACGGGTGGTGCCCTGCACCGGCCCATCGAAGCGCACCAGCTCGTCCACCCCCGTGGCCAGCAGCGCCGGGTCCTGCATCCGGCCCAGGGTTCCCGGGTGGGCGAGGAGGGTGTGCACGGAGTTGCCGACGGCGGCCGCCATCGTGCTGTATCCGCCCTGGAACATCACCCGCGCCGTGTTCTTCACATATAGCCGGGTGAGCGCGTCGGCGGCGGGCGCAGCAGCCTGCCGCACCCGGGCCAGCAAGCCGGGCCGGGCCGAGGACGCGAACCACGAGTCGACCAGGTCGCTCAGCTGCTGGCGGGCGATCCGGCCCGGCTCCACGAACGCCGGGTTGAGGCTGCCGTCCATGCTCCGCATGATCGCGTCTGACACCGCGGCGAACTCCCCGTACGGCGGGGGCTCAACACCCAGCAGATCGGCCACGACCGCGACGGACAGCGGCACCGCGATCTCGGCCACCACGTTGAACGGGCCCCCGCCGGCCATCTGGTCGAGCCGCTCCCGCACCAGGATGCGAGCACGGTCCTCGACTGCGGTCAGGTCCTGGGCACGCAGCGCGCTCATGAACAGGGAACGGACCCGGTTCTGCTGCGGCGGATCGAGCGTCTGCACGCTCAAGGACGGCTCGGGCACCGTGCCGCCGGTGCGCCGCGGGTCACGGGCGAAGCTCTCGTGGTCGCGCAGCACCCGCACACTGTCCGCGTACCGGGTCAGTGCCCACGAGTCCATGCCCGCGTGCCAGAACACCGGCTCACACATCCGCAGTTCGGCCAGCAGCGGGTACGGGTCGCGCAGGGTCTCCGTGTCCAAGGGGTCGTACTGGTCAGTCACAGACGGCATCGCGGGTCCTTCCAGAGCGGGAAGGGCGGGCCCACCGCAGCGGGCCCGCCCCGGATTCCTCGGGCTCAGTGGTCGTACGACATGGCAGCCCCTCCCTGTGCGTTGGCGACGGTGGGCGTGCTGTGGGTGGCGAAGGCCCCGGCCGGCCCTCGCCCGGCGGGCGGGGAGGTGCAGCCCGGCGGGCAGTAAAGGGCCGTAGGGAACGGGTCCGTCACCGCGTTCCGCCCAGTCACACGGGTGCCGGGCGGAACACGACGAGTACAGCGGCCGCCGGTCGCGGTGCCCAGAGGAAATGCCTATCCCCGCCCTATCCCCGGTCTTCCGGAACGGCTCTCCAAGACACGCAGGGGGTGGTGCAATGGGCGGGTGGACGACGAAATCCGCCACCCCCTCGCGCACGCCAGGAACGAGCGCGGATGGTCGCAGGAGGAGCTGGCCTGCCGTATCCGGCAGGCCGCCAAGCGCCGTGGCCTGCGCTCGGGCACCCGGGGGTCACGGGTCTCCAAGTGGGAGACCGGCCGCGCCGCCCCCGACGAAGACGAATCCCAGCCGCTGATCGCCGAGGTCCTCGGCATCGACTACGCGGCCGTCGCCCATCTCGGCTGGCCCTACTGGCTCCCTGGCCAGGACAAGCCGCTGCCCCTCGGCCCGCACAATGCCGTTTCCTCACTCCGAGAGGCCCTGATGACCTCCCTGGACCGCCGGTCGTTCCTCGCCTACACCAGCGCCTCGCTGGCCGTGCTGGCCCACCAGTGGGCCGTCACCGAACCCGGCCGGTTCCCGCGTTTCGCCGTGCCCGGTGAAGTCGACACCGAGATGCTCGACTGGCTGGAGGAGAGCGGGGCGGAGCTGATCCGTCTCGCCACCGAACGCAGGCGCCGCACCCGCCATCTGCTCGACGCGCACCTGAGCACCGTCAGCGAGTTCATCAGCGAGTCCCGCTACACCTCAGCCGCCGGGCAGCGGCTGCACACCCTGGCCGCCTCCCTCGCGCAGGCCATCGCCTGGCAGCACTTCGACGAACGCCGCCACGCCTCCGCCGGCCGCTTCTGGCACGCCGCTCTCCACAACGCCCACGCCGCCCACCAGCGCGACCTCGGCGCGGGCATCCTGTCCGACCTGGCGTACCAACTGCTGTGGCTGGGGGGCGCCCGCACCGCCGCCGACATCCTTGAACACGCCATCCCCCGCACCCAGCACCCCACCGCGCGGTCCCTCCTCCACCTTCGCCAGGCCCGCGCCTTCGCCGTCCTCAACGAGAACGGCCTGTGCCGCCGGGCCCTCACCGCCGCGGAGAAGGCGCTGGGCACCGTGTCGTACGATCCCGCCCCCGCCTGGTGCTCGTGGCATTCGCACGCCGACCTGGCCGCGGATGGCGGCCGTTGCCTCGCCGATCTCGGTCAGCGCCGCCAGGCCCACCGGCTCATGGACGAGGGCATTGCCCTGCTGCCCGTCACCCGTTCCAAGACCAAATCCGTGTTCCTGACTTACCAGGCCGAGACCTACCTCCGCGACGGCGAACCCGACATCGCCGCGGAGACAGCCACACGCTCCCTCGACCTTGCCGGCCGGATCGACGCCCCCCGGTGCGTGACGATGGTGCGCGAACTCGAACCGGCCTTCGCGCCGTACGCACACATGGCAGGCGTTGACGAACTCCTCGAACGGCTCCGAGCCGTCGGCTGAGGCCCCGTCACGACTTCCGACCCCTGCTTGCGAAGTTCGAACGGATGGCCGCGAATGTGCCCGCCGCCCTCTGGTGATCCTCCCTCGCGACGAGCAAAGGCCAGAGCTGCACACGCAGCTACTCTCACAAACGTTCCTTTGCGCGAGCAAGACCAACCGCAGGCCGCCGGACGCCTGCCGGACCCGGGTTCGTTCGCAGAACCCGTTCTCACTCAAAAGCGGGACGGACCCCCTTGTGAGACTTGCATTGTGCGAAAATCCGGGCCATGACGGACCCTCAGCAGTCTTCCCCGACCGACCGACCGGTCGGACGTCGACGACATCGAACAGCACGCCTGTCCGAAGCGTGACGCACAGCCCGGCTCACCCTGCCGCTCGCGCGGCGGCGCGGTCGCCTCCGCCTACCGCACCCGCCGCTTCACGAAGGTGGCCCGGCTGAAGAAGGCGCTGCGGGTGCCGACCCCGGCCGACCGCGGCCCGGGCCGGCCGTGGCGGCCGGGCGCCCCACCGCCGGCGCCCATCGACCCGGACCTGCCGAGCGCGGCCATCCGCATCGGCTACGCCCGCTGCTCGACCCTCGGGCAGGAACTCGACAGCCAGCTCGACGCGCTCAGCAAGCACGGCATCCCCAGGGACAAGATCTTCAGCGAGGAGATCAGCACCCGCGTCCGAGTCCGACCCCGGTTCGAGGAGGCACTGCGAACGGCACGGGAGGTCAAGGCGCACGCCCCGCACTGCCGGGTCATCTTCACTGTGTACGAGATGAAGCGGCTCGGCCGCGACGCCGCCGAGCTCACCGCGCTCGCCGACCACCTCACCGCCCACGGCCTGGTCCTGGAGATGCTCGCCGGACCCCTGCCCGGCATCTACGACCCCACCGGGCCGGGGAAGCTGCTGTTCGCGTTCTTCGCCGCGATGGCGGAGACCGAGCGGGAGAACATCCGCGAGTCGACGCTGGAGGGGCTCGACACCGCGGCCCGCAAGGGCAAGCACGGCGGCCGGCCGCCCGTCATCACCGACGACATGCTCCACACCGTGCTCCGGCGCCGCGCGGGCGGCGAGTCGGTCGAGCAGATCCAGCCCGACCTGATCATCCCCACCGGCAAGCGCAAGGGCCGGAACCCCTCGGTGGCCAGCATCTACCGGGCGCTTGCCGAGCATGCCAAGCGCGAGGCGTACCCCGAAGCCCTCGAACAGGCCCACGCCGACTTCGCCGCCCTCCAGGCCGGCGGACTACCCGGACCTCGCGGCACGGACCAGGTGCCGCAGATGCCGGGAGCCGTCCAGTGACCCCTGCCCCGCACCGGATGAAGGGCGGCGCCCCGCTTCTCGGAGCGCTGCCCGGACAGGTCGGGCCCTTCGGCCCGCACGGCGCCGACGCGCGCGATCCTGGAGGCATGGAGATCGAGGTCCTGGTCGTGCCGGACTGCCCTCACCAGCAACTCGCCGAGGAGCGGCTGCGGCAGGCCCTGGACGACGCCGGGCTGGACACCATCGGCTTCACCACCCGGGTGGTCGCCGACCAGGCCGAGGCCGAGCGGTCCGCCTTCACCGGGTCTCCGACGATCCTGATCGACGGCCGCGACCCGTTCGCCGAGCCCGGCACCACGCCCTCGCTCTCCTGCCGGATCTACCGCACCCCGCAGGGCCCGGCCGAGGCGCCCGGGCTCGACCAGCTCCGCGCCACCCTCCACGAAGCCGCCGGCACCGCAGCCTGACCGCCGAGGAGCGGCGCGACGCGGAGGACCCCGACGGTCAAGTCACCGCCGGGGTCCTCCGCTGTTCAACCCGACAGTGGGCTACAGCGGTTCCGCAGTGGCCAGCGCGTCGCCGCACGGCGGAGGGACCACCCCCGCGTGTACGGGGACCACAGGAACGCCAGCCTGCCGCCCTCCCACTTCCCGGGACCACCCCCGCGTGCGCGGGGACCACGTCGCGCTGCACAGGATCAGGACGGAGAGGCTGGGGCCACCCCCGCGTGCGCGGGGACCACAGGCGATGCCTCCTGACCAGACGGTTGCCCTCGGGACCACCCCCGCGTGCGCGGGGACCACTCGAGCTGGAACGGCACCAGGTAGCCGCCCTGGGGACCACCCCCGCGTGCGCGGGGACCACCAGGTCGAGGGACAGCCGCTCGCCGTCGCCCGGGGACCACCCCCGCGTGCGCGGGGACCACTCCGCCCGGGTGTGGGTGATGCCCTTGCGGGGGGGGGACCACCCCCGCGTGCGCGGGGACCACTCCGGGCTCCGGCTCCTGGTCGTCGTGCTCGGGGGACCACCCCCGCGTGCGCGGGGACCACAAGCCGGAGCAGGCCCCGTACAAGGGGTCCGGGGGACCACCCCCGCGTGCGCGGGGACCACAGCATGCCGACCGCGGACGCGGCTTCCTGCATGGGACCACCCCCGCGTGCGCGGGGACCACGGTGTTCGCCCTGTCCGACTGGCGGGCGAAGCGGGACCACCCCCGCGTGCGCGGGGACCACTGTCCAGGTTTTCCTTGGTAGTAAGGGAAACAAGGGACCACCCCCGCGTGCGCGGGGACCACATGTCGACGACTTCGGCCAGGCTCCACGCCCAGGGACCACCCCCGCGTGCGCGGGGACCACTTCAGCCAGAAGGGGCGCGCGCTCCGAGCGCAGGGACCACCCCCGCGTGCGCGGGGACCACATGCAGGCTGCGGCTCGGGCTTTCGAGGAGAAGGGACCACCCCCGCGTGCGCGGGGACCACGACCGCTTCCTTCATCACCGCGGCCTTCTCCTGGGACCACCCCCGCGTGCGCGGGGACCACGTGCGCTGCCGCCGCAAGGGCTGCACACGGAAGGGACCACCCCCGCGTGCGCGGGGACCACGTGGTCAGGAGCCCGAGCGCCGTCAGGTCCAAGGGACCACCCCCGCGTGCGCGGGGACCACTCTTCGTGACCTGCGGCTTTATCCGGGCCAGGTGCTGTTTCCGTCCAACTTCACTGAGTCCGACATTCGCGACTTACACCCCATAACGACATTGAAGCGTTCAGCAAGACCACTTCAGGGCGGCCGCCCGCCCCACCCCCACCGGAGCAGACGGGCGGGCACCCGAGGGGCGCGTCAGGCGTCCGGCATCACGCGTCCGGCGTCAGTCGGAGCGAGATGGAGTTGATGCAGTACCGCTGGTCGGTGGGGGTCGGGTAGCCCTCGCCCTCGAAGACGTGGCCGAGGTGTGAGCCGCAGCGGGCGCAGCGGACCTCGGTGCGGACCATGCCGTGGCTGCGGTCCTGGATCAGTTCGACGGCGTCGGTGTCCTTCGGGTCGTAGAAGGACGGCCAGCCGCAGTGCGACTCGAACTTGGTGTCCGAGCGGAACAGCTCCGCGTCGCAGGCGCGGCAGGAGTAGACGCCCTCGGTCTTGGTGTCGGTGTACTCACCGACGAAGGCGGGTTCGGTGCCGGCCTGGCGCAGCACGGCGTACTCGGCCGGGGACAGCTCGGCCCGCCACTGCTCGTCCGGCTTCTCAATCTCGTACGACACGTCGCTCCCTCAGCTCGTCAGGTGGTCCAGGATGCGCGGACCGAGGTCGGTGACGTCGCCCGCGCCCATGGTGAGAACGAGATCGCCGGGCTTCGCCATTCCCGCGATCGCGGCGGGGACCGCGTCCTTGTCGTGGACGGCGGTGACGTCGGCGCCGGCGGTGCGGGCGGCGTGGATGATCAGCTCGCTGGTGATGCCGGGGATCGGGTCCTCGCGGGCCGGGTAGATGTCCAGGACCACGGAGGCGTCGGCGAGGGCGAGGGCCTGCCCCATCTCCGTACCGAGCTCCTGGGTGCGGGAGAAGAGGTGCGGCTGGAAGACCACGAGGATGCGGGCGTCGGCCGCGGCGCCGCGCATCGCCTCCAGGTCGGCGGTCATCTCGGTGGGGTGGTGCGCGTACGAGTCGATGACCTGGACGCCCGACGCCTCGCCCTTGAGCTGGAGGCGGCGCTTGACGCCGGTGTACGTGCCGAGCGCCGAGGCCAGGTTGTGGGCGGGGATGCCGAGGGCGACGCCGGCGGCGAGGGCGGCGACGGCGTTGAGCGCGTAGTGGCGGCCGGGCACGGAGACCGTGAACGTGAGGAACTTCCCGTTCAGCAGGATCGTGACCTCGCTGGTCAGTCCGCGCGGGGTGATGCGGTGGACGCGTACATCGGCGGATTCGGCCTCGCCGTAGGTGACGACGTTCAGCCCCTCGCGGCCGCGGACCCGCCCGGTCAGCTCGACGGCGCCGGGCTGGTCGGCGGAGATCACCAGCGTGCCGCCGGGGACGATCTTGGCGGTGAATGCCTCGAAGGACTCATAGATCTCGTCCATCGAGGCGTAGTTCGCGTGATGGTCCAGCTCGACGTTGAGGACGATCGCGACCTCGGGGTCGTACTTCTGGAAGCTGCGGTCGCTCTCGTCGGCCTCGGCGACGAAGATCGCGCCCTCGCCGTGAGTGGCGTTGGTGCCGGGTCCGGCGAGGTCGCCGCCGATCGCGTACGAGGGGGCGAGGTCCAGCCCGGTCAGGGCGACGGCCAGCATCGACGTGGTGGTCGTCTTGCCGTGCGTACCGGCCACCGCGATGGCACGCAGGCCGTTCATCAGCGAGGCGAGCGCGTCGGAGCGGTGGACGACCGGGATCGACAGCTCGGCGGCGCGCACCAGCTCCGGGTTGTCGGCGCGGATGGCGCTGGAGACGACCACGCACGAGGCGTCGTCCGCCAGATGTGCGGCGGAGTGCCCGATGTGGACGGTCGCCCCCAGCGCCCGCAGCGCCTCGGCCGTACCCGATTCCTTGGCGTCGCTGCCCGCGACCTTGGCGCCGCGCTGGGCGAGGATCTTCGCGATGCCCGACATTCCGGCGCCGCCGATGCCGATGAAGTGCGGGCGTTCCATGGCGGCGGGGATACCGGGTGTCATGTGCGTCCTCCGGGAGCTGAGCGGGTTCTTTCGGTCGCGGGGAGGTACCGCCCTCGACCGCCCGCCCAGCCTATTCGCTGTGCGCGAAGAGCTTGAGCACCGGGACGCCGACCTTGTGCCGGGCGCGGGAGGCCCAGTCCCAGTGGAAGAACTCCTCGACGTAGTGCGGCGCGGTCAGCACGATCACCTCGTCCGCCTCCGCGTCCTCGACCACGGACTTCAGCAGGTCGAGCGGATGGTCCTCGACGACCTGGCCGACCGCCTCGGAACCGGCCTGGCGCAGCGCCTCCAGCGACACTTCGAGTGCCAGTTCGGCGGACTGTCTGGCGTTCTCGCCCTCCGGTTCCTCGCTCTCCTGGGCGGCCGCCTTCAGTTCGCCCATCGCCAGGTCGTCGATGGCCCGCAGGAGCACGTCCGCCTGGTCACCGCGCGGCTGGAGAAGCACGACGAACGAGATCTGCTCCTCCCCGTGCAAAGTGGTGACGAAGTCGACGTCCTCCGAGGTGAGGGGCTTCTCGATCATCAAAACGCTGGTGAACACCACGGGCGCCCTTCTGCTTCAGTGACCGTCCCAGGTCACTGCTGAAACCATCCTTCCCCGTGCTGGCACGGGGGTTGCGGAGGTAATTGTGCCCACCGGAAGCCAACCGGAACGGCTAATTCCGCTCTTTTCAGCCCTGACGGTACCGGGTGAAGAGAAAACCGTCCTCTTCCAGCATGGATGCCAGGAAGAATCGTTTCGGCACGGCGACGCCCGGACCGCCCGCGATCCGCTGCGCGTCCCCGGCGGTCAGCAGCGGCGCGAGCGTCAGGCAGAGCTCGTCCAGGACCCCGGCGACCACGAACTGGCCCAGCAGTCTCGGGCCGCCCTCGGTCAGCAACCGGGCGTGCCCCCGGTCCGCCAGCTCCGCCACGGCCCTGGCGGGGTCCACCCGGGTGCCCTCCCCGGCGAAGACCACCTCGGCGCCCGCGGCGCGCGCCTGCTCGACGCGCTGGGCGGGGACCGCGGCGCCGGTCAGCAGCAGGGTCGGCACCAGCGGCTCGGTGAAGAGCGGCATCGAGAAGTCCAGGTCCAGGCTGCCGCTGACCACGGCGATCGCGGGCGCGGGCCCCTGGCCGGCGGCGGCCCGGCGGGCGGCGAACGCCTCGCGCGCCCGGGCGGGGCGGTAGCCCTCCAGGCGGACCGTCTCCGCGCCCACCACGATCGCGTCGGCCAGGCCGCGCAGGGTTCCGAAGATCCGCATGTCGGCCGCGCAGGAGATCGGCTGCGAGCGGCCGTCGTGCTGGGCGGCCCCGTCGAGGGTGGACACCATGTTGGCGCGGAGCCAGGGGCCGTCCTGCTCCGGGTAGGCGTAGGCGTCGGCCAGGGCGTCCAGGCCCCACTCCCCCGAGGCGTCCGCTGCGGCCTCCTTCGGGGCCCCGCGGGACGGCACGGAGGAGGTGGCGGCGGGTGTCGGGTCGGTCACAGGGAACAGGCGTCGCATGCTCCGCAGTCTTCCACGCTGCCCGAACGCTTAAAGTGGAGAGTTGTGTCGTCCTCCACAGCCCTTCCCGGGCAGAGCCCCATATCCGAAACAGCTCCGCTGTCCCTGTGCGCCCGCGAGCCCCGCGTGCCGGCCGACCGGCTGGTCGCCGAGATGGTGCCGCCGCCGCGCTTCGACTCCGTACGCTTCGATACCTATGTGCCCGACCCGAACCAGCCGAGCCAGACGGAGGCGGTCCGGGTCCTGAGCGGCTTCGCGGCCGGGCTGGGCGGCGCGCACGCCTCCGGTGCGGGTCGGCGGAAGTGGTTCGGCCGGAAGCCCGTGGTCGCGGCCGCCCCGCTCGGGGTGTACCTCGACGGCGGCTACGGCGTCGGCAAGACCCACCTGCTCGCCTCGCTCTGGCACGCCACGCCCGCCGAGCCCGCGCTGAAGGCGTTCGGCACGTTCGTGGAGCTGACCAACCTGGTCGGCGCGCTGGGCTTCCAGCAGACCGTGCAGACGTTGAGCGGGCACCGGCTCCTGTGCATCGACGAGTTCGAACTGGACGACCCGGGCGACACGGTACTGGTGTCCTCGCTGCTCAGCAGGCTGGTCGAGGCGGGGGTCGCGCTCGCCGCCACCTCCAACACGCTGCCCGGCAAGCTCGGCGAGGGCCGGTTCGCCGCCGCCGACTTCCTGCGGGAGATCCAGGGGCTGTCCGCCCACTTCCGCCCGCTGCGCATCGACGGTGAGGACTACCGCCACCGCGGCCTGCCCGAGGCCCCGCCCCCGTACTCCGAGGACCAGGTCACCCGCGCCGCGTACGCCACCGAGGGGGCCAGCCTGGACGACTTCCCCGCGCTGCTCGACCACCTCGCCCGGGTCCACCCGAGCCGCTACGGCGCGCTGACGGACGGGGTGCGGGCGGTCTGCCTCACCGAGGTCCAGCCGGTCCCCGACCAGTCGACCGCGCTGCGGCTCGTCGTCCTCGCCGACCGCCTGTACGACCGGGAGGTCCCGGTGCTCGCCTCCGGGGTGCCGTTCGACCGGCTGTTCAGTGACGACATGCTGAACGGCGGGTACCGGAAGAAGTACTTCCGGGCGATCTCCCGGCTGACGGCGCTGGCACGGGACGCGAAGGGCCTGGTGGGGCAGTAGGTTCGGGGGCGTACCACCGGGACGTCCACGGATGCCCCGGTGTTCCCGTACCGACCGCGCACACCGTTCGAAGGGATTCCGCATGGCTACCGTCCGACACGCCCACACGGTCTGGGAAGGCAACCTGACCGAGGGCAAGGGGGTCGTCACCCTCGACTCCTCCGGCATCGGCTCGTACGACGTCTCCTGGCCGTCCCGCGCCGAGCAGGCCAACGGGAAGACCTCGCCCGAGGAGCTCATCGCGGCGGCCCACTCCAGCTGCTTCTCGATGGCGCTCTCCCACGGCCTGACCGGGGCCGGTACGCCGCCGACCCGGCTGGAGACCAAGGCCGACGTGACCTTCCAGCCCGGCACCGGCATCACCGGCATCCACCTCACCGTGGTGGGCGAGGTGCCCGGCCTCGACGAGTCGGCCTTCGTCGCGGCCGCCGAGGACGCCAAGGCGAACTGCCCGGTCAGCCAGGCGCTGTCCGGCACGACGATCACGCTCTCCGCCTCGCTGGGCTGACGGCTCGCGGACGCCGCGGACGTCGGCGCCAGCACCTGGGCCGACGTCCGCGGCGGCCTCCGCGCCCGCGTCGGCGTCCCCGTCCGGGGTGCTGTCATGGGCGCGTCGGGCGTTTTGGCGTCACAGCCGTCACTGGCATCACAGGAGTCACAGGGGCCACTCCCGGACCGGGACACGGTGACCCGCATGGTTTCCGCGCGGCGATGCGCGTGCTACACACATGCGGGTCACTTTTCCTGTCCGCCAGCAGGGAGTCACCTCATGTCATCAGAATCGTCACGCCCGGCCGACGCCACGACACCGCGCCCGGCGACCAGCCGCCGCCAGGTCCTGGCCGGTACGGGTGCGGCCCTCGCCTCCGTCGCCTTCACGGGGGCGTTCTCCGAGCTCTTCGCGGGGACCGCCGCCGCCCGGGGCCATGCCGGGTACGGGCCGCTCGTGCCCGACCCCGACGGGCTGCTCGACCTTCCGAAGGGCTTCCGCTACCGGGTGCTGTCCCGGGAGGGCGCTCCGCTCCGCTCCGGCCAGGGACTCGTCCCCAGCAACCACGACGGGATGGCCGCCTTCGCGGGCCGCCACGGCCACGTCCACCTGGTCCGCAACCACGAGAACCGGGTCACCGCGCGCATCCCGGTCCCGGTCGTCGAGGGCCTCACCTACGACCCGATGGGCAAGGGCGGCTGTACGGCCCTGGAGCTGGACGGCCGCAACAACGTCCTGGGCGAGCGCGTCGCCATCGCCGGGACGGCGGTGAACTGCGCGGGCGGCCGGACCCCCTGGAACACCTGGCTGACCTGCGAGGAGACCGAGGACCGCGCGGGCACCAACGGCTACACCAAGGACCACGGCTTCATCTTCGAGGTGGACGGCGCCGACCCGCGCCGCACCGGGGCCGTCCCGCTCACCGCGATGGGCCGGTTCCAGCACGAGGCCATCGCGATCGACCCGGGGAACGGGATCGTCTACGAGACGGAGGACGCCTTCGACAAGCCCTTCGGGCTCTTCTACCGCTTCCTCCCGAACAAGCCGCTCGGCGGCACCGGCTCGCTGCGGGCCGGCGGGCGGCTGGAGGCCATGCGGGTGCCGGGCGTCCCGGACCTCTCCCTCGTCCAGGAGACCGGGACGGCCTTCGAGGGCATCGAGTGGGTGCCCGTACCCGACCCGCTGGCGGACGGCACCCCGATCCGCTTCCAGGACTTCGGGCCCCGGGGCATCACGCACGCCCAGAAGCTGGAGGGCTGCTACTGGGGCGGCTCCTCGGTGTACTTCGTGTCCAGCTTCGCCCGCAGCGGCGAGGGCTCGGCCGCCGACCACCACGGCCAGGTGTGGCGGTACGAGCCGAAGCGCCGCCGCCTCACGCTCGTGATCGTCTTCGGCGCCGGGAAGGACGTGGACCTGCCCGGCGAGTCCCCGGACAACATCTGCCTCGCCCCGGACGGCGGGCTGATGGTGTGCGAGGACGGCGACGGCGCGCAGCACGTGTTCGGCCTGACGCGGGGCGGCGAGGTCTACGCGATGGCGCGGGGGCGGCAGAACATCGGGACGCCGGAGAAGCCCGAGTGGGGCGAGTTCGCCGGGGTCACCTTCGCCCCGGACGGCTCGACGATGTACGTGAACTGCTACACCCCGGGGACGACGTTCGCGGTGACGGGGCCCTGGCGGTGAACAACCGGCCGGGCGGGCGGTGATCCGGTTTTACGGGCCGGGTCCACGAGCTGGTTCGACAGGCCGGTTCGACGGGCTGGTTCGACGGGCCGGTTCCACAGGCCGGTTCGACGGGCCGGGTGAATCCGGGGACGGTTCCGGACGCCGGGCGGCACCGTACGCACCGATAAGTCGGATAACTGGATAGTTTCCGCTGGTGACTGGTTACCGACGGAACATGACAGCTCTTGCCATTCTCGGGATGCTGCTCGGCGGTCTCACCGGCTGCGGGGGCGGCGACGGCGCGTCCGTCATCGCCCCCGCGGCCACGGAGCGCTCCCCCGCGCCGGTCCGCTCGCCGTCGCACGCGGCCCCGGCCGCGCCGCCGACCCTGGCCCCCGGGCCGGGCGGGCTGACGCCGGTCTTCAGCCACGGCCCCCGGACCGGCGGAAAGGTGGTGGCGCTCTCCTTCGACGCCGACATGACGGCCGCCGAGGGGCCGCGCGCGGCGGCGGGCGAGCACTTCGACAACCCCTCGCTGATCGCGCTGCTCCGGGAACGGAAGGTGCCCGCGACGGTCTTCATGACGGGGCGCTGGGCCGAGGAGTACCCGGACCAGGCCCGGTCCATCGGCACCGATCCGCTCTTCGAGGTCGCCAACCACTCGTACAGCCACTACGCCTTCATGGCCCCCTGCTACGGGCTCCCCACGGTGGCGCGGCAGGACATGCGCGCCGAGGTCGCGCGCGCCACCGCCGCGTTCCGGAAGGCCGGGCTGCGCGACACCGTGCCGTACTTCCGCTTCCCGGGCGGCTGCTACGACGGCACCGTGCTGCGGGCGCTCGCACCCGAGCGGATGACGGCGGTGCAGTGGGACGTGGTCGGCGGCGACGCCTTCGCGACGGACGCGGACGCGGTGGCCGCCCAGGTACTGGCCGGGGTGCGGCCGGGCTCCCTGGTCGTCCTGCACTGCACCCGCAGCGCCGCACCGGCCACGGTGGAGGCGGTGCGCCAGGTCGTCCCCGAACTGCGCAGGCGCGGCTACCGCCTCGTGAAGGTCTCCGACCTGATCCGGGCGACGACGACGGCCTGAGCGGCCCGGGACCGCGCCCCGCCTATCAGGCCGCCGCCCTCCGGCAGGCGAGCGCCGCCACCGCGACGGCGAGGACAGTGGCCACAGCAGCACCCATGGTCCCCGAAGGCCGTAGGGCGGGTCCGGCGGATCACGCCCTACGTCGGCCCACACCGGACAGCCTCAGTTGGCCGTCGCCTTCTCGGGCTTGGCCTCGCTGGGCCGTACGATCACGAAGCCCTCGCCGTCCAGGCGCAGTTGCACGGCCTCGCCGGAGCCGCCCCGGATCATCGAGCCGAAGCTCTGCGAACGGTGCAGCGAGGTGGTCAGGTTGGCGCTCCAGCCGACCACCGCGTCGGTGTCGACGAAGACCGGCTGCTGGGGGCTGACGGGGATCACGATGGGGTGGCCCTCACACATCAGGCCGAGCTTTCCGTAGCCGGTGAAGACGCTGTTGAAGAGCCCGCCGCCGACCATTCCGGCACCCTTCACCGTCTTGATCTCGTAGGCGAGCGTGGGGTCGAAGCAGAGCACGTTGCGGCCGTTGATCGTGAGAACGTCGCCGTGCTCCATCTCCACGATGAAACAGTTGGCGGCCTCGTGCGCGAACCACGCCTCGCCCTGGCCCCGGACCGCCATCAGCGGCAGCCCCTCGCCGGTGACGGCGCGCTTGAGCAGGCCGCCTATGCCCTGGCTCTTGTGCTCGAACTGGAGATTGCCCCGGAAAGCGATCATCGCGCCCTGGCGGGCGTGCATCTCGCCGTTGACGGCGTACTTGATGGACTTGGCGTTCTGCAGGGTCATCCCCGGGGCCGTCGCCGGCTGTGCCATGTGCTCGGTGGAAAAGAGATCGCTCTTCATGCGGTGCATCCTCACCCGGAGTCTCCGATTCCGCCAAGAGTCTTCTTTCCCGGGGCTGGCAGACTGGTACAGATGAGCAGCGAAGAATCCCCCGCATCCCCGTTCGTGTCCGAGACCACCCCTCGTGACGAGGCGCCGCAGTACGTGCTGCCGCTGGTCGTGCACATCGAGAAGACGGCTCCCCCGGCCCGGACCGACGCGCTGCGGACGGCCGCCCGCGCGGTGCTCGTGATGCTCTCCGACGAGCGCTCGGAGGGCGAGGGCGAGTGGGCGCGGGCGATGCGCGACTGGCAGGACGCCCGGATCCGGAAGGTGGTGCGGCGGGCGCGCGGCGCGGAGTGGCGCAAGGCGTCCACGCTGCCCGGCATCACGGTCACCGGCGAGAGCGCCGAGGTGCGGGTCTTCCCGCCGGTGCCGCTGGACGGCTGGCCGAAGGAGCTGGCCAAGCTCCAGGTGTCGGGCACGGACCTGGACGACCCCGAGCCGCCCGCCGCCCCCGACCTCGGGGGGCCGGTGCTCTGGCTCAACCCGGAGCTGGACATGTCGGCGGGCAAGGCCATGGCGCAGGCCGGGCACGGGGCGCAGCTCGCCTGGTGGGAGCTGTCGGACACGGAGCGCAAGGCGTGGCGCGAGGCGGGCTTCCCGCTCTCGGTGGCCACCGCCGCGCCGGAGCGGTGGCGGGAACTGACGACCGGTGGGCTGCCGGTGGTGCGGGACGCCGGGTTCACCGAGATCGCCCCCGGTTCGTGCACGGTGGTCGCCGACCATCCGGCGCTGCGCCGGGGCTGAGCGGCCGGAAGCCGGTGTGCGTCCCCGGGCGGCGGGCACCTGCCCGCCGCCCGGCCGATCAAACGTGACATCAATCTGATTCCGGGCGCCGCATAGCCTTACCGGTGAACGAATACCCTTTCAGGATCATGGAGGCAGCGGCCCATCCGCGCGGCCGCGCCGTGCCGGATGGGCCCTGATGAGAGGGGTCGTGATGTCCGGGAGACCCAGGGCGCTTCGTTCAAACCGTGCCGTGCCGTCGGGGGACCGGTCCGGTGCCGCGGATCGTACGGCGGACGATGACGCGGCGGGGCGCGAGGCCGGGGCGCAGGGGCCCGGCTCGATCCGGCCGAGCGGTCCCGGCCGTCCGTCGCCGTACCAGGCCCTCGCGGCGGTCCGGGCCTTCGCCACCGGGTCGGGGAGCGGTCCCGCGCCGGGGATGTCGCGTCCGACCGCGCCGGTGCACGCGGCGCGCATCCAGCAGCGCGCCCGGCGTGAAGTGCTGTACTTCGACGCGCCTCCCTACTGGTCCGTGGACAACACGGTCCAGCTCGACCGGTTGTCGGACGGAGTCTCGTACCGCACGGTCTACGGCGAGCAGGCGATCGAGTACCCGGGGGCGATGACCCGCATCGACCAGTGCCTGGCGGCCGGGGAGCAGGCGCGGGTGACGGCGCGGCTCCCGATGAAGATGATGATCATCGACCGGGAGACCGCCTTCACCTGCGCCTTCGGGGAGAACGACCCGGCGGGCAGCCCCGGCGGCCTCGTGATCGTGGACTCCGGGCCGTTGCTCGACGGTCTGGTCGAGCTGTTCGAGCGGGTCTGGGCCGACAGCGCCCCCTTCGACCACGGCACCCCGGAGCCCCGCGCCGAGCACGACGAACTGGACGCCGCGGAGAAGCGGTTGCTGACCCTGCTCCTCGGCGGGCTGACCGACGACGCCATCGCCCGGCACCTGGGCGTCGGCCGCCGCACCGTGCTGCGCCGCGCCCGCGGCCTGATGGACCGGGCCGGGGTCGCGACCCGGATGCAGCTCGGCTGGTACGCGGCCCGCCGGGGCTGGGTGGACGTGTCGTGCGGCACGCCGGACCCCGGGGCGGCGCGGGGATAGCGGCGGGCGCACCGGGTCCAGGACCAGCGCCGGAGGGGCGTCGGCGCGACGGTGCGGCCTCCGTTTCCCGGACGCCCCGGCCTCGACAACTGGCGCACATGCGCCACGCATTGGCCTTCAGCACATGCTCCGACGGGCTATAGCCTCCGGGTGCGCCGCTCGTCCGGGCCCGCTTCCCTCCCGTTCCCCTCCCCTTGCTCCGCCCTGCCCTGCCCGGACTCCGGCGTGCGCTCCTTGCCCGTTCCGTTCCTTTCATCCGAGGAGAAGTACGTGCCGACACCCTCCAGCGGCATACGCACAAGACGGCTGATCGCCGTCACGGCGGTGCTCGCCACCGGCATGCTGATACCCGGGTTCAGTCCCGGGACAGCCGTCGGAGCACCCGCCGGCAGCAACCCCGCGGGCGGTCTTTCACCCAAGGCCGCGCAGCGGGCGAAGCCGTCCCTGGTCACCCTCATCACCGGGGACACCGTTTCCGTCACCAAGTCCGGCGGCCGCACCTCCGTGACCGTCACCCCGGCGCCCGGCAACGCGGCGACGTTCCAGACCGTCACCGACCCCGACGGCGACCTGTACGTGTACCCGACCGAGGCGCTGGCCCCGCTCGCCGCCCGCACCCTGGACCGGCGGCTGTTCAACGTCACCCGGCTGATCAGGGACGGGCACGGGGACGCCAAGGACAAGACGCTGCCCGTGATCGTCTCGTACGACGACAAGCCCTCCCGCACCGAGCTGGGCGCACGTGCGCGGAAGCTCCCCTCCGGCAAGCCGGGCGTCCTGCTGCGCCGGATGGGCATGGCCGCCGTCCACGTCGAGAAGACCGGGGCGGCCTCCTTCTGGAAGGCGGCCCGCCCCGACCGGGCCGCCGGGAAGCAGCGGACCGCCGCCGGTTCCCAGATCGCCAAGATCTGGTACGACGCCCCGGCCAAGGTGACGCTGGACCAGAGCGTTCCGCAGATCCACGCACCCGAGGCCTGGGCCAAGGGGTACGACGGGACCGGCGTGAAGGTCGCGGTCCTGGACACCGGGGTCGACCTCGGCCACCCCGACGTCAAGGACCGGGTCGTCACGTCGAAGAGCTTCGTCGCCGGTGCCTCCACCGTGCAGGACGGCCACGGCCACGGCACCCATGTCGCGTCCACCGTCGCGGGCAGCGGCGCCGCCTCGGGCGGCCGGTACAAGGGGGTGGCTCCCGGGGCCGACCTGCTGATCGGCAAGGTCCTCGGCGACGACGGCTCGGGCCCGGATTCCGGCGTGATGGCGGGCATGGAGTGGGCGGTCGACCAGGGCGCCGACATCATCAGCATGAGCCTGGGCTCCGCCGGTGACGCCGAGGACGACCCGTCCACGGAGGCGGTCAACCGGCTGAGCGCCTCCAGCGACTCCCTGTTCGTGATCGCCGCCGGGAACGACGGCCCGGGAGAGTCGACCCTCGGCAGCCCCGGCGCCGCGGACGCGGCCCTGACCGTCGGCGCCGTCGACAAGTCCGACCGGATGGCGGAGTTCTCCAGCCGGGGCCCGCGCACCTGGGACCACGGCATCAAGCCCGACGTCACCGCGCCCGGCGTCGGCATCGTCGCCGCCCGCGCGGCCGGTACCGCCATGGGCAGTGTCGTCGACGACAACTACACGGCGGCGAACGGTACGTCGATGGCCACCCCGCACGTCGCGGGCGCCGCCGCCATCCTGGCGCAGCGGCACCCGGACTGGCCGGGCGAGCGGCTGAAGGCCACGCTGACCTCGCACACCGACCGGTCCGCCGACGCCACCGTCTTCGAGCAGGGCAGCGGCCGGGTGAACGTCGCCTCCTCCCTCGACGCCCGGCTCGACCTCTCCGGCCCGGTGGACTTCGGAATGACCTGGTACGAGGGCAAGGACGCCACGTACGAGAAGCGCACCCGCACCCTCACCGTCAGCAACCCCTCCGGCGCGGCCCAGACGGTGAAGCTCGCCGCCCGCCTCGCGCAGGGTTCCCCGGCCGACGGCTCGCTGACCTTCGGCCGGGACGAGGTGACTGTTCCGGCGGGCGGCAGCGTCGACGTCCCCGTCGTCCTCGACCCGAACCTCCTCGACGACGGCTCGTACACGGGTGAGGTCACCGCGACCGCCGCGGACGGCGCCACCGCCCACGCCGCCCTCGGCTTCGCCAAGGAGCCGCCGAGCTACGGCATGAACATCGAGCTCAAGGGCCGCGACGGCAAGACCCCCGACCGGGGCCTGGTCGTCGTCATGGGACTCGACAGCGCCTACTACGAGACGTTCCCCGTGAACAAGCTGGCCACCCTCCGGCTGCGCGTCCCCACCGGGCGGTACGCGGTCTTCGGCGGGATCACCACCGGCGACCTCGGCTACCGGGGCGGCTACGCCGACGCCCTGGACCTGTTCAGCCTGCCGGAGGTGACGGTCGCCGACGCACCGGTCACCACGACCGTCGACGCCACCCGGGCCGAGGACTTCCGGCTGGACGTCACCGGGGAGCGGCGGCCCCTCGAAGCCTCCACCTTCGCCTACCAGTTGCGGCGGACCGCCCCCGACGGACGCTCCTCGGGCGTCAGCGTGACCGGCGACGCCTCCCCCACCACCGGGCACTTCGGCGCGATCCCCGCGGCGAAGCCCCGTACGGGCACCCTGTCCTCGACCTTCTACCAGCGTGAACGGCAGCCGCTGTTCACCGCCGAGGCGACCGGCCCCAAGGGCTTCGCGCTGACCCTGCGGTCCCCCAGCAACCTCGCCCGCTTCGACGGCACCAGGAAGCTCCCGCTCGTCGACGTCGGCGGCGGCAGCGCCGAGGAGCTGGCCGGGAAGGACGTCCGCGGCAAGGCCGTGCTCGTGCACAACGACTTCCCCGTTGACGCCGGTCCGCTGGCGGGTGAGCTGGAGGAGGCCGGCGCCGCCGCGGTGCTCGTCGCCCGGGTCACCGACCGCAGCGTCTTCACCGCGATCGGCGACGGGCTGAACATCCCGTTCGCCGGAATCACCCAGCGGGACGGGAAGGAGCTGGCCGCCCGGATCGCGGCGGGCGGGAAGAAGGCCGTCACCGTCACCCTGCACGGCCGGAAGGAGTCGGCCTACGCCTACTCCGGGCAGTGGACCTACGACGGCATCCCCGCCGACCTCCGCGCCACGGCCCGGCGCGGCGACTTCGCCTCCGTCACCAACATCTTCCACGGGTACGGGGAGGAGCAGGCCACCGAGTACCTGCAGGACGTGTGGGGCCCGAAGGAGACGAACACCGTCTCGGTGCGGACGCCGGAGACCGTCTACCGGGGCCAGCGGCGTGAGGACCTCGTCTACGCGAAGGGCGGCCTGACCTACCAGCAGCACGTGGCCGTGCAGCGGTTCGGCTCCCAGATGCACGGACGGGTCGAGACCCCGCGGGCCGGAAGCTCCGTCGTGGAGGACTGGTTCGGTCCCGCCCTCCACGCGGCGCCGCTGGGCAGCTGGCCGTCGTGCAACTTCTGCAGCACCGACGCCGGTCTCGTCCCGCTGCCGGGCAGTGGCGCCGACTCCGACCCCGCGCACTACATGGACTGGGGTCCCACGCCCGCCATGGCCTTCTACCGCAACGGGAAGCCCATCGACGACGACGGTACGTGGACCATCAAGGGCAAGGCCGACTACCGGCTGGACATCGAGCTCCCCTTCGGCGAGACGGACGGAGACCAGTTCGGCACCTCGGGAACCGCCCGCGCCCAGTACTCGTTCACGGCGGACGCCCCGAGCGGTTTCTCCGAGGAGGCGTGCAAGGACTTCGTCGGCCAGGTCACGACGTGCGAGCCCCTGCCCGTCATCACCACGCACTACGGCATGACGGCCGACCTGCTCAACCGGGTCAAGGCGAACTCCGCCTACTCCTTCACCCTGGACGGCTACCGGGCCACGGGCTGGAAGGGCTCGACGAAGGTGGCCGGGGCGAAGGTCTCCGTCAGCTACGACGGCGGCAGGACCTGGAAGGCGGCCACCGTCACGCGCGAGGACGCGGACTCCTTCCGGGTCTCCTACCGGCACCCGAAGCTCGCCGCGACCAACGGGTACGTGACCGTCCGGGCCGAGCTGTGGGACGGAGCGGGCAGCCGCACGGTCGAGACCATCGAGCGGGCATACCGCCTCAAGTAGAACAGGCAGGACAGAAGCGGGCGTCGCACCGGAATCCCTTCCGGTGCGGCGCCCGCCGCCGTCCGGCCAAAAGCCGGAACCTCAGACGAAGCTCTGAACGTCCCTCTGTTCGGATTCGCCACCCCCGTCCGGGGCCATGAGCCCGGTACGAAATGCTGGACGCGCAGGCGGAGCCGGAAGGGGGCGGGCATGAAGCTGGGGATCGGGATCGGCTGGCGGCCGGAGATCGCGGACGCCGTGGAGGCGCTGCCCGGGATCGACTGGGTGGAGGCCGTGGCGGAGAACCTCTGCCCCGGCCATCTGCCGGATTCACTGGTACGGCTCCGGGAGCGCGGGGTCACGGTCGTGCCGCACGGGGTCTCGCTCGGGCTCGGCGGTGCCGAGCGGCCCGACCCGGGGCGCCTCGCCGACCTCGCCGCCCGCGCCGAACTGCTGGGCGCGCCGCTGGTGACCGAGCACATCGCCTTCGTACGGGCCGGGGGGCCGCGTGCCGGGGCGCCGGGGCTGGAGGCGGGCCATCTGCTGCCCGTGCCCCGGACCCGGGACGCGCTGGACGTGCTGTGCGAGAACGTGCGCATCGCGCAGGACGCGCTGCCGGTGCCGCTGGCCCTGGAGAACATCGCGGCGCTGGTCTCCTGGCCCGGCGAGGAGCTGACCGAGGGCCGGTTCCTGGCGGAGCTGGTCGAGCGCACCGGGGTCCGGCTCCTGATCGACGTCGCCAATCTGCACACCAACCACGTCAACCGGGGCGAGGACCCGGCCACCGCGCTCGACGAACTGCCGGTGGAGGCCATCGCGTACGTGCATGTGGCGGGCGGCGTGGAGAAGGACGGCGTCTGGCACGACACGCACGCGCACCCGGTGACCGCGCCGGTTTTGGACGTACTCGCCGAGCTGCGCTGCCGGGTCGACCCGCCGGGCGTCCTGCTGGAGCGCGACGACTCCTTCCCCCCGGCCGGGGAGCTGGCGGGCGAACTGGACCTGATCCGGGCCACCCTGGACCGGGCGGCCGGCCCCCCGCGCCGTGTCCCGGCGGCCCGTACCCCCGCCCGGGCCGTCCCGGTCGAGCCCTCCGGGACGACCGCTCCGGAGACCGCCGGGGAGACCGGGGCCCGGGACCGGCTCGCCGCCGGCCAGCACGGGCTGCTCTCCGCACTGGTCGCCGGCGGCCCCGTCCCGGCGGGCTTCGACCGGGAGCGGCTGGCGGTCCAGAGCCGCGCCCTGGCCGCCAAGCGGGCCGGGGTCGTCGCCAAGGTGGCGCCCGAGCTGCCGGAGATCCTGGGCACCGGCTACCGGAGCGCCTTCCTGGCGTACGCCGCGGCCCGCCCGATGTCCGCCGGATACCGCCGGGACGCGCTGGACTTCGCCGAGTCCCTGCTGCTCGCGGACCTTCCCGCCGACGCCGCGGCCCGGCGGCGGCTGACCCACTGGTGGCAGGACCGGGCGGGTGCCCGTCCGCCCCGTCGTTCCACTCTGCTGCTCCGCGCGGCCCGCGCGGCTCTGACCGGAAGGTGACCGGCGTGAACGCCCTGGCCCTGGCGATACAGATCGCCGTCCTGCTCTCCTCCGTCCTGCTCGTCACCGGGCTGGTCCGCGCCCGACGCGGCGCCGCGCGCCCCGGCGGCCCCGTGCACGACCGCTACGAGGCGGCGTTCCTCGGCGGCGGTCCGGGCAGGGTGGTGGACACCGCGCTCACCGCGATGGCGACGGACGGGCGGCTCACCGTCGGCGGCCCCGGCATCGTCGCCGTCCAGCGCGACGAGTCCCGTGACCTGGTGGAGCGCGCGGTCCTCCAGGAGCTGGCGCAGGCACCCAGCGGGTCGCTGCACGGCCTGCGCACGGCGGTGATGCGGCATCCGGCGGTGCAGGAGATCGGCGACGGGCTCGCGGCCCGGGGACTGCTGGTCGTGCCCGGCACGGGGCGGGGATGGCGGCGCTGGGGCCTCGCCCAGGGGCTGGTCTGCCTGCTGGCCGTCCCGCTGACCGTCGTGCTGACCGCCCAGGACGCCCTGAGCGACGAGCTGGCCCCGGCCGGGGCCCTACCGTTCCCCATCCGGGTGATCCCGGCGCTGCTCGTGGGCGTCGTGGTCGGCTTCGCCTGCGCCTCCCGCGCCCGGGGGCGCGTCACCCGGGCCGGGCAGCGGGCCGCCCGGGAGTACCGCACCGCGCACGCCCTCGTCCCCGACGCGGCCCTCCTGGTCGCCACGCAGGGACCGCGGGCCCTGCCCGACCCGGAGCTGCGGGCCCAGCTGACCACGGCGGCCCGGACGGACCCGCAGGGCCGGGCGCACGCGGCGGCCGTCGCGACCGGCGCCTCCGCGCTGCTGCTCGCCCCCGCCGTGTGGTGCGCCGGTGACTCCGGTTCCGGCGGCGGCTGCGGCAGCTCCGGCGACGGGGGCGGGGACGGCGGCGGGTCCGGCTGCGGTGGCGGTGGCGGGGACGGCGGCGGGGACAGCGGTTCCAGTTGTGGCGGCGGATCGAGCTGCGGCGGCGGCTGCGGCGGAGGCGGCGGGGACTGAGCGGTCGGGCGGTGCCGCGCGTCCGCATCATGGAAAAGGGCTTGGCATCCGCGCCTCCACCCCGTAGAAAGCGCCCATGGTCTGGGTTGTCCTCCTGCTGGTCGCGTGGGGCGCGGCGGTCGTTTCGTGCGTCCGGCTCTGTCTGGTGTCGGCCCGCGCGGGACTGCTGTGGAGCATGTCCGAGGGGGCCGACGACACCGTCCCGGACCTCGGCACCGACCGTGAACTGACCCTGTACGAGACCGCGTTCCTGGCCGGGGGCCCGCACCGGGTCGTCGAGCTGACCCTGGTCGCCATGCATCTGCGGCGCCGGCTGCTGCTCGCCCACACCGGCTGGGCGACCGTCGTCGACCCGGAGGGCCGGGACGAGATGGAGCGGACGGTGATACGGGCGATCGGGCCGCAGGGCCAGTCGCCGATACCGCCCCTGCGGCGCGCGGCGGCGGCCACCGAGGCGGTGCGCGCCCTGGCCGACCGGCTCGTCGCCGCGGGGCTGGCGCTGCCCGGAGGCGCCGGAGGGGAGGTCGCCGCGGCGGTGCGGGCGGTGCGCGGGGCGGCGCTGCTGATCACGGCGATGGGCGCGGTGACGCTGCTGATGCCCGGTCAGGAGCACGGGCCGGGCGGGCCGGTGGTGTCGCTGCTCGTGTGGTTCGGGCTGCCGCTGGCGCTGACGGTGGGGTGCCTGGCCATAGCGCGGATGGAGATCCATCCGTACGACTCGTGGGCCTCACCGGCCGGTTGGCGGCTGCTGGCCGCGAACGGGGCGGCACGGGGCGGGGTCCTGGCGGCGCTCGCGGTGGACGGCGTGCGGGCCGTGGACGATCCGGCGCTGCGGGCCGCGCTCGGCGGCGGGGTGTCCCGGTAGCCGGGACGGGGTGAAAAGACGCCGGTGCGGCGCGCTGTCCGCGCGCCGCACCCGGAGCCGAACCCGGTGTCGCTGGAACGACGGGCGGCGCCGGAGCGCCGGTGCCCGCCTTCTGACCTTCCGGGTTGGGGTGGTCGTGCCCGCTCGCTACGCGAGCCCGGCCACCAGGTCTGCGACCGCCTTCCGGCGGCCGGTGAAGAACGGGACCTCCTCGCGGACGTGCATCCGCGCCTCGGAGCCCCGCAGATGGCGCATCAGGTCGACGATCCGGTGCAGCTCGTCCGCCTCGAAGGCGAGGACCCACTCGTAGTCGCCGAGCGAGAAGGAGGCGACGGTGTTGGCCCGGACGTCCGGGTAGCCGCGGGCCATCTTGCCGTGGTCGGCGAGCATCCGGCGGCGGTCCTCGTCGGGCAGCAGGTACCAGTCGTAGGAGCGGACGAAGGGGTAGACGCTGATGTAGTCGCGCGGCGTCTCGTCGGCGAGGAACGCCGGGATGTGCGACTTGTTGAACTCGGCGGGGCGGTGCAGCGCCATGTTCGACCAGACCGGCTCCAGCGCCCGGCCCAGCTTGGTGCGCCGGAAGAGGTTGTACGCGTCCTGCAGCTCGTCGGCGGTCTCGGCGTGCCACCAGATCATGACGTCGGCGTCGGCGCGCAGGCCGGAGAGGTCGTAGGTGCCGCGGACGGTGACGTCCTTGGCCGCGAGCTGGTCGAACAGCTCCTGGACCTCGTCGGCGTAGCCGGTCCGGTCCTCGGGCAGGACGTCGCGCAGCTTGAAGACGGACCACAGCGTGTAGCGGATGACCTCGTTGAGGTCCTTGGCCTTCTTGCCGGCGTTGGCAATCTTCTCGGTCGCACTCATAGGGCTATTGTCCCGCCTCGCTCCCTGTGCCCTGAACCGGGGTCGGCGTGGCGATGATCTCTTCCGCGGTCCCTTCCGCCAGTTCGGTGACGATCTCGTCGGCGGCGCGGTGGGCGCTGGCGACGCAGGCCGGGATGCCGACCCCGTCGTAGACGGCTCCGCAGACCCGCAGGGCGGGCAGTTTCGCGACCTGTTCGCGGATCCGGGCGACCCGGGCGAGATGGCCCACCGGGTACTGGGGTAGTCCGCCGATCCAGCGGGTGACCTCGGTGTCCACGGGCCTGACGGCCAGTCCGGTGGCCTCGGCGAGGTCGCGCAGCGACACGTCGACGAGTTCGTGGTCCTCGCGGTGGAGGTACTCCTCCTCGCCGTACCGGCCGACGGAGGTGCGCAGGACGAAGAGGTCGGGGGCGGCGTCGGCGACCCAGTTCCACTTGTGGGTGGAGAAGGTGGACGCCTTGATCGTGCGGCCGTCGACCGGGGGGACGAGGAAGCCGGAGCGGCCCGCCAGGGGCTCGGTGGCGGCGACGTCGGAGCGGCGGAAGGCCATGGTGACCAGCGCCATCGAGGCGTACTCGACCCCGGCCAGCTCGGCGGAGGCCGCCGGGGACTCGGCGGCGAGCAGGGTGGAGGCGGACCAGGCGGGGGCGGCGAGGACGACGCCGTCGGCGGCGATCGTGCGGTCCTCGGTGCGGACGGCCCAGCCGTCGGTGCCCCGGGTCAGGCCGAGGACGCGGGTGCGGGTGAGGATCTCCCCGCCGGCCGCGCGGACGGCGTCGGCGACCGCGCCGGGCAGGGTGCCGATGCCGCCCTCGATGCCCTGGAAGACCGGGCCGGTGAGCTGCCGGGCGGCGGCGCGTTCCTGGGCGCGGCGGACGCCGTCGAGCAGCGAGCCGCCCTCCCGGGCCACCTCGAAGAGCTGCGGCACGGCGGCCCGCATCGAGATCCGGTACGCGTCGCCCGCGTACACCCCGCCGAGCAGCGGTTCCACGAGCCGGTCGACGACCTCGCGGCCGAGCCGGTCGGCGACGTACGCGCCGACCGCGACGTCCTCGCCGACCGGGGTGGGGGCGAGGTCGCGCTCCCCGGCGATCCGGGCGAGGCCCTCGGGCGTGAGGAGTCCGGCGAGCGCCGAGGGGTCGCCGGGGACGCCCATCAGATGGCCCTTGGGCATGGGGCGCAGGGCGTCGCGCGTCCAGACCGAGGCGGTGGCCGTGGCGGGCGGCTGGAGGCGGTCGCCGAGCCCGACCTCGCGGGCCAGGCCGACCGCCTCGGGGCGGCGGGCGAGCATCGACTCGGCGCCCAGGTCGACCCGGGCCCCGGCGACCTCACCGGTCATCAGCTTCCCGCCGAGCCGCTCGGCGGCCTCCAGCAGGGTGACCCGCAGTCCGGCTCCCAGGAGGCGGTGGGCGGCGGCGAGACCGGCGATGCCTCCGCCGATGACGACGACGTGTCCGGTGCCCGGGTCCGCGCGGTGTGGTGAACGCTGCATGCCCCCACTCTCTCAAACGCGGCCCGACGCCCGGCCGGGTCCCCCACGTCGTAGCGTGGGCCCGCGGGCACGGCCCGGATCACGGCGGAGGGAGAACCGGACATGGCGGCGGAGCGACTGGTGGTCATCGGCGGCGACGCGGCGGGCATGTCCGCCGCGTCGCAGGCCCGCAGGCTGAAGGGGCCCGGGGAGCTGGAGATCGTCGCCTTCGAGCGGGGCGGCTTCACCTCGTACTCCGCCTGCGGCATCCCGTACTGGGTGGGCGGCGACGTCGCGGGGCCGGACGCGCTGATCGCGCGGACTCCCGAGGAGCACCGGGCCCGCTCCATCGATCTGCGGATGCGCACCGAGGTCACCGGGGTCGATGTCGCCGGGCGGCGGGTGCGGGCGGTGGACCTGGGCAGCGGCGAGGCGTACTGGACGGGGTACGACCGGCTGGTGATCGCGACCGGGGCCCGTCCGGTGCGTCCGGCGCTGCCCGGGATGGACGCGCCGGGGGTGCACGGGGTGCAGACCCTGGACGACGGGCAGGCGCTGCTGGAGACACTGGACCGGGCGCCGGGCGACCGGCGGGCGGTCGTCGTCGGGGCGGGCTACATCGGTGTGGAGATGGCGGAGGCGCTGCTGAAGCACGGTTTCGCGGTGACCGTGCTCAACCGGGGCGAGCAGCCGATGGCGACGCTCGACCCGGACATGGGGCGGCTGGTGCACGAGGCGATGGACGGTCTCGGCATCACCACGGTGAACCGGGCCGGGGTCACCGCGATCCGCACCGGCCCGGACGGGCGGGTCCGCGCGGTCGTGGCGGGCGGGACGGAGTACCCGGCGGACGTGGTGGTGCTCGGCATCGGGGTGGAGCCGGAGACGGAGCTGGCGCGGGCGGCGGGCCTCCCGCTGGGCCCGCACGGCGGGCTGCTGACGGACCTGTCGATGCGGGTCGTCGGCCGGGACGACATCTGGGCGGGCGGCGACTGCGTCGAGGTGCTCGACCTGGTGGCGGGCCGTACCCGGCACATCGCGCTGGGCACCCACGCCAACAAGCACGGCCAGGTCATCGGGTCCAACGTCGCGGGCGGCTACGGGACGTTCCCGGGGGTGGTCGGGACGGCGGTGAGCAAGGTGTGCGACCTGGAGATCGCCCGCACCGGTCTGCGGGAGAAGGACGCCCGCGCGGTGGGGCTGCGGTTCGTGACGGCGACGATCGAGTCGACGGGCCGGGCGGGCTACTACCCGGGGGCGCGGCCGATGACGGTGAAGATGCTCGCGGAGTACCGCACGGGGCGGCTGCTCGGGGTGCAGATCGTGGGCCGGGACGGGGCGGCCAAGCGGGTGGACGTCGCGGCCGTGGCGCTCACGGCGGGGATGACGGTGGAGCAGCTCACCGCCCTGGACCTGGGGTACGCGCCGCCGTTCTCCCCGGTGTGGGACCCGGTGCTGGTGGCGGCCCGCAAGGCGGTGACGGCGGTGCGCCGGGCGGGCACCGCCTGAACGGCGGGGCCCGCGTCCGGCGGCGGGTCAGCGCTCGGTGCTGGTGTGGACGAAGTCGACGAGCCGGGTCAGCGCGTCCGGGTCCATCGACGGCATCACGCCGTGGCCCAGGTTGAAGATGTGGCCCTCCAGACCGGCGGCGGCGTCCAGCACCTCGCGGGTCTTGGCCTCCACGGCCTCGGTCGGCGCGAACAGCACGGCGGGGTCGAGGTTGCCCTGGAGCGCCTTGCCGGGGCCGACCCGGCGCGCGGCCTCGTCCAGCGGGACGCGCCAGTCGACGCCGACCACGTCCGCACCGGCCTCGCCGAGCAGGCCGAGGAGTTCGCCGGTGCCGACGCCGAAGTGGATGCGGGGGACGCCGTAGCCGGCGACCGCGTCGAAGACCTTCGCGGAGGCGGGGAGCACCGAGCGCCGGTAGTCGGCGGGGGACAGCGCGCCCACCCAGGAGTCGAAGAGCTGGACGGCCGAGGCGCCCGCCTCGATCTGCACCTTGAGGAAGGCGCCGGTGATCTCGGCGAGCCGGTCCAGCAGGTCGGCCCAGAGCTCCGGGTCGCCGTACATCAGGGCCTTGGTGTGCTCGTGGTTGCGGGACGGGCCGCCCTCCACGAGGTAGCTGGCCAGGGTGAACGGCGCCCCGGCGAAGCCGATGAGGGGGGTGGCGCCCAGCTCGGCGGTGAGCAGGCCGATGGCCTCGGTGACGTACGAGACGTCCTCGGGCGTCAGGTCGCGCAGCCGGGCCAGGTCGGCGCGGGTGCGGATCGGGTCGGCGATGACCGGGCCGACGCCGGGCTTGATGTCGAGGTCGATCCCGATGGCCTTGAGGGGGACGACGATGTCGCTGAAGTAGATCGCGGCGTCGACCTTGTGGCGGCGGACGGGCTGCATCGTGATCTCGGCGACCAGCTCCGGGATCATGCAGGAGTCGAGCATCGGGATGCCCTCGCGGACCTTCAGGTACTCGGGGAGCGAGCGGCCCGCCTGGCGCATGAACCAGACCGGCGTGTGCGGGACCGGCTCGCGGCGGCACGCCTTCAGGAACGCCGACTCATGGGTGGCGGGGGTCTTCGGCTGCTGGCCCATGGGGCGATCGTTGGCACTCACACCAGGAATCTTCGCACGGCGGCCCCGGCGGCCGGGCACGTGTATGTGTCCCTCCCTGCGCGAAGCGCCTCTTCCGCCTACTCTTCCCCGCATGGCTCCGGCGCAGGGACACTTCTCCGATCGAACCGACGACGCTGACGGCAAGGACAGCGAGGAGGGCGGTTTCGTCCCGCCCGCGTTCCGGTCGGCGGTGGACGCCTTGCACGCGGCGCGGCTCCGCCCCGAGCTGGAGGTGGAACCGACCCGGCCGCCCCGGCGGCTGGCCCCGTTCGCGTACGCGCTGGAGGCGGCGGTCGTCGACGGCGAGGACGATCTGGCCGACGGCCGTCTGGTGCTGCTCCACGACCCGGCCGGGCACGATGCCTGGCAGGGCGCCTTCCGGCTGGTCACGCTGGTGCGGGCCGAGCTGGAGCCGGAGATGGCCGCCGATCCGCTGCTGCCCGAGGTGTGCTGGTCCTGGCTGACCGGTGCGCTGGAGGCGCGCGGCCTGTCGTACGGGGAGGCCGGGGGGACGGTGACCCGGGCGGGTTCGCACTACTTCGGCACGCTGGAGACGCGGCGTCCGGCGACCCAGATCGAGATCCGGGCGTCCTGGACGCCGAGGGAGGGCCGGGGCGGGGTCCCGGACGCCGCCGCGCACCTGATGGCCTGGGGCGATCTGCTCTGCCAGATCGCCGGTCTGCCGCCCTCGGGGCCGGTGGACGCGGCGGTGGTGACGCTCCCCCAGCGGCGCGGCCCCCAGGTCTCCTGAGCGGCCCGCACCCCTCCGAACCGCACAATCTTCCGAATGGCCGAAAACGGGCTGTGCCGGTCACTGCGCGTCACCCATGTCGCCCAGTCACCGGCACTTTTTTCGTACAATCGATCGTGCGCCCGATTTGCCCGAATTGTTACGCATCAAATCGCGATCATCCCCTAAAGGAGCAGGGTCCTGCTGCCGAAGAGGTCAATGACCCTTCAAGC
The DNA here is from genome assembly GCF_043079735.1 of Streptomyces sp. NPDC015144. Taxonomy (NCBI): domain Bacteria; kingdom Bacillati; phylum Actinomycetota; class Actinomycetes; order Kitasatosporales; family Streptomycetaceae; genus Streptomyces; species Streptomyces sp. NPDC015144. The sequence goes on along the minus strand of NZ_JBIBUU010000016.1, from coordinate 73,174 downwards.
ACGGTTCGCCCCGGCCCACCACTGAGCCGGCCCGTCCCGCCACTCCCCAGGAGGCCTGGTGTCCGTTCTCCTAGAGCAGCCCGCAAGCCTGGTCGCCTACCGCCCGAACAAGCCGACGGCCATGGTCGTCGTGGCCGACCCGCGCGTCCGTTCCACCGTCACCCGCCATCTGTGGGCACTCGGAGTACGTGACGTCATCGAGGCGTCGTCCATCGCGGAGGCCCGTCCCCGCGTCGGCAACCCGCGCGACATCTGCGTAGCCGACGTCCACCTGCCCGACGGTTCCGGGCTGACCCTGCTGTCCGAGACCCGGGCGGCCGGCTGGCCGAACGGCCTCGCCCTGTCCGCCGCCGACGACATCGGCGCCGTCCGCAACGCCCTCGCGGGCGGCGTGAAGGGCTACGTCGTCACCGGAACACGAACCAATATCGGCCACCCCGCCCGCCCCGGCGTCGCGCCCATCGGCGCCAACGCCGCCCGTATGCACCGACGCCCGCCGGGCGCCTCCGGCCACCCCGGCGGCTACCGCGAACTGTCCGGCCGCGAGGTGGAGGTGCTCCGGCTGGTCGCCGAGGGCCAGTCCAACAAGGCCATCGGCGTCTCGATGGGCCTGTCCGCGCTCACCGTCAAGAGCCACCTCGCCCGGATCGCCCGCAAGCTCGGCACCGGCGACCGCGCGGGCATGGTCGCCGTCGCGCTGCGTACCGGGATCATCCACTGACACCCGCACCGGACCGCGCGCACGGCCACGGCCCGGCTGGTTTGTGCTCATCGGTGCCCGTCGGCGGAACGTTCCGTCGACGGGCTCCGTGCATACACGGATACCCTTGACACGTGACCGACGCCCAAGAGACCGCAGCAGACAGTTCACTGCGAACCACCGGGGGCGCTCCCCCGGACGACGTCGCCCCGGCGCCGATCCCCTTGCTCGAACCGCGCGAGGGCATTCCCCCGGTGGTGGCGTCCGAGGACGCGCTGGCCCGGGTGGTCGCCGCCTTCGCCCGCGGGTCGGGGCCGGTGGCCGTCGACGCCGAGCGGGCCTCGGGTTACCGCTACGGCCAGCGCGCCTATCTGGTGCAGCTGCGCCGGGAGGGCGCCGGCAGTGCGCTGATCGACCCGGTCGGCTGCCCCGACCTGTCCGGACTCGGCGAGGTCCTGACCGGCAGCGAGTGGATCCTGCACGCCGCCACCCAGGACCTGCCGTGTCTGCGCGAGATAGGGATGACCCCCACCGGGCTCTTCGACACCGAGCTGGCCGGCCGGCTGGCCGGCTTCCCGCGCGTCGGCCTCGGCGCCATGGTGGAGAACGTGCTCGGTTTCTCCCTGGAGAAGGGGCACTCCGCCGTCGACTGGTCGACCCGTCCGCTGCCCGACCCCTGGCTGCGCTACGCGGCGCTCGACGTCGAGCTGCTGATCGACCTGCGCGACGCCCTGGAGGACGAGCTCGACCGGCAGGGCAAGCTGGAGTGGGCGCGCGAGGAGTTCGACGCGATCGCCGCCGCCCCGCCCGCTCCTCCGCGCAAGGACCCCTGGCGACGCACCTCCGGCATGCACAAGGTCCGCCGCCGCCGTCAGATGGCGGCGGTCCGGGAGCTGTGGACCGCGCGCGACCAGGTCGCCCGGCGCCGCGACGTCTCCCCGGGCAAGGTGCTGGGCGACGCCGCGATCATCGAGGCGGCCCTCGCGCTCCCGCCGAACGTCCAGGCCCTGACCGCGCTCCCCGGCTTCGGCCACCGCATGGGGCGGCGCCAGCTGGAGCAGTGGCAGGCGGCCGTCGACCGGGCCAAGGCGCTGCCGGAGTCCGAGCTGCCGCAGCCCGGCCAGGCGCTCACCGGCCCGCCGCCGCCCCGCGCCTGGGCGGACAAGGACCCCGCGGCGGCGGCCCGGCTCTCGGCCGCCCGCACCGCGGTGTCGGAGCTCGCCGAGCGGCTGCACATGCCGCAGGAGAACCTGATCACCCCGGACACGGTGCGCCGGCTCTGCTGGGAGCCGCCCAAGCACCCGACGCCGGACGCGGTGGAGACCGCGCTCGCCGGGTACGGGGCGCGCCGCTGGCAGATCGAGCAGGTGGCCCCGCTGCTGCTGCGCGCGCTGTCGTCGGCCGCCTGAGCCGGCCGCACCGGGGGCGTAATCGCGCCAGGTTCCCGACCCGTACGCGCCCGAACGCCGGACGGACCGATTCCGGCCCGTCCGGCGTTCGGCGTTCCCGGGGCCGGGACCGGGGGCGGGGCCGTGTGACCTTCGCCGCTCCCGGCGCAGGGGGTGGGCAGTCTGGTTACCCGCAAGTAGCATGTGGGGAGCAGCACGCTTCCGGGCGTGCCGCGCAGCAGTGCCATCCCGCACCCTGGAGGAGAGCCACCGTGCCTCGTACCATCCGGGACGTCGTCTTCGTCGACGGCGTCCGTACCCCGTTCGGCAAAGCGGGCCCGAAGGGCATCTACCACGAGACCCGCGCCGACGATCTCGTCGTGAAGGCCATCCGGGAGCTGCTGCGCCGCAACCCGGACCTGGACCCCGCGCGGATCGACGAGGTCGCCATCGCCGCGACCACCCAGATCGGTGACCAGGGTCTGACCCTGGGCCGCACGGCGGGCATCCTGGCGGGTCTGCCGCAGTCCGTGCCCGGCTACTCGATCGACCGCATGTGCGCGGGCGCCCTGACCGCCGTCACCACGACGGCCGGTTCGATCGCCTTCGGCGCGTACGACGTCGTGGTCGCCGGCGGTGTCGAGCACATGGGCCGCCACCCGATGGGCGAGGGCGTGGACCCGAACCCGCGCTTCGTCTCGGAGAAGCTGGTCGACGAGTCCGCCCTCTTCATGGGGATGACCGCGGAGAACCTGCACGACCGCTACCCGCAGATCACCAAGGCCCGCGCCGACGAGTACGCGGTGCGCTCGCAGGAGAAGGCCGCCAAGGCGTACGCCGACGGCAAGATCCAGCAGGACCTGGTGCCGATCTCGGTCCGCCGCACCAACGCCGAGGCCGGGGAGACCGGCTGGGGCCTGGTCACCGCCGACGAGCCGATGCGCCCGGGGACGACCCTGGAGTCGCTCGCCGGTCTGAAGACCCCGTTCCGTCCGCACGGCCGGGTCACCGCCGGTAACGCCGCCGGGCTCAACGACGGCGCCACCGCCTCGCTGCTCGCCGCCGAGGACGTCGCCCGCGAGCTGGGCCTCCCGGTCAAGATGCGGCTGGTCAGCTACGCCTTCGCCGGTGTCGAGCCGGAGGTCATGGGCTACGGCCCGATCCCCGCGACCGAGAAGGCCCTGGCCCAGGCCGGTCTGACGATCGACGACATCGGTCTGTTCGAGATCAACGAGGCGTTCGCCGTCCAGGTGCTCGCCTTCCTCGACCACTACGGCATCGCCGACGACGACCCGAGGGTCAACCAGTACGGCGGCGCCATCGCCTACGGTCACCCGCTGGCCTCCTCGGGCGTGCGTCTGATGACCCAGCTGGCCCGGCAGTTCGAGGAGCAGCCCGAGGTCCGCTACGGCATCACCACCATGTGCGTCGGCTTCGGCATGGGCGCGACGGTCGTCTGGGAGAACCCGAACTTCAACGGAGGCAACAAGTGAGCTCCACCGCTGAGCTTCTGAAGGGTGCGGCCGAGCTGTTCCCCGACGAGGTCGTCACCCAGGCGCACGTACGCCACCTGGACCTCCCGGCCGGTGCGGGCCGCTTCGCCCTCATCACGCTGGACAACGGCCTGGACCACACCAAGCCGACCACCTTCGGACCGCAGTCGCTGGCGAACCTGAACGCCGCGATCGACCAGGTCGAGAAGGAGGCCGCCGAGGGTGCGATCACCGGGGTCGGCATCACCGGCAAGCCGTTCATCTTCGCCGTCGGCGCCGACCTCAAGGGCGTCGAGCTGCTGAAGAACCACGACGACGCGCTGGCCATCGGCAAGGGCGGCCACGACGTGTTCCGGCGCCTGTCCGGCCTCGCGGTCCCGACGTTCGCTTACTACAACGGCGCGGCGATGGGCGGCGGTGTCGAGGTCGGGCTGCACTGCTCGTACCGGACCGTCTCCAAGGCGCTGCCCGCCTTCTCGCTGCCCGAGGTCTTCCTCGGTCTGGTCCCGGGCTGGGGCGGCTGCGCGCTGCTTCCCAACCTGATCGGTGCCGACCGCGCGGTCTCGGTCATCATCGAGAACTCGCTGAACCAGAACCGTCAGCTCAGGGGCAAGCAGGTCTTCGAGCTCGGCATCGCCGACGCGCTCTTCGAGGGCGCGGACTTCCTGGAGCGGTCGCTGGTCTGGACGGCGGACGTGCTGAACGGCACGGTCACCGTGGAGCGTCCCGAGGTCGACCGCGGCGAGGCCTGGGACGAGGCCGTCGCGCGCGGCCGGGCCATCGCCGACTCCAAGGTGCACGGTGCGGCCCCGGCCGCGTACCGCGCGCTGGAGATCATCGAGGCGGCCAAGGACGGCGACCTGGGCGCCGGCTTCGACGCCGAGGACCGGGCCCTCGCGGACCTGATCATGGGCGGCGAGCTGCGCTCGGGGATCTACTCCTTCAACCTGGTCCAGAAGCGCGCCAAGCGCCCGGCCGGTGCCCCGGACAAGAACCTGGCCCGCCCGGTCACCAAGGTCGGTGTCGTCGGTGCCGGTCTGATGGCCTCGCAGCTGGCGCTGCTCTTCCTGCGCCGCCTGGAGGTGCCGGTCGTGCTGACCGACATCGACCAGGAGCGGGTCGACAAGGGCGTGGGCTACGTCCACTCCGAGATCGAGAAGCTGCTCGGCAAGGGCCGGATCAACCAGGACAAGGCCAACCGCCTGAAGGCCCTGGTCACGGGCGTGCTGGACAAGGCGGAGGGTTTCTCCGACGCCGACTTCATCATCGAGGCCGTCTTCGAGGAGATCGGCGTCAAGCAGCAGGTGTTCGCGGAGGTCGAGGCGGTCGCCCCGGCGCACGCGATCCTCGCCACCAACACCTCCTCGCTCTCGGTCACCGAGATGGCGTCGAAGCTGAAGCACCCCGAGCGGGTCGTCGGCTTCCACTTCTTCAACCCGGTCGCGATCCTGCCGCTGCTGGAGATCGTCCGCGGCGAGCGGACCGACGACGCCTCGCTGGCCACGGCCTTCGGTGTGGCGCGGAAGCTGAAGAAGACCGCGGTGCTGGTGAAGGACGCCCCGGCGTTCGTCGTCAACCGCATCCTCACCCGCTTCATGGGCGAGATCCAGAACGTCATCGACGAGGGCACCCCGGTCGCCGTCGCCGAGCGGGCCGTCGAGCCGCTGGGTCTGCCGATGTCGCCGCTGGTGCTGCTGGAACTGGTCGGCCCGGCCATCGGTCTGCATGTCTCGGAGACCCTGAACCGCGCCTTCCCGGACCGGTTCACCGTCTCGGAGAACCTCGCGGCCGTCGTCAAGGCCGGCAAGCGCGGCTTCTACGTCTACGACTCCGGGAAGCCGGAGCTGGACCCGGAGGTCGCTGCCCTCCTCAAGCAGGGCGACGTCGTCCTGTCCGAGGAGCAGGTGCGCGACCGGGTGCTGGACGCGGTGGCGCAGGAGATCGGTCTGATGCTGGACGAGGGCGTCGTCGCCGAGGCCCAGGACATCGACCTCTGCCTGATCACCGGCGCCGGCTGGCCCTTCCACCTGGGCGGCATCACGCCGTACCTGGACCGTGAGGGCGTCTCGGAGCGGATGAACGGGAAGAAGTTCCTCGCGCAGGGCGTGGCCAGCGTTCCCGCGTAACCACCCTTCGCCGACGCGACGGCGGGCCGCACGGAGATCGTTCCGTGCGGCCCGTTCCGCTGTCCGGGGGCCGTCTCACCAGGCGGGGAGCGCCGGATAGTGCGCGCAGTCCGGGCCGCAGGAGGCGCGCGCGGACATCGAGGTGTGCAGCCAGCTGTCCTCGGGAACGCCGTGCACCCTCAGCTCCAGCCGTGCCGGGGGCGAGTGGATGGCGCTGAACACGGCGACGAACTCCACCTCGTAGGTGCCCGGCCGCCAGTCGTGGGGGTGGGTGACCCGCCAGCTCCCGTCGTCCTGGACCGGGGCCTCGGCGATCAGCCGCCCCTGCTCCAGCACCATGACCTTGTCGGTGCCGCGCGCGGCCGTGCCCGAGAACCGGGGGCGGGGGCCGCTCCAGGCACCCTTGCGCGGGCCGATCACCTCGGGCGCCGCCAGCCGGTCGACGACCTCGAACTCGGTCTCCGCCGCGGTGGACACCCCCGGGCCGACGAGGGCGACCGCGGTCACCTTGTGCCGCCCGGCGGGCCATCGCACGGCGCGCCGCCACTGCCACCCCCCGTCCCCGTCGGTGCGGGTGCCGCCGAGGTACTCCCCCTCCTCGAAGAGGAGTACGTAGTCGGCGCCCTCGGGAGCCGTGCCGGTCAGTTTGCGCGCGGCACCGACCGGTTCGCCGAAGGACGGGGACGTCACGGCCGGGGCGGCGGACGTCACGGGCGGGGAGGTCAGCGCGAGCTGCGGCTGCTGCACGGTGAACTCGGGCTGCACGGGCGGCAGTTGTCCGGGCGCCAGGCTCTGGACGTCCACCAGGCCGGGTGGCAGCCCCGGCACGGCGGCCAGTCCGGCCGCCACCAGCCGCGCCGCCTCCCGGGCCCCCTCGTGGTTGAAGTGCGAGGCGTCGACGATGCCCTTCGGATGCGCCGGGTGCTCCCCCGGGTCCAGCCACCGGAACAGGCCCCGGGCCCGTGTGGGCCCCAGCTCGGTGAGGAGCCCGGTGGTGGCGGCGTTCATGTCGACGACCGGGCAGCCGGTCTCCGCCGCGGCCTCCAGGGTCAGCCGGGCGTATCCGTCGTGGCTGTCCACCACGGCGCCCCGGGCGTCGAAGACGCAGCGGGCCGCCGGGGTCACCAGGACCGGCACGGCTCCCTCGGCCCTCAGCGCCTCGACGTACAGCCGCAGGTACTCCTTGTACTCCCGCGGGCCGTGGTACCGGTTGAGCTGGTTGATCCGCTGCTCGACATGGCCGAAGGCGACGAGGACGAGGTCACCGGGGCCGACGAGGGTGAGCAGCGCGGCGAACCGGCCCGTGAAGTAGTCCCGCAGCGTCATGGCGTCGCGCGCGTAGTTGCGGATGTCGCAGTCGGGGCCCAGGAACTCCCCGAGGTACTGGCCCCAGCCCGCGAGCGGGGACTCCTCCTCGGTGCGGGAGGCGGCCACCGAGTTGCCGATGACGCAGATCTTTCGCATGGTCTCTTCTTCTCGTGTCCGTGGTCGGGTGGTCCGGGCCGGGGTCAGGCCGCGTGCCAGGGGCCGAACCCGGGGTCCGGCCAGGACGTGTCCTGCCTCGTCCAGTGCAGCCGTCCGTCCGTGCCGAACACGGCGACGACCGCCCGGCCGTGCGCGTCGGCGGCGACCGCCGGTGCCCCGGTCATGACGATCTCGTGGTGTTCCCAGTCGGGCGGCGCGGTGGTCCGCCCGTCCGTGGGGAGCACGGTCACCGCGGGCCTGCTCCGCTCGTCCCGGCGGGCGACGACCAGGAGGTCCCGCTCCGGGGTGAGCAGCCGGGCGGCGGCGACCGCCCCGGTGCCGCCGTCGTCGCTGAGCCGGTCCACCCGCTGCTCCCACGTCCCGTTGGGGCGCTGCCGGTGGCGCATCACCGCTCCGGAGTCCTCCTCCCGGTAGAACAGCGCGACACGGTTGCGGCCGACCTGTACGGGGGTCAGGCCGGAGGCCGGGCGCCAGCTCTCCGGCACCCCGGTGACCAGCTGGTCCTCCAGCTTGAACGGTCCGTAGACGGCCTCCTGCCGCCACCGCACCCCGCCGGTGCGGTTGGTGGCGTACATGTCGATGCGGCCGGTGGAGCGCGCCACCGCGGTCAGGGAGTCCTGCATCCAGCGCCCGCCGAGCACCTCCCAGGCGGTGAGCCCCTCCGGCGTCTCGCGGCGCATGCTGACGCCCACGGAGAAGTTCCGTACGAAGACATGGAGGTGACCGGCCGGGTCGACCACGGCGGCGGGGACCCCGGCCTCGCGGCACCGCCGCCAGTCCCCGGTGGCCTCGTCGGGGTTGCCGAGGGACTCCCAGGGCAGCACGGAACCGGTGTGCCCCTGGCGCCACATGCGGACCACGTCGACATCGGCCCGGCCCTCGGGGCCCTGGACGCGCCGCAGTCCGACGAGGTGGACGCCCCCGGTGCGGTCGGGGGCGACGGCGAGGCACGGCAGGAGGTCACCGCCCGGCAGCAGCAGCGGCCCCTCGAAGTGTCCGCCGCCCGCCTCGGTCTCCGTCCACACGGCGGCCTGGTCGCCGAGGACGGTGTACGCGGCGAGCCGGCCGTCGCCCTGCCGGTGCAGCCACTGGGTGCCCTGGGGGTAGCGGCTGCGGGTGCTCCAGCCGTAGCGGCGGATGTCGGCCCCGTCGCCGAGCTGGAGGTCGCCGCAGTGGCGGTGCGCGCACGGGTGGCCGTCGGCGCCCGCGTACACGTCGATCAGGGACTTCTTGAGCGCGTGGGAGCGTTCGCTGAGGTTGCTCGGCCAGTTCTTGTTGCCGTAGCCGGTGAAGTGCTCGGTCAGCGGCGGGCGGCTTCCGGCGCGCAGGTGGCGGCGGAGCGCCTCGCGGGCGAACTGGGCGGTGGCGGTGTGGTCGGCGTGGTCGCTGGAGGTGATGCCGCGGCCCTCGTCGTACGACTCGTGCAGCGGGTCCGGGTCCATGGTCCACAGCAGCGTGGGCCGGGCGTAGGAGAGGAGCTGGGTGAGCGCGGCGACGACGTCCTCGCGGCCGAGTTCCTGCGGCTGGTGCAGCGCGGACCCGGCGGCGAGGAGGGTGGGCTGGCGGGCGGCGCGCCCGTCCCACAGGCTGGTCAGCCGGGCCTGCGGCCCGTCCGCGGGGAAGCCGTGCGCGGTGTCCGCCATCCGCAGCCCCAGGAAGAAGAGCTGCACGTGCGGCGCCTGCTCCAGGTAGAACCGCTCGGCGGCCACGCCCGGAACGAGCTCGACCGGCTCCCGGGTCCAGGGGGCCTCCCGGTCGCCGAGGACCATGGTGGCGTAGGCGGCGCACAGACCGTTCTGGCGGGCCTCCATGTAGCCGGCGAAGTCGACCGGGGCCTGGTCCCGCAGCGGGTCGCGGGTGTCCACGTTGCGTCCGTCGGCCTCACCGGCCGTGAGGTAGACGCTGGTGACGCGGTGGCCCGCGGCCAGCACCCGGTACAGGTCGGGGTTGACGAAGTAGAGGTCGTCGTCGGCGTGGGCGAACACCTGGAACAGGGAGGTGGAGCTCGCCTCGGGGGGCTGGGTCATGGTCGGTCGGTGCTCCGATCGGGCGCGGCGGGCGGACGGCGGGCGGCGTGGGGCGCGCTCACAGCGGCCACTGCGGCAGTTGTCCGGCGTGGAAGCGCTGGTTGCGCGGGGAGCCGGCCTCGAACTGGCTGGCCACCGGGAAGTACGAGGGCAGGAACGCCGCCAGGACGGCGTCCTGCTCGTCCTCGGTGACATCGCCGTCGTGGTAGTCGTTCAGGCAGAAGACGTCGTGCGGGCGGTTGAGCTGGAGGCGGGAGAGCCGCTGCTTGTGCTCGCTCAGTCCCACGTTGACGAAGCCGCAGTTGATGCTGCCCGGCGCCGAACGCTGGGTGTGGAAGCCGTAGTAGTGGTGCAGCGAGGAGGCGATCGCCAGGTCGGAGTGGCTGCGGAACCGGCCGGCGGCGGTCGCCGCGACGGCCTGCGGGTAGGAACGTTCGATGTCGGCGAGGACGCTGCGGCGCAGCGGGTGCGGCGCGTGCAGGAAGGAGTGCGCGAGGAACTGCCCGAAGGTGTCGGCTATCAGGGCGCGGTTGTTCTTGGCGGCGCTCATGTTGAACTCGTCGGTGCCCTCTGTCGGCCCCATGGGCACGGTCGTGGGGGACATGAAGTGCTTGGCGACGCCGTTGCTGTGGAAGAACATGCCCGGCTGGAGCACCCGGCCGATGAACACGTCGTCGTTGAAGTACAGGAAGTGCTCGGACAGCCCGTCGATGCGGTGCAGCTGGCTCTCGATGGCGTGCGAGTTGTACGTGGGCAGCACCGACGGGTCGGCGAAGATCTCCCGGTGGTCGACGACCCGGACCCTCGGGTGGTCCACGTCGAGCCAGTCCGGGACCTGCTGGTCGGTGACCAGGTGGATGGTGCGGATCCACGGGGCGTACATGTCGATGGAGCGCAGCGAGTAGCGCAGTTCGTCGCGGTCGCGGAAGCGGGCGGCGCTGCTCGCGGAGTCCTCGGTCTCCATGCCGAGGGCGCGCATCACCGCGTTCTTCCGCTCCAGCCAGGCGACGTCGCCGCCGTCGACCCAGGTGTACACGGCGTCGACGGGGAAGTCGACGTCCCCGTGGACGGTGCGGGCGTACGGCTCGATGGTGGGGTAGGTGCGTCCGCCCAGCACCGTCTGGGTCTGGTGCATGGTCCGGGTGGGCACCTTGTCCCCGACCACGGTGCGGACCGGGGAGACCATCATCCGCGGGTCCTCGGGGTCCTCCTCCCAGAAGTTGATCGTGCAGCCGTAGACCCCGGCGAGGCGGAGGGTGCGGGCGGGGCTGACGGTGTTCTGGTAGACGCGGACGGCCGGGCAGGCGGTCTGGGCGTGGCGTTCGGCGAAGGCGGCGAGGACCGTGGCGGTCGGGCTCTGGCGTTCGTTGAGCAGCGCCACGTAGACGGCGCTGCTGCCGTGGGTCGCGGTGAGCGCCTTGAGGACGAGCTCCCGGTTGGAGCTGTGGACGGCGACGGCGTGCCGGACGTTGGTGTCCCGGGTGACGAAGTACGGGATCCGGGCCTGTTCCAGGGCCGTGGCGACCAGCGCCAGGTTGTGCTGGACGACGTCCCAGGGCGATTCGGCGGTCATCCGGCGGCACAGCTGTCCGCCGTCGCGTACGAGGCCCCGGTCGGACCGGAGCAGCCGGTCCTCCAGGGCGCGCTGCTCCTTGGTGTCGACCGTGGTGGCGGGGGCCGGGGCGGCCGGGCGGAGGATTCCCTCCTGGCCGCTCATCAGGGAGTGCAGGGCCTGTCGCTCCGCCTTGCGGGCCTCGCGCTGTCCGGAGGCCCGTTCGCTCTCCAGTCCGGCGAAGACGTCCTCCCACATCGCGGTCACCACGGGCGGGGCGAGCCGGGCCACGGATTCGGCGGCCGCGCGCCCCATGCCGTGCCGCAGCGGGGCGTCCTCGATGAGCCGGATGAGCGCCCGGGCGGCGGCGTCGGTGTCGTTGGCCGGGACGAGGATGCCGGTCCGTCCGTCGAGGACGACCTCGCGGGGGCCGTTGGGGCAGTCGTAGGAGACGACGGGGACACCGGCGGCCTGGGCCTCGGTCAGCACGAGGGGGAACGCCTCGTTGCGGGAGGTCATCAGGGCGATGCTGGCCTTGGCCCATTCCTCGGCCAGGTGCGGGGAGTTGCCGTTGAGCTGGACGCTGTCGTGCAGGCCGAGCACGTCGATCTGGCGCCGCAGGGCGCCGCTGAGCGGGCCGTCGCCGAAGATGCGCAGGGTCCAGGTGGGGTGGTGGCGGGCCACGGTGTGCCAGATGGTGATGGCGTGGTCGATCTGCTTCTCGCCGACCAGCCGGCCCGCGATGACGACGGTCCGGGTCTCCAGGGTGGAGCGTGGCCGGAAGCCGCGCGGCAGGGCGTTGGGGACGACGTCGATGCGCGGTGCGCTGTGGCCGAGGGTCTCGGCGAACCAGTCGCGGGTGCGGTTGCTGAGTACGGCGAGGGCGTCCAGGCGGGAGGCGTAGCGCAGCAGCGGTTCGGCGCTGGGGCCGCGCAGTTCGGAGACCCGGTGCTCCTGGTGGAGCGTCATCACGTGCGGGGGCGCGAGCTGCACCGCGAGCGCCATGAGCGCCGGTGTGGTGGTGATGAGGAGATCGGTGTCGGTGTGCTGGAGCGCGTACTCCAGTTCCAGGTCGGTCAGCCGGTTGAAGGCCGCTTCCCAGGCGGGGTCCACCAGGGTGCTCGGCCGGTCGGCCACCTGCGCCCACGCCTCGTCGGCCAGGCCGGTGGGGCGGACCGGGACGGGGGTGGGCCCGGTCCGGTCGATGAGGTAGTCGACGCGGACGCGCTCGTCGATCGGGAAGAACAGTTCCGTCCGGGTCCTGAGGATGCTCAGGACCCGGACGTCGTGGTTGCCGGCGAGTTCGGCCGCCTGGTTGAACACGGCCCGTTCGGTGCCGCCGACGGCGTCCGCGGTGAGCAGGAGAAAGGTGATCTTCATGGGGTTCTCGGTTACGCGGCTTCCGTCATCGGGCTGCACTGGATGCGGAAGTTACCCGCGGGTGTGTAGCGGGGCAGTACGAGCATGGGGGGCCGGCCGGCCGGAGTGACCGCGGTCTGCCGGTAGGCGAAGACCCGTCCGGGGTTGCGTACGTCGTGCAGACGCCGTCCCAGGCGCATGTCGCGCAGGTTGTCCGAGCACAGGACCAGGTCCCACTGTTCGGCGCGGTCCCGGCGGGGCGCCATGAGGTGCAGCGGTGCGGTGACCTGCCACAGGCCTTCCGCGGTCCGCTCGACGTCGGCCTCCAGCCGGCGCCCGGAGGCGACGAACTCGGCCCAGGGGGCTTCGGGCTCTCCTCCGACCACGCGGAAGGCGACCTCGACGTGGCTGTGGCTGACCTGGACGCGCACCACCTCCGCCGAGGGCTGGGAGGGGCTGAACGTCACCCGGGCGTTCCCGGTGACGCTCCGGCCGAGCCGGTAGCGGGCCCCGGTCGCCGCGGACGCCTCCATGGGCCGGGTCGGGCCGCCGTACGGCACGGGGAGGTCGACGAGGAGCAGGGGCAGTGTGCGGCGCAGCCCCTGGGAGAGACGGAGCCGGATCTTCCAGCGGCCGGGGGTCAGGGGCAGCCCGTGCACGTCCTGGCCGAGCAGGACCGCGGCGTCCATGGCGACACCTCCGTCGTGGTCGGTGTAGACCCGGGCGTCGGTGGTGAACCTGCGGCCCCGGCGCCTCAGCTCGATCCGGGCGCCCTCGTCCGGGCGCACCCGGCGCGGCAGTCGGGCGTGCAGGTTGACGGTCTGTCCGTCGAGCACGGCGGCATAGCGGAGTACGGCGGCCCGGCCCTCGCGTCGCGGCAGGAAGACCCGGCGCAGCAGCACCGACCGGACGCGGGTGATCTGCCGGCCTGTCCGGCGGCGCAGGGCGCGCAGAGGTCGTCGGCGCTTCATCGGGCGGCTCCGTCGGCGAGGCCGTGGTGGGAGGGGCCCGCGTCCAGGCTCGGCCGGAGGACGCGGCGGTCGGTGAGCCGGGTGGGTGCGGTGGTCCCGGCGGGCAGCTCGTACCGGCTGGGTACGGGGAAGTAGTGGGCGAGGAAGGAGCGGACCATGCGGTCCTGGGCCTCGGGGTCGGGGTGGACGACGGTGTCGTTGAGGCAGAAGGTGTCGAAGTCGCGTCGGGCGAGCAGCGAGTTGAGCCGGCGGGGCGCCTGGTCGGCGGCGAGGTCGACGTAGACGTAGCGCAGGTTGCCGACGGTCGCCCGGCCGGTGTGGAAGCCGTAGTAGTGGTGCAGGGACGAGGTGATCGGGACGTCCTGGGGCGAGCGGAAGCGGGAGTGCTGGGTGCGGCGGTGCTCCTCGGCGTAGACCCGCTCGATGTCGGAGAGGACGCTGCGGCGCAGGGCGTGCGGGGTGTGCTTCATCTTCTGCGCGATCCGGGTGCCGAAGGACCGCTCGATGAGGTCCCTGCTGTTCTTGCCGGCCGCGTTCACCGGCAGGTCGCCGGGGCCCGCGGAGCCGGTCGGCACGAGCGCCTTGGACTGGAAGAACTTGCTGAGTCCGTTGGCGTGGAAGAAGTGTCCGGGGGTGAGCGGCCGGCCGAGGAACACGTCGTCGTTGAGGTACAGGAAGTGCTCGGACAGGCCGTCGATCCGGTGGAGCTGGCTCTCGATGGCGTGGGAGTTGAAGGTCGGCAGCGCGGCGGGGTCGGAGAAGATCTCCCGGTGGTCGACGACCTCCAGGCCCGGTACGTCGGTGTCGAGCCAGGCGGGCACCTGACCCGCGGTGACCAGGTAGACGTTGCGCACCCAGGGCGCGTACTGGTGCAGCGACCGCAGCGAGTAGCGCAGTTCGTCGCGGCTGGTGAAACGGGCGTCGTTGGCGGCCTGGTCGTGCAGGGCCGGGGCGGGGGCGCCGGGGCGTCCGGAGCGGGCGGAGTCCCGTTCCGCGGCCCACACCGGGTCGGAGTCGTCGACCCAGGTGTAGACGACGTCGATGGGGAAGAGGTGGTCGTCCGGGAGGGGCTGGGTGAACTCCGGCAGGGTCCGTGCGACCCCGGTGGTGTAGGCGCCGGGCACGAGGGCGAAGAGTGCCTGCGGGGCGGCCGGCCTCGGGGTGTCCGCCGGGACCTGGTCGACCACGCGGTTGGGGCGGGGGGCTTCGTAGTGGCCGTCTCGTTCCGCCCAGAACTCCAGGTCGCAACCCTGGTCGATACCGAAGACGAGGTGCTGCGTGGGGTCGGTGACGTACCAGGCGACCCGGAGGGCGTCGTGCTTGCGCAGCTGCCGCCAGGACCTGGCGTCCTCGCCGGGGCGTACGCCCGACTCCGACGTGGTGGCCGCGCCGATGTAGCCGGGGGCCTCCTCGAAGGCGAGCCGGAGCAGTTCCTCGACGGTCTCGCGGAGGGCGCCGGGCACCGCGACCGTCGGGATGTCCTTCGCGGTGCCGCGGATGCAGAAGTACTCGATGCCCTCGGCCTCCAGCACGGCGGTGAGGATGTGCAGATTGCGCGCCCGGGCCGCCCACGCCGTGGCGCCCTCGACGAGGAGGGCGCGCATGTGCCGTCCCCCGAGGCGGACCACCCGCTGCGCGTAGGCCGCGCTGTGCCGGGGGGTCCTGCGCCGGCCGCCCATCGCCCAGACGACCGTCGCCGACCGGACGGCGTCGACGGAGGTGAACGAGGACTTGACGGCGGAGCGCAGCGGGGCGGGCACTTTGCGGACGATGCCCCGGCGCGCGCCCATGGGTATGACGGACCGGTAGGCCGAGACCAACGATCCCGCCTCCGGATTGCCGGAACCGGCCACGAGGCATCCACCACCCACGCCACTGCGGCCCAGCGCCTGCCGCGTCCGGACACCACCTCGTGCCCGGACGACGAACGGAATGAGACCGAAAGCTGTCATTCACCATGCCGAACGTCTCTCCGGACGGTCGACCCCGCTCACCCACGAGCAAGTCACAGAACCTTCACATAAGGAAGCGATCAATGTCCAACCAAAAAAGCGCACATGTACGACAAAAAGGCGTGAGGAATCCCACCGGAAAATTCGTACAACCTTTTACGAGTCCACGGGAACGTCACATGAACGCGGGGAGGCGAACCGGTGTCGCCGGATGCCGCCGGGTGTCGCCCGGCGCTCCCGGAGCCCGACGGGGACGGCGCCGGATCAGATCCGGTGCCAGTGCGGCGGGAGCGTGAGCCCCGGGCCGTCCTCCTGCCGGGCGAGGGACACGCCCCCGTCCGGTTCGCACACGGCCACGACGACCCGGCCGTGCCCGTCGAGCGCGAGGGCGGGATCGCCGGAGCACTCCTTGGTGGTGTCCGACCACCAGACACCGCCCTGCTCCGCCTCGGTGCCGCAGACCCCGATCAGCAGGGTGCCGCCCGCCCCGCGCTGCGCGAGAACCGTGCAGTCGTAGCCGTCGAGCGGGGTGCGCAGCGCCACGACGGCGCCGTCCCCCGGCTGCCCGCCCGCCGCCAGCGGCCAGGCGCCCGCCCGGTGGGCGACGACCCCGGCCGTGTTCGCGTCGGTCCAGTAGTAGGTGAGGCGGTCGGGCGCCGTCTCCACCGCGGTCGCGGAACCCGCCAACGCGTAGAACTGCGCGGGCCGGGCGGCCGTCAGCGGGCCGTCCGGGGCGTCCTGACGCCACTGCTGCACCCCGCTGTCGCTGGGTGCGAAGACCTCCACGAGCCCGCCCGACGTCGCCGAGGCCACCACCTCCGCGGCGAGCCCGACCCCCTTGAGGTCCTGCCAGGCCCCCCACTTCCCGGTCTTTCCCTCGCGGCGCATCTGGAGTCCGCGCCCCGCGTTGCGTGCGAAGACGAAGACCGTTCCTTTCGCGTCGACGGCCCCGGCCGGCGCACCGGCCTTCCGGCCCTCCTCGCGGTCGCGGTGGAAGTTGCCCAGGGAACGCCACGCGGTGACGGGGCGGCCGGTCTGGTACTGGACGGCGTGGACGAAGTCCACCTTCGGGCCGTCGGCACCGGTGCGCTCGCGCCGGCCCAGAAAGTGCACGTAGGAGTTGGCGCCCTGAACGACGGTCACGTCCGTCAGACCCGCGACCGGCAGGAACTCCGGCCCGTCCCACCGGTCCCCGCCAGGGCTCCGCTGCGTCCAGCGCAGCAGACCGCCCTCCGTACGGGCGTAGAGCGTGAGCCTGCCGTCCTTGCCGAGCGGCATCCAGCGGCCGCGCGGCGTCCCGAGGACCCGGCGGTGGCCGGACGGCGGGTCGAGCGGGCGGGGGCCGCTCGCGGAGTCCGACGCTCTTCTCCGCATGGCCCGCAACACCTTCTCCGCTTCACCGGTTCTTCAACCCGCCCGTACGTGGCCGACACATCATATGCTCAGCCTCCGACCGGGCCTCGGGGCACGTCCTCGGCAGGTACGCGGGGTGTGACGCTTCCCACCCTCGCCGTCGCGGGGCCGGGCCCCTCCCGGCTTCCCCGAGGGCGGCCGCCCTCCCGCCCGCTCGGAAAATCTGCCTATAGTGCTCCAGCGTCCGATCCGTCGGCGCCTGCGCGGTCGGCGACGCCCGCCGTGACCCTGCCCAGCGCGCGCCCCATGAGCCGCGGGCGGGTGTTCCGTACGATCCCCCCTTCCGTTTCCCGGTCCCCCGTGGCCGGGCCGCGACGGGAGGTCCCGCCTCGCCTCAGTGGTCCCCCACCGGCCCAGGGGCCCAGACGATGACGAGCTGCATGTATGTCTGACGAATCCGATCCGTCCTCCCGCCGCAAGTCCCGGGGCCGCAAGGTCCGTACCCGCGGTCAGCGCATCAGGCGCGCCGTGCTCGTCACGCTGCTGGTGCTCGTGGTCGCCGGTGGCGCTACCACGTACTGGCTGTACAGCAGGCTCGACGGGAACATCACCGGCGTCGACATCGACAAGGCGCTCGGCGAGGACCGCCCCGAGAAGCTTCCGACCAGCGGACAGAACCTGCTCGTTCTCGGCTCCGACTCGCGGGACGGCGCCGAGAACAAGGAGCTGGGCGGTGGCGGCGCCGTCAGCGGCGCGCGCTCCGACACCGCCATGGTGGTGCACATCCCCGAGGGCCGGAGCAGGGCCGTCGCGGTCTCCATACCGCGCGACACGCTGGTGACCCGGCCCGAGTGCACCAAGGCCGACGGCACGGCGGTGCCCACGGCGGACCGTGTGATGTTCAACTCGGTGTACTCCCAGGTCGGCCCGGCCTGTGTGGTCAAGACCGTGGAGAAGATGTCCGGGGTCCGCATCGACCACTACCTGGAGATCAACTTCGCCGGGTTCAAGGACCTCGTCGACGCCATCGGCGGAGTCACCGTCGACGTCGAGAAGCCCATCCACGACAAGTCCTCCGGGCTCGACCTGACCGCCGGTACGCACCGGCTCGACGGCACCCAGTCCCTCGCCTACGTCCGGACCCGGCACGGCATCGGCGACGGCAGCGACCTCGGCCGCATCGGCCTCCAGCAGCAGTTCCTGCTGGCCCTGCTGAGCGAGGTCAAGTCGCAGGACCTGCTGGGCAGTCCGGCGAAGACCTACAAGGTGGCCAACTCCGCGACCAAGTCGCTGACCACCGACTCCGGGCTGGCCTCGCTGACCTCCCTGGCGGAGTTCGCCCGGTCAATGAACGGTGTCGACCCGGGCACGATGGAGACCATCATGCTGCCGGTCGCGTACGACAAGGTGGACCCGAACCGGGTCGTCGCGGCCCGGCCCCAGGCCGACACGCTCTGGAAGGCGATCCGCGAGGACTCCACCATCCCCGAGTCCGCGAAGAAGTCGCCGGCGACCGGCGGCTGACCGGGCCGGACCAGCCGTACGGCGATGCCCCGGAACCGCGTGGTTCCGGGGCATCGCCGTAGGCCGGAGCGCGTCAGCGCCGCGCCTCGGGGTGGTACAGGCACCAGCCCTCCCAGGCCGATTCGACCATCGCGCGCACCCCGTGCCGCGCCGTCCACTCCAGCTCGGAGCGCATCAGGTCGGAGGCGGCCACCACCCGGGCCGGGTCGCCGGGGCGACGGGGCCGCACCACCGGCTCGGCCGCCGGTCCGTAGCCGGTGACCTCGCCGATCAGGGCGATCATCTCCCGCACCGAGACGCCCTCGCCCCGGCCGATGTTGACCGTGAGGTCGGTGCCGTCGCCACGGGCCGCGAGCGCCCCGGCCACGGCGACATGGGCCGTGGCGAGGTCGGCGACATGGATGAAGTCGCGGATGCAGGTGCCGTCCGGGGTGGCGTAGTCGTCGCCGAAGACCAGCGGGGCCTCGCCCGCCGTGAGCCGCTCGAAGACCATCGGGACCAGGTTGTGGACCCCCGTGTCGGCGAGGTCCGCCGAGGCCGCGCCGGCCACGTTGAAGTAGCGGAGCGAGGCCGTCGCCATGCCGTGCGCCGCGCCCGCCGCGCGGACCATCCACTCGCCCGCCAGCTTCGTCTCGCCGTAGGGGTTGATGGGCGCGCAGGGCGTGGCCTCGGTGACCAGGTCCACGTCCGGCAGACCGTAGACGGCGGCCGACGAGGAGAACAGGAAGCGGCGGGCGCCCGCCGAGGTGACGGCCTCCAGCAGGGTCTGGAGCCCGTACACGTTCTCCCGGTAGTAGTGCAGCGGACGGGCCACGGACTCGGCCACCTGCTTCTTGGCCGCCAGATGGACGACGCCGTCGACGCCGTGCCCGGCGATCGCCCGGTCCAGCGCCTCCCGGTCGAGCGTGGAGCCCTTGACGAAGGGCACCCCGTCGGGGATCCGGGCCGGGTCACCGGTCGACAGGTCGTCGTACACGACCACCCGCTCGCCCGCGTCGAGCATCGCCCGTACGACATGCGCCCCGATGAAACCCGCGCCACCCGTGATCAACCAAGTCATATGGGCATCCTATGACCCCTGCCCGGGGCGCCCCTTCCGCCCGCGGCCGGACCGGCCGCCGTCACCCGCGGTCCGCCGCCCGTGCAGCCGGCTGTGCGCACGCCCGTAGGTGAAGTAGATGACCACGCCGATGGCCATCCAGATACCGAACCGCAGCCAGGTCTCCGCCGGGAGGTTGAGCATCAGCCACACCGAGGCGGCCACCGACGCGATGGGGACGAACGGCACCCACGGGGTACGGAACGCGCGGTGCAGGTCGGGGCGGGTGCGGCGCAGCACCAGCACCCCGAGGGCGACCACGACGAAGGCGAAGAGCGTACCGATGTTCACCAGCGCCGCCAGCTCGTTGATGCTGGTGAACCCGGCGACGACGGCGATGACCACGCCGAGCAGGATGGTCGGGCGGTACGGGGTGCGGAACTTCGGGTGGGTCTTGGAGAAGAACCTGGGGAGCAGCCCGTCGCGGCTCATCGCGAAGAAGACCCGGGTCTGCCCCAGCAGCAGGATGAGGCAGACGGTGGTGAGGCCGATCGCGGCCCCGAAGCTGATGAGCCCGGCGTAGACGGGGTGGCCGACGGCCTTGAAGGCGTCGGCGAGCGGGGCCTCCACCGACAGGTCGGAGTAGTGCTCCATGCCGGTCACCACCAGCGAGACGGCCACGTAGAGCACGGTGCAGACGAAGAGGGAGGCCAGGATGCCGCGCGGCATGTCGCGCTGCGGCACCTTGGTCTCCTCGGCGGCGGTGGCCACCACGTCGAAACCGATGAAGGCGAAGAAGACGATGGAGGCGGCGGTGAAGATGCCCATGACGCCGAAGTTGGTGGGCGCGTAGCCGAACATCAGCTGGACCAGGGGTTCGGTCAGGCCGGAGCCGCCGGTCTGCGGCCGCGCCTCGGGGATGAACGGCGAGTAGTTGGCCGCCTTCACGAAGAAGCTCCCGGCGATGATCACGATCAGGACCACCACGACCTTGATGGCGACGACCACGGTCGTGACCCGGGCGGAGAGCTTCATCCCGAGCACCAGCACCACGGTCAGCACGAGCACCAGGAAGAACGCCAGGATGTCGAAGCCGAAACCTTTTGCCGCGTCCGTTCCGGAGAGCGCGTCGGGGACGTGCCAGCCGAAGTTCTCCAGCAGCGAGCGGACGTACCCGGACCAGCCGACCGCCACCACCGCCGTACCCAGCGCGAACTCCAGCACCAGGTCCCAGCCGATGATCCAGGCGACCAGCTCGCCCAGCGAGGCGTACGCGAAGGTGTACGCCGAACCGGCGACCGGGACGGTCGAGGCGAACTCGGCGTAGCAGAGCGCGGCCAGCGCGCAGACGACCCCCGCGACGACGAAGGCGATCGCGGTGGCGGGCCCCGCCGTCTCCTTGGCCACCTTGCCGGTGAGGACGAAGATGCCGGTGCCGATGATGACGCCCACGCCGAAGACCGTGAGGTCCAGGGCGGAGAGGGACTTCCGCAGCGCGTGCTCCGGCTCCTCGGTGTCGCGGATGGACTCCTCGACCGTCTTGGTCCGGAACAGTCCGTCACCGCTGGGTGGTGTGTCCTGCTGGGCAGTCACCTGCGTACCTCCGCGCATTCGTCGTGTACGCCATGATTCGGGCCCGGCGCGACGAACCAGGGTGACAAATCGGGCGATTTCACACGAATGGGCCGGTCGGACCACCCGTACAGGGTGACCCGACCGGCCCATTGCCGTGCGGCGGCGGTCCGGCCCGCTCGGGGCCGCGGCGGCGTCAGTCGCGGGCGGGCTCGATCACCGCACCGGCCTCGGTGCCGCTCCCGAAACGGCCGTCCAGCTTGGCGACCAGGCCGGTGACCTGGCGGGCGATGTCCGGCGCGGTCAGCCCGATCTCGGCCATGACCTCCTTGCGGGAGGCGTGGTCGAGGAAGCGCGGCGGGATGCCGAAGTCGCGCAGCGGTACGTCGACCCCGGCGTCGCGCAGGGCCTGGGAGACGGCGGAGCCGACCCCGCCGGCCCGGCTGTTGTCCTCGACGGTGACGACGACCCGGTGCCGCTCGGCGAGCGGGGCCATCGCCTCGTCGACCGGCTTCACCCAGCGCGGGTCGACGACGGTCGTCGAGATGCCCTGGGCCTCCAGCAGGTCGGCGATCTCCAGGCACATCGGGGCGAGCGCGCCGACCGAGACCAGCAGTACGTCCGGCCGGGTGGCGCCGGGCTCGCGGAGCACGTCCATCCCGCCGACCCGGCCGACGGCCTTGACCGCCGGGCCGACCGCGCCCTTGGAGAAGCGGACCACGGTCGGCGCGTCGTCGACCTCGACGGCCTCGCGGAGCTGGGCCCGGACCTGGTCGGCGTCGCGCGGGGCGGCGATCCGGAGGGAGGGCACGCACTGCAGGATCGACATGTCCCACATGCCGTTGTGCGAGGCGCCGTCGGTGCCGGTGATCCCGGCCCGGTCCAGGACGAAGGTCACACCGCACTTGTGCAGCGCGACATCCATCAGGACCTGGTCGAAGGCGCGGTTGAGGAAGGTGGCGTACACCGCGAAGACGGGGTGCAGACCGCCGGTGGCGAGACCGGCCGCGGAGACCGCGCCGTGCTGCTCGGCGATGCCGACGTCGTAGATCCGGTCCGGGAACTCCTTCTCGAACCTGGTCAGCCCGACCGGCTGGAGCATGGCCGCGGTGATCGCGACGATGTCCTCGCGCTCCCTGCCGAGCTTGACCATCTCCTCGCCGAAGACGGAGGTCCAGTCGAGGCCGGAGGAGGCGATGGGCAGCCCGGTGTCCGGGTGGATCTTGCCCACCGCGTGGAAGCGGTCCGCCTCGTCCTGGAGCGCCGGGGTGTAGCCGCGGCCCTTCTCGGTGATGCAGTGCACGATGACCGGGCCGCCGAAGCGCTTGGCCCGCTGGAGCGCGGACTCCAGCGCCTCGATGTCGTGGCCGTCGATCGGGCCGACGTACTTCAGGCCGAGGTCCTCGAACATGCCCTGCGGGGCGATGAAGTCCTTGAGGCCCTTCTTCGCGCCGTGCAGCGTCTCGTACAGCGGCCTGCCGACGACGGGGGTGCGCTCCAGGATGTCCTTGCCCCGGGCCAGGAACCGCTCGTAGCCGTCGGTGGTGCGCAGGGTGGCGAGGTGGTTGGCGAGGCCGCCGATGGTCGGCGCGTAGGAGCGCTCGTTGTCGTTGACGACGATGACCAGCGGGCGGTCCTTGGCGGCGGCGATGTTGTTCAGCGCCTCCCAGGCCATACCGCCGGTGAGCGCGCCGTCACCGATGACCGCGACGACGTGGTCGTTCCTGCGGAGCACCTCGTTGGCCTTGGCGAGGCCGTCGGCCCAGCCGAGGACGGTCGAGGCGTGCGAGTTCTCGATCACGTCGTGCTCGGACTCGGCCCGGGAGGGGTAGCCGGAGAGGCCGCCCTTGCTCTTGAGCTTCGAGAAGTCCTGGCGGCCGGTGAGGAGCTTGTGGACATAGCTCTGGTGCCCGGTGTCGAACAGCACCTTGTCCCTCGGCGAGTCGAAGACCCGGTGCAGGGCGATGGTCAGCTCGACGACGCCCAGGTTGGGGCCGAGGTGGCCGCCGGTCTTGGACACCGCGTCGACGAGGAAGGTCCGGATCTCCTCGGCGAGCTGCTCCAGCTGCTCGGGCGTGAGCCGGTCCAGGTCACGCGGTCCACCGATGCGGGTCAGCAGGGCCACCCGTGCCTCCTTGCGTCTTGAGCTGGTCGAGCATGCCGGTCCGATGAGTCTAATGTTCCGGTCGCGCCGGGGGGCATCGGGCGGTCCGTTCGGTACGCACTCCGTACATATGGTCCGGAAAATACGGCCGCGTCCGCCCGCCCGGGGTAGGCCTCGGGCGGGCGGACGCGGCGGTGCCCACGGGCTACGCGCGGCCCGCGGTCTTCTGCGTGCGGCGGGAGACCGAGTCGATGACCACGGCGGCCAGCAGCACCGCGCCGGTGATCATGTACTGGATGGCGTTGGCCATCCCGATCATGTTCAGGCCCTGCTGGATCGACTGGATCACGACCATGCCGAGCAGCGCGGACCAGACCTTGCCCCGGCCGCCGAAGAGGCTGGTGCCGCCGATCACGGCCGCCGCGATGACCAGCATCAGGGTGTTGCCGCCGCCGACGCTCTTGGTGGCGCCGCCGGAGAGGCTGGCGATGAAGAGGCCGCCGAAGGCGCCGAGCATGCCGGAGAGCGCGAAGACGGTGATCCGGACCCGGTCGACGCTGATACCGGCGCGGCGCGCGGCCTCCGGGTTGCCGCCCACCGCGAAGACCTGGCGGCCGAAGCTGGTGCGCCGGGCGACGAAGTCCGCGACGACCAGCACCGCGAGGAAGAGCACCAGGGCCAGCGGCAGGCCGCGGGCGCCGGAGGGCTCGTTCAGTACGAACGCGACGGCGAGGCACAGCACGGCGACGACGCCGGTGCGGAGCAGGACCTCGCTGACCGGGCGGGCGGGCAGACCGGCGGCCCGGCGGCGGCTGCTGTCCATGAGGAGCGAGGCCGCGTACGCGAGGACGGCGACCACGGCGAGCCCGTAGCCGGCCGCCTTGTCCTCGAAGAAGTAGTTGGTGAGGTTCTCCACGAAGCTGCCGGACGGGGTGTTGATCGAGCCCTCACCGCCCATCATCCACTCCTGGAGACCGCTCCAGCCGAGGAAGCCGGCCAGGGTGACGACGAAGGCGGGCACCCCGATCTTGGCGAAGAAGAAGCCGTGCAGCGCGCCGAGCACCAGCCCGCCGCCCACCGCCACCAGCACCGCGGCCCATTCGGGCCAGCCGTGGTTGACGTTGAGCACGGCCCAGGTGGCCGCGCCGACCCCGGCGACCGAGCCGACCGACAGGTCGATCTCGCCGAGCAGCAGGACGAAGACGATGCCGACCGCCATGATGCCGAGGCCGGAGCTGTAGACGGCGATGTTGGCGATGGAGCTGGCGGAGAGGAAGTTCTCGTTCTGGATCTGGAAGACGACCGCGATGACGATCAGTCCGACCAGGACCGGCAGCGAGCCGAGCTCGCCGCCGCGCACCTTGCGGGTGAACTCCGACCAGTAGCCCCTGAAGCCCTCCTCGCGCACGAGCAGGCGCGGGTCGACGGCGGGGGCTGCCGCCCCGGGGGCCGCTTCGACGGCGGCTCCCTCTGCGGTTCCGGGGGCCCGGGAGGTCTCGGACGTCTCGGACGTCTCGGGGGACTTGGGGGTCTTGGCGAGGTCGCTCACTTGGCGTCCTCCTTCGTCGCTGTGCGGGCCTGACGGCGCGTGACGGCGTTGTCCGTGGCACCGGTGATCGCGGAGATGATCTCCTCGTGGGAGGTGGTGGCCACGTCGAAGACCCCGTTGTTGCGGCCCAGCCGCAGCACCGCCACCCGGTCGGCGACGGCGCGTACGTCGGCCATGTTGTGGCTGATCAGGATGACGCCGTGGCCGCGCTCGCGCAGCCGCTCGACCAGGTCGAGGACCTGGGCGGTCTGCTCGACGCCCAGGGCGGCGGTCGGCTCGTCCAGGATGACGATCTTGGGGTCGCCGATCAGCGCGCGGGCGATGGCCACCACCTGGCGCTGCCCGCCGGAGAGCGAGGCGACCGGGATACGGACGCTGGGGATCCGGATGGACAGGGTGTCCAGCAGCTCCTTGGCGCGCTTCTCCATGGCGATCTCGTCGAGAACGGACGCCCGGCGCAGCTCGCTGCCGAGGAAGAGGTTGGCGACGACGTCGAGGTTGTCGCAGAGCGCCAGGTCCTGGTAGACGGTGGCGACGCCGAGGTCCTGGGCGTCGTTGGGCCGGTTGATCCGGACCGTTCCGCCCTCCCACTCGATGGCACCTTCGTCGATCGGGTGGACGCCCGAGATGGTCTTGACGAGGGTCGACTTGCCGGCGCCGTTGTCGCCGACCAGGGCGACCACCTCGCCGGAGTGGATCTCCAGGTCCACATCGGTGAGCGCCTGGACGGCGCCGAACCGCTTGGAGATCCCGCGCAACGCCAGCACGGGCGTAGCGGACACGTGAATCATCTCCTTCGCCGCCTGACCGGCGGTGGGGGGTGGTGCCGGGCACCGGGGGAAGTCGGTGCCCGGGCCGGCGAAACAGTCCGGCACCCGCCCCCTGCTGCGGGGCATGGACGGGGCGGGTGCCGGACCGGACCGGGGAGCTCCGGGATCCCGCCGTCCGGTCGCGGACGCAGAACTCCCGTGCGGTGGCGGTTACTTGATCCCGGCGGCGGCGCAGGCCGCCTTGTACTGGGCGGTGCAGATCTGCTCGACCGTGTACACCTTGTCGGCGACGATCGTGGAGGCGACGTTCTCCTTGGTCACGATCGAGGCGTCGTACAGCTTCGACGGGGTGGCCTTGAACTCGCCGGAGAGGCTGTCGACCTTGACCGGGGCCAGGTCGTCGATCTTGTCGCCCTTGAGCAGGCGGACGGCGATCTCGGCGGTGGTCTCGGCCTCCGGCTTGATCTGCTTGTAGATCGAGAAGGCCTGCTCGCCCGTCAGGATGCGCTGGATTCCCGCGAGTTCGGAGTCCTGGCCGCCGACCGGGACCTTGATGTCCTGCTTCTTCAGGGCCGTGATGATGCCGCCCGCCATGCCGTCGTTGGCGGAGTAGACGCCCTGGAAGCCCGTCTTGCCCAGCGAGTCGATGGCGGCACCCATCTTCTTGTTGGCCTCGTCCGGCGACCAGTCCGGGATGTCCTGCTCGTACACGACCTTCTTGACCTGCTGGTCGAGGACGCTGTGCGCGCCCTTCTTGAAGAAGGGGGCGTTGGGGTCGGTCGGCGAGCCGTTGATCATGACAACGTTGCTCTCCTTGGCCTTGGCGCCCAGCGCCTTGACCAGCGCCTCGCCCTGGAGCTGGCCGATCTTCTCGTTGTCGTACGACACGTAGGCGGAGATCGGACCCTCGGCGAGGCGGTCGTACGCGACGACCTTGACGTCCTTCTTCGCGGCCTGCTGGACCCAGGACTTGGCGGCCTTGTAGTCGACGGTGTCCAGGATGATGACCTTCACCCCCTGGGTGACCAGCGCGTCGAACTGCTTCTTCTGGGTCTCGCTGTCACCGGCGGCGTTGTTGTACTTGATCTCGCAGTCGCCGCAGAGCGCCTTGACCTTCGCCTCGATGATCGGGCGGTCGAACGTCTCGTAACGCGTGGTCTTGTTCTCCGGCAGCAGCAGGCCGATGGTCTTGCCGTCACCCCCGCCGGAGTCCTTGTCGTCACCGGCCTTGCCACAGGCGGCGAGGGAGAGGGCCATGGAGACCGCGGCCGTTCCTATGACAATGCGTCGCGTCGTTGCGTTCATTACGGGTTGCCTCCCTGACGAGGCCGCGACGTCGCGGCCGAGGTGGCTGGCAGTCAACTCGGCTACGACGGCAGCGTCAAGGAGTAAATCCTTAACGAGATGACAACGGTGCCATCCGTTATCTAAGTGAAGGCAGGAGTGGCTTTCGGCAAGGTACTTTCCAAAAGGGTCGAATCCCCCATCTCACTGAGCACCAGGGCCAGGGCGCCCAGCACTTCGGCCCGCCCGCCCAGCGCCCCGGGGAGTACCGAGAGCTGCCGGGCGGCGCTCGGGATGGCGTAGCGGGAGACCGAGTCGCGGATCGGCCCGAGCACCAACTCGCCCGCCTCCGCGAGCGATCCGCCGAGCACCACCCGGCTCGGGTTGAGCAGGTTGCAGAGGTTGGCGACACCGCTGCCGATGTGCCGTCCCACATCGGCGATGACCCGGCGGCACCCCGGATCGCCCTCCCGGGCCAACTGGACCACCCGTTCCATCGTCAGATCCGGTCCGTGGCTGGGCTGGAGGAGCGGCAGCACGTAGCGGGCGGCCGTGAAGGTCTCCAGGCAGCCGCGGTTGCCGCAGCGGCAGACCGGACCGGACTCGTCGAGCGTGATGTGGCCGATCTCGCCGGCCGTGCCGCCCGGGCCCCGGTAGATCCGCCCGTCGATGACCAGGCCGGCGCCGACCCCGCTGGCCACCTTGATGTAGGCGAGGTCCTTCACCCCCCGGCCGCTCCCCCAGACCAGTTCGCCGAGCGCGCCGAGGTTGGCGTCGTTGTCGACGTAGACCGGCACACCGAGCCGACCGGACAGCTCCTTGCTGGGGTTGATGCCCGTCCAGCCCGGCAGGATCGACGTGGAGCCCAGCGTGCCGGACTCCACGTCGATCGGGCCGGGAACACCGAGCCCCACGCCGATCACCTTGTCCGGGCCGACCCCGGTCGCCTCGATCAGCCGCCGGACCAGTGCCTCCGCCCGCCCGAAACCCTCCGCCGACGAGGCGTCGACGTCCAGCGGCTCGGACTCCTCGGCGAGGACCTGATGGGCGAGGTTGCCGACCGCCACCCGCAGATGGGTGTGGCCGAAATCGACCCCTATCACGATGCCCGCGTCCCCGCTGAGCGAGACGCTGCGGGCCCGGCGGCCGCCCGCCGAGGTGGGGGTGACCTCGACCGTGCCGCTCTCCTTCAGTTCACGAACGATATTGGAGACGGTGGCCGCTGAGAGGCCGGTGCTCCGTGCGATCTCCGCCTGAGTGAGCGAGCCCGCCATACGTACCGCGCGCACGACCCGCTCAAGGTTGGCGCGATGCAGAGATGTCTGCGACCCCGGAGTCTCCATCGACTCTCTCACTCCTACCGTTTTCTCCAACATGTGAACCCCAAGCTGACCGTTTTGCGGCACTCCCCGTCAAGACCTTGAGCAATCGAAGCCTCCGATGAGCGGCATGTATCAGCCGCGTACGCACGCGAACCGCCCGCCGGCGCGGGCCGGCGGGCGGTTCGGGAAGAGGCTCTGGGCGGCTACTTCACCGCGCCCGCGGTGAGTCCGGCCACCACCTGGCGCTGGAAGACGATGTAGGCCCCGAGGACCGGCAGCATCGCCATCACCAGACCGGCGAAGAGGCCGGACCAGTCACCCTTGTAGCCCTGGCTGTTGGCGAGTTCCACCAGCCCCTGGGAGAGCACCCGGTGGTCCGGATCGGTGTTGAGCACGGTCGGCAGCATGTACTGGTTCCACTGACCGAGGAAGTTGAAGATCCCGACGCTGATCAGGCCCGGCTTCGCCATCGGCAGCATCACCTGGAAGAACGTCCGGGTGTGCGAGGCCCCGTCGAGCATCGCCGCCTCCGCCACCGAGGTCGGCAGCGTCCGGAAGAAGGAGGTGAGGAAGAAGACGGTGAACGGCAGCGAGTACGCGATGTACACCATGATCAGCCCGTGCCGGGTGTTCAGCAGGGCCATGTTGTTCATCACGAAGAAGAGCGGGACCAGCGCCAGGATGATCGGGAAGCTCATCCCGCCGATGAACAGGAAGTAGATGAAGCGGTTGCCCGGGAAGTCGAACCGCGCCAGTACGTAGGCCGCCATCGAGCCGAGCAGCAGGGTCCCGACGAGCGAGCAGCCGACCACCACGATGGTGTTGAAGAAGTAGTCGCTCATGTGCGCCTGGCTCCAGGCGCGCGACCAGTTCTCGAAGTGCAGCTTGTCGGGGAGCGACAGCGGCGTCGACAGGATCGAGTCGTCCGTCTTGAAGGACGACATCACCGCCCAGAGCAGCGGCAGGACCACCAGGATCGCCCAGATGATCAGCACTCCGTGGGAGAACACGTTGAGGACGTGGCCCTCGCTGCTCTTCTCCTTGGGTGCGGCGGCGGGCCGCTTCGCCACCGGGGCCGGGTCGGCGGCCGGTGCCGCGGGAGGGGTGTCAGTCGTCTTCACGCGTACTCACCTCGTACTGTCGAGCCGGACACGGAGGCCGACCTGTGGTGCTTGTGGTGCCTGCCGGATATCCGGGCACCGTCTCCTGTCGGTCGCGGCATCAGAACTCCAGCCGCTCGCGCCGGCCCAGCCGCATCACGATGGCGGCGAAGGCCATGGTGACGACGAGCAGTCCGACACCGATCGTCGTCGCGTAGCCGGCCTGTCCGTCGCGGAAGGCCGTCTGGTACACGTACAGCGGCAGGACCGTGGTCGAGTAGTCGGGGCCGCCGGGGCCCACGGTCATGACCTGTACGGCGGTGAACGCCTCCACGCCGAGCGCCAGGATGCCCATGTAGACCCAGCCCGACTGCACCGTGTCCCAGAGCAGCGGAAGGGTGATCTTGAAGAAGGTGGTGAAACGGTTCGCCCCGTCGAGCAGCGCCGCCTCGTAGAAATCCTTCGGGATGGACGCCATTCCGGCGGAGAAGAGAACGACGAAGAACCCGACCGTCGACCAGATCAGCACCGTCATGACACAGATCAGCGCGAGGTTCGGATCCCCCAGCCAGTCCGGGTGGACGGAGCCCAGACCGATCGCCTTGAGCGCCGAATTGAACACCCCGCCGGCCGGGTTGTACGCGAACTGGAACAGCAGGGCCACGATGACGATCGAGAGCACCTGCGGGAAGAAATAGGCGATCTTGTAGAAACTCGACCCGCGCACGCCGGAGACCGTGGCGTTCTTCCGCCGACGGCCCCCGACATTGAGCATGAAGGCGAAGAAGAGTGCCAGGCCGAGCGTCACCAGCGGCAGCAGCAGCACGAGCAACACGCTGTGTTGCAAGGACTTCCAGAAGATGTCGTCCTTGAGCATCCTCGTGTAGTTGTCGAACCCGACCATCTTGAAGTCCGGGCTCAGGCCGGTCCAGTCCGTGAACGAGTAGTAGATGGACTGGATGAACGGCCAGATGACGAAGACCGCGTACAACGCCAAGGGGACTGTCAAGAACCCCACGATGAAACGGTACTTGCCGTGCTGCATCGTTTACCGACCCCGATCTTTCCGCGGGTGCCGCCGCTGGTGACGGTTGCTCACTGGTGCTTGTAGTGCTTGATGGACTGGTCCTTGGCCGCCGCGTCCGCGAAGGCCTGGATCTTCTTGATGGCCTCGGCCGGGGTCGCACGGCCGGCCATCATCTCGCCGATGCCGGCGACGCCGATCTGCTCCTTCTGGAGCTTCACGTACCAGTCCTGGAGGCGCGGGTTCACCACGTTGTCGCCGGCCTTCTTCAGGGCGTCGACACCGGACTGCATGGCGGTGGACAGGGTGAGGCCGTCCGTGCCGCCGTTGAACGCGCTGAGCGACTTGACCTGCTGGGTGAAGTTCTTCGAGGACTCCTCGGAGAGCATGATGCGCAGCTGCTCCATGCCGCCCTCGGGGTTCTTCGCGTTGGCCGGGACGATGAAGGGCTCACCGCCGGACGCCCAGATGGTGCCGAACGGCAACTTGTCGGACGAGTCCAGGCTGGACGGCGCCGAGACCATCATCTTGAAGTCCTTGGGCGTGGTCGGCGCCGCCTCGTTCTCCACCCACGAACCGTTGGGGAGGAAGAGCGCCTTGCCCTTGGTCCACTCGGTCTGCGACTGGATGTGGGTCAGACCGGGGGTGCCCTGAAGGATGTAGCCCTTCTTGTACAGCTCGTAGTACGCCTCGAAGGCCGCCTTGACGGCGGGGTCCTTCCACGCGTTCGGCTCCAGGTTGTCGATCTTGTCGAGAACCTCCCGGCCACCGATCTTGCCAATGAACGGGTAGAGCGAGAACGGCAGGTAGTACGGGTACTTACCGGCGTACGTCCAGCCCGCGACGCCCTTCTTCTTCGCCTTCGCGCAGAGGGCGAGCATGGCGTCCCAGTCCTCGGGGTACTCCGCGTCCAGCTTCTCCAGCGCGGTCTGCGAGTACCAGACGCCGTACACGGTGTACGCGTAGTACATGATCCAGACGGGGTCGCCGTCGAACTGGCCCATCTCCAGCACACCGGGGCGCAGCGTGTCGCGGACCTTCTTGCTGGGGTCGTCGATGGACGGGGCGTCCATCAGCGGCGTCAGGTCGAGCAGCTGCTTCTTGCCGACCAGGACACCCATGTCCATCTGCTCGGCACCGGAGTTGTCGATCAGGTCCGGCGGGGTGCCGCCGTTGAAGCGGGGCTGGAGCTGCGACTGGATCTTCTGGGTCGCGACGTGCTTGACCTTCGGGGCCTTCGGGAACGCCTCGTTGTACTTCTTCTCCGCGTCGATCGCGTACTGCTGACCGAAGCCGCCGTCGAAGATGACCACCTCGAGCGGGGCCGTCTCGTTGACGCCGAGCGGGTTGGTCTTGGAGACCTTGCCCTTCTCGACCTTCTTGTCGCCGCCGCTGTCGCCGCTCGCGCAGGACGACAGGAAGCCCATCGCGGGAACGCTGATCAGGCCGAGTGCGGCCGATCGCTTGATCACATCGCGACGGCCAAGGCCCTCGTTGTTGTGGGCGGAGGTGGATCCCATGCTCAAGTCCTCGCCTTCTCCAGGACTCAGGCGGTGTGTACCGGTCGCCCGTCGAAATTCGCCTCAGGCGAAGGGCCCCGCCACCGCGGTCAATTGCGCTTGGGTGGTGCTGATTTAAGGCTAACCATGTGCGGTGGGGGTACCGGAGAGCCCGGTTGTCGGAGGCACCCGTCGTGCCGTCCTCGACCTCTTCCCCTCGTCCCCCACGCCCGCGTCACCGGAGCGGTGGTGCGGACGTGCGACAGGTATAGTCCACTCACGGCCGACTGAGCAAGATCGAATGCGAGTTTGAACAGCAGTCTTTCCCGAGTTGAGACCTCGCGGATACATGGCCCCCGCATGCTCCCGGCTCCGGCGCGAAGATTTCCGCATTCGGGCCGACACGGCCCGGCATTCGCCTCCAACGCCCTTGACACATCGCGACACTTGGCTACCTACTGGACGTCGTGCAGCTCCTGTGACTGACGTCCGGGCCAGTGGGGAGAACCTCGGCGGCGGAGAGGTGGAGGAGAATCCGGTCGACGGGGCGACCTCCCCGTTCACCGGCTACGCGGACACCTCGACGCACGAAGGTCTCCACGGTGGAGCTGCCGGTCCCCTCGGTGGTGGGCGCCGTGCGGTGCGCACACCGGGCTCGTACGCGCACTACCGCCTGGTGTGCGCGGGTGAGGGGAGCGGCACGCGGAGGTGGAGTTGACCGCCTGACGGCCGTCCCCCGACCGCCCCCGACCGGTGCCGGTCACGGGCGGGCGGCGGTCTCCGGTCCGGTCCCGGGGAGCAGGTTCTCCGGCAGGGCCACGTTCCACGCGGTGATCACCGGGTTGCCGTGCTCGGTGCCGAGCCGTGAGACCGCCCCCGTCGCGAGCTGGAAGAGGGTGCCCTCGGCCGGGGTCAGACCGAGGTAGCGGGCGGTGAGGACGCGCAGGAAGTGGGAGTGCGCGACGAGCGCGATGTCCTCGTCCCCGGAGCGCCCGGCGGCCGCCGCCGCGACGGCGGCGAGCACCCGGTCGGCGCGGGCGCCGACCTCGGCGGGCGTCTCCCCGGGATGGTCCGCGGGTCCGGCGGCCACCCCGTCGGTCCAGAGGTTCCAGTCGGGGCGGGTGCGGCGGATCTCGTCCGTGGTCACCCCTTCGTAGCCGCCGTAGTCCCACTCGACCAGGTCGGGGGTGACGACCGGGTCGGGCAGCCCGGCGAGTTCGGCGGTGCGCCGGGCGCGCAGGGCGGGGCTGACCAGGGTGACGGCAATGTTCCGCCCGGCGAGCAGCGGTGCCAGCGCGCGGGCCTGCCGTTCCCCGTACGGGGTCAGCGGCAGGTCGGTGTGGCTCGTGTGCTGCCCGGACCGCGACCATTCCGTCTCGCCGTGCCGGACCAGGATCAGCTCGCCCATGATGCTTCCGCTCTCTCCGTACGATGCCGTGTGCGCCGTGCGCCGTCACCGGGTGAACCCGCCGGTACACGATCGCATTCCGCCGGGGGCGCCCCGGTCCGGGACACCGCCGCGGAGGCCCGGTACGGAAAAAGGGGCCGCCCCCTCCGCGGTGCTGCGGAGGGGGCGGCCCGGTGCCCTGCCGGACCCGCTGTTACTTGCGGATCAGGCTGCGGAGCACGTACTGCATGATGCCGCCGTTGCGGTAGTAGTCCGCCTCGCCGGGGGTGTCGATGCGGACGACCGCGTCGAACTCCACACCGGTGTCGGTGGACACCTTGACCGTGCGCGGCGTGGTGCCGTCGTTCAGCTCGGTCACGCCGGTGAAGGAGAAGGTCTCCTCGCCGGTCAGACCGAGGGACTCGGCGCTCGCGCCCTCGGGGAACTGGAGCGGGAGGACGCCCATGCCGATGAGGTTCGAGCGGTGGATGCGCTCGTAGGACTCGGCGACGACGGCCTTGACGCCGAGGAGCGCGGTGCCCTTGGCGGCCCAGTCGCGGGACGAGCCGGAGCCGTACTCCTTGCCCGCCAGGATGACCAGCGGGGTGCCGGCGGCCTGGTAGTTCTGCGAGGCGTCGTAGATGAACGAGACCGGCGCGCCGTCCTGGGTGAAGTCGCGGGTGAAGCCACCCTCGGTGCCCGGGGCGATCTGGTTGCGCAGGCGGATGTTGGCGAACGTGCCGCGGATCATGACCTCGTGGTTGCCTCGGCGGGAGCCGTAGGAGTTGAAGTCACGGCGCTGGACGCCGTGCTCCGTGAGGTACTGACCGGCCGGGGTGTCGGCCTTGATCGCACCGGCCGGGGAGATGTGGTCGGTGGTGACCGAGTCGCCCAGCTTGGCGAGGACGCGGGCGCCGGTGATGTCGGCGACCGGGGTCGTCTCCATCGTCATGCCCTCGAAGTACGGGGGCTTGCGCACGTAGGTGGACTCGGCGTCCCACTCGAAGGTGTTGCCGGTCGGGATCGACAGCGCCTGCCACTGGGCGTCGCCCGCGAAGACGTCCTGGTAGGACTTGTTGAACATGTCCTCGCCGATGGAGTTGGCGACGACGTCGTTCACCTCGGCCTCGGAGGGCCAGATGTCCGCCAGGTAGACCGGCTTGCCGTCCTGGTCGATGCCCAGGGCGTCCTTGGTGATGTCCACCTTCATCGAACCGGCGATGGCGTACGCGACGACCAGCGGCGGGGACGCCAGGTAGTTCATCTTGACGTCGGGGTTGATCCGGCCCTCGAAGTTGCGGTTGCCGGAGAGCACCGAGGTCACGGCCAGGTCGTGGTCGTTGACCGCCTTGGAGACCTCCTCCGGCAGCGGGCCGGAGTTGCCGATGCAGGTGGTGCAGCCGTAGCCGACGAGGTTGAAGCCGACCTTGTCGAGGTACGGGGTCAGACCCGCCTTGTCGAAGTAGTCGGTGACGACCTTCGAGCCCGGGGCGAGGGTGGTCTTGACCCACGGCTTCCGGGACAGGCCCTTCTCGACCGCCTTCTTCGCCACGAGCGCCGCGGCGACCATGACGTACGGGTTCGAGGTGTTGGTGCAGGAGGTGATCGCGGCGACGGTGACGGCGCCGTGGTCGATCTCGTACGTCGAGCCGTCGGGGGCGGTCACGGTGACCGGGTTCGACGGGGTGCCGTTGGTGGCGGCCGGGGCGTCGGAGGCCGGGAAGGACTCCTTGCCCGCCTCGTCGGCGGTGGAGACGTAGTTGAGGACGTCGCTCTTGAACTGCTCGGCGGCGTTGGCGAGGACGATGCGGTCCTGCGGGCGCTTCGGGCCGGCGATCGACGGGACGACCGTCGAGAGGTCCAGCTCCAGCTTCTCGGAGAAGTCCGGCTCGGCGGCCGGGTCGAGCCAGAGGCCCTGCTCCTTGGCGTACGCCTCGACGAGCGCGACCTGCTGCTCGTCACGGCCGGTCAGGCGCAGGTACTTCAGCGTCTCGTCGTCGATCGGGAAGATCGCGGCGGTGGAGCCGAACTCCGGCGACATGTTGCCGATGGTGGCGCGGTTGGCGAGCGAGGTGGCGGCGACGCCCTCACCGTAGAACTCGACGAACTTGCCGACGACGCCGTGCTTGCGGAGCATCTCGGTGATGGTCAGCACCAGGTCGGTGGCGGTGGTGCCGGCCGGGAGCTCGCCGGTCAGCTTGAAGCCGACGACGCGCGGGATGAGCATGGAGACCGGCTGGCCCAGCATCGCGGCCTCGGCCTCGATGCCGCCGACGCCCCAGCCCAGCACACCGAGGCCGTTGACCATGGTGGTGTGCGAGTCGGTGCCGACCAGGGTGTCCGGGTAGGCCTGGCCGTTGCGGACCATGACCGTACGGGCCAGCTTCTCGATGTTGACCTGGTGGACGATGCCGGTGCCCGGGGGGACGACCTTGAACTCGTCGAAGGCGGTCTGGCCCCAGCGCAGGAACTGGTAGCGCTCCTTGTTGCGGCCGTACTCCAGCTCGACGTTCTGCGCGAACGCGTCGTTGGTGCCGAACTTGTCGGCGATGACGGAGTGGTCGATGACCAGCTCGGCCGGGGCGAGCGGGTTGATCTTGGCCGGGTCGCCGCCCAGCTCCTTGACGGCCTCACGCATGGTGGCGAGGTCCACGACACACGGCACACCGGTGAAGTCCTGCATGATCACGCGGGCCGGCGTGAACTGGATCTCCTGGCTGGGCTGCGCCTGCGAGTCCCAGCCACCGAGCGCCCGGATGTGGTCGGCGGTGATGTTCGCGCCGTCCTCGGTGCGGAGCAGGTTCTCCAGCAGCACCTTCAGGCTGTAGGGGAGGCGCGCGGAGCCCTCGACCTTGTCCAGCCTGAAGATCTCGTACGACTCGTCGCCCACGCGCAGCGTGCTGCGGGCGTCGAAGCTGTTCGCCGACACGACAGTCTCCTTCATCAATGTGCGCGTACTCCGCGCCGCGCCTTGTCACGCCAGGCGCCGCGTGGTGCCGCCTACGGCTCCTCGACCGTCCGCTAGAGTGAGGATTGGTTAGGTAACCCTTACTTCCCGCGGACCGCGCTGCGCCTTCGGCATATATCTCGATGTCGAGATAACTCTAGTACATCACCCCGTCGCGGTCATGCGCGGGCACCGTCGGCCCGCCGCGGCGAAGCCCGGACGCGGCCGACGACCCGACCGCCCCCGACGGACCGACCCGGACAGAACCAGGATGGCCGCGACCCCGCGACCCGAAACCCCGCCGGACCCGGGGCGCAGGATCCAGAACTCAGGACTCGGGGCGGTCGACGAGGACCTGGACGCCGTCGAGGATGCGCGAGAGCCCGAACTCGAACGGATCGGCGTCCGCCCCGACGGCGGCATCCGGCGCGAAGACACCGGCACCGATGGCACGCGCGAGCGCCGGGAAGCGGTCGGCGTGACGCGTGAGCAGCTCACCGGTCAGGTCGAGCCACTGCCGCTCGTACTCCGCGTCGAAGTCGGCGGCCTGCTGGGCGAGGCTGCGCACGTGGCCCATGACCAGCAGGAAGACCTGGTGCCGCTGGGGCGCGGTCAGGCCGGTGGGCTCCAGGATCCCGAGGGCGGCGTCGAGCCAGGCGAGCTGATGGGGGCCCATGAGCCGGCGGCGCATCATCGTGGCGGCCAGCAGCCAAGGGTGGGCCCGGTACACCTCCCGGCAGGAGCGGGCCCAGGCGGTCAGCCGCGACCGCCAGTCCGGAGCCTCGGCCGCGAGGTCGGGGGCGTCCCTCAGCACGGCTTCCACCATCAGCTCCACGAGCTCGGCCTTCCCGGGGACGTAGCGGTACAGGGCCATCGCGGAGACGTCGAAGGCGGCGGCGACCTTGTTCATCGAGACGGCGTCCAGGCCCTCGGCATCCGCGAGCCCGACGGCCGCCTCGGCGATCCGCTGCGGGGTGAGGCTGGGCTTGGGGCCGCGCGTGGGCCGGTCCCGCTCGCCCCACAGCAGCGCGACCCCGGTCCGCAGATCACGCGCCTTCTTCTCCCCGGTTCCGGCCATGGATCCCACTCCTCCCCGATCCCCTCCGGACCCCGATCAGCAGGGCTTCCGGCGGGGCGTTGACACCCGACGACAACTGTATATACCTTAAAGCTCACCGCTTATCCCATAAACAGTTTATGGAGCCAACCATGATCGGCACCATCATCACCGCGACCGCCGCGACCGCCCTCGCGGCCCCGGCAGCGGGTCTGCTGGGATACCGGCAGTTCCAGCGCGCCGCCCACGCGAAGCGGCTCCGCATCACGGCCCCCGAGGGCATCGACGAGTCGGGGTTCGTCCGGATCGGCGGCATCGATCAGTGGATCTCGGTGCGCGGCGACGACCGCCGCAACCCGGTGATCCTTGAGCTCCACGGCGGCCCCGGCGCCGCCAACCACGTCTTCCTGCCCCGCACCCGCGCCTGGGAGCGGCACTTCACGATCGTGCGGTGGGACATGAGGGGCGCCGGCCGGACCTTCGTACGCAACGGAGCCGACGGGCAGGGCGACTTCACGCTGGACCGGCTCCACCGCGACGCCCTGGAAGTCACCGCACACGTCCGCACCCGGCTCGGTGTCCCCAAGGTGCTTCTGGTCGCCAACTCCTTCGGCACGGTGCTGGGGCTGCGCCTCGCCCGCAGCCACCCCGAGCTGTACTCCGCGTACGTCGGCACCGACCAGAACATCGCCGAGGGCGGCCGCGACACCTCCGCCTACGAGACGCTGCTGGAACGTCTGCGGCGGACCGGCAAGCGCAAGGAGCTGGCCCGGGCCACGGAGATGGGGGCCGACCGGGCCGCGTGGACCACCCGGCAGTGGTCCACGTACAACAAGCTGGTCGTCACCAGCGATCCGCTGTCCTACGACACGATGAAGACCGTGGTGGTCCGCTCGCTGTGGTTCTCACCGCAGCACACGCTCCGGGGGCTCGGCGCCTACATGAAGGGGATGACCTTCTCCGAGCGGCTCGCACCGGAGGCGGTGACCATCGACGAATGGCGCGAGGGCACCTCCTTCGCCCTCCCCTTCTTCGTCTTCCAGGGCGCGCGGGACGTCCTCACCCCGCCCGGGCCCGCCCGGCGGTTCTTCGACGACGCCGACGCGCCGGTGAAGGACTTCGCCCTGATCCCCGACGCCGGCCACTTCGCCTCCTTCCGGCACCCCGGGGCGTTCCTCGACCTGATGCTCACCAAGGTCCGCCCGGTCCTCGACCACTCGTCGGCACGCCGCCCGTGAACCGAACCGGTGGATGGCGGTGTTCTGGACGGAGCACGAGCCTCTTCTCCGACCTGATCGGGGTAGGTGGCCGGGCGACAGGCCCCCGGGCACGACGAAGGGCCGCCCCGCCCACGAACTGGGGGACGACCCTTGTGCTGGCGCCTCACGAAGGCGGCCGGTGTCGGACTTCCAGCCGATCGGATCAGCGGACGGCCATGTCATCGGCGTCATCCGCGCCGAGTGGTTCCGGGAGCCGGCCGTTCGCATCGGCGCCCGCACACGACCGCACCCCCGCGCCCTGCCGGCCGACCCGGTGCAGCACATGCCGGGACGCCGAACGGGCCTGGCCGCCCACGACCTTCCCGCCCGCACGCGCCACCGGCCTGGCGTCGCGCCCCTGGTGCCCGAGGACGACGACGTCCACGCCGTACCCGTGGCCCGGGGCATCGGGCCTTCCGTTCTCGACGGCCCCGGGCAGCGGCCCACATTCCGGGACGACGCGCCGCCCGTCCGCTCCGCCGTCACCGCCGCGACGGGCCTTCAGCCGCATACCGAGGAAGAAGGTGCCGACGCAGGCGACGAGCACACCTACGGCGAGCAGCACGAACTCCCTGACGCCGAGGCCGGTGGCCGGGGCCCCACGGGCGATCACGGGCTCGGCCGAGCCCTGGGCCACCGGGGTGGGGCTGATCGCGGCCGCGGGGCCGGAAGCCTCCGGATCCAGCGTGCCGGACGTGGGCGCGCCACCCGCAGCCGACGTGGCCGGTTTCGGAACGTCTGCGGTCACGGGTCCGGTCGTCCGCCCGGATCCGGTGGACGGCCCCGACCCGGACGTCCGCCTCGGAGGA
The DNA here is from genome assembly GCF_043079735.1 of Streptomyces sp. NPDC015144. Classification (NCBI taxonomy): domain Bacteria; kingdom Bacillati; phylum Actinomycetota; class Actinomycetes; order Kitasatosporales; family Streptomycetaceae; genus Streptomyces; species Streptomyces sp. NPDC015144. Next base: position 34,522 of record NZ_JBIBUU010000016.1, on the reverse strand, counting down.
GCGGATGCCGCCGATCCGGCACCCGGGTGCGAGGCGGGCGGCTTCGTACCGGTCGTCGGCCGTGGAGCGGTGGAGGCCCCGGAACCCGGCTTCGTGATGTCGAAGGACTTCACGAAGTTGCTGCTGTTGGCGTTCAGGGTGCACGGCGCGTCGGCCCAGGCCTGCGCCGACCCGTTCGTGGCGACGAGATGGAGGGCGAGGTCGCCGGCGGTGACCGTGCCCTTGCCCGGCCGACTGAAGGTGGGCGTGGTCACGCTGGCGGTCGCGGCGACCTTGAACGAACCGGACGCCGGAACCTTCGTCCTGGCCATGCGGAACGGAACCTTCATGTCGAAGTCGGTCTGGGGCCCGTCGACATGGGCCGTCGCGTTCGCGGTGCCCTCAAGGGTCTGCGCGCCGATCCTGGTGAGCCAGTCGGTGACCCCCGCGCTCACCGTCGCCACCGCGTCGACGGAGATGGTCCTGCCGGGCTCGCCGACCTTGATCGAATCCGGGATGTTCGATTCGATCTTCACCCTGGTCGGCTGAGCGCCGGTCACGGGGGACGAGCATGTGTAGTCGAATGTGCGGGCGAATGGTTGCGCGGCAGCCGTTCCGGCACCGACGATGCCCACGACTCCGTTCACCGCCGCCAAAGTTGTCGCGGCCCCAAGGATCAACCCTGCCCTTGGCCCGCCGCATTTGGTGATCATGAATTGACCCCCGTCTGTTGCTCAGGGTGTTCGATTGCGGAATGGCTCTCATTCCTGGTGTTTCTCCAGGCCGCACACCCGTACCGGATTCGCGAATCCCGGACGATCTCGACCGGCGGGATCCTCGACGTCACTGGAAAGACACCGCCCGGGCGGCTCCGGTTCCGTGAGGCACGTGGCGTACTCCCAGGAGGGCGGTCGGCCTTTGAGTGATGCCTCTCGCGGCACACACACCGTGCCCGTACGACGGAACGTCACAATGCCGGGCACGAGGGGCGACCACGGCGACACCGCCTTCGGCCGAAGGCATCGCCATTCCTTCAAATTGACTGTACATCAGGAATTCAGCACCCCTGGTAGCCCTCGCACCCCGCTCCGGATTCCTCTCCCGCGGGTGATCTTTCACGAAGCCCGCACAACAACAACTTCCGGTACGGTACGGCGATGACGACCGACTCGCCCTACCCCACTCAGGGTCGGAACCCGCCCACGTGCGCCCCCGTCACCAGGCAGAGACTCGCACTCGCCCCCACCGGGATCCAGACCGGCTTCCGTTCACGGGCCACCCCGGCCCACCACTCCATCGGCAAGATCGAATAAGCCCGGGAAAGGGAACAACAGGTCGTGCCTGCCGACCGGTTCACCAAGGGGACCGGAATCAGCAGGATCACTTGTCGCCACCCCTCCCCCACCGCACAGTCGACGAGGAGCAGCCATGACGACCATCGGGCTGGCCGCAGCCATCGAGGAGCTGCGGCAGGAGCTCTACCAGGCCCAGGCCCAGGGATCCCAGCAGCAGTTCGCCTTCCGGATCGAGGAGGCCCAGCTCGAACTGCTGCTGGAACTGCGTGACGACGTCAAGGGCGAGGGGAAGTTGCAGTTCGGGGTGGCCACCGCGGGCGGGTCCGGATCCCATTCCACTTCCCGCTCACACAAGCTGACTCTGAAACTGCAGGTGAGAGACCGGGCCGCAGGAGGTAACAACCCCGAGATCAGTTTCCAGCCGTTCGATTCCGGGGATGACGAGGGCTGAGTTGGAACGCCAGAGACTGGCCCTGATCCGCGTCAGCGAAGCTGCCCGGGTCCGCCGCGTCGGCACCGGCTATCTCATCGCTCCCGGCCTGGTGTTGACAGCCGGACACGTCGTCCGCGCGAGCGTCGGTTCGGCGTCCCATGAGATCCATGTGGGCGTGGGGCACCCCAAGGACACCGGCCGGGACCGCCCGTTCCTTCCCGGAAAGGTGTGCTGGGTCGGCCCGGACGGACTCGATGTCGCCCTGCTGCGGCTGAAGGACGAGACGGACGTCCGCGGGACGGTGCGCTGGGGGCGCGCCGTCGGCAACGCCATCGTGCGCTACGACGGTCTCGCGTTCCCCTTCGCGGTCTACAAGGAGGGGCAGCACAATGTGGAACACCTGAGGGGGGAGCTCCCTCCCTTGGCCGGCGGTTACGGCTCCCAGGATCTGTACTCCCTGAACCAGTACGTCGCGCCGCGCATATCCCCGAACGACACGCAGGCGTGGGCCGGGGCTTCCGGCGCCGCGGTCTTCTGCCAGGACCACCTCGTCGGCGTTGTCATCCACAACGACGAGGAGTTCGACAACCGCCGCCTGCGTGCCCTTCCGGCCCGGAGGTTCGCCACCGAACCCACCTTCGTCGAGGCCCTGCGGAAATGCGGCGTCGCGCCGCCCGCGCTCGCCGACGTCTCAGCGCCACCCGCCACCCGCACGGACGACCCCGCGCCGAGCCGCCCGGACCCGCGGATCGCGAAACTCCATGGCCTCAAGGACATCCTCCTCGCCGAACTGAAGCGGGACCCGGTACAGAGGGAAGTACGGAACGGACGTCCGCTGCCCATGCACTGCAAGGCCGCGCCCGAGGAAATCACCGGCAGGAAGAGCGATACCAGGAGGATCTCGGAATCGCTGGCGTCCACTCCCCGACCGGGACAGGAACAGTTGCTGAATGACATCGCGGCTGTCTACCTGGAGAAGAAACGCAGCAAACTACTGGTATTGGGCCAGGCCGGTTCGGGGAAGTCCGTCCTGATCCGGCGCTTCGCCCATGCGCGGCTGAAGGACGTCGGCTGGATCGAACAGGGACTGGTCCCGGTGATCTTCAGCCTAGGATCATGGAATCCTGCCATTCAGCTCGACGACTGGCTGACCGAACGTCTGGAACGGGATCACCCCTTCCTGGCCGGGCAGCACCACAGTAAACAGAGGACATGGGCCGCCGAACTGCTCGAGAACGGTGACATTCTCGCGATCCTGGACGGGTTCGACGAGATGGCGAAGGAGCTCTACAAACCCGCGCTGAACAAGCTCAAGGACTCAAAACTCCCGATACTGCTGACAAGCCGCCCCGAGGCGCTCGTCAGCGTCCAGGAAGACGGAGGGCTCTTCCCGGGGATCGAGCTGACGGGCCTCACCCTCGCCGACTACAACGACCAGTTGGGCGAGTTGGGAGCGTGGGAGGACGTCCTGAAGAAATTGAACGACCAGGACAGTGGCGACGTTGCCGTCGCCCGGCTCGCCGACGTACTGTCCACTCCCCTGATGTTCACCATGGCCGAGCACTTCCGTAGGTCCGGCGGCAGGCCCGCGGACCTGCTGGAGCTCGCCCAGCACGACTCTCCGACCGCTCTGCAGGGGCACCTTCTCGACTCCTTCCTCAGCAGGGCGTACAGCAGCGAGCACAATCCGGACGCCCCGAGGCGTCAGCGCTGGAGCGCCGACAACGCGAAGAAATGGCTCGGCTACCTCGCCACGCATCTGACGGTGCTGAGCGCACGACAGCAGAGCGAGGAAGAGCGGCGCAGGGAAAAGCAGCGCCGCGAGCAACAGCGGCGCCAGGAACAACGGCCCGGGAAGCACCCGCACCCGGAACGGCAACCCGAGAGGCAACAGCCCAGGAGGCAGCGGCCCGAGCAACAGCAGTGGGACGCCCAGGACATCGCCTGGTGGCAACTGGGCACGGCCATGAGCCTGCCCATGCGCATGCTCGTCTCGGGGTCACTGTGCGGGCTCGTGTCAGGAACCGTGTGCGTCCTCGTCGGCTTCTTGGCGCAAGCCCCCTTGTCGGTGTCCCTGACCTTGTTCATGAACGGCCTGGGCATCGGGGTGGGCTTCGGGCTCGTACACGGAATCGCGTCGAAGATCGACGTCGGCAGCCCGTTCAAACCGTCCCGCATGCAGATCGCGATAGGCAGCGAGACGAGACAGAAGCGGTGGGAAAGGGTGCGTAAGAGCTTCCTCCCCAGAGCCGGCAGTGGGCTGGCCGGCGGAGTCGTCTTCGGGATCGTCTACGGTGGCGCGATCGCGGTCTACGCGAAGGCCCTCGCGTTCCCCTGGCTCGCGGTCGCCCTGATCCTCGGAAACTGGATAGTGGCCGGGCCTCTGATCGGACTGGGAATCGGGATCGTCCTCACACTGACGGCCTGGTTCGAGAGAGAGCCCGAGCCGAACGAATCGACCGACGCGGCGGACCGCTTGCGCACGAACCGCACCATTGTGCTCGTCCAGGCATCCGCGGCGGGGCTGGCCCTCGCCCTCGGATACGGAGCCGCGGTCACGCATTTCAACGGCCGCGCCCTCGGCCTGCAGCACGCGATCTCGGCCGGACTCGCCGGCGCACTCGGGGTCATCACCCTGACCGCGTGGGGCCGGTGGCTGGTCCTGGTCCGATTCTGGCTGCCGCTGCTGGGGCACCTGCCCTGGCGGGTGAACGCCTTCCTGGACGAAGCCTGGGACCGGGGCGTCCTGCGCCGGACCGGCGCGGTCTACCAGTTCCGCCACGCACAACTGCGGGACCACCTCGCCAAGCCTCCCAAGGAGCCCGGCCGGGGCAGCGGCCCGGCCGAAGCGGATGACGACGGGCCCCGGACCGTGGCCGGCCCCCGCACCACACCGCACCGATCCGCTCCGGACGACGGAGGAACATGAACGACGCGAACGAGTTCACGGACGTCTCCCCGACCACCCTCGCCGACCTCCTGGGGCGCGGGCAGGTCATGGACATCGGCATCCGGCCCCTGTGGACGCCGTCGCCCCGGGTCGCCGGACCGGCGTTCACGGTCCGGTGCCCGCCCGGCGACAACCTCATGCTGCACGCGGCCATCCACCGCGCGGAGCCCGGCTCCGTCATCGTCGTCGAGTCGGGTGACGTCGATTTCGCGCTCGCCGGCGGCAACATGTGCGCCGTGGCCCAACGCCGGGGCATAGCCGCCTTCGTGGCCGACGGGGTGATCCGCGACCTCGCCGAGGTCCGCGCGATGGGCTTCCCGGTCTTCGCCAGGGGGGTCATCCCCATCCCGGGAACGAAGAAGGCGGTGGAGCCGCTCAACCACCCCGTGCGGTGCGGCGGGGTCGACGTGGCCGCTGGTGACATCGTGGTGGCCGACGAGGAGGGTGTCGTGGTCGTCCCGCGCTCCGGCGCCGGGCAGGTCCTCCTGGACGCGCGGGCGAAGGCGGCCAAGGAGGCCGCGGAGAGCCTGGACGACTGGGAGACGGCCCACCGCACCCGTATCGACGCGATCCTGCGCGGCGCGGGCTTCGAGGGCTGACCCGCCACGAGTGCGTGGTCCCGGGCAGGAGTCCGGGGCCCGCACTCCCCCGTTCCCGCCGCCCCGTTCCCCCCGGTACGGACGCCTCCCGGCTGCCCCGTACGGACGCGCAACGCGGGCGGCCGCGACGGGCCGGGCGGAACATGGAAGGCGACAACGCCCCGGACGGCGCTCGCCCACGCCCCGGGGCCGCAACTGCCGCGCCGACACGCCCATGCGTCACCCGAATGGCGCACCCTGCCGATCGGCCCATCTCATATCTGAGATAACCTTTCGCCATGTCAGACGATTACCTCGTACGCATCGGCAAGCTCATACGCGACGCCCGCCAGCACCGGGGCTGGACGCAGAGCCAGCTCGCCGAGGCGCTCGGCACCAGCCAGAGCGCGGTCAACCGCATCGAGCGCGGCAATCAGAACATCAGCCTTGAGATGATCGCGCGCATCGGCGAGGCGCTCGACAGTGAGATCGTGTCCCTCGGATACGCCGGACCGATGCACCTGCGCGTGGTCGGCGGCCGCCGGCTCTCCGGCGCCATCGACGTCAAGACGAGCAAGAACGCGTGCGTGGCACTGCTCTGCGCCTCGCTCCTCAACAAGGGCCGTACGGTGCTCCGCCGGGTCGCCCGCATCGAGGAGGTCTACCGCCTCCTGGAGGTGCTGAGCTCCATCGGCGTACGGACCCGCTGGATCAACGACGGGACCGACCTGGAGATCGTCCCGCCCGCCAGCCTCGACATGGACGCGATCGACGCGGACGCCGCCCGCCGGACCCGTTCCATCATCATGTTCCTCGGCCCGCTGCTGCACCGCATGGACCGCTTCAAGCTCCCGTACGCGGGCGGCTGCGACCTCGGCACCCGCACGATCGAACCGCACATGATCGCGCTGCGCCGCTTCGGCCTGGAGATAGCCGCGACCGAGGGCATCTACCACGCCCAGGTCGACCACACGGTCACCCCCGGCCGCCCCATCGTGCTGACCGAGCGCGGCGACACCGTGACCGAGAACGCCCTGCTGGCCGCCGCCCGGCACGACGGCACGACCGTCATCCGCAACGCCTCCTCCAACTACATGGTCCAGGACCTCTGCTTCTTCCTGGAGGCCCTGGGCGTACGCGTCGACGGCATCGGCACGACGACCCTGACCGTGCACGGCGTCCCGCACATCGACGTGGACGTCGACTACTCCCCCTCCGAGGACCCGGTCGAGGCGATGAGCCTCCTCGCCGCCGCCGTGGTGACGGAGTCCGAGCTGACGATCCGCCGGGTACCGATCGAGTTCCTGGAGATCGAGCTCGCGGTCCTGGAGGAGATGGGCGTCGACTGCGACCGCACGGCGGAGTACGTCGCCGACAACGGCCGCACCCGCCTCGTCGACCTGACGGTCCGCCCCTCCAAACTGGAGGCGCCGATCGACAAGATCCACCCCATGCCCTTCCCCGGGCTGAACATCGACAACGTGCCGTTCTTCGCGGCGATCGCCGCCTCGGCCCACGGCCAGACCCTGATCCACGACTGGGTCTACGACAACCGTGCCATCTACCTCACCGACCTGAACCGCCTCGGCGGCAGGCTCCAACTCCTCGACCCGCACCGGGTGTTGGTGGACGGCCCGACCCGCTGGCGCGCCGCCGAGATGATGTGCCCGCCCGCCCTGCGCCCGGCGGTGGTGGTCCTGCTCGCCATGATGGCGGCCGAGGGCACGTCCGTCCTGCGCAACGTGTACGTCATCAACCGGGGGTACGAGGAGCTGGCGGAACGGCTCAACTCCGTGGGCGCCCAGATCGAGATCTTCCGGGACATCTGACCGGCGATGAGGTGTCGTGCCCCGTGGAGGGAAGAGGGCACGACACCTCAGCACGCCTACTGACCTGCGAGGTGGCTGGGAGGATGTCCCTGTCGGCGATCTCGGCAGGACAAGACCAATGACTTCCTCCTGGAAGTCCCGCGCCTGGTTGTGGGCGGCCGCATCGTTCCTGGAGACCTGGTGATCCGCCTCTCACTCCTCAGGTGTTGAGCGACGGCCCAAGAACACTTCGGTCACCCGCTCGGCGAGATCGTCTTCGGTCATCGTGGTGCCAGCCTCGATGGCACGCAGCCCGAGACGCTTCGTTTCCTCGTAGAGACGTTTCACGAAGGCGTGATCGCGTTCTGCGATGTTGCGGCCGGCCTGCTCAGGATCACTGGTCTTCCAGATGAACCCTTCTCCGGGCGTGGCCCGACTCCGGATCGCGGCGTGGCGGAACTCCGGGGTGGGGAGGAGCCAAATCGCCTGGCTGGAAACGGAGAGCAGCGGCTTCACGAGGTGTGGCAACAGTCGGAAGCCCTCGACGATGACACAGGGTTCCGATGGCAGCCGAAGGAGATCTTCGACGATCAGCCCGAAGCCTTCACCACGGAACCAGTGGAAGGTCTCGAGCATGGTGTCCGGAGACCGGTTCACCCATCGCTCGTCCATATCCATGGCCATGAACCGGTGCAGGAACGGGGCCTCTTCGGGTGTGGTCCGGTCCGCGTGCTCCGACATCACGTCGTCGGTCGCGTAGAGCTGCCACCCGTATTGATCCGCCAGGCGGCGAGCAATCGTCGACTTGCCCGCCCCACTTCCGCCACCGATCCAGTAGACATGCCGCAGCTGTTCACGCAGCGCGACGGTGTCGCCAGCCGCTCCGTATCGCTCGGGTCGCATTCTTCTCCTGTCCGAATGGCTTCGTCACACGACGTTAAGCCGTGTCCGCCCGTCCACCGGTCCGGACAGCGGACGACCGGCATCACCCTGCGCATGACCGGCCCCGCCGACCGACAAGGCCCCGCTCCACAGATCGGTGTTCGGCCCTCGTGAACCTCGTCCACACCGATGAACGAGGTTCTATAGCACACGGCCGCACGCGCCCCGCCGACCGTCGAGCGCCGGACACACTGCCCTCGCACCGGCCCGAACGGGCTTGCCGTCACCGTCCGCTTCGCTCCCGGCATCCGCACCGCCGCCATCGGGAGGCCCAGCCCAGGGAACGGACACACCCCGCGTTCGCGGCAACGGGCCGTAGGTTCGGCGCTGTTCGGGAGCGGGGTCCGGTACGGCTGGAACAGGTCGATGCTCGAACAAACATCATGCGGGCACGATCATCGTATCGAGTTAATGTCAGCGGCTTTCCTTGCCCCGGAGGGCGAAGCGGCTATTAGTGTTCCCCTGGATCTGGACGGGTTCCCATCCAGATACCCCCTGTTCCCTCCAGTTACCCAGTGACGTCCGCATACGTGCGTGTCGCCGACCTCAGCAAGGGGAGCTTGCCCGATGACGGTTGGATCGAGCCCGGAAGTACGGCCGGAGCTGCCCCGGCAGGCCAGTCTGGGGACGGCGGCTGCCCGCAATCTCGCCACCACGACCAAGTCCGCGCCGCAGATGCAGGAGATCTCCTCCCGCTGGCTGCTGCGGATGCTCCCCTGGGTGGAAGCCAAGGGCGGGACGTACCGGGTCAACCGTCGTCTGAGCTACACGGTCGGCGACGGGACCATCGAGTTCGTCCAGGAGGGCTCCCGTGTCCGGGTGATCCCCCGCGAGCTCGGTGAGCTGGCCCTGCTGCGCGGCTTCGACGACGTGGAGGCGCTGACCGCGCTCGCCGACCGGTGCGTTCAGCGCGACTTCCGGGCGGGCGAGACGCTGGTCGAGGGCGGTGCCCCCGCCGACCGGATCCATCTGATCGCCCACGGCCGCCTCCGGCAGACCGCTGTCGGCGCGTACGACGACGCGGTCGTCCTGGACGTACTCGCCGACGGCGACCGGTTCGGGGAGAAGGCCCTGCTGGACGAGGACGCCCGGTGGGAGCAGACCGTCGTCGCCGAGACGTCGGGCACCCTGCTCACCCTGTCCCGCGCCGACTTCACGGCCGTGCGGTCCATGGCTCCGAGCCTCCACGGCCACCTCGAAGCGTTCTCCGCCCGCTCCCGTCAGCGGCAGAACCACCGGGGCGAGGCGGAGATCGCGATGTCGGCCGGCCACGCGGGCGAGCACGAACTGCCCGGCGCCTTCGTCGACTACGAGCTGAACCCGCGCGAGTACGAACTCTCGGTCGCCCAGACCGTGCTGCGGGTCCACACGAGGGTCGCCGACCTCTACAACGGGCCGATGAACCAGACCGAGGAGCAGCTCAGGCTCACCATCGAGGCGCTGCGCGAGCGCCAGGAGCACGAGCTGGTCAACAACCGGGAGTTCGGCCTGATCCACAACGCCGACTTCAAGCAGCGCATCCAGCCCCACGCCGGTCCGCCGACCCCGGACGACCTGGACGAACTGCTCTGCCGGCGCCGGAGTTCCAAGTTCTTCCTCGCGCACCCCCGGACGATCGCGGCGATCGGGCGCGAGTTCAACGCCCGTGGGATCTACCCGGACCACATCGACCTCGACGGTCAGCGGGTCACGGCCTGGCGCGGGGTTCCGATCCTGCCCTGCGACAAGATCCCGATCACGCCGGAGAAGACCAGCTCGATCCTCGTGATGCGCACCGGCGAGGAGAAGCAGGGCGTCGTCGGCCTGCATCAGACCGGGCTGCCGGACGAGTACCAGCCGGGCCTGTCGGTCCGTTTCATGGGCGTCGACGAGAAGGCCATGACGTCCTATCTCGTCAGCGCCTACTACTCCGCCGCGATCCTCGTGCCCGACGCGGTCGGCGTGCTGGAGAACGTGCAGATCGCCCACTGGCCCAAGTAGCGGCGCCCGGAACGAACTTCGTGCGAAACCCCGGGTTCCCGGGGCGGTCGCGCATGCCCCGGGGCCGGGAACAGCCGTCCTCACCCACCGAAGGAGCCAAGGAGCCACCGATGCCCGCGCCCGAGCTGCCACCGCCCCAGTCGAGTCTGCCCGAGGCCGCTTCCCAGTTCGGGGAGCGGGTGCTCGCCGCCGTCGTCGCCCATGCCCGCGATGTGAAGGCCGCCATCGGCCCGGTCTCCGCGCCGCCCGCTCCCGCCTCGTCCTCCTCCTCTTTCTCGCTTGCCGCCACACCGTCCCTGCCAGCCGCACCGTCGCTGCCCGTGGCGCCCTCCCTGCCCGTCGGACCCGCTCCGTCGGTACCGGCGGCGGAGGCTCCGCGGCCGACCGCCGGCCCGGGGTCGGCGCTGCGCGGCCCGAGCGGGCTGGGCACGGCGGGCCTGCGCCTGACCCTGCGGGAGGAACCGCCGACGCCCGCACCGGGTACGGGTGCGGGCGAGGGCACCCCGGTTCCGGGCCTCTACCACCACCCGCTGCCCGAGCCCGACCCGGTACGGGTCGAGGAGGTCAGCCGGAGGATCAAGTCCTGGGCGCTGGACGAGGTCTCGCTCTATCCCGACGACTGGGAGGAGGAGTTCGACGGCTTCTCCGTGGGCCGCTACATGGTCGGCTGCCACCCGGACGCGCCCAGCATCGACCATCTGATGCTCGCCACCCGGCTGATGGTGGCCGAGAACGCGGTGGACGACTGCTACTGCGAGGACCACGGCGGCTCCCCCGACGGTCTCGGGGAACGGCTGCTGCTCGCGCACACCGCCCTCGACCATCTGCACACGACGGAGGAGTACCAGCCGCAGTGGGCGAAGTCGCTCCACTCGGACGCGCCCCGCCGCGCCTACCGCTCCGCCATGGAGTACTTCGTCCGGGCGGCCAGCCCCTCCCAGGCGGACCGGTTCCGGCACGACATGGCCCGGCTGCACATGGGATACCTCGCCGAAGCGGCCTGGGCCCAGATGGACCACGTGCCGGAGGTGTGGGAGTACCTGGCGATGCGCCAGTTCAACAACTTCCGCCCCTGCCCGACCATCACCGACACGGTCGGCGGCTACGAACTCCCCGCCGACCTGCATGCCCACCCCGCCATGCAGAAGGTCATCGCGCTCGCGGGCAACGCGACGACCATCGTGAACGACCTGTACTCCTACACCAAGGAGCTCAACACCCCCGGTCGCCACCTGAACCTGCCGGTGGTGATCGCCGAGCGCGAGGGGCTCTCCGACCGGGCGGCCTATCTGAAGGCGATCGAGGTGCACAACGACCTGATGCACGCCTTCGAGCGCGAAGCCGCCGCCCTGACCGCCGACTGCCCCGTACCGCAGGTGCAGCGGTTCCTGCGGGGGGTGGCCGCCTGGGTCGACGGAAACCACCACTGGCACCAGTCCAACACCTACCGCTACAGCCTGCCCGATTTCTGGTAAAGAGAATGGATTCACCTGTGACCAACACCGAACTCACCACCGCTCCCCTGAGCATCCCCAACCCGGCGACGCCGTACCAGGGGGACATCGCCCGCTACTGGGACGGGGAGGCCCGGCCCGTGAACCTGCGGCTGGGCGCCGTGGACGGCCTGTACCACCACCACTACGGCATCGGTGAGATCGACCACGCCGCGCTCGGCACCCCCGAGGACAGCGAGCGCGAGAAGAAGCTGATCACCGAGCTCCACCGGCTGGAGTCGGCGCAGGCCGACTTCCTGCTGGGGAACCTCGGCGAGATCGGGCGGGACGACACCGTGGTGGACGCCGGCTGCGGCCGCGGCGGTTCGATGGTGATGGCGCACCAGCGCTTCGGATGCAAGGTCGAAGGTGTCACGCTCTCGGCCAAGCAGGCCGAGTTCGCCAACGGCCGCGCGCGTGAACTCGGCCTCCAGGACCACGTCCGCGCCCAGGTCTGCAACATGCTCGACATGCCCTTCGAGACCGGTTCGGCCGCGGCGTCGTGGAACAACGAGTCGAGCATGTACGTCGACCTGCAGGACCTCTTCGCCGAGCACTCCCGCGTGCTCTCGGTCGGCGGCCGCTACGTGACCATCACCGGCTGCTGGAACCCTCGGTACGGCCAGCCCTCGAAGTGGGTCTCGCAGATCAACGCGCACTTCGAGTGCAACATCCACTCGCGCCGGGAGTACCTGCGCGCCATGGCAGACAACCGCCTCGTGCCGCAGGCCGTCATCGACCTCACCCCCGACACGCTTCCCTACTGGGAGCTGCGGGCCACGTCCTCGCTGGTCACGGGCATCGAGGAGGCGTTCATCAACTCGTACCGGGACGGGTCCTTCCAGTACGTCCTCATCGCGGCCGACCGCGTGTGACCTTCCGCGGAACCACGAGGGCCCGCCCCCGGACGCCACGCACGGTGTCCGGGGGCGGGCCCTTGCCCGTGGCCGTGCGGCCGTTACGGGCCGCCCGGCCGGAAGGGGCAGGTGAGGGGGAGGATCCGCTCGGAGAGCTGCCCGGTGAGGTGGGTGTCGGTGAAGGCGGCGTCGGTGAGCCAGTCGACGGTGGTCAGCCGGTCGACCAGGGGCTGGAACTCGGCGGGATCGACCGGGACCTGAGCGGTCAGCACGTCGAGGGCGATGCCCTGGCCGTCCCGGCCCAGGCGGCCGGACGCATCGGTCCGGCTGGCCAGGGTCAGGGCGAACAGCCGGGCTTCGGCGGGCGGCTTGGACTTGCGGAGCTTCTTCTCCGAGACGACCCGCTGGGCCCAGCCGGAGAGCTTGGGCCGCATCTTCCTGCCGAATCCGAAGGGCTGCGTCCCGTCCTCCTCGGGGACCAGCGAGGGGACGGTGATGGGGGTGGCGTTCTCCGGCCGGGAGGCGAGGAGGTCGGCGACCGTGCCGGGGAGCTCCAGCCAGCCGCAGTCGGTCAGTCGCTCGACCAGCTCCCCCGGGTCGGCCAGGCCCAGCCCGGTGAGGTCCTGGCCGACGAGGTTGCCGGTGCCGGTGTGCGCGGTGCGCAGGGTCAGCATCAGGACCAGCAGGCGCGCTTCCGGTCCGGGCAGCGGGGCGTGACCGGCCACATGGGCGAGCACGGAGCGCGCGTTCTCCCACTGCGCCGGTACGGGCAGCACCCGGTCCACCGGGGGCCCGCCGCCCGGGGCGCCTCCGGTGCGGTGCTGGTGCTGGAGATCGGCGGCCGCGGCGGCCTGCTCGGCCCGCTCCGCCTCCAGCCGCAGGCGGATGTCGCCGGTGGCGTCGGCCCAGGCCACGAAGGCCCTCGCCTTACGGCTGTGCAGCTCGGCCAGGAGCGCCAGATCGGGCTCGTCGCGCTCCTGATAGGAGCGGAAGAGGTCGCCCAGCTCGATGAGTTCGTCCCGCAGGGTGAGGGGGCGCAGGTCGTACGGGATGATCCGCTGGGCGATCTTCGGCAGGGGGCGCCGTCGGCGCGGCCGCTTGGGGCGGGGGGCCGGGACCGGGCCCGGGCCCTCGGCGGCGGCCTGCTGGTCGGAGAAGTGCGGGGCACCGGTGGCCGCGGGCACCGGCCGGCCGCCGGTCCGGGGCGCGGGGGCCTGCCCCACGGTCCTGGCCCCGGGGGTGGCCGCCGCACACCGTGAGCAGCACTCCAGCGCCTGCCACCAGCGCCCTTCCCGGTCGGTGAGGACGGCCAGGACAATCGGCCCGCCGCACCGCCAGGGTTCGGTACGCGTCGGCCGGCCGGTGTCGGGGATGTGGGCCCGGCAGCCGTCGGTCCGGCAGGCGCAGTAGGCCTCGGGGCGGGGTGCGGGGGCGGCGCGCAGATGGGCCTTGAGGTGGGCGACCGCGGCCGCCCGGCCGGCCGCCGCGGTCGGCAGCCGCTGCTCGGCGCAGGCGGGGCGGCTGCACGAGACACGCACCGCCGCGCCGCCCCGGTCGGCGGCGTCCAGACGCACCGTCCACCGGCGTCCCGGGACCCGTTCGTCCAGCTCACTCACCACGGCCTGCGTCATCCCGATCTTCCTTCACGTCCCGAACCGCCCGATGCCCGCCGTCGTCTCCCACCGTGTCGGGCGGGTTACGCGCAGCGATCCCACCGTATGCGGCACCGGAGTGAATTCCGGCGGGATTAACCCGTTCGGGCTACGGACGGCTCATGAGGAAGGGGCGGTCGGCCGGGGCCGCGCGGAGGGCTGCTCACTCCTCCTCCGTCAGTTGCGCGTCCAGATCGTCGAAGAGGAGTTCGCCGTGGTCGATCTGGCCGGTGCGGTAGGCGGAGCGGGCGACCAGGTGGGCGGCGACCGGGCTGGTCATCAGCTGGAAGAAGCCGATCAGGGCGAGGGTGGCGAGGTCCATGCCGCTGCGCAGCCGCAGGGCGACCCCGGCGAGGACCAGGAGCATGCCGAGGGTCTGGGGCTTGGTGGCGGCGTGGCTGCGGGAGAGGACGTCGGGGAGGCGGAGCATGCCGACCACGCCGAGCAGGCAGATCGCCGCGCCGATGAGGACCAGGACCGCGCCGGCCAGGTCGGCGGCCTGGAGCCAGGGGTTCATCGCGGCTCCCCCTCGGTGCCGCCCGCCGGGGTGCGGCGCGGGGGGCGGTCGCGTACGGCGATGAAGCGGGCGATGCCGACCGAGCCGGTGAAGCCGAGGAAGGCCAGCACCAGCATGATCGGGAAGTAGAACGAGTCGCGGGCGAAGGCGGACTTGGCGCCGAGGCCCGCGATGATCAGGGCGGCGCAGACGTCCAGTGCGAGGGCCCGGTCCAGCATGGAGGGGCCTCGTCCGATGCGGGCGAGGAGCGCCGCCCCGGCGATGAGGATCAGGACGACGGCCGCGATGAGCAGGGCCCGGTCGATGGTTTCCGGTGTGCTCATGACCGGGTCTCCTTGTCGGGTGGGACCAGTGGGTAGGGCCCGGCGACGCGGTCGATCTCGTCGGCGGTGCCGAAGGCGCGTACGGTCAGCCGTTCCAGGCGCCAGACGGAGCGGCGGGCGGCGTCCAGGACGGCGGGCCGGTCCGCGTCCAGGACGTGCAGGAAGAGGGTGGCCGTGGCGCGGCGCACCTCGACGACCGATCCGCCGGGGACGTTGGACACGGCGACGGCGGTGGCCGTGAGCATCAGGTCGGAGCGGCAGCGCAGGGGTACGGCGATGACGGCGGCCCGGTGCGGGTGGTCGACGAAGATCTGCCGGGTGACGCGTACGCCGGACGTGTACATGTCGTAGAGCAGGTATCCGGCGAGCAGCAGGATCCCCCAGGGGTGCAGGCGGAGGCCGAGGTCGACGCGGGGCAGCGGGAAGGCCAGGCAGACGGCCACGGCGACGACCGCGCCGGTGAGGATGTTGGCCCAGTTCATGCTGGACCACAGGAGCACCCAGATGAAGGTGAGCCAGGCGATCAGGGGGAGGTCGAGGACCCGGCCGTGCTTGCCGAACTCGCAGGCGAAGGGCGGGAGTTCCTTGTTGGTGAAGGAGAACGTGAACCGGCGTCTCATCGGCCGAGCACCGCCTCGACGTAGGGGGCGCGGGCGAGGAGTTCGACGGCGGCGCGGTCGGTGTACGAGGTCAGGGGTCCGGCGAAGACGGTGAAGGCGAGGCCGAGCGCGACGGTCGCGGCGGTGGCCCAGGTCATCGGTCTGGGGAGCCGGGTCGTGGTGGTGACGGCGTGGCCGTGCAGGGTGGCGGCGACCGCGCGTCCGGCGGGCTGGTGGCGGGGGCGTACGGGTTCGTCGCCGGTGCCGGGGACGCGGTCCGGGCCGGGTTCGTCGGTGTCGGAGTCGTCCTCGTCGGAGTCGGCCTCCAGGAGGGTGCCGTCGGCGGCCTGTCCGGGCGGGGCGGCCCGCCAGAAGGCCAGGTTCCAGACCTTGGCGGTGACGTACAGGGTGAGCAGGCTGGTGACGGCCGAGCCGGCGACCAGGGTCCAGGCCCAGGCGCCGCCGTCGGCGACCCCGGCGCGCATCAGGGCGAGTTTGCCGATGAAGCCGGAGAGCGGCGGGATGCCGGCCAGGTTCATGGCGGGCACGAAGAAGAGGACGGCGAGCAGCGGGGCGGCGCGGGCGAGGCCGCCGATGCGGGTGAGTTCGGTGGTGCCGGAGCGGCGCTCGATCATCCCGGTCACCAGGAAGAGCGTGGTCTGGACGGTGATGTGGTGGGCGACGTAGACGATCGCGCCGCCGTAGGCGTCCCGGGTGGCGAGGCCGATCCCGAACACCATGTAGCCGATGTGGCTGATGAGGGTGAAGGAGAGCAGCCGTTTGAGGTCGGTCTGGGCGACGGCGCCGAGGATGCCGATGACCATCGAGGCGAGGGCAGCGGCCATCAGCAGGTCGCCGAGGCGGTTGCCGGGGAAGAGCAGGGTCTCGGTGCGCAGCATGCAGTAGACGCCGACCTTGGTGAGGAGTCCGGCGAAGACGGCGGTGACCGGGGCGGGGGCGGTCGGGTAGGAGTCGGGGAGCCAGGCGGCGAGCGGGAAGACCGCGGCCTTGACGGCGAAGACGGTGAGCAGCATCGCCTGGATCATGGTCTGGACGCCGAGCGGAAGGGCGGCCAGGCGGACCGCGAGCTGGGCGAAGTTGGCGGTGCCGGTCGCCGCGTAGGTCATGGCGATGGCGGTGAGGAAGAGCATCGACGAGAAGAGCGAGATGATCACGTAGGTGGAGCCGGCGCGGATGCGGGGGCCGGTGCCGCCGAGGGTGAGCAGGACGAAGCTGGCGACCAGCATGATCTCGAAGCCGACGTACAGGTTGACCAGGTCTCCGGCGAGGAAGGTGCAGGAGACCCCGGCGACCAGGATCAAGTAAGCGGGGTGGAAGACCGCGACGGGGGTCTCCTCCTCCCGGTCGGCCATGCCCTGGCCGAGGGAGTAGACCAGTACGCAGAGGGTGACGGCCGAGGAGACGGTGAGCATCAGCCCGGAGAGCCGGTCGGCGACCAGGGTGATGCCGAGCGGCGGGGCGAAGTCGCCGAGGTGGACGGTGAGCGGGCCGTGGCTGTCGGCGGCGACCATCAGGGTGACGGAGAGTCCGAGTACGGCGGTGAGCACGGCGACGCTGACCAGGCGCTGGACCTCTTTGAGCCGGGTGCCGAAGGCGAGGCTGAGGCCGGTGGCGCAGAGCGGCAGCAGCACCGGCAGGGGGACGAGCGCGTTCATCCGGTGGCTCCCGGGTCGGTGTCTTCCGCGGATGCGGACGGTGGTGCGTAGTCCTCGGGGTCGGCGCCCAGGACGTCGTGCCAGAGGTCGCCGGTGGCGTAGCGGCCGCGGGCCTGGAGGGCGCGGTCGGCGCGCAGGCGGGCCCGCAGGCGGTGGCGTTCGGCGCGGTAGCGGGCGCGTTCCTCGGGGGTGGCGCCGGAGGTGGCGCGGTAGCGCTCGCGGAGTTCGGCGCGTTCGCCGAGCACTTCGGCGCGCAGGATGATGCGGCGGTCCTCCTGGTCGTCGTGGACCTCGTCGGTGCCGGTCAGCTGGCTGCCCCGGTAGGCCATGGCGAGCAGGAAGGCGGTGGTGGCGAGGGTGATGACGATGGCGGTGAGGGCGATCGCCTGCGGGAGCGGGTCGGTGACCCGGCCGAGCGGGACTCCGTAGAGGAGGGGTTCGGCGCCGGCCCGGCCGCCGGCGGCGATGACGAAGAGGTTGATGCCGTTGCCCGCGATCACCGCGCCGAGCAGGATGCGGGTGAGGGGCCGGGTGAGCATGAGGATGCCGCCGACCGCGCAGAGTACCGACGCGGTGGCCAGGAGGCTGGCGCTGGTGGTCATCCGGGGGCCCCTTCCGTGCCGGGTTCGCCGGGCGGCGGCGGGCCGTTGCCCGCGGCGGCCGCCTGCTCGGCCGCCGCGCGTTCGGTCTGGCGGTCGATCTTGGCGCCGAGCGCGCGGACGATGTCCAGCACCACGCCCAGGACCAGGAGGTAGACCCCGAAGTCGAAGAGGATGGGGGTGCCGAGGTGGTACGCGCCGATCAGGGGGAGCCGGCCGTGGTGGGTCCAGGCGTGCAGGACCGTTCCGTCGGCGAGGCCGAGCAGGGCGACGCCGGTGGAGACGAAGAGTCCGAGGCCGGTGAAGAGTCCGGGCTGGAGCGGTGCTGCCCGGGCCAGCTCGAAGCGTCCGCCGGCCAGGTAGCGGGTGATCAGGGCGAGTCCGGCGACGAGTCCGGCGACGAAGCCGCCGCCCGGCATGTTCTCGGCGCAGAACAGCAGGTAGAGCGAGAGCACCAGGACCGGGTGGAAGATCAGCCGGGCCACCACCTCGAAGACGACGGAGCGGTGTTCGGGCGCCAGGGTGGATCCGGCGGCGAGCCAGTCGCGTTCCGGGGCGCCTTCGTCGCCGTGCGGGAGTCCGGCCATCGCGGGGGTCGCCAGCGACCAGGCGGTGCGGCCCCCGGACCGCTCGGGCAGCGGGGCGGGTTCGGTGCGGCGGTGCAGGTAGAGGAGGCTGGTGACGCCGATCGCGGCGGCGGCGAGGACGGCGGACTCGCCCATGGTGTCCCAGGAGCGCAGGTCGACGAGGATGGTGGCGACGACGTCCTTGAGTCCGTGGTGGGCGACCTCCTCCACCATGGCCGCGCCCGCCGGGGACGCCGTACGGGCGGCCGCCGCGACCCACACCACCACGCCGAGCGTCGCCGCGGCGGCCAGGGCCACCGGGATGCGCGCGGCCCGCCGCCAGGGGCTGACCGTCTCCTGGAAGTGCACCGGCATCCGCCGCAGCACCAGCACGAACACGATCATCGACACGGTCTCCATGCAGAACTGGGTGAGCGCCAGGTCCGGGCCGCCCTGGACGACGAAGAGCAGCGCGGCGCCGTAACCGGTGAGCCCGGCCAGGACCACGGCCTTCATCCGGCGGCGCACGGTGAGGCACATGAGCGCGGCGGCGCAGGTCAGTACGGCGACGGCGCCCTGGAGCGGGACGTCCCAGAGCCGGGGGGCGAGGGCCTGGCGCCAGGGCTGGTCGACGCCGAGGACGGTGAGCTGGCCGGCCAGTATCACCAGCAGGGTGGTGGCGAGGTAGACGGAGAGCGAGCCGCGCTGGACGAATCCGGTGAGCTGGAGGGAGAACCGTTCCAGCCCGAGCAGGAGGTGGCCGAAGACGTTGTCGGCGGTCGGCCAGGCGATGCGCCGGGAGAGCCGGGTGACGGTGGTGCGGCCCAGGAAGAGCA
The DNA here is from genome assembly GCF_043079735.1 of Streptomyces sp. NPDC015144. Classification (NCBI taxonomy): domain Bacteria; kingdom Bacillati; phylum Actinomycetota; class Actinomycetes; order Kitasatosporales; family Streptomycetaceae; genus Streptomyces; species Streptomyces sp. NPDC015144. The sequence continues at coordinate 15,439 of NZ_JBIBUU010000016.1, read as the reverse complement.
GTACACCGGCCGCGAGGGCGACGGCGGAGAGCAGCAGCGCGGTCTCGAAGCCGTGCCAGAGCGCGAGGCGGTACAGGTGGGCCGCCGGTCCGAAGGCGTCGGCGTAGGCGGCGAACAGCGGGTCGAGCCATCCGATGCCCGGCCCGAACACCAGCCCGCAGAGCGCGAGCAGGGCGGGCGGTGCGAGGAAGGCCGGGCCGACCCGGTGGACCGGGGTGTCGTCGACCCCGGGCTTGCGGGCGAAGGCGCCCCAGACGAACCGGACGGTGTACGCGACGGTCAGCGCCGAGCCCGCGACGGTGAAGCCGAGCGCCCACCGGTCGGCGGTGGTGCCCTCCAGCAGGGCGGTGAAGGCGGCCTCCTTGGCCGCGAAGCCGAGCAGCGGGGGCAGCGCGGCCATGGAGGCGGCGGCGAGCACCGCGACCACGCAGACGTGCGGCAGGGACCGGCCGACGCCGGAGAGCCGGCGCAGGTCGCGGGTGCCCGCCGCGTGGTCGACGATGCCGGTGACGAGGAAGAGCGGGGCCTTGAACAGCGCGTGACCCAGGATCATGGCGGCGGCGGCCAGCGCGGTGTTGCGGTCGCCGGCCCCGGCGAGCAGGGTGAGGAAGCCGAGCTGGCTGACGGTGCCGTAGGCGAGGACGAGCTTGAGGTCGTGCAGCCGCAGCGCCCGCCAGCCGCCGAGCAGCATGGTCGCGGCGCCGAGCACGAGCACGACGGGCCGCCAGACGGGCACATCCGCGAAGCCGGGGGCGAGCCGGGCGACCAGGTAGACCCCGGCCTTCACCATCGCGGCGGCGTGCAGATAGGCGCTGACGGGGGTGGGCGCGGCCATCGCGTTCGGCAGCCAGAGGCTGAACGGCCAGATCGCCGACTTCGACAGGGCCCCGCACAGGATCAGCACCACCGCGACGGAGACGGTCCAGGTCGCCGCGGGCGGGTGGGCGAGGATCGCGGAGATGCGGTACGTGCCCGTCGCCCGACCGATCATCAGGAAGCCGACGAGCATCGCGAGGCCGCCGAGGGTGGTGACGGTGAGGGCCTGGAGCGCGGAGCGGCGGCTGTGCTTGCGCTCGCTGTCGTAGCCGATCAGCAGGTAGGAGAAGACCGTGGTCAACTCCCAGAACACATAGAGCGAGATCAGGTCGTCGGCGAGGACCAGCGCGAGCATGGCGCCCGCGAACGCCAGGAGGTTTCCGGCGAATCCGGCCAGTCGCGGGGTGGTGTCGGTGAAGTAGGAGGCGCAGTAGAGCAGGACGAGCGTGCCGACCCCGGCCGCGAGGAGCACCATCAGCTCGCCGAGGGCGTCGAGCCGCAGTACCACGGTGACGTCGTACGCGGGCATCCAGCGCCAGGACCAGGTGACCGCGGAGCCGGAGACAGCGGTGTCCCACTGGGTGGCCGCCCACACGGTGGTCGCGGCGGGCGGCAGCGCGAGGACGACGAAGGCGCGTCTGCCCAGCGCCCGTACCAGCGGGCGCGCGAAGCCGGCCAGGACGAAGTGGCAGACGATGAGCGCGGTCATACCGCCCCGAGAGGCGTTCCGCGCCCGTCCGGGGCGCAGGACCGGGGCCATGGCGATACAGAACGGACGAAGAGCACCGAATAGAGATATATCCCTTCCCGTGCTCCATCCGTACGGCACGCCGCGTCCGCCGGCACCTACTGGATCCGGTCACACCCGAGGCCCGGCCCGCGCCGGTTCCGCAACCGGCCCGCACCGGCTCCGCGGTCTGTACGCCCAGGATGTGACGAGGACGTACATGACCGGTGATGCACTGGTGAGCCCGGATTCTTTTCATTTTTTCACTGTGACTAAAATCTATCTGTCGAAGTTCTCAACGGATTTGACCAGTCCCGAGGCTGGCATCATCAAGGAGCACGCCCTGCGCACGCGCGCCTCACGGCGGACCGAGTCGACCCCCATGTCGCTGCGGACAGCCCTGCTCGTTCTGGCCATCGTTCCCGGTGTCGCCCTGGCCGCCCTCTGGGCCGTGACCAGTGGCCAGACCCTGCTGGACTTCCAACGCATGGCGGCCCAGGGGCAGTTGGCCCAGAAGGCCGGTCAGCCGTCCAACATCGTGTACTACAACCTCCAGCAGGAGCGCCGGCTCAGCGCCGAGGCGCTCGCCCGGCACAAGGGCGTCACCGAGGAGCTGCGCCAACAGCGCACGAAGACCGACGAGGCCGTCAAGAGCTTCCAGTCGCTCTCCGACGTCGCCACCGACGACGCTCCCGACGAGGTCCGCGACGCGGTCACCAGGGCCCGGGAGGCCATCAACCAGCTCCCCGCCCAGCGCGCCCTCGTCGACGACGGCGGCAGCGAGCAGCAGAAGGCCGTGTACCGCTACTACACGGACCTGATCTCGGTGGACCTCGAACTCTTCGCGGCACTCAGCCACGTCGACAACGGCCGGATCACCACCATCTCGCAGCCGCTCGTCGACCTGTTCTGGACCAAGGAGATGATCTCCCGTTCGGACGCCCTGCTGGCGCGCGGCTGGCCCGCGGGGAAGCTGGGCACCGCGGACCTGAAGCAGGTCCGCGAGGCGGTTTCCGGCCAGGAACTGCGCTACTCCACCAGGGTCGTTCCGCTGCTGTCCGAGGACGAGCGCGCCATGTGGCAGACGATCGTCCGCGGTGAGGCGTGGAAGACCAAGACCCGGCTGGAGGACCAGATCCTGCGTCCGGCCGAGGCCGACTCGGACGGATTCGTCACGCTCGGCGCCAAGGAGAAGACCTGGCGCACGGCGATGGACGACCTCGACCCGCAGATCGAGAAGCTGCTGGAGAAGCGCACCGCCTCCGTGGTCGACGAGGGTCTGGGCAGCACGATGTCGCTGCTGTTCAGGATGGTGCTCACCACGGTCGTCGGCCTGATCGCGGTCATCGCGGTCATCTGGACCACCTGGCGCCTCACCCGCAACCTCCGTCGCCGGATCAGCGGCCTCCAGGAGAGCGCGGAGGCCCTGGAGAAGTCCCTGCCGGACGTCGTCGAACGGCTCGCCCAGGGCGAGCGGATCGACGTCGAGGCCGAGGCCGGCGCCATCCAGAACGACGCCAAGGGCGGCGGCGACGAGCTGACCCGGCTCGGCGACGCGCTGAACCTGGCACGCACCAGCGCCCTGGCGGCCGCCGTCAAACAGGCCGACCAGCACCGCGGCTTCGAGCGGCTGCTCCAGCGGATCGCCCGCCGCACCCAGCAGTTGATCGGCCAGCAGCTCAAGAAGCTGGACGAGCTGGAGCGCAGGCACGAGGACCCCGAGCTGCTCGACGGTCTCTTCGACCTCGACCACCTCACCGCGCGCCTGCGGCGGTACGAGGAGAACCTGGTGATCCTCGCCGGCGGCTCCCCGCACCGGCGCTGGCGCAAGCCGGTCCCGCTGCTGGACGTGATGCGGTCCGCCCAGGGCGAGGTGCAGGACTACCGGCGGGTCGTGCTGGACCTGGACGGCAGCCCCTGGCTGTCCGAACGGGCCGTCGGCCCCGTCTCCCATGTGCTCGCCGAGCTGATCGAGAACGCGCTCAGCTTCTCCCGGCCGCCCGCACCGGTGGAGGTCCGGGCCGCCAAGGTGAGCCGCGGCCTGGCCATCGAGGTCGAGGACCGGGGCCTGGGGATGGACGAGGAGCAGCTCGCCGCGGCCAACGAGCTGATGACCAGCCCGCCCCGGATGGACGTGCTCGCCCACTCCGACGACATCCGTCTCGGCCTGTACGTGATCGCGCGCCTCGCGGACCAGCACGGTCTGCGGGTGGAGTTCCGCTCCTCGGCGTACGGCGGTACCCGCGTGGTGCTGCTCGTCCCGGACGAGCTGACCGTGCCCGAGCCGCGGACCGGCCCGGTCGGCGTCCCGGACCCGGCGCCCGCCCCGGCCGCGCCCGCCCCGCAGCAGGACCCGCCCGTCGTCCCCGCCGCCACCGGCCCCGGGGAGGCGCTGCCCACCCGCGTACAGGGCCGGGCCCTCGCCGGGGTCACCGCGCTGAACGCGGCCGGTGCCCCGTACGCCACCCCGGCACCGGAGCAGGACCCCTCGCCGTACCAGGCCCCCGCCGAGCCGTACCCGGCCCAGGAGCAGCCGTACCCGGCGCCCGGACAGCCCGACGGGACGTTCGGCGCGCCCGAGACCCCGTACGGGACCGCCGAGACCCCGTACGGGACCACCGAGCAGCCGTACATGACGGCCGCCGGGCAGTACCCCGTGGGCGGTCCGCCCTACCCGGGCCAGGAGACGTACCCGGGCCAGGAGGCGTACGGGCAGGCCCCGGCCGCGTACGCGGACCCGGTGCCCCCGGTCTCCGCCGCGCTGCCGGTGTCCGAGCCCGACCACCCCGCGCCCCCGGACCCGGGCGCGGCCCTCGCCCACGACTCCGGCCACGGTGCCGGGCAGCCCACCGCCCCCGGCACGGAGCCCCCGCTGCCGCGCCGGGTCCGGCAGGCCAGCCTGGCCGACGAACTCCGGCTCGACCCGCTGGCCGCCCGGCCCGCCGCCCCGCAGCCGCCGAGCCGTCCGGAGCCCCCGACCCCCCGCACGGAGCCCCGCCGGGCCGGTGCCGCGATCGGCGCGTTCCAGCGCCGGTCCCGGGCCGCACGCGCGAGTGACGAAGCACCGGCACGGCCCGTACCGCCCTCCATCCCCCTGCCCACGAGAGAAGAACGGCCATGACACGCACTACCGCCACCCACCAGGACCTCGACTGGCTGCTCGACGGCCTGGTGGACTCGGTGGCCGAGACCCGGAACGCCGTCCTGCTGTCCGACGACGGGCTCGTGGTGAGCCATTCGCGGACCATCAGCCGCCCCGACGCGGAGCGGCTGGCCGCCATCTGCACCGGCCAGCAGAGCCTGGCCCGAGGGGTCGGCCAGCTCTTCGACGGCGGCGGCGTGCACCAGGTGATCGTCGAGCTGAACGAGCTCTGGCTCTTCATCATCGCGGCCGCCCAGGGCACCCACCTCGCGGTGATCGCCTCCCAGGAGGTGGACGCCGAGATCATGTCGCTCGCCATGCACAACCTCGTCCAGCAGGTCGGCCAGAAGCTGACCACGCCGGCCCGCGGCGAGTTCGACGCCTTCGGCACCGGGGACGGGCAGCGCGCGTGACCCCGCACTGGGAGGACGAGCCCGAGGAGGACGCGGCGGGCACGATGGTGCGTCCGTACACCATCACCCGGGGCCGGACCGCTCCCGAGCGGGACGACTTCAGCCTGATCACGGTGGTGACGACCGCGCAGGACCCCCGCGACGAGCACGGCGCGCCGGTCCGGCCCGGACGGCTCCAGCCGGAGCACCGGATGATCCTGGAGCGGTGCCGCGCCTCGGCGGCGGTCGCCGAGGTCGCCTCCGACCTCGGCCTCCCGGTGTCGGTGACCAAGATCCTGCTGGCCGACCTCGTCGCCCAGGGCCTGCTGCTGGCCCGCGCCCCGCTCTCGGTGGCGCGGGTGGCGGGCGGGGCCAACATGGGCATGCTCGCCGCCGTTCGTGACGGACTCCGGAGACTCTGAACCAATATGACAAGCAGTCAGGCGGCGCCCGCCGCCGTAAAGATCCTCATCGCCGGCGGCTTCGGCGTCGGCAAGACCACCTTGGTGGGCGCGGTCAGCGAGGTCGCTCCGCTGCGCACCGAGGAGTACCTGACCAAGGCCAGCGTCGGCGTCGACGACCTGGCCGGGGTGGGCCAGAAGGACACCACCACCGTGGCGCTGGACTTCGGCCGCATCACGGTCAGCCCCGAGCTGGTGGTCTACCTGTTCGGCACCCCGGGGCAGGAACGTTTCTGGTTCATGTGGAACGACCTGGTCAACGGGGCGCTCGGCGGTGTGGTGATCGCCGACACCCGCAGGCTGGAGACGAGCTTCGCCTCGATCGACTTCTACGAGAGCCGCAACATCCCCTTCGTGGTGGCGATCAACTGCTTCCACGGCCACAACACCCGTACCCCGGACGAGATCAGGGCCGCCCTCGACCTCGATCCGCACGTACCGCTGCTCGTCGGCGACGTCCGCGAGCGGCCCTTCGGCCGGGACGTCCTGCTGGCCCTGGTGGACCACCTGATGAGCCTGCCCGCGGCGACCGGCTGACCGCCGCCCGCCCCGACCCTTTCGCACTCCTTCCCGTTCTGGAGACATCTGAGATGGCAACACCCCTGCGTGTCCTGATTCACGGCGGCGGCATCGGCGGGCTCACCCTCGCCACCGCACTGGCCCGGCGCGGTCACACCGTCGAGGTCGCCGAGCTCCGTGACGAGGTGGACGCGCTCGGCGTCGGCATCATCCAGCCGTCCAACGCCCTCCATGTGATGCGGGAGATCGGGGTCCTCGACGACTGCCTGGAAGCGGGGTTCGAGTGGGAGGTGCTGACCATCGCCGACCCGGCGGGCAACACCCTCGCCGAGATACCCCAGCCCCGGATGGGCGACGCCCCGGCCAACAACGGCATCCCGCGCCCCGCCCTGGCCCGGGTGCTGAACTCCGCCGCCACCGCCGCGGGCGCGAAGATCCGCTTCGGCACCACGATCACCGGGCTGGCCGACGACGGCTCGGGCGTGGACGTCACCCTGTCCGACGGCTCCGCCGGGCGCTGGGACCTGGTGGTCGGCTTCGACGGGATCGGCTCCCCGCTGCGCACCCGGCTCTACGGCGACCGGTACACCCCCGAGTACACCGGCTTCGCCAACTGGCGGGTGACGGTGCCCCGTCAGCCGCAGGTGCGCGGTGTGGTGATGGGCACCGCGGGCCAGGCCGCCAAGGCGCTCCTCACCCCGATCACCGAGGAACTGATGTACCTGGGCGCGGTGTTCGCCGAGGCCGAGGAGTTCCGGCCGGACCCGGAGCGGGCGCACGAGCAGCTCGTGGAGCGGCTGCCGATGTTCTCCGGCCCGGTGGCCGAGGCGCTGGCCACCGTCACCGACCCGGCCTCGGTGGTGTACTCGCGGATCTCCCAGGTGACCGTCGAGGAGCCGTGGCACGTCGGGCGGGTCGTCCTCGCCGGTGACGCCGCGCACGCCTCCACCCCGCATCTCGCGCAGGGCGCGGCGATGGCCGTGGAGGACGCGCTGGTGCTGGCCGAGTCGCTGGACGCCGAGGACAGCGTGGACGCGGCGCTCGACGCGTGGGAGGCCCGCCGCCGCCCCCGGGCGATGTGGGTGCAGGCCCTGTCCCGTGCGGTGCTGAAGCAGGAGACCGGCAGTGCGACGACCCCGGAGGAGGACGAGCTGCTGAAGGTCGGCGTCCCGGGCGCCGCCCATGTGCTGGTCAAGCCGTACTGACCGGCCGCGGCACCGAGGGACCGTGCGGGCCCGGGAGGATGCTCCCCGGCCCGCACGGCGCGTTTCACGGCAGGACGGCCACCCCGTCGATCTCCACCAGGGCCTGCTCGTCCCAGAGCCGGCTGATCCCGACGACCGCCATCGCCGGATAGTCGCGACCGGCCAACTGCCGCCAGGTGCGGCCCAGTTCGGCGGCGTGCTTGCGGTAGTCGGCGACGTCGGTGGCGTACACCGTGACGCGGGCGAGGTCGGTCGGGGCGCCGCCCGCCGCGCGGAGCGCGGTCAGCAGGTTGGCGAGCGCCGTGGCGAACTGGTCGGTGAGGCAGTCGCCCACTATCTTTCCGCGCTCGTCGAGGGCGGTCTGCCCGGCCAGGAAGACCAGTTGGCTCCCGGTGACGGTGACGGCATGCGAGAACCCCGTCGGCGGGGCGAGGTCGACGGGGTTGATCCGGTGTACCGGACTCATGCGGAAGCCTCCCGGCTCACGTACAACTCTTTGGCGATGATGGTGCGCTGGACCTCGCTGGCGCCCTCGTAGATCCGTGGCGCGCGGACCTCCCGGTAGAGGTGTTCCAGGAGGTGGCCGCGGCGCAGGGCACGGGCGCCGTGCAGTTGGACGGCGGTGTCGACGACGTACTGGGCGGTCTCGGTGGCGTACAGCTTGGCCATGGCCGCCCGGCCCGGCACCCCGGGCTCCCCCGCGTCGTACGCGGCGGCCGCCGCGTAGACCAGGAGCCGGGCCGCCTCGGTCCGGGTGGCCATCTCGGCGACCTGGTGGGAGACGGCCTGGAGGTCCTTGAGGACCCCGCCGAACGCGGTACGGGCGGCGGTGTGCGCCACCGTGGCGTCGAGCGCGGCGCGGGCCATGCCCACGGCGAAGGCGCCGACGCTGGGACGGAAGAGGTTGAGGGTCTCCATGGCCACCCGGAAGCCCCGGTCCGGCACGCCGAGCACATCGTCCGCGGTGACCGGGACGCCGTCGAACTCCAGGGCCCCGATGGGGTGCGGCGAGAGCATGTCGAGGGCGGTGCCGGTCAGCCCCGGGCGGTCGGCGGGGACCAGGAAGGCGGTGACGCCCCGGGAGCCCGTGCCGGGGGCGGTGCGCGCGAAGACGGTGTAGAAGTCGGCCTCCGGCGCGTTGGAGATCCAGCACTTCTCTCCGGTCAGCCGCCATCCCCGGCCGTCGGGCCCGGCCTCGGGTTCGGCCGTCAGGGCGAGGGCCGCCGCGTCCGAGCCCGCGCCCGGCTCGCTGAGCGCGAAGGCGGCCACGGCGCGGCCCGCCCGCACCTCGGGGAGCCAGCGGGCGCGGTGGGCGGGGGTGCCGGAGCGGACCAACGGGTGGGTGCCGAGGCCCTGGAGGGCCAGCGCCGTCTCGGCCTCCGTGCAGCCGCGGGCCAGGGACTCGCGGAGCAGGCAGAGGTCGAGGGCCCCGGAGTCCAGCATCCGGTCGAGGAGGCCCGCCTCGCCGAGCGCGGCGATCAGCGGGCGGTTGACATGTCCGGGGGTTCCCTGTTCGGCGAGCGGGCGCAGGCGCCGCTCCGCCAGGCTTCTCAGCTCCTCGCACCAGGCGCTCTGCTCCGGTTCGAGTGAGAATGCCGTCATACCAGCACCCCTCTTGTTCTGTTCTGTCGGTTTCCCGTACCCGTTCTTCGCATCCGCGCTCCGGCCTGTCGTCCAGTCCATTCCGTGCTCGTCTGCCCAGCCGTACGATTTTCAGTCCACTCGCCTTATCGCGGACCGTTGACTACCGTCATCCGAACGATACGCTCCAGAGGCGACAAGGGGGCGATCCGTCATGGACCCGAAGACCTCAGCGCACCTCGACACCTTCGCCAGGGAGCATCTGCCGCCCCGGGACGAGTGGCCGGACCTCCTCTTCGACCTGCCCGCCCTGCGCTATCCGGACCGGCTCAACTGCGCCGTGGAGCTGCTGGACCGGACGGCGGAACGGTTCGGCCCGGACCGCCCGGCCCTCCGCTCCGGGGACGGCGCGGTCTGGAGCTACCGGGAGCTGCGCGAGCGGGTCGACCGGATCGCCCATGTCCTCACCTCCGACCTGGGCGTCGTGCCCGGCAACCGCGTCCTGCTGCGCGGACCCACCGGCCCCCGGCTGGCCGCCTGCTGGCTCGCGGTGCTGAAGGCCGGCGCCATCGCCGTCACGGTGCTGGACCGGCAGCGGCCCGGCGAGCTGTCCACCATCTGCTCACTGGCCCGGATCGGCCACGCGCTCTGCGACGCCCGCTCGGTCGACGACCTGCTGAGGGCCCGGGTGCCGGGGCTGCGGACCACGGTCTACGGGGGCGACGCCCCGGACGACCTGCTGCGGCTGGCCGAGGCCCACCCGGACCCGTACCGGGCGGTGGACACCGCGGCCGACGACGTCGCGCTGATCGCCTTCACCTCGGGCACCACCGGACGGCCCAAGGGCTGCGTGCACTTCCACCGGGACCTGCTGGCCATCGCCGACACCTTCTCGGCCCAGGTGCTCCGCCCCACCTCGGACGACGTGTTCGCGGGCAGTCCGCCGCTCGGTTTCACCTTCGGGCTGGGCGGTCTGCTGGTCTTCCCGCTGCGGGCCGGTGCCAGCACGCTCCTGCTCGAACAGGCCGGTCCGGCCCAGCTTCTGCCCGCGCTCGCCGCACACCGGGTCTCGGTGCTGTTCACCGCGCCGACCGCCTACCGGGTGATGCTCGACCGGCTCGACGGCCACGACCTGGGCGCGCTGCGCCGGTGCGTCTCGGCCGGCGAGAACCTCCCCGGGGCGACCTGGCGGGCCTGGTACGAGCGGACGGGGCTGCGGATCATCAACGGCATCGGCGCCACCGAGCTGCTGCACATCTTCGTCTCGGCGGCCGACGACGCGATCCGCCCGGGCACCACCGGCCTTGCGGTGCCCGGCTGGCAGGCCCGGGTGCAGGACCGGGAGGGCCACCCGCTGCCGGACGGGGAGCCGGGGCTCCTCGCCGTGCGCGGCCCGGTCGGCTGCCGCTACCTCGCCGACCCGCGCCAGCGGGAGTACGTCGCGAACGGCTGGAACCTGACCGGTGACACGTATGTACGCGACCCGGACGGCTATTTCCGCTATGTGGCCCGCGCCGACGACATGATCATCTCCTCCGGCTACAACATCGCGGGCCCCGAGGTCGAGGAGGCCCTGCTGCACCATCCGGCGGTGGCGGAGGCGGCGGTGGTGGGCCGGGCGGACGGGCTGCGCGGCCAGATCGTGGCGGCGTACGTGGTGGTGCGCGAGGGCGCGGCGGTGACCGCCGACGAGCTGCGCGCGTACCTGAAGGAGGAGCTGGCGCCGTACAAGTGCCCGCGCGTGGTCGAGTTCCGGGACGCGCTCCCCCGTACCGCCACCGGCAAGCTCCAGCGCTTCCGGCTGCGGGAGGGCTGATATCCCGGTGAAGGGGCCGCCGGGTGCGCGGCAGGATGAGGCATGACCTGGACCTTCACCGCCGACGTCGGTGCCTTCCTCGACGCGGCCGGCTCCTCGCTGGCCGCCCGTCCCGTCGAGAACACCCTCATCCTGACCATCACCGACACCCTGCGCCGGCACGGCCCGCACGCCTACGGGGCCGGTGTCCCGCTGCTGGGCTGGTGGCGCGGGGCGGACGGGGAGGTCGCGGGGACGCTGGTCGGGACGCCGCCGTATCCGCCCGTGCTGGGGGCCGTCGCCCCGGAGGCGGTGGCCCCGTTGGCCGCCGCGCTCCCGCTGACCCGGCTCAGCGCGGACCGGGCGACGGCCGAGGCGCTCGCCGCCTCCTGGCCCGGCCACCGGATCGAGGAGGAGCAGCGGCTCTACCGGCTGGACACATGGGTGGAGCCCTCCCCCGCCCCGACCGGCCGGGCCCGCGAGGCCGCACCGGCCGACCGGGAGCTGCTGGTGGGCTGGCACGTCGCCTTCGCCGAGGAGGTCGGTACGGCGATCGACCACGCCGAGCGGCTGGTGGACGAGAGGACGGCCTCGGGCGCGCTGACGGTATGGGAGGACGGCGGGGTCCCGGTGTCGATGGCCGGGGTCTCCCCGCTGCTCGCGGGCACCGTCCGGGTGTCGTCGGTCTACACCCCGCCGGAGCACCGCGGGCTGGGGTACGCGGCGGCGGTGACCGCCGAGGTGAGCGGGGCTGCGCGGGCGGCGGGCGCGCGGGAGGTGCTGCTCTTCACCGACCTCACCAACCCCACCAGTAACGGGGTGTACCGCCGGATCGGGTACCGCCCGGTCGCGGACCGGCTGCTGATCGGCGTGGCGGAGCCATGAGCGGGGCGAGCCGGGGCCGGTCAGTCGAGGGTGAGCCGGGGTTTCGGGGCGTCGGTGCGGCCGGTCGGCGGGGTGCGGCTGCCCGCCCGGTACGGGGCCGGCCAGGGTGCGCCCGGTCCGGTGTACCCCTGCTCGGCCGCCGCGTGCAGCGTCCACTGCGGGTCGTAGAGGTGCGGGCGGGCCAGGGCGCAGAGGTCGGCCCGGCCCGCGAGCAGCAGGGAGTTGACGTCGTCCCAGGAGGAGATCGCGCCGACCGCGACGACGGGCACGCACAGGGTGTTCCGTATCCGGTCGGCGTACGGGGTCTGGTAGGAGCGGCCGAACTCGGGGCGCTCCTCGGGCACCACCTGGCCGGTGGAGACGTCGATGGCGTCGGCCCCGTGGGCGACGAAGGCGCGGGAGATCTCCACGGCGTCGTCGGCGGTGGTGCCGCCCCCGGCCCAGTCGGTGGCGGAGATCCGGACGGTCATGGGCCGGTCGTCGGGCCATACGGCGCGGACCGCGTCGAAGACTTCGAGGGGGAAGCGGAGCCGGTCCGGCAGGGAGCCGCCGTAGGCGTCGGTGCGGTGGTTGGTGAGCGGCGAGAGGAAGCCGGAGAGCAGGTAGCCGTGGGCGCAGTGCAGTTCGAGCAGGTCGAAGCCGCAGGCGCCGGCTCGGCGGGCCGCGGCGACGAACTGCTCGCGCACGGTGTCGAGCCCCGCCCGGTCCAGGGCGTGCGGGACCTGGCTGACCCCGGCGGCGTACGGGATCGGGGAGGCGGCGACCAGCGGCCAGTTGCCGTCCGGCAGGGGCTGGTCGATGCCCTCCCACATGAGCCGGGTGGAGCCCTTGCGCCCGGAGTGGCCGAGCTGGACGCCGATGGCGGTGCCGGGGGCGTCGGCGTGGACGAAGTCGGTGATCCGGGTCCAGGCGGCGGCCTGCTCGTCGGTGTAGAGGCCGGTGCAGCCGGGGGTGATGCGGCCCTCGGCGCTGACGCACACCATCTCCGTCATGACGAGCCCGGCGCCGCCGAGCGCGCGGGCGCCGAGGTGGACGAGGTGGAAGTCGCCGGGGACGCCGTCCTCGGCCCGGTACATGTCCATGGGGGAGACGACGACGCGGTTGCGGAGTTCGAGGCCGCGCAGCCGCAGCGGGGTGAACATCGGCGGGACGCCCGGGGGGCAGCCGAACTCCTCCTCGACGGCGGCGGTGAAGGCGGGGTCGCGCAGCCGCAGGTTGTCGTGGGTGACGCGGCGGCTGCGGGTGAGGAGGTTGAAGGCGAACTGGCGGGGCGGCTGGTCGACGTAGGTGCCCAGCTCCTCGAACCAGCGCAGGCTGGCGGCGGCGGCCCGCTGGGTGGAGGCGACGACCGGCCGGCGCTCGGCCTCGTAGGCGGTCAGCGCGCTCGGCAGGTCGGGCTGTTCCTCGACGCAGGCGGCCAGCGCGAGGGCGTCCTCGACGGCGAGCTTGGTGCCGGAGCCGATGGAGAAGTGCGCGGTGTGGGCGGCGTCGCCGATGAGGACGATGTTGCCGTGGGACCAGTGGTCGTTGACGACGGTGCGGAAGGTGAGCCAGGCCGAGTTGTTGGAGCGCAGTTTCCGGCCGCCGAGCGCGCGGTGGAAGATCTCGGCGCAGCTCAGCGTGGAGTGCTCGACCGCGCGGCTGTCGAATCCGGCGGCCCGCCAGACCTCCTCGCGCATCTCGACGATGACGGTGGAGGCGTCGGCGGCGAAGGGGTAGGCGTGCAGCTGCATCACCCCGTACGGGGTCTCGGCGATCTCGAAGCGGAAGGCGTCGAGGGCGAAGTCGGCGGCGAGCCAGATGTAGCGGCAGCGGTGGCCGGTGATCCGGGGGCCGAAGGCGTCGGCGTGGGCGCTGCGGGTCCGGCTGTGCACCCCGTCGGCGGCGACCACCAGGTCGTGATCGGCGGCCAGCTCGGCGGCGGGCGGTGCCCCGGTGGAGAAGCGGAGGCGGACGCCGAGCGAGGCGCAGCGCTCCCGCAGGACGCCCAGCAGCCGGCGCCGGCCGAGCGCGGCGAAGCCGTGGCCGCCGGAGGTGTGGGTGACGCCCCGGTGGACGATGTCGATGTCGTCCCACCGGACGAACTCCTCGCGAAGGGCCCGGTGGACGACGGGGTCGGCGTGCTCGATGCCGCCGAGGGTCTCGTCGGAGAGGACGACGCCGAAACCGAAGGTCTCCTCGGGGGCGTTGCGTTCCCAGACGGTGATCTCGCGGTCCGGGTCGAGCCGCTTGAGCAGGGCGGCGGCGTAGAGCCCGCCGGGTCCGCCGCCGATGACCGCGATGCGCCGTACGGGGGGCCGGGCGGGCATCGCTAGCGGCCCTGCCACTTGGGGGGCCGCTTCTCGGTGAAGGCGGCGTGGAACTCGGCGTAGTCCTCGCCGTGCATCAGCAGGGCCTGGGTGGCGGCGTCCATCTCGACGGCGGCGGCGAGCGGGAGGTCGAGCTCGGCGGTGAGGAGGGCCTTGGTCTGGGCGAGGGCGAGGGCCGGTCCGTCGGCCAGGCGGCGGGCGAGCGCGGCGGCGTGCTCGTCTGCGCTCCCCTCGTCGACCAGTTCGCTGATCAGCCCGATCCGCTCGGCCTCGGGGGCGCGGACGGGCTCGCCGAGCATCAGCAGCCGGGTGGCGTGGCCGAGTCCGACGACCCTGGGAAGCAGGTAGGCGGCGCCCATGTCGCCGCCGGAGAGGCCGACCTTGGTGAAGAGGAAGGCGAAGCGGGCGGTGGGGTCGGCGACCCGGAAGTCGGCGGCCAGCGCGAGCACCGCTCCCGCGCCGGCGGCCACCCCGTGCACGGCGGCGACGACCGGGAAGGGCGCTTCCCTGAGAGCCCGTACGACCTGGCCGGTCATCCGGTTGAAGTCCAGCAGCTGGGCGGTGTCCATGGCGAGGGTGGCACCGATGATCTCGTCGACGTCGCCGCCGGAGCAGAAACCGCGGCCCTCCCCCGCGAGCACCAGGGCGCGCACGGCGCGTTCGCGGGACAGTTCGGCGAGCAGGTCGCGCAGGTCGGCGTAGGCGCCGAAGGTGAGCGCGTTGAGCTTCTCGGGTCTGGCGAGGGTGACGGTCGCGACCCCGTCCTCCCTGGTCAGCCGCAGGTGGCGCCAGTCGTCCGTGCGCGGCGCGGAGCTGGGAAACGGGCTCATCGAGGGGGCTCCCCTTCGGCCGTCGGGCTGCTGCCTGGAGCCGAATTTATCACCCGTACGTGACTCCCGTCATGAGTGCGCGATAGGGCTGCGCGGGGAAAAAAGAGTGTCCAACGTCCCTTTCATACCGGTCAGCAGTCCCTTGTCTCTCTCGTTGCGGTTCGTAAGGTTGAAAACAGGAAGTACTGAACTCCACACAGGCCCCGCACCCCCTGGGACCCGGTCCAGGAACGGAAACCATGCCGTGCTCCCCGACACCTCCGACGCCCTTCCCCCCGCCTCCTGGCGGATCACGCTGCCGCACTCGACGGCGGCCGTCCCGATCGCCCGTGCCCTGATCCGTACCGCGCTCGCGGACATCGACGCGCCGGCCGACACCGACACGGCCGAGCTCCTCACCGCGGAGCTGGTGGCCAACGCCGTGGAGCACACCCGCAGCGGTGAGCCGATCGAGCTGGTGGTGGAGCTCCTGCCCACCGGCTGCCAGGTCGAGGTGCACGACCGCTCCCCCGCCCCGCCGAGCGGCCTCGACTTCCCGCACCCCGGCAGCGAGCCGGACCCCTGGCAGGAGCACGGCCGGGGCCTCCTGCTGATCCGGGCCCTCAGCTCCTCCTGCGGCCACCGCCCCACGGAGCACGGCAAGGCGGTCTGGTTCACACTCCCGCCGCGCACGCCGCTCGCGCCCTAGGTGTATTGATCACGAGCGTTGTTGACACTGGTCTGGTCTTGAACATGGCGAAGACCTCCGGTGGGGTGGGAACTGTCTAGGAACTCACC
>NZ_JBIBUU010000015.1:0-198079 GCF_043079735.1 Streptomyces sp. NPDC015144 | reverse complement strand
CGGTGAGTTCCTAGACAGTTCCCACCCCACCGGAGGTCTTCGCCATGTTCAAGACCAGACCAGTGTCAACAACGCTCGTGATCAATACACCTAGGGACGCGGGGGACGGCCGACATCAGGGAAACCCCTTGACCTGGACCGGGTGGCCCGGCGAGCGCACCATGGCCCGATGCGAGACTCCGCGATGTGGGTGAACACGTCCCCCGACACCGGTCCCGTGCTGCCGGACGACGTGCACGGCACCCGGCGGGTCGTCCTGTTCGGGCCCCCTGGAAGTGGCAGGACCACCGCGATCGGGGCCCTGGGGCGCCAGCTCGGCCTGCCCGTGCTGCGGCTGGCTCCGCACCCGCAGGACGCACAGGTCCCCTACGCCGGGCTGCTCGAACTCGCCCTGGCCCTCCCCGCACTTCCCGCCGCCCGGGAGCTGGCGGCGGGTGTCGACGGGGCCGCCGTCCGACCGGCCTCCCTGGAAGACGCCGGTTCGGCCCTGCGGCTGCGTCGGCAGACCGCCGCCGTACTGCGGGAACTACCACCCATGACACTGGTGGTGGACAACGCCCAGTGGCTGGACGCGGCCAGCGCCGCCGTCCTCGGCTGGGCGCTGCGCCTGGCACCGGACCTCCCCGTCGTCGTGGCCGAGCGCACCTGGCGCCCGGGGGCCGCGGGCCACTGGTGCGGGGAGGACGCCCGTGCCGTGCGCGTTCCGCCCCTGACGGCCCCCCAGATCGCGGCCCTGCTCTCCCCGTACCGGCTCGCCCCCCGCGAGGTCGCGCGCATCCACGCCCACAGCGGCGGGAACCCGGCGCTGGCCCTTGCGCTGGCCCAGGCCCGCAGCCACTCCGCCGCGCCCGTCGCGACCGATGTGGGAGACGATCCGGTTCTCCCTCCCCCGGCCCGTCGGCTGGTGGGCGAATGGTTGGGAACGGTGTCGGACGACGTCCAGGAACTGCTGACGTCCGCCGCGCTCGACGACCGCTTCGACCTCGACCTGCTGAGTGATCTCGCCGGTCCGGCAGCCGAAGGCATGCTGGCCGAGGCCGAGGCGGCCGGACTCGTCGACCTCGGACAGCCCGGCGGCACGGTGCGGTTCACCGCCTCCGCGATCGGCGTCGAACTCGTGGCACGGCTCCCCGGCCCCGCCCGCAGGCTCCTGCACGCCCGCCTGGCCGGGACCACGCGCGACAGTGTCCGCCGCGACCGCCACACCGCGCTGGCAGCCGATCCGGCCGACCCGCGGTCCGCCCGGTACGCCGCCCGCGCCGCCGCCCGCGCCCGACTGCGCGGCGAGCACGCGCTCGCGGCCGAGCTCTCCCTCCTCGCCGCCCGGCGCACCCCGCACGACGACAGCGACCTGTTGGTCGAACGGGCGCTGACCGCCGTGCGCGACGCCGCGCACTACGGCGACCTCCCACGCGGCCGGGCTGCCGCGCGCCTCGTCCTGGGCCACGACACCACCCCGGACCAACGCGTCGACATCCTCATCGCCCTGATCGACGCGAGCGGCCAGCACCTGCACAGCGCGGACGAGCTGTTCGCCCACGCACTCCACGAGGCGGCCGGACGAGCCGACCTCACCGCACGGATCCTCATCCGCCAGTCCCTCTGGGCCAACGTCGGCGGGGGCGACCCCCAGCTGGCGTGTGCCCTGGCCGGCCGGGCCGCCGCCCTCGCCGAGGCCCACGGCGACACCGCCACCACCGTCATGGCCCTCACGATGCAGGCCCGCGTCCAGCGCATCCTCGGCCACCCCGACGCCGGGACCACGCTCGGCCGCGCCCTGGCCCTGCCCCGCGCCGATGCCGTTCCCCTCAACGGCACGCCCCAGCACCTCGCCGCCCGGCACGCCCTCTTCGACGACCGTCCCGACGAGGCTCGCACCGCGCTGCTCCCCCTGCTGGTCGAAGCCGAGCGGACGGGGGACGCCGAGGCGACCGTGGACATCCTGCGCAGCCTCGCCGAGGCCGAACTCCGCGCCGGACGGTGCGCCAGGGCGCTCGACCACGCCCACCGCGCCCAGGCGCTGACCGACGCGACCGCCCTGTCACCCGCACCGGCGTGCTACACCTCCGCCCTCGTCGAGGGCACCGCCGGGCGTACCGACCTCGCCCTCGGCCTCGCACACCGCGGAGTCGAAGCGGCCCGGCAGGAGGACAACAAGGTCTTCCTCTCCCGCAACCTCTTCGCCCTCGGACATCTCCTTCTGGTCACCGGCCGCTCCAAGGAAGCCGTGGAGGCACTGGACGAGGTACGCGACCTGGAGGAAATCCAGCAGGTCCACGACCCGTCCGTCCTGCGCTGGCACGCCGACCTGGCCGAAGCCCTCGTCACGCTGGGCCGCCTCGAACAGGCCCACGACCTGCTGACCGGCACCCGGCGCACCGCGACCGATCTCGGCAGACACACCGTCCTCCCGTCCCTCGAACGCGTCCAAGCCCTCCTCGACGCCGCTCGCGGCGACTACGACACGGCCGCCCGCCGACTCACCGACGCGGCCGAACTCCTCGTCCACCTCCCCGTCGAGCGGGGCCGGACACTGCTGGCGCTCAGCCACACCGAACGACGCGGCCGCCGACGCGCGAGCGCCCGCGCGGCAGCACAGAGCGCCGCCGACCTCTTCACCGCCCACGGGGCGCGCCCCTGGGCCGAAACCGCCGCGCGCGCCCTCCACCGGCTGGAGCACAACGCGTCGGACAACGGCGCCCGCCCGCTCCTCACCCAGGCCGAACGACGCTGCGCCGAACTCGCCGCCGCCGGAGCGAGCAACCGTGACATCGCCACCGCGCTCACCGTCAGCGTCAAGACGGTCGAAGCGACCCTCACCCGCGTCTACCGGAAACTCGGTCTGCACTCACGCTTCCAGCTCGCGCGCTCCATCACCCCGGCGCGCGAGTAACCCGCCCGGAGGCCGTTGAGGACGAAGGGCCGGACGGACCCCGCGCGCGGCGACACCTGCGCGCGGATTCCGGCCGTCAGGGCTGGTCAGAGGGTCGCCAACTGGCGCTGTCCGGTGGTGGCCGCTCCGCCTTACGCCGGGCTCGCGGTGCCGTCGGCGAGGGCCGCGACCCGCTCGCGCCAGGTCGGCGCCGGGGGCTGGTTCCTCGCCTCCTCGGTCCACCGCGCCAGGGCGGCCGCCCGCTCCTCCCGGTAGCAGGGCCCGCACACCGTCTCGTCACCGAACGGGCGGAACACATGCTCCTCCACAGCCCCCTCCGCCTCACACGTGATCAACTCCCGCGCCGAAGGCGGCGATACGGGCGCGACGGCCGGAGCAGCGGGCGGCGCCGGGAGCTTCGGGACGAGGCGGTGGCGCAGGAAGCCGACGGCGGACCGTACGCCCTCGCGGGGCAGCTCGCTGGTCAGCGCCCGCCGCAGATCGGCGGTGCTCACCCCGCGCCGGATCCATTCGGCCGCCGCCTCGGCCAGCCCACGGGCCTCCCGCACCCCGAGGTGCAGTTGCGGATGCGCGTGCCGGAGGGAGAGCAGCACCCGCTCGCTCTCCACGACTTCGGCGAGTTCGGAGGGAGGGTGGGAGTAGTTCTTCCCCAGTTCTTCTTCTACCGGTTCATAGCCACCGGTCTCCCGGCCCCTCGGCCGACCGACCGTCGGTTCCTGCGCACCCGGATCGACGGCGGAGCGGACCACGTCCCCCACCCGGTCGTTCCGTACCGCCTTGGCCTGCTCCTCGGTCAGGGAGATGTTCGCGAAAAGTTGATCGGTCACCCAGTAGCCCCGGCGGCCCTGCCGCTTCCACTCGTGGACGAACCCGGAAGCGATCAGTTGCTTCTTGGCGCGCTGATAGGCCCGCCCGGAGATCCCGAGCGACTTTGCGTGATCGCTGAGCGCCTTTTCGACCTCCTGTTCGGGGAGGCCCTGTACGTACAGGAGGAGGATCTTCGCGTCACTGTTCAGGCGCGGGTGCCGCACGACATCGTGCGAGGCCTTCGTGTAGCGACGGGACGGCGCGATAGCATGCCAAAGCATCTTGGTGGACCTCTGATTCCACTCGTAGGTGAAGGCCCTCGGTTCGGTGCTGTGAACACCACCGGGGGCCGCTCTACGCACACATGGGCGCACAGAGCGTGATGACGCGATCGCCGTACCGCATGAAAACGTCCACTTGCGCCGCAATCGCCCGACGCCGGTCCGGGTGCGGCTCATTCGTTCAGGGCGTGCCCAATTCGTTGGCTCGATGCAGGACTTGTACGGGAAAGGCATCGCCCGCCGCTTCCGCCCGCACCGGGCTCGCGGTGAGCGGGAGTTTGTACTTCCACCAGGGCACCTTGACCGGTTGATCGGAGACGCCCGCTCGGCCGGTGATGGCGACGTCGTGCGGGGCCGGGTCGGGCCTCATCTGCCGAGCTAGGTCACCCGGCCCCCGACCTGTGGTTCGTCAGTCGCCGAGCGCCAGCCTGACGCCGAAGACGCCGATCACGGTGCCGGTGACCCGGTCGAGCAGCCTGCGGGCCCGGGGCTTGCGGAGCCACCCCTGCAGGACGCGGGCGAAGCCGATGAGGGCGGTGGACCAGAGCAGACCCAGCGAGATGTGTACCGCGGTGAGCAGGAGGCCCATGGTGAAATGGCCGGTGCCCGCAGGGATGAACTGGGGCAGGACGGCGACGTAGAAGGCGCCCATCTTCGGGTTCAGGAGATTGGTGAGCGTCCCCTGCCGCCAGCCGGCGCCGACCGAGTCCGCGCCGGAGGTCATGACCGAGTCGTCCGCGTCTGCCGAAGGCAGCCCCCGGAACGTGTCCCGGAGCATCCGGAACCCCATCCAGATCAGGTAAGCGGCGCCGACCCAGCGCAACGCGGTGTAAGCGAGATGGGAGGCCGTGAGAAGCGCGGTCACCCCGAGGGACGTGAACGCGCCCCACACCAGGGTGCCGGTTTGGATTCCGAGGACGACTCCCCAGGCTCTCCTGCGCCGACCGACGGCCGATGTGCGCAAGATCAACGCTGTGTCGAGTCCGGGAGTCAGAGTGAGAAGCCCTACAACGAGGGCGAAGGACCACAGGGCGGAACTTATTGCCATGGAATGTCAGGATACCGCGCCCGATCGCTGTCCTTGCCGGTGAAGCCAGGGGATCTTGAAATGTCAGCGCGGAGAAGCGGAAGGTGTGTGGCGTTGCGTGGCCCTCCCGATTGGAACGAGCCCCAACTCGTATATCTAAAGCGCAACTTGCTCGCTCCACCCTCGCCCGCCCGCCGCGAGCGCCACGACCGGCCACTGTTGTGCCACAGCCGCTGCTTCTCCCTCTCGGCCCCCTCGCCCCGGGTTCAGCCCGTGATGTGTGCCGCCCGTTCGCGCAGACTCTGGGCTTCCGGAAGCCCGCTGTAGCGCCGCAGGCGTACTCGCATGTCCTGGAGGGCTGTCTGGACCTTCACCGAGCGGATGCCGTCGGCGCAGTCGAGGAATTCACCCCATGCGGCCATGGCGCCATCGGTGTCGCCCTGCCGCAGGCGTACGCCGCCGAGGTCGGCCAGGACGATGGCGCGGGTACGGCGGCGATCGAGACCGTGGATGTCGAGGGCGAGGCGCAGATGCTCCTCGGCCGCGTCGAGGTCGTCGAGGCGGGAGAGGATCATGCCGGACTCGTGCGCCCAGCGGCCGGGTGAGTAGTGGGCGGCCCAGGAGTCGCCCGCCACGGCCACCGGCTTGGCGATGGAGCTTTCGGAGCGGGCGAGGTGCTTGGTGGCGGTGTGCCGGTCGCCGTCCTGGGCCGCGGCGTTGGCGAGGGTGGCCTCGTAGTAGGCGACCGCGCGGGGATGGTCGAGCTGGCGGCCGTACGCGACACATGCTTCACCGAGCTGGACCGCCTCGGCCCGGTGTCCCAGGTCCATGCACTGCACGGCCAGCCCTCGCAGCGCCGTCGCCGAGAGCTCGGGATCGTCGGCCTCGGCTGCCAGCCGGAAGGAGTGCGCGTAGTAGCGCTGGGCCAGCCCGCGCAGTCCGGGAGTGTCGCCCTCGTCCTGTGCCATCCACCCCGCCAGGTGGACGAGTTGGGAGGTGGCGGAGAACAGCTCACGTCCCGTGGCCTCGGTGAATCGGCCCTCCAACCAGGGGGCGACGTCCTGGGTGAGGTATCGAACGGCCAAGTGGCGGGCGTGCCCACCTCCCAGCTCGGAGGCGGAATCGCCGAGAGCCTTCACCACGTGCCGCACAGCGGTCACCTCACCCTGCCCCACGCGCACCGCTCCAGGAGCGGCGTTCCTGGTCCGCCGGGTGATGCTCTCCATGTCGGGCAGACCGAGCGCGGACAGGGCGTACCCACCGGACGCGAGGACGAACTCCCTACGCTCCACGTCGCTCCTTCCCAGGTGCAGAACTGATGCAACGGTATCGGCGTGCGGTGTTGACGGCATGGCCTCCGGGGGACCGATGGCTTCCGGTTCCCGCGTCGAAGTCCGCGCGTCGGCGGGCGGCCTTGGGGTCAGCAGGTCGTCCAAGCCCTCGGCGTTGACGCGGAGGAGACGGGCCAGACGTGGGCGCATCCAGGGCTGAGGAGTTGCGCGGCCCGACTCCCACCGGGCGACGGTGGAGCGGTCCACTCTCAGGTGCTCGGCGAGGGCCTCCTGGGTGAGGCCCACGGTTCGACGGCGCGCTGACAGGCCGTTGCGGTGATGAGCCATGTAGCTGTCCCCCGTTCTGCTTGCCGCAAGTGACCCGCAGACGCGTGAGTCCGCAGGTGAGCGTTAGGTGTGACGCATGGATGACGCATGGACGAGTCCATTGTGCTCTGTGATCATTCGGCTACGGGCGGTTGTGTGGGGCTGTCACATTCGCAGCCAGGAAGGTTCGGCCTCCATGTCGTTCCGAACGCACTCCCCGAAGCTCTCGTATCTCCACGTTCCGTCGGCGCTCGATGCCGTGACCGGGGCCCGTCGCGAGGTCGTGGCGATCGTCCGGGACTGGGGCCTGCCGTTGACGCGGGAAACGATCGAGACGCTGGAGCTCCTGGCCGGTGAAGTGATCGCCAACGCGGTGGTGCACACGGGGGATGGCTGCCGGGTGACGGTCAGCTGGGACGGTGCGCGCGTACGGCTGGAGGCGGAGGACGTGACGGATGGCTTGCTCCCGCAGCGTGTGCCGACCGACCTGGACGCGGAGAGCGGACGTGGACTGCAACTGGTTGACGGCCTCGCCCGGTCATGGGGATGCCGGCCGACCGAGACAGGAAAGGCGGTCTGGTTCGAGGTCGGCGGGTGACCGGGGTGAAAGCGATTGGCGGCCCCTCCTCACCGCCACCCGCGTCATTTGCGGGAACAGGCAGTCAGCCCGTTTCGGTCAGCGTCGAAGGGGACTCAACCATGCCAGAACTGACCACTACGAACGGAACCCGACAGGACAAGGGCCAGCTGGTGGCTAGCCGCCGGATCGCCGCTGCCCGCTTGCGGGCTGAGCGGCCTCCGGGCGGCGGCCCCCGGCGGATTCTGGCGGTCACGGTGAAGGAGGGGCAGGGATGACCGCCGGAGAGCCGCCCGGCCGGAGTGTGGCGCGGGCCCATCTGTCCCAGCTGATCGAGATGTTCGGGACGGACGGGTGCCTGCGCGTCGACACGGCGGCCGTCTCCGGTGCGGCCGGCCGGACCCCGGCACCCGCGTCCGAACGCGCTGAAACCTCCGGCCATGGTGAACCGGACGGCGACGAGCGGGCCTGAGGGGCGTCCCGGGGCAAGTGCCTCAGTCGCGCAGCTCTTCGAGTCGGCCGAGGTCGCTGCGGGCCGCTTTCCGATCCTCGGCGGAGAGGGGGATCGCGGCGGCCTCGGCAAGCGCCGTCGCGGCGTCCCTCTCGTCGCCGAGGCGCCCGGCGACGTCCGCCCGCAGTACCAGGAGTCGGAGCAGTTGGACGGGCGTGGGGCGCTCGTCGTCGAGGCGGAGCACCCGGTCGACGACCTTCGCGGCGGCCGCCGGGTCCTCCTTCGAGTACGCGAGGAGGGAGGCGTGGTGCAGGGCGCGGGCGAAGGCCTCCTCGGGTGCCGGTCGGTGGTGCGGGTCCTCGCTCGTCGGCTGCCCGACGCGGACGCAGTTGCCGCCCGGGTCGGTCAGGAGGAACTGCCGCGTGCCGTACGACATGTCCTTGAGCGGCCCGATGCGCGGCAGCCCCCGGGTCGGGACCTTCCCGTACGCCCGCTTGAGCCCCGCGCGGAAGTCGGCGTGCAGGCCGTCGACGTCATCGGTCCGGACGCAGCAGGTGCTGTACGACTCGGTCGGCTCGTACCGCTTCATGCCGAAGAAGTGCAGCTCGATGCCGCCGCGTTTCACGACGGCGTACGGGTTGGGGCTCTTCTGCTGGAAGGTCACCTCGAAACCGAGGGCCGTGTAGAAGTCGAGAACGGGCTGAAGGGTCCGGCACGGCAGGATCGGAACGGTTGTCTCGGCCATGTGTCGCACTCTAATCAAACTTGACTAGAGTGGGACACTGGATTCCGGGGTTCCGGGATTTCTGGCCAGTGCGGGTGACTCGTCTCCCGGGAACCGGGCCGGGAAGCGGGGGCATGGACCCGGGAAACGGAGGCACTGGGCCAATCGAGAAGGCCGGCCGTGGCGCCGGGCCGGGGTGGCTGAGGCAGGCGGGTGTAACCCGGCGACCATTGGGGCGAGCTGACGGAAACTCAGCGCGCGCACTCCTGATCGGTTTGGTAGCCATTCCGATCATGTGGAGAAAACGCCCCCTTTCCCTGCCTGGCCGTGTCACGTCGTCCGGACCCGTCTCGCGGCTCGTCACCGCGGCCCTGGTCCTCCTGGTCGGTGCGGGAACCCCCTTGGCGCTCGGCGCCGACGCCCGGGCGGACACTGGCCCCAGGCCCCGGGCCGTCGGCTCCGCGCTGGTCGACGAGACCTTCACCCACGCCACCGCCCCGGACTTCACCGGCGTCGGGTCCTCCTGTCTCACCGGAGCACCCACCGGGGACGTCGCGCCGCCCAGCGGCAACCACCCCCTCGGCGGCTGCGGTCCCGACGCGGTGGGGCCCGTGCCGCCCAACGGCGCCGAACCCGACGGCTTCCTGCGGCTGACCGACGCCCGCCACTTCCAGAGCTCGGCCGTCCTGTACAACCACGCCATCCCGGCGGGCCAGGGGCTGGACGTCACCTTCGACCAGTACCAGTACGGCAGCACGACCCCGGCGCGCCCCGCCGACGGCATCTCCTTCTTCCTCGTCGACGGCGCCGCCTCGCTGATCCACCCGGGCGCCTTCGGCGGCAGCCTCGGCTACGCCCAGCTGCGTGAGGGCGACAACCCGACGAACCCCGTGCTGCCCGGTGTCGACCACGGCTACGTCGGCGTGGGACTCGACGTGTACGGCAACTTCTTCGGTGACGGGGAGGCGCGCGGCAACGGCTGCGACCACCGCTCGCCGAGCATGGATTCCTGGCCGCCGCCCGCTCCCAACGTGATCACCGTGCGCGGGCCGGGCGACGGCGCGGTCGGCTACTGCTTCATGGCCGCCACGACCGACAACCTCTCCACCACGGGGCCCTGGCCCTCCACCCTGCCGGGCCAGCTCCAGGGCCCGACGACCACGATGCCGGCGGACGCCACCCCGCAGGAGGCGGCGCAGATCCTCGAAGCGGACCGGCGCCGGGTGAACGTGCACATCTCCGCGGGCGCGGCCCCGGTGCTCACCGTCTCCGTCGACTTCAACGACGGCACCGGTTCTCACCAGGTCCTCTCGACGCCCGCACCGCTGCCCCTCCCCTCGACGTACAAGTTCGGCTTCGCCTCCTCGACCGGTGCGAACACCGATGTCCACCTCATCCGCAACGTGGTCGTCCACAGCGCCGAACCGCTCCCCGCGCTGAACCTGGTCAAGCAGGCGAGGTTGCCGCTGCCCGGTGATCTGGCGCCCGGTTCCGAGGTGCCGTACGACTTCGTGGTGACCAACGCGGGCACGACGAACATCACCGACCTCGTCGTCACCGACCCGAAGATCGGCCCGGTGAGCTGCCCCACCAGGACCCTCGCGGTCGGGCAGACCGTCACCTGCACCGCCACGTACACCGTGACCGCGGCCGATGCGGCGGCCGGATCCATCGACAACACGGCCATCGCGACCGGCAGTTCGGACGGTGAGACAGTCACCTCGCCACCGTCGTCCGAGACCGTCCCGATCCAGCGTCCCCCGGCGATCGAGGTGGAGAAGGAGGTCGAGACCCAGGGCCCCTACGCCGTCGGGCAGACGGTCACCTACCGCTACACCGTCCG
The DNA here is from genome assembly GCF_043079735.1 of Streptomyces sp. NPDC015144. NCBI lineage: Bacteria > Bacillati > Actinomycetota > Actinomycetes > Kitasatosporales > Streptomycetaceae > Streptomyces > Streptomyces sp. NPDC015144. The sequence goes on along the minus strand of NZ_JBIBUU010000015.1, from coordinate 187,878 downwards.
CAACACCGGCGGGACGCGGCTGGACTCCGTCGCGGTCCACGACGACCACGTCACCGGCATCACCTGCGAGTCGACCACCCTGGCCCCCGCCGGAGAGGCCGGTGACACCACCACCTGCACCGGCACCTACACGATCACCCAGGCGGACGGCACGGCGGGTTCGGTCACCAACACCGCGACCGCGACCGGCAGTGCGGACGGCGAGACCATCACCTCTCCGGAGACCGACCTGACGCTTCCCGTCGGGACGCCCCACGTGACCCTGGCGAAGCGGGTCACCTCGACCGGCCCGTACCAGGTCGGCTCGCGGGTCGACTACGCGTACACCGTCACCAACACCGGCAGTACCACCCTGACCGATGTGCGGGTCCTGGACGACCACGCCACCGACGTCACCTGCGAGGCGACCACACTCGCCGCCGGCGCCTCCACCACCTGCCGTGCCTCCTACACGATCACCCAGGCCGACCTCGACGCCTGCCGGGAGAGCGGCGCGACCGGGAACTGCACCATCGTCAACGTGGCCCAGGCCGGCGGCACCGACCCGCAGGGCCGGGAGATCGTCAGCGATCCCGCACAGGCCGAGGTCACCGTCCCCCTCGGGAAGTCCGACGTGACCCTGGAGAAGCGGGTGGCCTCGAAGGGGCCGTTCCAGGTCGGATCGAAGGTCGAGTACACGTACACCGTCACCAACAGCGGCAGCAACACGCTGACCGACGTAGGGGTGGACGACGACCTGATCGAAGGCGTCACCTGCGAGAAGACCACGCTCGCCCCCGGTGCCTCCACCACCTGCCACGGTACGTACACCGTCACCAGGGCCAGTCTGGACGGCTGCAAGAAGAGCGGCGACAAGGGGCACGGCGGTGGGACCACGTGCGTGATCACCAACGTGGCCCGCGCGACCGGCACGGACCCCGAGGGCGCTCGGGTCGTCAGTGAACCGGCTCGGGCCAGCATCACGGTCGTCGGCAAGCACAACAAGCCGTGCGGTTGCCACCACCACAAGAAGGAGCACGCCGGCCACTGAGCCGGCCCCGCCAGCAGCACCCTCCGGCGCCCTCCCGTGGGACGGCGCCGGGGGAGTGCGGGCGAGGAGGGGACCGGTGTACGTGCCCCTCCTCGCCCACGGATGCGTGCGCCGCGGGCCTCCGATCGCGGCGGAGGCGCATCTGGGGCAGGCTCGTGAGCGGGCGCCCGGGGCGGCGGAGCCGCACCCGTAACGGGCCTACCCGGCTCCGTACCCCGCCCCGCCCCCGTCCCCCCGTCCCCGCCCCTTGTTCCGCTCCCGCATCGCGACGCATCCGGAGGTCCGACCGTGCCGGCTTCGAAGAACTCCAAGGTCTACCTGGTCGGGGGCGGTATCGCCTCGCTCGCCGCCGCGGCCTTCCTCGTACGGGACGCGGGGCTTCCCGGGGATAACGTGCACATCCTGGAGCAGTTGCCGATCGCCGGCGGGTCGATGGACGGGGCGAAGGCGCCCACGCCCGAGGGCGGGTACGTGACCCGGGGCGGCCGGATGTTCGAGGAGGAGCACTACGTGTGCCTCTGGAACCTCCTGGAGACGATCCCGACCCTGGACGACCCGGCGATCTCGGTACGGCAGGAGATGCTCGCCTTCAACATCGAGCACCCCACGAACGCCAAGGCCCGGATCATCAACGCCGACGGCACCATCGCCGACGCCGCCCGGCTCGGCCTGGACACCCGCGACCGCGCCGACATGACCCGGCTGCTGGCACTGCCCGAACGGCTCATCGGCGCCCGCCGCATCGACGACTTCTTCCAGCCGCACTTCTTCACCACCAACTTCTGGTGCATGTGGCGCACGACGTTCGCTTTCCAGACCTGGCACTCTGCGATCGAGCTGAAGCGGTACTTCCTCGCCTTCGTTCAGGAGTTCGACCGCATTCACACCCTGTCCGGCGTACGGCGCAGCAAGTACAACCAGTACGACTCCGTCATCCGCCCGATCCAGGAGTGGATCACCGCCCAGGGGGTGCACATCGACTTCGGCACGACCGTCACCGACGTCGAGTTCTCCGACTCCGACGCGCGCCGGATCTCCCGGCTGCATCTGGAGCGGAAGGGGGCCGATGCGGGTGCCGGAGCCGGAGCCGGTGCCGGGACGATCGAGCTGGGCGAGGACGACTACGCGTTCCTGACCATCGGCTCCATGACCGCCGACGCCACCTACGGCGACCGCACCACCGTCCCCGAGCTGATCCGCGACAAGCGGGACGGCTCCTGGCGGCTGTGGGAGTCGATCGCGAAGAAGGCGCCCGACTTCGGCCGTCCGAACGCCTTCTGCGGCAACATCGACGAGACGAAGTGGGAGTCCTTCACCCTCACCATGACCGGCCGGACCCTCCTGGACCGCATCCAGGAGTACACCGGCAACGTGCCCGGCGAGGGCGCCCTGATGACCTGGAAGGACTCGCGCTGGCTGCTGTCGGTCGTCGTACCCGCCCAGCCGCACTTCCGGGACCAGGAGGAGAACACGTACACCCTGTGGGGATACGCGCTCTTCGGTGACGTGCCCGGCGACCATGTGCCGAAGAAGATGGACGACTGCACGGGCGCCGAGATCCTCGACGAACTCCTCGGCCATCTCGGCTTCGACGACATCGCCGACGAGGTACGGGCCACCACCCAGGTCACCACCGTCCAGATGCCGTACATCGACGCCCAGTTCCAGCGCCGCGTCGTGGCCGACCGGCCGCTCGTGGTGCCGGACGGCGCCGAGAACTTCGCCTTCCTCGGCCAGTTCGTCGAGATCCCCGAGGACGTCGTCTTCACCGTCGAGTACTCGGTACGCGGCGCCATGAAGGCCGTCTACCACCACTTCGGTCTCGACGAGGGGAAGATCCCGTCGATCTACCACGGCCTGGCCGACCCCAAGATCGCCTGGTCCGCGCTGAAGACCGCCTTCGCCTGACCGGTCGGGGGAGGGCGCGGGTCAGCGTTCCACGCCGGTGGGCCCACCGCTCGTCCTGCTCGTCCCGTCCGTCCCGTCCGTCCTGTCCGTTCCGTCCGGCTGGAGTCCGGCGGTCCACTTCTCCTCGACCCGGCCGAGGCGCCACACCGCGAACGCGACGATCCAGGTGGCGACGGAGAGTCCGACGACGAGATAGCCGACCACGTTGAGGTCGAGGCCGCCGACCCAGTCCCAGAAGGGCCCGTGCAGGCCGAGTTTCTCGCCGAGCAGGCCGACCAGCTCGACGGTGCCGACGAGCAGGGCCACCGCGACGGACAGGCCGGTGATCGTGAGGTTGTAGTAGACCTTGCGGACCGGCTTGGAGAAGGCCCAGCCGTAGGCGAAGTTCATGAACGAACCGTCGATGGTGTCCAGCAGCGACATGCCCGCCGCGAAGAGTACGGGCAGGCAGAGGATCGCGTACCAGGGGAGCCCGGACGCGGCGCCGGTCCCGGCGAGGACCAGCAGGGCGATCTCGGTGGCGGTGTCGAAGCCGAGGCCGAAGAGGAGGCCGAGGGGGTACATCTGCCAGGGCGCGGTGATCGACTTCATCAGCCGGCCCAGGATCCGGTTCATGAAGCCGCGGTTGTTCAGCCGCTCCTCCAGCGCGGCCTCGTCGAAGTGCCCGGAGCGCATCTCGCGGAACACCTTCCAGATCCCGGCCAGGATGACGAGATTGATGATCCCGATGGCGTAGAGGAAGACACCGGAGACGGTGGTGCCGATCCAGCCGGTGACGTCGTGGAGCCGGGAGTCGCCGTTCTGTACGGGGCCGGCGAGCGCCTTGATGCCGAGGGAGAGCAGGACGGCGAGGGCGAAGACGACGCTGGCGTGACCCAGGGAGAACCAGAAACCGACCGACAGCGGGCGCCGGCCCTCGTGCATCAGCTTGCGGGTGGTGTTGTCGATGGCGGCGATGTGGTCGGCGTCGAAGGCGTGCCGCAAGCCGAGCGTGTAGGCCGTGACACCTATGCCGATGCCGAAGGTCTTCTCCCCAAGGCTGTAGTGCGCCGGGGCGACGATCGCCACGAGGATGAACCAGCCGATGACGTGCAGGGCGACGATGAACGCGGCCATCCCCGCCACCCGCCGCCACTCCGCGCGGGTCAGGGACCCGGCGATGCGCCGTCGGCGGGAGGACGGGACTCCGGTGGCCGGTGGGGTCGGGGAGGAGGGTGCCATGCGCGTCTTCTTCCGCTTCGCTCTCGACACTTATCGCGTATGGCCCGCTGTTGCAACATATGTGCAAGAAGGGTTCGGCGTGGATCGGGCCGAAGAGCCACCGTCCGCTGATCGGAGCTTTGCGTCACCGTGGGCGGAGCATGGCGAAACCGTCATCCTCGGGCCCGGGAGTTCGCGGCCACCCCGCCACGACGAGGGCTCGCGCCCCGTACGCCGCGCAGGCCGCCAGCGCCTTGCGGGTCGACATGTCCGCGACGGCCTCCTGGAGCGGCCGCGTCGTCCACGGTGTCGCCGAGGTGCAGGACCGGATCGCGCGCGAGGTCCCGTACGAACGGCAGCAGTCCGCGGTCAGGGGCGCGGGGCGGAGGCGCGGGGCAGCGCCCAATAATGCGTTGACGCCCCCGGAAGGCGTCCTGTTAGCCTGAGCGGGTTGTTCTGATTACTTATGGGCCGATGTGCCCCAGAAGGGGTGTTTTATGACCCGGTCCGTGCCGAGCGCGCCTCGCCGCTCCGCGTAACGTCCGCCGCCTTCCGCCGCCCGGTTCCCGGGTGGTCGCCGGACGTGTCCTCCGGTGCTCCGATCTGCCCGTCCGCCGCCCTGCGGTGATGTCGGGCCGTTCCTCGACGAGGCCACTCGGCCTGCTCTTGCTGTCCTGACAGACTTCTCAGCAAGGAGCACACGGGTGTCCAGCAACACCACCAACAACAACAACACTCTCGGCCTCAACACCTTCGCCTGCGCCTGGTGCGGGCTGACCGTGTCCGCGTACGCCGCCGACGGCGCGCAGCGCAACCACTGCCCCTCCTGCCTGCACTCCCGGCACGTCCTCGACCACATCGAGGGCGGTTCGAGCGACTGCGCGGGCCGGATGTCCCCGATCGCCATCGCCGTGCTCCGCACCGGTGACTGGATGGTGATCCACCGCTGCGTCCGCTGCGACGAACTCACCTCGAACCCGGTGTGCGCCGACGACAACCAGCTCATCCTGATGCGCATGGCGGTCCGGCCACTGGCCCAACCCCCCTTCCCCCTCGAAGCGTTCGGAACCCTCTGACCGCCCGGCGGGAAAGGAAAACACCATGTCGCGCCACAACGGACGAAGCGGTCGCGGGCGGCGGCGCCCGCAGCGGCACAAGGACGTCCTGCACATCGGGGGCGGACACCGGACGCGTGCCTTCCGGTGCGTCTCCTGCCGTCTCGACGTCTCCCCCGACGCCCCCGGCACCGCGCACCGCAACCACTGCCCCCACTGCCTGGCGAGCCGGCACGTCGACCGGAGGATCCCCGGCGACCGCGACGCGGACTGCCGCGGCCGGATGGAGGCGGTGGGCATGTCCGTCCGGACCGACGGCGAGTGGACGATCATCCACCAGTGCGCCTCCTGCGGCGAGCTCAGCGCCAACCGCATCGCGGGCGACGACAATCCGCTCGCCCTGGTGCGCCTCGCCCTGAGGCCCCTCGCCGGTGCCGGGGCGGTCGGCCGGTCCCTTCTCACCTCGTAACCAGGTCCCCGCGCCCCCTGACCGGCCTTGTCCGGGCAGGGGGCCGCGGCCGTGGTTCCGGTCCGGGCCCGGACAGGTCAGTTCCAGGAAGCGCCCGCCGGCTCCTCGATCGTCGCGTTGATGCGGTTGAAGAAGTTGGTGAGCCCGATCATCAGGATGATCGCCGAGAGCTGCTCCTCGTTGAAGTGGTCGGCGGCCTCGTCCCAGACCGCGTCGGGGACGGCCTTCCCGGAGCGGTCCGCGATCCGGGTGGCCGCTTCGGTCAGGGCCAGGGCGGCGCGCTCCTCGTCGGAGAAGAACGGTGCCTCGCGCCAGGCGGCCACCGCGTGCAGCCGCTCGTCCGTCTCGCCGTGGCTCTTCGCGCCCGCGACGCCCGCGAAGACGCAGGCGCTGCAGCCGTTGATCTGGCTGGCCCGCAGATGGACCAGCTCCAGGATCTGCGGGGCGACACCACCCTGGTACATGGCCTTGTAGATGTTCTGGATGCCCTTCATGGCGTCCGGCAGGACCATCGCGGGGTTCTTCATGCGGGCGGTGGTCGTGGTGTTGGCGTTCAACGTGGTGTTTCCTCTTCATCGGTGAGTGTCCGTCATCAGGTCGACGGATCTCGACACGGGGGTGTGACGGATGAACGAGAAAGAACTTCTGGCCGAGCGGTTCGAGGCGGAACGCGCCCAACTGCGCGCCGTGGCATACCGGATGCTGGGATCGGTCGCCGAGGGCGAGGACGCCGTCCAGGAGGCGTGGCTGAAGCTCGGCCGCAGCGACGTGAGCGAGGTGAGGAACCTCGGTGCCTGGCTCACCACGGTCGTCGGCCGGGTCTGCCTGGACATGCTGCGTTCCCGTGCGTCGCGCCGGGAGGACCCGCTGTCCGAGGGGGAGGAACGACTCCGGCTGCCCGACCCGGTCGTCAGCGGCCTCGCGCCGATCGATCCCGAGCGGGAGATCCTGGTCGCGGACTCGGTCGGCATCGCGCTCATGGTCGTGCTGGACACGCTCTCGCCGGCCGAGCGGCTGGCCTTCGTCCTGCACGACATGTTCGACGTGCCCTTCGACGAGATCGCGCGGATCCTCGGCCGGACCGCCGCCTCCACCCGGCAGCTCGCCAGCCGCGCCCGCCGACGTGTCCAGGGCGTCGCACCGGCCGCCGACACGGACGTCGCCCGCAAGCGCGAGGTCGTGAACGCGTTCGTGACCGCCTCCCGCAGCGGGGACTTCGAGGCGCTGCTGACCGTCCTCGACCCCGAGGTGGTGGCGCGCTCCGACGGCGGCACGCTCGTCCCGAGCATCCTGAGGCACGGGGCGGCCGACGTGGCCTCCCAGGCGGTCACCTTCGCCCGCTTCGCCGCGGACGCGCGCTTGGTGCTGGTCAACGGCACGCCCGGAGTGGTGTCGTTCGCCGAGGACCGGCCGCTGGCCGTCATGTCCTTCACCATCAGGGACGGCCGGATCACCGGACTGGACATCCTCACGGACCCGTCACGCCTGGTCGCCCTCGGCCTCGCCTTGTGACCGGCGGACCGTCCGGCCCTACGACTCCCTGACCGGCACGTTCCCCGCCCCGGCGGCGGTCTCCGGACCTGTACCCGTACTCGTACCTGCACCCGCACCTGTACTTGTACCCGGATCCGTACCCGAGTCCGCCGCCGGTCGCCTCAGAAGGAGCACGATCAGGAGGACGAACGCGGTGAGGGCGGTGAACGTCCGCAGGTCGTTGAAGAGTTCCCAGCGTCGCAGGATCTCCGCGTGGTCGGCCGGGGGCGAGCCGACCGCCCATTCCTTGATCCGCCCGTTGATCGGTACGTTGCCGAGACGGGTGACCAGGAAGGAAGCGAGGGTCAGCAGCCCCGCCGCACCCGCGATCACCCGGGCGCGGCCGCGGGTCAGGGCCGCGAGAGCGAGGGAGGCCGACGTCGACACGGCCATCGCGGCCTGCATCGTGATGCCGTTCGTCTTCATCAGTTCGGCGTGGAACGACAGCCGCATGTCGAGCGGTACGGCGTCGAAGGTGGGGACGAGGTTGGCCGCGCCGTAGCCGAACGCGCCGGCGAGAAGGCCGGTGGCGAGCAGGGCGAGTCCCTGAAGGAGCCGGACGCGCATGCCCGTCACTTCCCCGGGGCGACGAAACGGTCGCCCGGTTCGCCGTGCAGGTGTCCCGGCGGGAGCCGTCTGCCGTACGCGACCAGGAGAAGATCCTGCCCGGTGCCGGACAGGGGCGTGCCGGTGCCGAAGGACCAGTCGAGGTCGTCGGCGTGGAGTCGCACGCCGCTCAGGTCGGCACCGAAGAACGCGAGGGACCTGGCATCGACGCGGTCCAGGAGGATGCGCACGCGGTCCATGGGGACGCGGCGGCCGAGGCCCAGCGCCACCGTGATGTCCAGACCGTGCACCACATCGTGGCCCAGGGCCGCCTCGATCCCGCCGACCGGCGGCTTCCAGGGGTGGTCCGCGTGGTCCCGGAGGAAGGCGGCGAGCTCCGACGTCCCATGGGCGGCGGCGTCCTTGCGGGCGCACAGGTCGGTCATCCGGTGGAGGCTGCCCCGCGCCCGGACCAGTTCGCGGGCCATCCTGGGCAGCGAGTACCGGAACCCCATCGTCATGTGGGCCGCGACCTCCCGTACCCGCCAGCCCCCGCACAGGCTCGGAGCCTCCCACTCCTCGGCCGACAAGCCGTCGAGCACGGCCGCCAGTTCTCGTCGTTCGGCCGCGATCGCCGCTCTGACGTCCGCTGCTGGTCTCCGGTGCGACGTGTTCCCCATGACTCAAGGCTCTCGGCGGCCGCACCATAAGTCCAAGAGTTTGTAAGTCTCGCAACTAGAATGATCGGTTATGGACGTTCGGCAGTTGCGGTACTTCGTCACGGTCGCCGAGGAAGCCAATTTCACCCGGGCCGCCGCCCGCCTGCATCTGGCGCAGCCGGGGGTGAGCGCTCAAGTCCGGCAGCTCGAAAGGGAACTCGGGCATCCGCTGTTCGACCGCTCCGGACGGGCGGTGACGCTGACGGAGGTGGGCGAGGCCGTACTGCCGTACGCGCGGGCCGCGCTCGGCGCCGTCGAAGCGGTACGGCAGACCGCCGACGAGTTCACCGGTCTGCTGCGCGGGCGGGTCACGCTCGGCCTGGTCTCGGGCGCGGCCGGGGCGGCGGAGTTCGGCCTGGCCGCCGTACTGGCCGGCTTCCACGAGGACCATCCCCGGGTCGAGATCACCCTGACCGAGGACACCTCGGAGCACATGCTCGCCGCGCTGGGGCGCGGGGAGCTCGACATCGCCGTGGTCGGACTCGCGGACGAGGAGCCCCCGCCGGGCATCTCCGTCCAGCTCCTGGTGGACGAGCCCCTGGTCGCGGGCGTCGCTCCGGACGACCCGGCGCTCGTGCCCCCGGACCGTACGACCATTCCGCTGGCCGAGCTCCGCGACCGTCCGCTGATCAGTCTGCCGCGTGGCACGGGACTGCGCGGGGTGCTCGACCGCGCGTGCGCACAGGCGGCGTTCCGGCCCCGCATCGCCTTCGAGGCCGCCGCTCCACCGTTCCTCGCACAGCTCGCCGCCCGTGGCCTCGGGGTGGCGGTGATCCCGGCCCTCTCCGCCGACGCGGCGGCGGCCCTGGGCCTGCGGACACTGGAGATCACCGAGCCCCGGCTGCGCGGCCGGGTCGCGCTGGCCTGGCGGACGGCCGGCCTCGCCGGCCCCGCGGCCACCGTCCTTCTGGACCTGCTGCGCACCGAACTCACCGCACCGGGCAGCCCGGTCTGACGCACCGGCACAGGCTGTAGCCTTTTCCGCCCGGGATCTGGAGGCGCGATATCCCGGGCGTCGTTGTCGCTGATACTCGGGGGACGGTCTGCGAGGGCGAGTGAAAAGACCGGTCGCCGTTGATTCGATTTCACCCGGTCCGGGTCGAAGTCCGGAGCGCAAAGATTCATGTTTTGTCTGGATGTGGCGCAAGCTGTTTTAATTGTCTAACCCGCTTGTGGGTTGCTTTCATTCCGCTGTGTCCGCCGTGATCCTCCAGTGACGCAAAGGGAGTTGGCCCCTGAGCCCCTGGAGGGAATTCCCGCAGGTCGGCCGGTGTGGACGTGGGTGTGAAGCCGTTCACGACGGGAAGTTTAGTGATCATTTTCGTGATAGAGTATCAATGAATTCACTGGACGCCGCGACTAAAAGGGGAATGGCGTGAACACCGAGAAGGTTACGGCTCGACGTCTTACGGCCGAGGAGATTTCGGGCCTGGGTCCGCAGGATGGAATCTTCGTCTCGGCAGGGACGAGTGCCCTTCCTCTCGACTGCTACGCCCCGGCATTTCTTACGGGGCCGGGCAAGAATTTCGAGGGAGGGTCCTTCGTCGCGAGGACGGTTTTCGGTGAGGAGGTCCACGTCCTCCCGGACAACGCGGATGAGGCCGGGATCTGGATCGCCGACAAGAACGGGGAGGAGATCGAGGTCCTCCAGAGCGCCGGGGTTCTCCTGAACCTCGCCCTCTTCGTGCCCAGCGGGGGCGCGGAGTCCCTGGAGGCGCTCTACTCCGCCGCGCGGGACGCGTTCGGTGCGGGGGTCGTCCAGCGCTGGAGCGAGGAAGTCGTCGCGGTGCCGGACGTCAAGATCGACCTGTACGAGGAGCCGGCCAAGGCCCGGAAGAACGCGAACGGCCAGAACCGCGACCGCCGCGCCCTGGACATCTACCCCACCCGGGTGCGGTTCCTGGAGCCCAGCGACGGCTGGAAGTTCGTCGTCGAGCCGCACAAGGAGATCGTCGACGACACCCCGACGATCTGACCCGACGGCGGCGGCCCGGAGGCCGCCCCGCTCGCAGGAGCCCACTCCCTCCGTGACGGATCCACCTGGGCTCACCAACGAGCGGGCTGGTGACAGCAGTTGACGCAGAACGCCCGGCCGGGACATCCCGGCCGGGCGTTTCGCGTCGGCACCACCGCCCGGATCGGCGTCAGGACTCCAGGGCCAGTGAGCAGTCCCGGCCCAACCGTCCAGAAGCCGAGGGTTCCCCGGGCTCTCCCGCCCCTCCCCGCTCTCCGTGGGACGGGGTCTGTCAGACCAGGGCGAGCCGGTCCACGAGCAGCCCCACCCTCGTCTCGGCGTACTCGGGAGGGAGGCGGCCCGCACGGGTCAGGGTGGCCAGGCCGTGCAGGGCGGCCCAGAACGTCTCGGTGAACGTCCCCGGTTCGACGCCGTCCCCGGAGACCTCGGCCAGGGTCTCCATCAGCGCGGCGAAGGCGTCCTTCAACGGCTCGGGGGTGTCCTCCCGCGCGTACGCCAGACCGCCGTCGAGCTGGAACAAGGCGTCGTAGACCGCCGGGTGGCGGATGGCGAAGTCGAGGTAGGCGCGGGCCAGGGCGGCGACCCGGGCCCGCGGGCCGTCCTCGGCGGCGGTCGCGGCCCGCACCGCTGCGGCCAGTTCGGCCGCGCCCTCCAGGGCGACGGCGCCGATGATCTCCCGCTTGCCGCGGAAGTGGCTGTAGAGGACGGGCTGGCTGTACTCGATGCGCTCGGCGAGCCGGCGCGTGGTGACCGCGTCCCAGCCCTGCTGCTCGGCGAGTTCGCGGGCCGTGGCAACGATGAGACGCTCGCGGGCCGCCCGTTCGCGCTCCTTGCGTTCCTGTACTGACATGACCCGATCCTAGCATCGCTAGACAATCGAGCGTCAGCAGTACTAGCGTTGCCTTGTCACCTAGCGCCGCTAGAAAACGGGGGAACTGTCATGCTCAGCACACTCCAGGTCGTCACCACCGTCGTCGTCGGCCTGATGGTGGGGGTGGAGTTCTCCGTCGCCTTCATCATGAGCCGCATCCTGAACGCCCTTCCCGAGGACAGCGCCCAGCTCGGCCACTCCCACGGCGGCCGCATGCTCGGCGCGCTCATGCCGTTCTGGTACATCGGCTCGCTCGTCCTCAGCGCGATCTGGGCCGCCGCCGGATGGCACCGTCCCGGCGCGGGACTTGTCGTCACCGCCGCCGGCCTGCTGATCCTCAGCGTGATCATGTCGATGCTGCTGCTCGTCCCGATCAACAACCGGGGCAAGACCTGGACCCCCGAGAACCGGCCTGCCGACTGGAAGCAGCAGCTGCACCACTGGGAGCGCTACCACTACGTCCGCGTCGCCGTGATCGTCGCCGCCTTCGCCCTGCTGGTCACCGCTCTCGTCTGACAGCGACAGCGCTGCCACCCACCACGTCCACGACGTTCCGCAAGGAGAAGAACCATGTCGCTGAAGAAGATCAACACCGTCCTGGCAGCTGCCTTCATCCTCTTCGTCCTCTGGTTCGGGACGGAGTACATCCTGAGCCCGGAGACGACGGCGCCGAGCTTCGGCCTGCCGAGCTGGCCGTCCGGCGACGGCGGCGGCTTCCTGATCATCAAGGGCGTCCGCGACGTCGTCCTGGCCCTGGTCCTGGCCGTCCTGCTGGTGACGGGGCACCGTCGGGCGCTGGGCTGGGCCCTGCTGGTCGAGGCCCTGGCCGCTTACGGCGACATGGCCAACGTGCTGGCCCACGACGGCTCCATGGCCATGGCGTTCGGCGTCCACTGCCTGACCGCCACGCTGATGGTGGCCAACGGCCTCCTGCTCATACGCGAGACCCGCACCCCCACGGCCGCCCCGACGACGCCCGCCCCGCAGTCCGCCTGAGGATGGAAGACGAACAAGGCCCTGGTCCCGGAGACCAGGGCCTTCGTCATGGAGCGCGTGACGGGAACCGAGCTCGCGCCCCGAGCTCCCTACGCGCGCTGCCGTCCTGAGCGGCGAAGCCGAACCCCGCGGTGGAACGCTTCGCAGCTCCCGCAGCCACGCCTCATGCCTTGCCTCATGCCTTCCGGTCCGCCGGTGTCCGGCGGACCCGCACCGCCTCAGTCCTCGGTCGGCGGCTTTGCCGCTTCGGCGGCGCGGCGGTACTCGGCGTTTATGCGTTGCGCCTCTTCGAGCTGGTCTTCCAGGACGACGATGCGACAGGCGGACTCGATGGACGTGCCCTGGTCGACCAGTTCGCGGGCGCGGGCGGCGATGCGCAATTGATAGCGGGAGTAGCGGCGGTGTCCGCCCTCCGAGCGCAGGGGGGTGATCAGACGGGCTTCGCCGATGGCGCGGAGGAAGCCCTGGGTCGTGCCGAGCATCTCGGCGGCCCGGCCCATCGTGAAGGCGGGGTAGTCGTCGTCGTCAAGTCGGCCGTACGAGTCGTCTGCTGTCACTGGCACCTCTCTTGTGGAACGCATGGAGGGGCCCTGATGCCGTACGGCACCAGGGCCCCGAAGGAACTACTACACCACCTGCCGGTCCTGATACTGCTACTGCACCGGCATTCTGTGTCCGCGTGCCCGACCTGGCTGCTGTCGGGATTGCGGGGATCGCGGTTGCTTGACCGGGGACCACCTCACTATCGATGTCCTGCGGTACCCGGGCTCGTTGCTCCGGCCCGGGCGATCCTGATGGCGTGGGCTCCTCCGTTCTTCCCTCGGTGATCGACTACTTGCTTCCCGGTGCGCGCGTCCGCAGCCGACGCCTTCACCGAGGTACCGCTCTGTCACTTCACTGCTGGGTACTGCTGGGTACTGCTGGGTACTGCTGGGTACTGCGAACTGCACTCACGGGACCGCACCTTCCATGACAGTGGTCCCGCTCCGGCGGCCCCTCGTTGCGGGCCACCCGGTCCGGCCGTCAGTCCCGTCGCCGTCCTGCAACAACCCTGGCTTCGAAACTCCACCGCCGCACCGTCCTGCGAACTACATGCACTGCCGGCAGTTCTTCTCTGCCAGGCCCTGCTGTCTCTCTGGGTACGAGAGAAACCATAGCCACGCCACCACCCAATGTCTACTCCGGCGAACAGAGATTTTCGCGTGTCCCGTGAAGAGGTAATCGGCCTTGTCGGAGACATCGGACGGGCCCGTGGCCAACCGGCTCGCCAGAACGACCGTGGTCGCCCGCCAGGTCTCCTGGGGGAGGGCGGCGACTGTCCGTCCTGCTCGACAGCGGGAACGGTGGGGGACGGGCCGACTCGTGATTAGGATCGGCTTTCATGTCGAAGCCTGACGAGCTGCTCGTTGACGTCGCCGCGCTGGTGGAGTCCGGGCACAGCAATCAGATGTCCCTGACTGTGGTCACCGGTGGCGCTGTCATCACCGGTCGGCTGGCCCCCGAAGCCGTGTGGCGGCAACGGGTGGCGGAAGTCCTGACGGACTCGTCCCGCCTGGGCGAGTTCTCCGCCATGTTCACCGCGACGACGCGGGAGGAGGGGCCGCCCGAGTATCTGCACTTCCATATGGCGCGGATCCTCCAGGGCGCGGTGGGGATCCCGGAGACGGGTGGGATGTACCGCGTCTCGATCGCGGAGGTCAGCGCCTGGACCGTGGGCGACTTCAGCTACTCCGACCACTGACCTCGCGCCGCACGGAGGAACTCAGGAACTCACTGGTACAGAAGAGGGCCCGACCGGCGTGTGCCGGTCGGGCCCTCTGGGCTGTTCGGTCGTCCGCGTACGTTTCCCCCGGCCGAACGATCAGCCGAACGATCAGCCGGACGAGGCGCGAACAATCAGGCGGTCGGAGGGACCACCGGGCCGCCGAGCATCACGGAGGCGTGCTGGTGCGGGCTGAGGGCGCGGGTGGGCGCGCTCGGCTGGGGGAGGCCGTGGCAGGTGAAGCCGAGCTTGGTCATGGCCCGGACGACTTCGTCGGCACTGAAGTCGCGGCGGTCCTGGCGGGTGATGACCTGGCCGACCTGCTTGACCGGGTAGGTACGGCGGCCGATGGTCACGGACTCGCCGACGACCTCCTCGGGCTTGATGTCCTTCATGGAGTCCAGGACGCCGTTCCTGGTGAGTTCGAACGGGAAGCGGGCGATGACACAGCGCACGATGCCTCACAGGGATCAGAGAGAAGGGAAGGAGTTGTTCCGCCGGGCGAGAGGGTTCAGAGGGCCAGGGCGGGGACGCCCGACGCGCCGGCCTGCTCGTCCCCGGCGGACGGGGCAGCGGGCCGACGGAGGTGAGTGGCGTGCTCGGCCACCAGGGTGGCGGGCGAGGTGTGCGGCCCGTGCTCCCCGAGGATGTCGCGCAACTGGAGCCGGTCCGTGTAGGCGGAGCTGATGCGGACGGTGGTGAGCTGGGCCTGGGTGACCAGTCCGGTGCACAGGCCGTCATCGTCGCAGACCCTCAGGTGTCCGGTCCTGTCGCTGGCCATGACGGACAGGGCCACCTCGACGGTCATGTCGTCGCAGACCTGCGGCCCGGCCGTGTTCATGGTGTCGAACGCCGCCTCGGCCACGGGGGTGGCGTTCGCCGAGGGCGGCTGCAGCTGGATCAGTGTCACGACGTACCTCCTGCAGAGATGGGTCAGCTTCCGGATCACGCGGTGTTCAGGCCGCCGCGTCGAAGGCGGAGTTCCGCCCGCTCGCGCGCCGGGCAGCCGCAGCGGGGCTGCGTCGACCCCGGGAGGCCGTGCCGCGCTTGCGCCGCTCGGGTGCCGGCGCGGTGATCGTCACCGGGATGCCGGAGGGGGTGCGGGCGCCGGTGATCCGGTGGAGCGCCTCCTCGCCCGAGCGGACCTGGGTGGACCGGGGCACGATGCCGGCGGCCGCCATGAGACGTGTCATGTCGCGGCGCTGGTTGTTGGTGACCAGGGTGACGACACTGCCGGACTCACCGGCCCGCGCGGTGCGGCCGCCGCGGTGGAGGTAGTCCTTGTGGTCGGTCGGCGGGTCCACGTTCACGACGAGGTCGAGGTGGTCGACGTGAATGCCGCGCGCCGCGACGTTCGTCGCGACCAGGACGGTCACATGCCCCGACTTGAACTGGGCGAGGGTGCGGGTGCGCTGCGGCTGTGACTTGCCTCCGTGCAGGGCGGCGGCCCGGACACCGCTGGCGAGGAGGTCCTGGGTGAGGCGGTCGACGGCGTGCTTGGTGTCCAGGAACATGATCACCCGGCCGTCGCGCGCCGCGATCTCCGTCGTCAACCGGTGCTTGTCGGCACCGTGCACATGCAGGATGTGATGCTCCATCGTGGTGACCGCCCCCTGGGAGGGATCCACGGAGTGGACGACGGGGTCGGTGAGGTAGCGACGGACCAGAAGGTCGACGTTACGGTCCAGGGTCGCGGAGAACAGCATGCGCTGGCCCTCGGGGCGGACCTGGTTCAGGAGCGCGGTGACCTGCGGCATGAAGCCCATGTCGGCCATCTGGTCGGCCTCGTCCAGGACGGTGATCGCGACCTGGTTCAGTCGGCAGTCGCCGCGGTCGATGAGGTCCTTGAGGCGACCGGGGGTGGCCACGACGACTTCGGCGCCGCCCCGCAGCGCGGTCGCCTGACGGCTGATCGACATCCCACCGACGACGGTGGCCAGGCGCAGCTTCACCGCGCGGGCGTACGGGGTGAGGGCATCGGTGACCTGCTGGGCGAGCTCCCGGGTGGGCACCAGGACCAGGGCCAGCGGCTGACGGGGCTCGGCGCGCTGTCCGGCGGTGCGGGCCAGCAGAGCCAGGCCGAAGGCGAGAGTCTTGCCGGAGCCGGTCCGGCCGCGGCCCAGAACGTCACGGCCCGCCAGAGAGTTCGGCAGCGTCGCGCCCTGGATCGGAAACGGCGCGGTGACGCCCTGCGCGGTGAGGGTGGTCAGCAGGCTCCTCGGCATGTCGAGGTCGCTGAACACGTCGACTGCGGGCAGTGCCGGAGTGGTCGTCTCGGGCAGGGCGAACTCTCCCTGCATCGCGGCGGGCCGTCGGCCACCCGAACGGCTCGGACCTGCCGAACGGTTCGGACCCGCCGAACGGTTCTGGGCGGACGAACGGTTCGGGGTGGACGAACCGAAGCGACTGCCCCGGGTCGAACCAGCAGGGGAGTCGTACCCGGAGCCGCCGCTTCGGCGGGCGCGGGAGGAACGGCTGTTCGTGTTTGTGGGGTTCATGAAGAACCTTCCTTGATACGGCACGCATCAAGGAATTCCCGGCGTAGGAGCAGCGCGGTGAATCCAGGCACGGACCGAATGGAATGCGAACGTGAATCACGGGAAATCCGTGTCGACGTAAGCAGAAGTGGAGGATGGCGTGCGAAAAGAATCCGGTGCATCGCCGGGCACGTCTCCGAAGTGGGTGCGCCCCTCGACAGTGTGCTGCAGAAAAGCGTGTAGCTGGGGCCCGCACCCCGAGGGATGCGGGCCCCAGCTACGAATTACGCGTCAGCGTCAGGCGGAAACGATGTTCTCGGCCGTCGGGCCCTTCTGGCCCTGCGCGATGTCGAAGCTGACCTTCTGGCCCTCCTGCAGCTCGCGGAAGCCCTGGGCGGCGATGTTCGAGTAGTGCGCGAACACGTCAGGACCGCCACCGTCCTGCTCGATGAAGCCGAAACCCTTTTCCGCGTTGAACCACTTCACGGTGCCAGTAGCCATGTCATATCTCCTTTGGGCAGTACACCGGAATCCGCACTGTACGGAAACCGTGTCGCCGCGATGATGCCCGCCCGGAAAATGACCGGAAATACAAAGCGCTTCCCTGTGGCCTGAAGGCCGACCGGAGGCGCTTGAAGTTTTTTTGGGTACCAAAACTGCAACTGAGTCCGACAGTAGCACGCCGCGGCGGATTGTGCGTGTCACATTTAATTCCCGTGCGCGCTGCGGCAGGAACTCTCCCGGTAAGGGCTGTCAAAGTCTGAGACCGCCGACACAGATATTCATTTACCTCGGGCATGTCGCTACCGGACCCGAGAATGCCGCGCGTGCCATGTCGAACATGCCGCGGTTGCCGCAGGGCCCGGTACGCAGCAGGGCCCGGGACGGCAGCAGGGCCAGAACCGCGCGTCGTGGTTCCGGCCCTGCTGCGTGCGGTGCCGCCCCCGGCGGCGGTGGTCAGCTCTGTGCGTTGCCGTCACCCGTCTGCCCGGCACCGTCGGCCGCGCCGGCCTTCTCGCGCATCTTGCGCACCAGCTCCGCCTTCCGGTCGGCGGCACCCTGACGGTCGAGGTTGCGATGCGGGCCGTTGTTCTGGCGTTCGGCGCGGGACAGCCTCTTGCGCTGGCCGCCGCCCATGCCCACAGGGTTGTTGATGTTCTTGCTCACGGTCATGGGTTCTCCGGAATGAAGTGAAGTGATCTAGCGATTGAACGGTGCGGAACGGGCGTGGCGATGCCGAGGAACGTCAGCAGAGGCCCGGCCCGGACAACAAACAAGGCCCTGGTCTCCGACCAAGGCCTTCGTCATGGAGCGGGTCACAGGGGCGAAGTGGTAGGGGCGTGCGTTGCGTTGCCCAGGGGCGCGGCAGTTGTTCAGATGGCGGCCGAGAGCACCTTGACCGCAAGGGGCCGGTAATCGTCCTCGCTCGCCTCCGCGACGTACCCAAGTGCCCCCAGCATGCAGAGGATCGTCGACGCCATTCGTTCCTGAATGCGACCCGCTGCCGCGATCACCGGGTCATCGAGTCGTTGTCCCCGGAGAGCCTCGATTGTTGCTTCCCGGAGGGAAGGGTGTCCCTCCCAGTGGAGCCAGATGCCGCCTGCGGCGTCGTCGAATTCATCCACTTCGACTCTCAGCCCGCCGACCGACGTTTCCCGATGCTGATTCTGCTGGCCGGATACGACGAGCCCGGACCGGGCCAGGTCCGCCGCAACCGCTGCGGCGAGCCCCCGGAGGCGGTCGGCTTCGCTTGGCGCGAGTGGCCGCAGCCCCCATTCGTTCTCTTCCGTCACGGCGGACACGGTACAGCCGAGGCCGGTGGAGCCACGGGGCCGGACCCCTTTGTGCGGGTGTGACTGCTCAGGCGGACGGTGCACCCCGCACATGGCGCACCAGCTGTTCGAGCGCGTGCCAGCTCTCGGCGGTCTCTCCGTCCCCGAGCGGGTAGTAAAAGCCGGGGCGGGCGTCCGGCCCCAGTCGCACCGGGCGTTCCTCGAGAGGTGTTCTGCTCGCGGTATCGCGCCCTGCCTCCCGGACCTCCTCGGGACCCAGTACGAAGGCGTAGGGCAGTGGTGGGTCTTCGAAGTGGGGTGGGGTGCTCAGGTCTTGGCGTGCCGCGCGGAGTTGGCACAGCATGGTCTTCAGCCCGTGCCGGGTCACCAGGTCGTCGGCCAGTTCCGGCAGTGCTTCCAGGGGCGGCTTCTCGTCGGGTCCGTAGCCCACTGTGAGGGTGATGTCCTCCTCGACGCCTTCCGGTGTGCGGATCACGCGCAGGGTGGCGAGGGCGGGACGGTCCGGGGCGCCGACGACCACCGTCCAGGTGGGCTTCGGGGCACGCCCGTACGCCAGCTCGGTCAACTGCCGTTTCGACCAGGACAGACCAGCCGGTTCCGATGTTCCCCAGCCGGTCGGCGGGCCGCCCGCCAGCGCCTGCCAGGCGGCTTCCAGCGCGCCGCCGAGAACGAGGTCCGCCCTGGGAGCGTGCAGGGTACGGAAAGAAACGACGAGCTGACGCTCGCCGCTGGGCCGAACCTCTGCGAAGGCGTCCGCCACCAGGGTCTCCCCGTTCTCATCCCGGACCGGGGAGAAGGCGTCGTCCTGCCAGCGCAGCACTGCGCCGGTCAGTCCGTCGTAGTAGCCGCACCGTTCGTCCTGGACCACCCAGCGCGAGGAGGTGGACTGCAGCAGCGTGCGGGTGGGCAGGGAGAGCCGGCTGTGCGGCGGGGTGACGATCTGAAGGGACCGGTCGCTGTCCACGGTGGCCCGCAGTGCCTCGGAGAGCCAGCTGGTCATGGGGACGACCGGCCGGTCCTGGAGGACAACGGCAGCCTTGTCGGTGAGCATGTCGACGGCCGGCTGGGCAGCGGCGGGAGCCGGTACGGCGGTGATGCCGGAGACATCGACCGGGCTGGCCGCACCGACGGTGCCGTGGGCATCCGACGGCCAAACCCTGCCGCCCAGAAGCAGGGTCAGCCGGGCTGCGAAGGCACCCGCGAGCTGTTCGGCCTGGGGAACCCCCGCGGCGGCACGGGCCTCGACCCACCACGCCGGACCATCGCCGGACGGCTCGAAGCGGGGCCCCAGCAGCCGAGCCGCCTCCCCCCGCGCCTGGAGCAGCAGCGGCACCTCGATCGAGACGAGCGGCCGCCCCCCGGCATCACACAGCTGGACCACGGCCCCCTCACCGGCAGTCTCGACCAGCAGATCCGGGCCGCCCGCGAGCAGGCCGGCCAGCACACTCAGCGCATCCGGCATGCGCTCGGTGAGCGCGATCACGTCCTTGGTCATGCGATGTCCCCCAGGTCATATGTGGTCGGCCGCCGTCCGCAGCGTCGAGCGCTGTCTGAACCAGCCAGGTCGCGTTGCCCGGGCGCCACGAGCGTGCCGCGCCCGGGCGGCGGTGTGCCCGGGTACATGCCGGGAACAGTACGAACGCGTGGTGCGTCACGTCGTCGGAGTCGTCCATCGGCCGGCCGTCGAAATTTGTGCCGAGCAATTCACGATATGTGTGCACGGGCCGGCTCCTCTGAATCCCCCGGAATTCGTTGCCCGCTGAGCTGCTCGTCCTCGAAGCGAGAACGAGCGGCTCAGCGAAACCGGTCACACACGTGAAAGCCATGGATTCCGGAAGGGCGCCCGCTCTACTGCTGGAGGCTCCCCGGAGCGGTCACCTCGACCTGGCCACCCCGCTCGCCGATCCACGCCTCAAGTTCCGCACCGGCCAGCTCCCGGGAGGATTCGCCACTGAAGACCGTGATCGGCCCGAAAACGGTACCCGTCAGGCCACGTACTACCGTAGCGTCGTCGACTGTGACCTTGAAGGTGTTCTGAAACAGGACCGCGTTGGTCAGGTCCGCTCCCCTCATATCGACGCCGAAGAGCGAGGCCCCCATGATCTGCGTTCCTCTGAAGCTCGCTCCCGATGCGTCGACCCCTTGCAGTGAAGCGTTGATCATGTCGGCACCGTCGAGCCGCGCCGAACGGAGCACAGCCCCGTCAAGATTCGCCCTGACGAGGTCGGCGCCAGTCAGATCCGCACCAGTGAGGTCCGCCGACTGAAGGTCGGCGCGGTAGAAGATCGCTCCCGCGAGCCGCACACCCGCCAGGACCGCCTGGGTGAACCACGAGTTCGAGAAGTCTCCGCCCGACAGGTCCGCACCTCGGAAGTCGTGCCCGACGCCGAAAAGGCTGTAGCCCTCCTCCGTAAGCCACTCCTGCAACTGGTGCGTCGCCTCAGGGTCGGCTGGGAGCGTCTTCGGCTTCCAGTTCTTATGGGTACCAGATGACATGATCTCCCCAACCATGGCTTTCAATAATTCCCTTGATGCTGTCGATCGCCGCTTGATCCGCGTTCCGAATGTCGACAATGACGACACGATGCTTTTCGGCAATCTGCTCTGTGAATGTATTCACCCAGGTCTGGGCATGCCTAGCCGGGTTGTATGCGCCAGGGAACGGCTGGGCGAGCATGGCCGGATTGCGCACATTGTTGAATGGAGGCCAGAACGAATGGACGCCTTTGATGTCATAGTACTTGCCGGTGGTTTCGGAGTAGAACTCTCCCCTATCGGCTAGCTCCGGACGGCGGATGTCCTTCGGAAGACGTCCGCTCTCCCGAAGGTCGAGGCCGACCCGGGCCTCATCCATGGATTTGTCATCGATCTGATTCCTGTGATCCGGGTCGTGCTTCAGGTGATCGAATTCTTCCGGAGACCGCTTCTCCACTTCTTCCAGATGGCCCCAGTGCGCTGCCTTTTCCTCCGCCGTCAACTCCGGAACCGGCTCGTTCACACGATCTCCGGGCGTCGTGCCCGTCTCACCCGAAGTATCCGATGTTCCTGTTCCCTCGTCCCGCGTATCCCCGCCGGGCGGGTGCTTCTCCACCTGGCCATCGGCACCGTCACCGGATCCGTGATCGGCGGAACCGGACGCAGAGTTGTCACCATCCGCGTCGCTGCCGTGAGCTCCGTCGCCGCCATGGTGGTTTTCCGAGTGGCGGCTCGCGCCCGCACCCGGGGTTTCGCCATGGCCACCGCCGCTGGAAGGCGTGTACGAACCTGCGGCGCTGGCCGAGTCTCGACCGGTCGTCAGGTGGTCCGCGGTGTGGCCGCCCGTGGGCGGTGTGTGGTGTGTGCCACCGCCATCCGTCAGGTGGGAAGCACCGCCCGGGTGCGCCGAGTCGGTCGGGTGGCTCGCCGTGTTCTCCGCGCGGCCGGGTCCGCCCGCGCCCTCGAGCACCTTCTCCTCGCCGGGTATGGTCTCGTGCGTGTTGGGCAAGTCGTCCTTGTGCGGCTCCGGGACGGGGTGGGTATCGGGAACGACATTGCCGTGCTCGTCCCTGATGTACGCGTCGTCGCCGATGATGCGCTTGTTGCCCGCGTGGTCGATGTATTCACGGCCGGGAGACGGAACCCCGGTGGGTGCGTTGCGGGCCATGTCGTCGATACCGGCCTGGCTGGCCTTCAGGCCCTCCATGAAGTCGCCGACCTTGAGCTTGGTGACACCCGCTGCCTTGCCCAGGTAACTCATCGGGTCGACGAGCACGCCCGCCTTCCCCAGCGCTGTCACGGCCTCCGCGCCCACACCCAGCTTTCCGGCTTTGCCGAGTTTGAGTAACGAGCCTGAACCGAGCGTCGCACCGTTGAAAAGCACCGCCCCGACCGCCCGTGAAGGATCCTTGTCCCACTCGTCCCATGCGACCAGCGACTTGCTGAAGTTACGCAGAACCGCCTTCTGCTTCTCGCGGTCACTGTGGTCGACCGGACCGAACATCTTGTCCATGGCCCAGTCGTAGGGCGTAATGAGGTAGGCGCTGACACCTCCAAAGGTATTGCCAATGCTTGACCAGGTGTTCTTGAAATTATCCCAGTCGAACACGTTGACCATGCTTCCCAGGCCCTTGAGGGTGCCCCAGACGCCATCGACGAAGAACCCCTTCAGTCCGCCGCCGACGTGGTCCTTCGTCCACTCCCACGCGGCCCGGAGACCCGTGTATTCACGTTCGTCGACCGTTCCCCAGGGTGTTTCCGTGGCGTCCTTGACGTCGCTTTCCTTGAAGCCGTACATGCCGGCCTTGTGTGACCCGTCATCGATTACGAAGCGCGTACCGCCCACCAATGAAGTGATCTTGTTGGCCGCATCACGCTCGACGCCCTGGAACGCCACCCATGTCGTGCCGACCTCACGGACAAGACGCGCGTTCTCGTCGATCTTGTCCTGATCCTTCTGCCAGTCGTCGTCTTCCTTGTTCTCCGCGACGAATCTCTCCGCATCCTCGCGGAGCTGCTTCATCTTGGTCACCAGTGGACGGGCAGTCGACGCGAACTCCGTCAACGCACCACTGACCGACTCCAGCTTTTTCGCGAACTCATCCGCCCCGTCCCGGACCGGGATGGTCGAATTAAGTAACTCTTCCTGCTCGGGAGCGTCATAGACCGCGTCCAGAGCTTGGAAAGCGTTGTGAGTGTCCTTGCCCGTGCCACGAATGCTGGAGGCGGTCGTCTTCAGTGAAGTCGCCTGCGTCTCCAAGGTCTCTAGATCGCCTGTGAAGGTCGGAATCTTCTCCAGGTCAATCATTTTTTGAGGCCCTTCAGCTCTTCCGGAGTCGGAGCCTTCGAATACTGCTCCTGCTTGTTCCTCGCCATCTCCAAGTCGCCCTTGATGTACTCCTCAGTGGCCAAGCGCGCCCCGGTGATGGATTTCCCCGTCCGGACGGCAAGGAACTTCAAGTCGCCGCTCGTATGGTTCTGGAACTCCTGCAGCGCCTGAGCCACGGGACCGAACGCACCGCCCTTGGGGATTTCGGTCCCGCCCAGAACCATCGTTCCCGCACTCGTCGCGGCCCCCAGCAGGCCTTCGCCGTACGAGGTGAACTCTTCCTCGAACTCACCACCGACCTCGCCTGTCCTGCTCAGAACTCCGCGAACACCATCCGGCTTGATGTCCCACTTGGACACGGTCCCCCCGCTCCGTAAACGTCTCTTTCCAGTGCCCCGGCGTCCGCCGATGGCTCCGACGGCGGCCGTGGCCCTGACCGGCGGCTGGTGCGCCGTGCCGTTGCTGTACCCCAACGTCGAGCGCGCGATGGTCAAGCAGGTGTCGTCACCATCCCGTGTCAGTCGTCGGTCCGGTCAACATCGCTTGATCACACCGCACTTCACGAGCTGGACTCCGCCGCTTCCCGGGGCCCGCCGTCCGGTCGCCATGGCCTGCACCGGTGCGTCATGTCTATCAACAGGGCATTACCACTTGCAAAGTGGATAGAGGAACGTCCACATACCTTTTACCGTAGCAATGGTATTCATGAGGGAATCAGCCACCGCTGCAATGAGTTTGCGGCAAATTGCGGCTCGGCCGGACAGATGAGCTGCCGCGCCCGGCAGGGACGATATGGCGGCTGACCTCGGCGGGAGTCGGGCATCGCGCCGGCCACCGTGACCGCTCCCCGTGTCGGCAAGCACAACGTGGTCGCAGGCGGGCTGCTCGTGGCGACCGTCGGCTACGCCACGCTGACTGCGCTCCAGGCCGACTCGGGAATCGGCCGCCTCGTCAGCGGTGTGGCCGTCGTCTTGGCCGTCGTCACCGAGGTGATCCTTTCCGCCGCGCCCCCGGAACGGGTCGGGGTGGCCTCGGCTCTCGCCGAGACCTCGGCCGAATTCGGTGGTGCCCTGGGCATCGCACTCCTGGGCAGCATCGGCACCACCGTCTACCGTTCGGAACTGTCCGCCACGGCTCCCGACGACCTCACGCCCGAAGCGCTGGGGGCTGCGAAGGGTGCCCTCGGCGGCGCGGTCGAGACCGCCGCAGCCCTCCCGCCGGGCATCGTGAACTGCCTGCGGAGTGCGGCCTTCGACACCTTTGCCCGGGAGGTCGGATCGCCTCGGTGATCAGCGCCGTCCTGATGGCCGGGGCGGCGATCCTCGCTGCCCTCCGAGCGAACGAACCATGGCCCCGCCCGTGCCGGAGAAAGGGCGCGAGGCTGTCCGAAGGGCTGGACAACGACGGAGCCCCAGGTCGCTGACCTGGGGCTCCGTGGAAGAGCGGGTGACGAGAATCGAACTCGCGCTCTGAGCTTGGGAAGCTCATGTTCTACCATTAAACTACACCCGCGAAAGCAGCCCGCCCGATCGGCGGCTACCGTCGCACACTGTACCCCATGCCAGGTCCCCGGCGTTTGAGCCGTGGGGCCTTCTTGGTGTGAGGGGTGGGTGGACGCGGGTGCGGGGGGCGGGAGTTGGGGCGTAGCGTGGGGGGTCGGAGTGCCGCGTGGAGCGGCGTCCCGTTCATCCCCTAATGTGGCGGTCTCGTCCACGGTTTGGTTGGGGAAGGGACTTGATGGACTCCATGGAGCGCACCGTCGTCCGCTGTGCCGAAGGGCACGTTTTCGCTACCGCTACGTTCCCGATGCAGCAGCTCGGGGCCGGGCGGATCGGTCCGGGGCGGCTCATCCGCTGTCCGCGCTGTGCGCGGCTGCGGCATGCCGTGCCCGTGGTTTCGGTGCGGCGGTAGCGGTTGACGGCAGGCGCGCGGGCGGACCTGATTGGGGTGGGCCCGCGCGTTCTGCGTATCCTCGGGACGTGCTTCTCTCAGATAAGGACATCCGGGCCGAGATCGACGCCGGACGTGTACGCATTGATCCGTTCGACACGTCGATGGTGCAGCCGTCGAGCATTGATGTGCGGCTCGACCGCTACTTCCGGGTGTTCGAGAACCACCGCTATCCGCATATCGACCCGGCCGTCGAGCAGGCCGATCTGACCCGCATGGTCGAGCCGGACGGGGACGAGGCCTTCATCCTGCACCCCGGTGAGTTCGTGCTGGCCTCGACGTACGAGGTCGTTTCGCTGCCGGACGATATCGCCTCGCGGCTGGAGGGGAAGAGTTCGCTGGGGCGGCTCGGGCTGGTGACGCATTCGACCGCCGGCTTTATCGACCCCGGTTTCTCCGGGCACGTCACGCTGGAGCTGTCGAATCTCGCGACGCTGCCGATAAAGCTGTGGCCGGGCATGAAGATCGGGCAGCTGTGCATGTTCCGGCTGAGCTCGCCGGCGGAGTTCCCGTACGGCTCCGAGCGGTACGGGTCGCGGTACCAGGGCCAGCGCGGGCCCACCGCTTCGCGTTCTTTCATGAATTTCCATCGGACCCAGGTGTGATGCCCCGTGAGCGGTGACATGAGCGTTGACATGAGTGGTGCCGGGACGACCGACGAGCGCGAGAACCTGACCTACGAGGGGTTCGGCCGCGCGGTGCGTGAGCTGGCGCAGGCCGTGGCGGACGACGGGTTCGAGCCCGATGTGGTGCTCAGCATCGCGCGCGGCGGGGTCTTCGTCGCCGGTGGACTGGCCTACGCGCTGGACTGCAAGAACATCCATCTGGTGAACGTGGAGTTCTACACCGGCGTGGGTACCACGTTGGAAATGCCGGTCATGCTGGCACCGGTTCCGAACGCGATCGACTTCTCCGACAAGAAGGTGCTGATCGCCGACGACGTCGCCGATACCGGAAAGACGCTGAAGCTGGTGCACGATTTCTGCATCGATCACGTCGCCGAGGTGCGCAGCGCGGTCATCTACGAGAAGTCGCATTCGCTCGTGAAGTGCGAATACGTGTGGAAGAAGACCGACAACTGGATCAACTTCCCGTGGAGCGTGGAGAAGCCCGTCGTACGGCGCAGCGGGCAGGTTCTCGACGCCTGAGTCGCCCCACGGTGTGGATGAACGGCTGAAGCCCCGGCACGGGAAGTGCCGGGGCTTCAGCCGTTCGTCCCCGGGCGGGCCGGGGCTGTGTATCAGAGCGTGCCGAGCTTGATGATCGACAGCAATGCGATGAGCTGGATCGCGGAGGCGCCCAGTGCCTTCGGCCACGGCAGGTCGTGGGATTTGCTCACCATCGAGGTGAAGAGCGCGGCCGAGGCGAGCCAGGTTGCCCAGCCGAGAATCTGGACCAGGGAGTTCTCGCCGCCGAGGAAGAGCGCGAATATCAGGCGCGGCGTGTCCGTGATCGACATGATCAGCATCGACAGGCCCACGGTCGGCTGCCAGGCCCCGTCGCCGCCGAGCTGGCGGGCGAGCGTGTGGGTGACCATGCCCAGGACCAGTCCGCCGAGGACGAAGCCGACGCCGGTGATGATCACGTACGGCACCGCGGTGGAGATCGTCGCGTGGATCGCGTCGTCGCGGGCCTGGTCGAAGCCGAAGAGCGCGAGCAGCCCGTACAGGAAGGTGACGATGAGCGCCGGGCCCCAGACGGGGTAGTCGCGCATCTGCCAGAACGTCGGTCCCGGGCGGAGCACGATGCCGCTGAGCAGCTGCTTCCACGGCAGCCGGGGGCCCGTGGGCTGGGCGGGGGCCTGGCCGGCGCGGTAGGTGTCGCCGGGGCCGTACGGGTCCTCGCCGATGCTGAAGGCCTGGGTGTGGCCGGGGGCGTCGGCGTACGGGTCGCCCGGCTGCGGGGAGCCGTGGGGGTGGTGCGGATTCTGGGGGTGCTGGGGCTGCTGGTACGGGTCGCCGAAGTACTCCGGCTCACCGTGGCCGCCACCGTGGCCGCCGCCGTGCCCGTAGCCGCCCTGGCCGCCGCCGTTGCCGTACCCCGGCTGGCCGCCGTTGCCGTAGCCGCCGTTGTTGTACGGGGGCGGGGCCGCGTTGCCTCCCGCCGGGGGCCATGACTGCTGACCGTACGGCGGTGGTGCCTGTGTGCCGTACGGCTGCTGCCGCGGTTGCTGTTGCGCCTGCTGCGGGGTGCGGTTGTCCCGGCCGCGTCCGATCCTGAATCCAGCCACGTCACTGAACGTACCTGGTCCGGGCCGGGACGGTCAGAGGGCCTGGGGTGCGGGCCCGCCATTGCGGCCGAGCTGTGACATCCCCTAGGGGAACCCCGGGGGGCCTGCCCCGGGCCGGAAAAGGCGGCAGCGGCCGGTCCCGCCCCCGAGGCGGATCCGGCCGCTGCCGACGCGCGGTCCGTACGGAACTACTTCACCGGTTCCGGCTCCGGAGCATCCTCCGACTCGGCCTCCCCGGCGGGGTCGGCCGGGGTCTTGACCGAGTCCAGCAGCAGCTGCGAGACGTCGACGACCTGGACCGACTCCTTCGCCTGGCCGTCGTTCTTCTTGCCGTTGACCGAGTCGGTCAGCATGACCAGGCAGAACGGGCAGGCGGTGGAGACGATGTCCGGGTTCAGCGAGAGGGCCTCGTCGACGCGCTCGTTGTTGATGCGCTTGCCGATCCGCTCCTCCATCCACATCCGGGCGCCGCCGGCGCCGCAGCAGAAGCCCCGCTCCTTGTGGCGGTGCATCTCCTGCTGGCGCAGACCGGGGACCTTGTCCATGATCTCGCGCGGCGGGGTGTAGATCTTGTTGTGGCGGCCCAGGTAGCACGGGTCGTGGTACGTGATCAGGCCCTCCACCGGGGTCACCGGGATCAGCCTGCCCTCGTCGATGAGGTGCTGGAGCAGCTGGGTGTGGTGGATGACCTCGAACTCGCCGCCGAGCTGCGGGTACTCGTTGGCGATGGTGTTGAAGCAGTGCGGGCAGGTCGCGACGATCTTCTTGGCCGACTTGGCCTTCTTCGTGGAGTCGTCTTCGTCGTCCTCGCCGAACGCCATGTTCAGCATCGCGACGTTCTCCTGGCCGAGCTGCTGGAACAGCGGCTCGTTGCCCAGGCGGCGGGCGGAGTCACCGGTGCACTTCTCGTCGCCGCCCATGATCGCGAACTTGACGCCCGCGATGTGCAGCAGCTCCGCGAAGGCCTTGGTGGTCTTCTTCGCCCGGTCCTCCAGGGCGCCGGC
The DNA here is from genome assembly GCF_043079735.1 of Streptomyces sp. NPDC015144. Lineage (NCBI taxonomy): Bacteria > Bacillati > Actinomycetota > Actinomycetes > Kitasatosporales > Streptomycetaceae > Streptomyces > Streptomyces sp. NPDC015144. Next base: position 159,556 of record NZ_JBIBUU010000015.1, on the reverse strand, counting down.
GCAGCCGACCCAGTACAGGTAGTCGACCTCGGTGAGGTCCTCGACGTCCTTGCCGACGATCGGGACCTCGAAGTCGACCTCCTTGGTCCACTCGACGCGCTGCTTCTTGGCCAGCCCCCAGGGGTTGCCCTTCTTCTCCAGGTTCTTGAGCATCGTGCCCGCCTCGGACGGGAACGCGGACTCGATCATCACCTGGTAGCGGCGCATGTCGACGATGTGGTCGATGTGCTCGATGTCGACCGGGCACTGTTCGACACAGGCGCCGCAGGTGGTGCAGGACCACAGGACGTCCGGGTCGATGACGCCGTTCTCCTCGACGGTGCCGATCAGCGGGCGCTCGGCCTCGGCGAGGGCCGCGGCCGGTACGTCCTTCAGCTGCTCCTCGGACGCCTTCTCCTCGCCCTCCATGGTCTTGCCGCCGCCGGCCAGCAGGTACGGGGCCTTGGCGTGCGCGTGGTCGCGCAGCGACATGATCAGGAGCTTGGGGGAGAGCGGCTTGCCGGTGTTCCAGGCGGGGCACTGCGACTGGCAGCGGCCGCACTCGGTGCAGGTGGAGAAGTCGAGGATGCCCTTCCAGGAGAACTGCTCGACCTGCGAGACGCCGAAGACGGCGTCGTCGGCCGGGTCCTCCCAGTCGATCTCCTCGCCGCCCGAGGTCATCGGCTGGAGCGCGCCGAGCGCCGTCGCGCCGTCCGCGTTCCGCTTGAACCAGATGTTCGGGAAGCCGAGGAAGCGGTGCCAGGCGACACCCATGTTGGTGTTGAGCGAGACGGTGATCATCCAGATCAGCGAGACGCCGATCTTGATCATCGCGACGAAGTAGATGAGGTTCTGCAGCGTGCCCGTCGCCAGCCCCTTGAAGGCGAGCACCAGCGGGTACGAGACGAAGTACGACGCCTCGTAGCCCTCCACGTGGTGGATCGCGCCTTCCAGACCGCGCAGGGTCAGGATCGCGAGGCCGATGGTGAGGATGACGTACTCGACGAAGTACGCCTGCCAGGCCTTGGAGCCCGCGAAGCGGGACTTGCGGCCGGCCCGGGAGGGCAGGTTCAGCAGCCGGATGGCGATCAGCACGAGGATGCCGACCGTCGTCATCAGACCGATGAACTCGGTGTACATCTCGAACGGGGCCCAGTCGCCGATGATCGGCAGGACCCAGTCGGCCTGGAAGAGCTGCCCGTACGCCTGGACCAGGGTCGGCGGCAGGGTCAGGAAGCCGATGGCGACGAACCAGTGCGCGAAGCCGACGATCCCCCACCGGTTCATCCGGGTGTGGCCGAGGAACTCCCTGACCAGGGTGATCGTGCGCTCTTTGGGATGATCGGTGCGGCTGCCTGCCGGAACCGGTTGGCCGAGCTTGACGAACCGGTAGATCTGCGCGACGGCTCGGGCGATGAGCGCAACGGCGACGACGGTCAGCACCAGCGACACGATGATCGCGGCGAGTTGCATTTGGGGGCTCCTCGGGCCTGCGAGGGTGGGACCCAGTGTCGATGAGCGGATACTGGGATCATCTGCGATTACTAAGCAGTAACTTAATGAGTCTGTGCTGACACTACCCACTTATTCCGTCGCTCTGTAGCCGGACAGGCGGTGATCTGTGTCGCTCACCCGTACCCGTGCCGGTACCTGTTCTCCGCGGGCGTGCCCGCGCGTGCGCGCTCGCGGCCGCGCGCGCCTCGTCGCCCGCGTCGATGTTCGTACCCGCATCGTTCCCTCTCGATCGGAAGTTCGGTAATCGGGGTGGGTGCTCTGTCGTGATTTCTGCATTTTGTGACAGAACGATCCCATGGGGCGATGATGGGGGAGGGGTGGCGGTGTCGGGGGTGAGGGGTGCTGTGCGCCGTGCGGAGGGGTGAATGACGTGGGGGCCGTGCACGATAGTTGAGTCAGGTCGACTCAGGTCTGTTGACAGTGGGATGGGTGTCGTGCATCCTTGAGTCAGTTCCACTCAAGTAGTCAAGCTGGAGGAATCGAAATGGCACGTGCGGTCGGCATCGACCTGGGCACGACTAACTCCGTCGTCAGCGTTCTGGAAGGCGGCGAGCCCACCGTCATCACCAACGCCGAGGGCGCCAGGACCACGCCGTCCGTCGTCGCCTTCGCGAAGAACGGCGAGGTGCTGGTCGGCGAGGTCGCCAAGCGCCAGGCAGTGACGAACGTCGACAGGACGATCCGTTCCGTCAAGCGCCACATGGGCACTGACTGGAAGATCGACCTGGACGGCAAGAGCTTCAACCCGCAGCAGATGAGCGCCTTCATCCTGCAGAAGCTGAAGCGCGACGCCGAGGCGTACCTCGGGGAGAAGGTGACCGACGCGGTCATCACCGTCCCCGCGTACTTCAACGACTCCGAGCGCCAGGCCACGAAGGAGGCCGGCGAGATCGCGGGCCTCAACGTCCTGCGCATCGTTAACGAGCCGACCGCCGCCGCCCTGGCGTACGGGCTCGACAAGGACGACCAGACGATCCTCGTCTTCGACCTCGGTGGCGGCACCTTCGACGTGTCGCTCCTGGAGATCGGTGACGGCGTCGTCGAGGTGAAGGCCACCAACGGTGACAACCACCTCGGTGGTGACGACTGGGACCAGCGCGTCGTCGACTACCTGGTGAAGCAGTTCGCCAACGGGCACGGCGTGGACCTGTCCAAGGACAAGATGGCTCTCCAGCGTCTCCGCGAGGCCGCGGAGAAGGCGAAGATCGAGCTCTCGTCCTCGACCGAGACCACGATCAACCTGCCCTACATCACGGCGTCCGCCGAGGGCCCGCTGCACCTGGACGAGAAGCTCACGCGCTCGCAGTTCCAGCAGCTGACCGCGGACCTCCTGGACCGCTGCAAGACCCCGTTCCACAACGTCATCAAGGACGCGGGCATCGCGCTCTCCGAGATCGACCACGTCGTTCTCGTCGGTGGCTCCACCCGTATGCCGGCCGTCGCCGAGCTCGTCAAGGAGCTGACCGGTGGCCAGGAGGCCAACAAGGGTGTGAACCCGGACGAGGTCGTCGCCATCGGCGCCTCGCTCCAGGCCGGTGTCCTCAAGGGCGAGGTCAAGGACGTCCTGCTCCTCGACGTCACCCCGCTGTCCCTCGGTATCGAGACCAAGGGCGGCATCATGACCAAGCTCATCGAGCGCAACACCACGATCCCGACCAAGCGGTCCGAGATCTTCACGACGGCCGAGGACAACCAGCCGTCCGTGCAGATCCAGGTCTACCAGGGCGAGCGCGAGATCGCGGCGTACAACAAGAAGCTCGGCATGTTCGAGCTGACCGGTCTCCCGCCGGCCCCGCGCGGCGTCCCGCAGATCGAGGTCTCCTTCGACATCGACGCGAACGGCATCATGCACGTCGCCGCGAAGGACCTCGGCACGGGCAAGGAGCAGAAGATGACCGTCACCGGCGGCTCCTCGCTGCCGAAGGACGAGGTCAACCGGATGCGTGAGGAGGCCGAGCAGTACGCGGAGGAGGACCACCGCCGCCGCGAGGCCGCCGAGTCGCGCAACCAGGGCGAGCAGCTCGTCTACCAGACGGAGAAGTTCCTCAAGGACAACGAGGACAAGGTCCCCGGTGACGTGAAGACGGAGGTGGAGACCGCGCTCACCGAGCTGAAGGAGAAGCTCAAGGGCGAGGACACCGCCGAGATCCGTACCGCCACCGAGAAGGTCGCGGCCGTCTCCCAGAAGCTCGGCCAGGCGATGTACGCCAACGCCCAGGGCGAGGGTGCTCCGCAGGGCGAGGGTGCCCAGCAGGCCAAGGCCGACGACGACGTCGTGGACGCCGAGATCGTGGACGACGAGAAGGACTCCAAGGGCGGTGCGGTGTGACCGAGGAGACTCCGGGCTTCGAGGAGAAGCCCGACGTCCCCTCCGGCGCCACCCCTGAAGGAGCCGAGCCGAAGGACGCCAAGCCCTCCGCGGAGGAGGAGGCGTCCCCGGCCGGGGACGGAGTGCAGACAGTCGGCCTGACGGCCCAGCTGGACCAGGTCCGCTCCGCGCTCACCGAGCGCACCGGCGACCTCCAGCGGCTCCAGGCCGAGTACCAGAACTACCGCCGCCGCGTCGAGCGGGACCGGGCCACGGTCAAGGAGATCGCCGTGGCGGGCCTCCTGTCCGAGCTGTTGCCGGTGCTCGACGACGTCGGCCGCGCCCGGGACCACGGCGAGCTGGTGGGCGGGTTCAAGTCGGTGGCCGAATCCCTGGAGACGGTCGTCGCCAAGCTGGGCCTGCAGCAGTTCGGCAAGGAGGGCGAGCCCTTCGACCCGACGATCCACGAGGCCCTGATGCACTCGTACGCGCCGGACGTCACGGAGACGACCTGCGTGGCGATCCTGCAGCCGGGGTATCGGATCGGCGAGCGCACCATCCGCCCCGCGCGGGTGGCGGTCGCCGAGCCCCAGCCGGGGGCGACCCCGGCGGCCGCCAAGGAAGAGAAGGCAACCGACGAGGAGAGCGGTGGCACCGAGGAGGTCTGACATTCCGTCCGACCACCTCGGGGCCCACCGCCCGGCCATGCGACCGGCCCACGCGCCGGCCGCATGGCCGATCGTCCGGAAGGAGGGACGTCGATGAGCACGAAGGACTTCGTCGAGAAGGACTACTACAAGGTCCTCGGCGTCCCCAAGGACGCCACCGACGCCGAGATCAAGAAGGCGTACCGGAAGCTCGCCCGCGAGTTCCACCCGGACGCCAACAAGGGCGACGACAAGGCGGAGGAGCGCTTCAAGGAGATCTCCGAGGCGAACGACGTCCTCGGCGACAGCAAGAAGCGCAAGGAGTACGACGAGGCCCGCGCCCTCTTCGGCAACGGCGGCTTCCGGGCCGGCCCCGGCGGCGCGGGCGGCAACTTCAACTTCGACCTGGGCGACCTCTTCGGGGGTGCCCAGGGCGGCGGCGGCCAGGGCGGTGCCGGCGGCTTCGGCGGCGGCGGCCTGGGCGATGTCTTCGGCGGCCTGTTCAACCGGGGCGGTACGGGGACGCGGGTGCAGCCGCGGCGCGGCCAGGACATCGAGTCCGAGGTGACGCTCAGCTTCACCGAGGCGGTCGACGGGGCCACCGTCCCGTTGCGGATGTCCAGCCAGGCGCCCTGCAAGGCGTGTTCCGGCACCGGTGACAAGAACGGCACCCCCCGGGTCTGTCAGACCTGTCTCGGCACCGGCCAGGTCTCGCGCGGCTCCGGCGGCGGTTTCTCGCTCACCGATCCCTGCGTGGACTGCAAGGGCCGGGGCCTCATCGCCCAGGATCCGTGCGACGTCTGCAAGGGGTCCGGGCGCGCCAAGTCCTCCCGGACCATGCAGGTCCGGATCCCGGCGGGCGTCTCGGACGGCCAGCGGATCCGGCTGCGCGGCAAGGGCGGTCCCGGCGAGCGCGGCGGTCCGGCGGGCGACCTGTACGTCGTGGTCCACGTCGACGCCCACCCGGTCTTCGGCCGCAAGGGCGACAACCTCACGGTCACCGTCCCCGTCGACTTCACGGAGGCGGCGCTCGGCGGCGAGGTGAAGGTGCCCACGCTCGGCGGACCTCCGGTCACCCTGAAGCTGCCCGCCGGCACGCCCAACGGGCGTACGATGCGGGCCCGTGGGAAGGGCGCCGTGCGCAAGGACGGCACCCGGGGCGACCTGCTGGTCACCGTGGAGGTGGCGGTCCCCGAGGACCTCGGCGACGAGGCCCGGGAAGCGCTGGAGGCGTACCGCCGGGCGACCGCGGGCCACGACCCGCGGGCCGAACTGTTCCAGGCCGCGAAGGGAGCTTGAGGTGGACGGCCGACGACGCAATCCGTACGAACTGACCGATGAGACACCGGTGTACGTGATCTCGATCGCGGCCCAGCTCTCGGGACTCCATCCGCAGACCCTGCGCCAGTACGACCGCCTCGGCCTGGTCTCGCCCGACCGCACGGCCGGGCGCGGCAGGCGCTACTCGGCCCGCGACATCGAGCTGCTCCGCACGGTGCAGCAGCTGTCGCAGGACGAGGGGATCAACCTCGCCGGCATCAAGCGCATCATCGAGCTGGAGAACCAGGTCGCCGCCCTCCAGCAGCGCGTCGCCGAGCTGTCGGCGGCCGTGGACGGCGCGGCGCAGGCGATGCAGCAGCGCGAGGCCCAGGTGCACGCCTCGTACCGGCGCGACCTGGTGCCGTACCAGGACGTGCAGCAGACCAGCGCGCTGGTGGTCTGGCGGCCCAAGCGGCCGAAGGGCTGAGAACGGGGCCGCGCGACGGCGCGACAGCCGGAGAAGGGCCGGGAGGCGTCCTGAGGGACGGCTCCCGGCCCTTCGGCCGTTCCGGGACGCCCTTTGTGCGGCAGGGGGTCCGTACGGGCGGTCAGGAGTCCTCTTCGAGGATGCCGGAGCGGGCTATCAGATAGCCGAGCTGGGCCCGGCTGTTGCTGCCGAGGGCGGCGGCGAGCTTGGCGACGTGGGCGCGGCAGGTGCGGACGTTCATACCGAGCCGGCGGGCTATGGAGTCGTCCACGTGCCCCTCCACCAGGAGTTGGGCGATGGACCGCTGGACCCCGCTGATGCCGAGCGAGGTCGGCTCGTACTTGACCTCCTCGCACAGCGGCGCCGCCCTGGTCCAGAACTGTTCGAACACGTTGACCAGGTAGTGCACGAGTCCCGGGTTGCGGAGCTCCAGGGCGATCTGGTCGTCGTCGCTGGCGGGTATGAACGCGACGGTCCGGTCGAACACGATGAGGCGGCCGATCAGCTCCTCCAGCGTGCGTATCTCGACGTTGGCGTCGTCCATGCGCTCCGCGTACGCGAGGGTGCTGGGGCTGTGGCGCACGGTGTGCTGGTAGAGCGTGCGCATCCGGACGCCCCGGTGGACGACGGACAGGCCCCGTTCCAGCGACTTGATGAGGCGGTCCTCGCTCCGCCCGCCGCCGGGCTGGACGGTGAGCACTTCGGTACGGCACTCTGCGGTGGCGAGGTCCAGTGCCGCGTTGATGCGGTTCACGCCTTCCAGCACCGTGATGGCATTGGTGGTGGGCGGCCCCACGGTGCTGATGTCCATGAACGGCTCGAACGATTCCGTCAGCTCGACCGAGTGCCGGCGCCGCTCCAGGATCTCGCGCTCTATGGGGTGCAGATGCTGCGCGAGAGCGGTGGACGGCGGAACGGGGCGGAGCCAGGTCGGGTCGTCCGGATCGGGATGAAGCAGCGCGAACTCCATGAGGCAGGGAGCCGGTTCCACTTCGACGCGGGCGATCCGTCCCAGTCGCAAAGCGCTGGCGTAAAGGCGTGCTCCGGCATCGCACAGTTCGGTGATCCCGTGAGGATGTGTCGGCTTTGCGTCACTTGTAGTCATATCGTCACCCCCCAGGTTCCTGAACATGCAAGAACATGATGCATCCACTCGGTGGTGCTCGCGTGCCCAGGTGAGACATCGTCTTAAGTGCGGGGGAGAAGAATCCACAAGTGAGGACGAAGCCGACTATGTATAAGCGAATGCATCGCTCGGCGCTTGCCGTCTCGTTCGTCGCGGCCCTGGGGATCGGGCTGCTGGGCGGCAGCGACATTGGCTGGAGCGAGGACCGTGCCGCCGGCGGCGACATCGGCTGGACCGTCCAGGCCACCGACATCGGTTGGGTCGCGCCTGCCACGTCGTCCGACATCGGCTGGGTCTCGCCCGCGAAGTCGTCCGACATCGGCTGGGTCGCCCCCGCCACGTCGTCCGACATCGGTTGGGTCTCCCCTGCGGGAGCGTCCGACATCGGCTGGGTCTCGCCCGCGAAGTCGTCCGACATCGGCTGGGTCGCGCCCGCCACGTCGTCCGACATCGGCTGGGTCGCCCCCTCCGTCACGGCCCGTACGAGCGCATGACCATCCCGCCGGACGACCGGACCTTCCGACGGGAGATGGCCACCGCCTACCGATCGGGCTGGCACTTCATCGACCTCGTCACCGCCGTTCCCCACCGTGGCGACTCGTTGATGGTCACTCTGTTCGGCGACCCGATCGTTGTCGCACGCGAAGAAGACGACGAAGTACGCGCCTACCGGTGTCTCCGCAAGCCGCGTGGAGCTCCGCAGCCCGTCCGCTGCGCGATCCGGTACGACATGATCTTCGTGAACCTCGACCGGCGTGACCACCAGCTGTTCGAGCCAGAGACTATTTCCGCCACCCCCCGCAGTGCCTGAGCGATCCCCCGTCGTTCCATGTCGCTCAGTCACTCCCCCACACAACGGCGCCATCGTGACCTGAACACGATGGCGCCGTTGTGCTTTTCCCCGGCGGCTCCCGGACGGCTCCGGGGTGCTCCGGGGTCCGGGCCGGTCAGGCCCTGCCGAGCGCCCGGTCCACCGCGATCTCGATGACGATCCGTTCCGGGTTCGGCCTCGGCGTACGCCCGTAGCGTTCCGCGTAGCGGCGTACCGCCTCGGCCACCGCCTCCGGCTCCGTGCGCACCGTCGCGCGCCCCTCCAGCGTCGCCCAGTGACGCCCCTCGATCTGGCAGACGGCGACCCGTGCCCCGTCCGGGCCCGCGGCCAGGACGTTGCGCGCCTTGCGGGTGTTCCGGCCGGTGATGATCCGGGCCAGCCGCGCCTCGGGGTCGTACGTCACGCCCACCGGCACCACGTGCGGGGTGCCGTCGGGGCGCGGCGTGGTCAGGGTGCACACGTGCCGCGCGCGCCAGAAGGCGAGGTACTCGGGGCCGGGGTTCGTCACGTCGACTGCCATGGGGCAGACCCTACGGTGCCCGCCGCCCCGGCGTTCCCGGCCGGGCGGGGGCCGGGGCTGCGGTGGCGGGTGGCCCGCGCGGCCGGTTCACTCGGAACAGCGGATCCGTCCGGTAGGGGCACGGAAGACCCCCGAATCAAGTTGAGTGGAGTGGACTCAACATTCACTTGAGTGGGGTAGACTCAACTTTACGCACGCTGGTCGAGTCAGGAGGAGAGAGCGCACGTGGACGCCGAGCTGACCAACAAGAGCCGGGACGCCATCAACGCGGCCACCAACAGGGCCGTGAAGGACGGGCACGCCGATCTGACCCCGGGGCACCTGCTGCTCGCGCTCCTCGCGGGCGAGGACAACGCGAACATCATCGATCTGCTCGCCGCCGTCGACGCCGACCAGATCGCCGTGCGGTCCGAGACCGAGCGGCTGCTGGGCTCGCTGCCCAGCGTCACGGGCTCGACCGTCGCCCCGCCGCAGCCCAACCGCGACCTGCTCGCCGTCGTCACGGACGCGGCGGAGCGGGCGCGGGACCTCGGCGACGACTACGTCTCCACCGAGCATCTGCTGATCGGCATCGCCGCCAAGGGCGGCCGTGCCGGTGAGATCCTTGCCGGTCAGGGGGCCAGTGCGAAGAAGCTGCTGGACGCGTTCGAGACGAGCAGGGGAGGACGACGGGTGACCACACCCGACCCGGAGGGCCAGTACAAGGCGCTGGAGAAGTTCGGTACGGACTTCACCGCGGCCGCGCGCGAGGGCAAGCTCGACCCGGTCATCGGGCGCGACCAGGAGATCCGCCGGGTCGTCCAGGTGCTGTCCCGCCGCACGAAGAACAACCCGGTGCTGATCGGCGAGCCCGGCGTCGGCAAGACGGCCGTCGTCGAGGGACTCGCCCAGCGCATCGTCAAGGGCGACGTCCCCGAGTCGCTGCGCAACAAGCGGCTGGTCTCGCTCGACCTCGGCGCGATGGTCGCGGGCGCGAAGTACCGCGGCGAGTTCGAGGAGCGGCTGAAGACCGTCCTCTCCGAGATCAAGGAGAGCGACGGCCAGATCATCACCTTCATCGACGAGCTGCACACCGTCGTGGGCGCGGGCGCCGGCGCCGACTCCGCGATGGACGCGGGCAACATGCTCAAGCCGATGCTGGCCCGCGGCGAGCTGCGCATGGTCGGCGCGACGACGCTCGACGAGTACCGCGAGCGGATCGAGAAGGACCCGGCCCTGGAGCGCCGCTTCCAGCAGGTGCTGGTGGCCGAGCCGAGCGTCGAGGACACCATCGCGATCCTGCGCGGTCTCAAGGGCCGCTACGAGGCCCACCACAAGGTCTCCATCGCGGACTCCGCGCTGGTGGCCGCCGCGACCCTCTCGGACCGCTACATCACCTCCCGCTTCCTCCCCGACAAGGCGATCGACCTGGTCGACGAGGCGGCCTCCCGGCTGCGGATGGAGATCGACTCCTCGCCGGTCGAGATCGACGAGCTCCAGCGCGCCGTCGACCGGCTGCACATGGAGGAGCTGGCGCTCAGGAACGAGACCGACCCCGCCTCCCGGGAGCGCCTGGAGCGGCTGCGCCGCGACCTCGCCGACAAGGAGGAGGAGCTGCGCGGTCTCAACGCCCGCTGGGAGAAGGAGAAGCAGGGCCTCAACCGCGTCGGTGAGCTGAAGGAGCGCCTCGACGAGCTGCGCGGCCAGGCCGAACGCGCCCAGCGCGACGGCGACTTCGACACCGCCTCCAAGCTGCTGTACGGGGAGATCCCGGGCGTGGAGCGGGAGTTGGCGGAGGCGTCCGAGGCGGAGCAGGAGGCCGCCAAGGACACCATGGTCAAGGACGAGGTGGGCCCGGACGACATCGCCGACGTCGTCGGCTCCTGGACCGGCATCCCCGCCGGGCGGCTGCTGGAGGGCGAGACCCAGAAGCTGCTGCGCATGGAGGACGAGCTCGGCCGGCGCCTCATCGGGCAGGGCGAGGCGGTGCGCGCGGTCTCGGACGCGGTACGGCGCACCCGCGCCGGGATCGCCGACCCGGACCGGCCCACCGGATCGTTCCTCTTCCTCGGCCCGACCGGTGTCGGCAAGACCGAACTGGCGAAGGCGCTCGCCGACTTCCTCTTCGACGACGAGCGGGCCATGGTCCGCATCGACATGAGCGAGTACGGCGAGAAGCACAGCGTGGCGCGGCTGGTCGGCGCCCCGCCCGGGTACGTCGGGTACGAGGAGGGCGGCCAGCTCACCGAGGCGGTCCGCCGCCGCCCGTACAGCGTCGTGCTGCTGGACGAGGTCGAGAAGGCCCACCCCGAGGTCTTCGACATCCTGCTCCAGGTGCTCGACGACGGCCGGCTCACCGACGGCCAGGGGCGCACGGTCGACTTCCGCAACACCATCCTGATCCTGACCTCCAACCTCGGCAGCCAGTTCCTGGTCGACCCGCTGACCAAGCCGGAGGAGAAGCGGACCCAGGTCCTGGAGGTCGTGCGGGCCTCGTTCAAGCCGGAGTTCCTCAACCGGCTCGACGACCTCGTGGTCTTCTCGGCGCTCTCCGGCGACGAGCTGGCCCACATCGCCCAGCTCCAGATCGACCGGCTCGCCAAGCGGCTGGCCGACCGCCGGCTCACCCTCGACGTCACGCCCGAGGCCCTGGCCTGGCTGGCCGAGGAGGGCAACGACCCGGCGTACGGCGCCCGGCCGCTGCGCCGCCTCATCCAGACGGCGATCGGCGACCGGCTGGCGAAGGAGATCCTCGCGGGCGAGGTCAAGGACGGCGACACCGTACGCGTCGACCGGGTCGGCGACGGTCTGCTCGTCGGTCCGGCGGTCTGAGAGGGCACGCCCGGACAGGGACGGCGTTCTGGAACGTGACACCCGAGGGGTCGGGTGTCACGTTCCCATGCATAGGGGGTGGGGGCCGGCCGCCCGGCCAGGGTGCCGCCGCGGAAACGGAGAATGCGGTGATTTCGGGAATTCGGAGAAATGGTCCCCGCCTGAAGTGATCCATTCTTCAACATCGATATCGCGCCAAACGCTCTCTCCGGTACCGGTGGGCGCTGGCGGCTTCCCCGTCGCCCCCTCTATCCCCTTGTACCGCTTCTGACAAGGGACTTCAGGGCACGGGTCGATGTCGTCCGCCCCGGCGGACACAAATAAACAGGACACCGCGACCCGCCCGTGGCTCCCCGCCCACAGTTGGGATTCGAGGCCGAATTGGGCAGCCGGTAGCGTGCCCGCATGAACGAGCGGATAGGCGATGAGATAAAAAGCGGGCCCAAGAAGCCCCGATCCGACAATCTCTTTCACCTTGGCGAATTCCGTACCCTTTGGGCTGCTTACGCTCAGTCGATCCTGGGCGACCAACTGGCCCGGGTGGCACTGTCGTTGCTCGTTTTCGAACGTACCGACTCACCGGGCTGGACGGCGGCGACCTACGCCCTGACCACCCTGCCCGCGCTGCTGTCCGGGGTGCTGCTCTCCGGTCTCGCCGACCGGTTCCCCCGCCGTACGGTCATGGTCAGCTGCGACCTGATCCGGATGGTGCTGGTCGGGCTGATGGCGCTGCCCGGGATGCCGTTGCCTCTGCTCGCCGGGCTGCTGGTGCTGGCGCAGCTGGCCGAGGCGCCCTTCGGCGCCGCCCAGGGCGCGATGATGCCCACCGTGCTCGGCGTCGAGCGGTACGAGCGGGGCCAGCGGGTCATGCAGATCACCCACCAGGTCGGCCAGCTCGTCGGCTTCGCCGGGGGCGGGCTGCTGGCCGCGTGGCTGGGCAGCAACCGCTCGCTGGCCGTGAACGCGGCGACCTTCCTGCTCTCGGCGGCACTCATCCGGTTCGGGGTGAAGGCCCGCCCGGTGGCGAGCGCCGAGGCCCGTACGGCGAAGCTCGGTGCCCAGGTCGGCGGTGCCGCCGCACTGATCTGGTCCGACCGCAGGCTCCGTTCGCTGCTCGCGCTGGGCTGGCTCGCCGGGTTCATCGTCCTGCCGGAGGGGCTGGCCGCCCCGTTCGCGGACGAGGCCGGCGGCGGGGCGTACTCGGTGGGGCTGCTGCTCGCCTCGCACCCGGCGGGCATGGTGCTGGGCGCGGCCCTGCTGGGGCGGTCCCGGGTCGGGGACGAGACCCGGCGCCGACTGCTCGGCCCGCTGGCGATCGCCGCGAACCTGCCACTGGTCGCCTACTGGCTCGATCCCGGCGTGGGCGTGGCGATGGTCCTGCTGCTGGTCGCCGGGGTGTGTTCGGCGTACCAGATCACCGCCGGGGCCACCTTCGTCCTGCTGACCCCGGCCGACCGGCGGGGCCAGGCGCTGGGGCTCGCCCGGTCGGGGGTGACCGCCATGCAGGGCATCGGTGTGGCGGCCGGGGGCGCGGTGACCGAGCTGACCGGCTCCTCGGCGAACACCATCGGGGCCTCCGGGCTCCTCGGGGTGGTCTGCGCCGTCCTGGTGGCAGCCGCCTGGACCCGGGCCCGGGGAACCGGGGCGATCCCCGCGAAGGCGTAGCCCGGGGGGTCTACGCCCTGGCGGTGAAACGCGGCTAGGGTCGTCGGCAGGAAACCACGTGCGATCCACAGGAGTACCCAGCGATGTCTATCGATCCGTCCTCGATTCCGAGTTTCGGCGTCCAGCCCGAACCGCAGGCGGCAGGACCCGCGGGCCCTGTTTTCCCCGACCAGGACCTGGTCAAGCAGCTCCTCGACCAGATGGAGGTGAAGTACGGCGTCGACGGCGAGGGTGACCTCGCGGCGGTCTGGGAGGACTTCCGCGTGTACTTCATGTTCCGCGGCGAGGCCGAGCAGCAGGTCTTCGCGGTCCGTACGTTCTACGACCGCCCGCACGCCGTCGACCAGCGTCCGGTCCTCCTCGACGCGATCGACGACTGGAACCGCAACACCCTGTGGCCCAAGGTCTACACCCACACCCACGAGCCCGAGGAGGGCTCCGAGGAGACCGAGGTCTCGGTCCGCCTCATCGGTGAGGCGCAGATGCTCACCGGCACGGGTGTCAGCCTGGAGCACTTCGTCTCCTCGACGGCCAGCTGGATCGGCGCCTCGATCCAGTTCGACCGCTGGCTCCAGGAGCGCCTCGGCCTGGCGCCCGCCGAGGCGAAGGAGGACGGCGAGGAGCAGGCGGACGGCGAGGAGAAGGCCACCGACGCCTGACCCGCCCCCCGAACGCACCCCGGCCCGGGGCGACGGTCACCCGACCGCCGCCCCGGGCCGGTCCGCGTCCCCACCCGATCAGGACGCCGCCCGACGCAGCCGGCCGACCGCCTCCCGCAACACCTCGTCCCTCTTGCAGAAGGTGAACCGCACGAGGCTGCGGCCCGCCTCCGGGTCGTCGTAGAAGACCGAGTTGGGTACCGCGACCACCCCGTGGCGTTCGGGCAGGGCGCGGCAGAAGGCGAGGGCGTCCGTCTCGCCGAACGGGGAGATGTCGGTGGTGATGAAGTACGTCCCCTGCGGCCGGTGGACCTCGAAGCCGGCCGCCCGCAGGCCGTCGGCGAGCAGGTCGCGCTTGCGCCGCAGATCGGCGCGGAAGGTGTCGAAGTAGGTGTCCGGCAGGCGCAGCGCCTCGGCGATCGCGTACTGGAAGGGGCCCGCGCTGACGTAGGTCAGGTACTGCTTGGCGGTCCGTACGGCGGTGACGAGCGGGGCGGGGGCGGTGACCCAGCCGACCTTCCATCCCGTGTACGAGAACGATTTGCCGGCGGAGGAGATGGTGACGGTCCGCTCGCGCATGCCGGGCAGCGAGGCCATCGGGATGTGCTCGCCCTCGAAGACCAGGTGCTCGTAGACCTCGTCGGTGACGACCAGGAGGTCGTGCGCCACGGCCAGCTCGGCGATGGCGGTCAGTTCCTCGCGGGTGAGGACGGTGCCCGTGGGGTTGTGCGGGGTGTTCAGGAGCAGGAGGCGGGTGCGCGGGGTGATCTTCGACCGCAGCTCGTCCAGGTCGGGGCGGAAGGCCGGGGCGCGCAGCGTGAGCGGTACGCGCTGGGCGCCGGCCATCGCGATGCAGGCCGCGTACGAGTCGTAGAAGGGCTCGAAGGCGATCACCTCGTCGCCCGGCTCCAGCAGCGCGAGCATGGCCGCCGCGATGGCCTCCGTCGCGCCGGCGGTGACCAGGACCTCCGTGTCGGGGTCGACGGCCAGGCCGTGGAAGCGCCGCTGGTGGTCGGCGATCGCGGTGCGCAGCTCGGGGACGCCGGGGCCGGGCGGGTACTGGTTGCCCTTCCCCTCCCGCAGTGCCCGGACCGCGGCCTCGCGGACCTCCTCGGGGCCGTCGGTGTCGGGGAAGCCCTGGCCGAGGTTGATGGAGCCGGTGCGTACGGCGAGCGCGGACATCTCCGCGAAGATCGTCGTGCCGAAGCCGTCGAGGCGGCGGTTGAGCAGCGGTCGTCCCTGTGTCATGACTGCCATCCTGCGCGGAAGCTCTGGAGTTGCTCAAGTCTGCTTTGGCCGTTCGGGCGCGGGGCATCCCACCTCCACGCGTGCGGTGCGCGCAGGCGTGGAAGCGGGGGGAGCTCGCTTCGGGGGAAGGGAAGGGCGGGAGCCATGCGTGTGGTCATAGGCGTGATAGCGGCGGCCGTGGTGGTCGGGCTGATCGTGATGATGGTGGCGAGGGCACGGCGGAAGGCGGCGCGCTACCGGAGCGTGCGCCGGGGCTCGGGCGGCGGCGGCACCTCGGGCGGAAGCTGGTGGGCGGGGAACAACAACGCCGCGAGCAGCTCCGCCGGCGGTGGCGGTACGTCCTGCGGCTCGGTGGCCGGTGACTCCGGGAGCAGCTCCGGCGGCCACTCCGGTGGTCATTCCGGTGGGCACTCGTGCGGCGGGGGACACTCCTGCGGCGGCGGTTCCTCGTGCGGCGGCGGAGGCGGCTGCGGCGGGGGAAGCTGACCGGGACATGAAGCACGGCCGAAAGGTGCCTGGTGGGTGAACTCCCGCCGGGCACCTTTTCGTTGGAGGTTTCGCGGGTCGTCCGTGAACAGATGATCCGAGGGGCCCCCGAGGGGATGGAAACCCCGGCAAGTTGGGTAAAAACGCTGTGGATGCGACTTATTCATGGTTCCCTCGGTTGAGAGAACTTTCAGCCCTAGGACCCTAGTTGGACCTGATCGGGCGCTACCCACCTCCCACGAGCAGCACGCCAGGGGGGCGTCCCCTGTCCATGCGTCCATGCTTTCCTGCGGAGCCGACCCATGCTCACGACCCTCCAGACTGCTTATTCAGACACCCGTGCTGCCGACCTCGCCTGGGCGCTGGGGCGCGAACCGCTGCCCGCGCTGGCCGTGCTGGACCTGGACCTCGACGGTGCCAAGTTGCAGATGCGCCTGCTCGGCGCCTCCCATCAGGTGCTCCTCGAGGAGGACCGCGGGACCTGTTCCGAAACCGTCGCCTGTATCCCCGGCAGCAGCACCCCGCTCCCGCTCGGTGTCTCCAAGCGGCTCGGGGGGTGGGAGTACGAGTTCGCGGCCCGCGTCGAGACGCTGTCGGCGGGCTCGTTCGCGGGGCGCGCGCAGGAGCTGCTCGCCCTGGTGGCCGACCATCCGCACGGACTCGCCGGGACGTTCCCCGGCAGCCCGCACGCCTTCACCGCCATGCTCGCCCAGCGGACCGAGGGTCAGGTGCGGTGGCGCACCTGGCACGCGTACCCGCAGGAGGGCCAGTTGGTGGTGACGCGGACCCGGGTGGGGGTGCGGACGCCCGCGGCGGTCTTCTGACCCGGTCCGGTGCCGCGGCCTCCCGCCCTTGTCGGGTGTCGGGATCACCTGCCCGTTCCGTCCAGGTCCGGTCGGCTCCGTCGGGTCCCCTCGGTCTCATCGGCTCCTCGCGCCGCGCCGATCCCTCCAACTCCGTTGTGAGCACGCCATTTGCACCCTTGTGGGTGACAGGCTGCCACGGGTTCGTGACGTAGCGTTCGGTCATGATCGACCAGCAGGTGTCGCTGCGAGGGGGCGCGGCGCGTCTTCCCGTACGACCGAGGACCGGTCGGTGTCTCGTCCTCGCCGCGGTCTTCGTCTGCGCCGCCTGCGGCCTGGTGTACGAGCTCGAACTGGTCGCGCTCGCCTCCTACTTGATCGGCGATTCGGTCACCCAGGCCTCCGTCGTGCTCTCCGTGATGGTGTTCGCGATGGGGGTCGGGTCGCTTCTCGCGAAACGTTTGCGCAGCCGGGCCGCCGAGGGGTTCGGGCTGATCGAGGCGACTCTCGCGCTCGTCGGCGGCTCCTCGGCGCTGGTGCTGTACGCCTCGTTCGCCTGGGTCGGGGAGTCGCGGTTCGCCCTGGTGGGGTTCTCGCTGACGATCGGCATCCTGATAGGCGCGGAGATCCCGCTGCTGATGACGCTGATCCAGCGGGTGGACCGGCAGGACGCGGGCGGTGCCGTGGCGGATCTCTTCGCCGCCGACTACGTGGGCGCGCTGATCGGCGGGCTCGCCTTTCCGTTCCTGCTGCTGCCGGTGCTCGGGCAGCTCACCGGGGCGCTGTTCACCGGGGCGGTCAACGCGGCGGCGGGCGGGGCGCTGGTGCTGTGCGTGTTCCGGCGGGACCTCACCCGGCGCTCCCGGCTGCTGCTGATCCTGTTCAACGTGGTGGTGATCGTGGTCCTGGCCGTCGCGACCGCGCTGGTCGGCGACTTCGAGCGGGCGGCGCGGCGCGCGGTCTACGGGGACGGGGTGCGGGTCGCCGAACAGACCTCGGTCCAGGAAGTGGTGCTGACGGGTTCGGACCGCGACTCCCTCGACCTCTACCTGGACGGGCGGCTGCGGGTCAGCGCGCGGGACGAGTACCGCTACCACGAGTCGCTGGTGCACCCGGCGATGAACGGGCCGCACGCCCGGGTGCTGGTCCTCGGCGGTGGTGACGGCCTCGCCGCCCGCGAGGTGCTGCGCTACCGGGACGTGCGCGAGGTCACCGTGGTCGAGCTGGACGCGGGCGTCACCCGACTGGCCCGCGAGGACCGGGCGCTCTCGGAGCTGAACGGCCACGCCTACCGCGACCCGCGGGTCACGGTGGTCACCGCGGACGCCTTCACCTGGCTGCGGGCGCGCCACGACCACTACGACGTGATCGTCTCGGACCTGCCCGATCCGGGGATCTCCAGCAGCACCAAGCTGTACTCGGCGGAGTTCTACGGACTGGCCGCCAAGTCGCTGGCGCCCGGTGGGCGGCTGGTGGTGCACGGGGGCCCGGCGCTGACCCGGCCGCGTACGTACTGGACGGTCGAGGCGTCGATACGGTCGGCCGGGCTCGCCACCCGCCCGTACTGGATGAGCGGCCGGCCCTCCGACTCCACCGCCGGGCCGGACCGGGCCACCCACCGGCGGCGTGAGGTGGGCGGCTGGGGCTTCGTCCTGGCCGGCCGGGGGAAGCGGCCGGGGCTCGGGCTCGCCGCGGGGACGCCGGTGCTGCGGTCGGTGACGGGGCGGACGCTGGCGGAGGCCGGGCGGCTGGCGGACCGGGCCCGGCCGTCCGGGCTGCCGCCGTCGACGCTGGTGCACCCGAGGTACTGGGAGGAGCGCTGAGGGGCGCGGGGCGGGTGGGTGCGGTGTGGGCCGCTCGGCGGCGAACCGCTGACGTGACGGCCGGGGCTGAGTAGGCTCGGTTTCCATGGAGCATGAGGTGTTCGTTCCGGTTCCGGTCCCGTCCCTCCGGCGGACGCTGGGCGACCCCGCCCGCGTCGCTCGGTGCGTTCCGGGGCTTCAGCAGGACGCCGACGCGTCCGCGGACCCGCTGTCCGGCCGGCTCAGGATCAGGGTGGACGGCCACACGATCACGTACCGGGGCGCGCTGCGGCTCGCCGACGGGGCGGAGACCGGTGCCGGGGACGCTCCGGTGGTCCTGGTGACCGGCGAGGGCACCGAGGCCCGGGGCGGCGGTTCGGTGCGGCTGCGGCTCACGGTCCGGCTGACCGGGCGGGACGGCGGCACGGCGATCGGCTTCGCGGGTACGGCGGACGGCGACGGCCGGATCCTGGAGCTGGACGCGGCGGCGGCGCTCGCGGCGGCCCGGCGGCTGCTCGACCGGTTCGCCCAGCAGCTGGTGACGGAGACGCTGGCGGGCGGCGCCGAGGCCGACGGCGGGGACGGGGCGGCCGCCGAGCGGTCCGTGGGCGAGGCCGTGGAACAGGCCATCGAGGAGGCGGCGGAGGAGGCCGACACGACCGGGGCGGCCGCCGGAGGCACGTCTCCCGCGGACGCGGATCCGGACGCGGACGCGGACGGCGATGCGGACGGGGACTCGGACGAGAACCCGGACGGGGACGCGGACGGGCGCGGGAACCCGCCGGGCACCGGCGCCGTCTTCGACGCCCCCGTACCGCCGCCCTCGCTCGATCCGGTCTCCGAGGTCGAGTTCACCGTTCCCGAGGAGCCCCCGGCGGAGGCCGCGCACGCCCGGCGCACCATGATCGGCCGCAGCGCCGAGGAGGTCGACCACGCGCCGCCGCGCGGCCGGTACGCCCCCGTCCCGTCGCCCGACGCGGTCAACGCGGGCGCCGCGCTCCGCTGGATCGTCCCGGCCGCCGCGTTCGCGGTGGCGTCCGCGGTGGTGGTGACCAGGGCGCTGCGACGGCGGCGGTGAGTGGTGCGGTCCGGGGCGCGCCAGGGCGGTGGCAAGGGTTTTCCCCCGGTCGGGCCGGGTCAGTAACCTCGTCGGGTGAGTAGCAGCGAGAAGGACGTCCGGCTGTCCGTCGGCGACGCAGAGTTGACCGTGAATCCCGCCAACGGCTGTCGCATCGACAGCCTGCGGATCGGTGGCACCGAACTGCTGAGGCAGGGGGACCACTACGGCTGCTTCCCGATGGTGCCGTGGTGCGGGCGCACCAGGAACGGCCTGTTCCACAACGGCGACGTCCCGCACCGGCTGCCGGTGAACGCCCCGCCGCACGCCATCCACGGCACCGGCCGGGACACCGCCTGGCACACCGCCCGAGTGGCCGAGCGCGAGGCGTCCTTCTACTACGACCTGGCCGACCCCTGGCCGTACCCGGGCCGGGTGACCCAGACCTTCGAGCTGTCCGAGGACTCGCTCACCCTCGCCTTCGGCATCGAGACGTACGGCGACTCGTTCCCGGCGCAGGCGGGCTGGCACCCGTGGTTCCTGCGCAGGCTCGGCGAGGACGGCGAGGAGGTACGGCTCTCCTTCGACGCGGCCTGGCAGGAGGAGCGCGGCGCCGACCATCTGCCGACCGGCCGCCGCATCCCGCCGCTGGACGGCCCCTGGGACGACTGCTTCGGGATGCCGGACGGGGTGGAGGTGACGCTCACCTGGCCGGAGCAGCTGGAGCTGACCGTGAAGAGCCGCACCGAGTGGGTCGTGATCTACGACGAGCAGGAGGCGGCGGTCTGCGTGGAGCCGCAGTCCGGCCCGCCGAACGGGCTGAACACCGCGCCCCGGTACGTGACCCCGATCGATCCGCTGGAGATCGCGACGACCTGGAGCTGGCGCCGGCTGTGACGGGCGGTGCCCGGCGGGCCCCGGGAGGCGGCGTGAAAGTCGGCGTCCGGTGTGCCGCTTAAGCTCGTAGCCATGACTGACGTACGTGCTGAGCTGCTCCAGCAGATCAAGGACAAGGCCGTGGTACACGGCAAGGTGACCCTCTCCTCGGGTCTTGAGGCCGACTGGTACATCGACCTGCGCCGCATCACGCTGGACGGCAAGGCCGCTCCGATGGTCGGTCAGGTGATGCTCGACGCCACCGCCGAGCTGGACTACGACTGCGTGGGCGGGCTCACCCTGGGCGCCGACCCGGTCGCCACGTCGATGCTGCACGCCTCCGCCGCGCGCGGGCAGGAGCTGGACGCGTTCGTCGTCCGCAAGGCGCAGAAGGCGCACGGGATGCAGCGCCGCATCGAGGGCACGGACGTGAAGGGCCGCCGCTGCCTGGTGGTCGAGGACACCTCGACCACCGGCGGTTCGCCGCTGACCGCCGTGGAGGCGGTCCGCGAGGCCGGTGGCGAGGTCGTGGCCGTGGCCGTGATCGTGGAGCGCGGTGCGGCCCCGGCGATCGCCGAGGCCGGCCTCCCGTATGTCCACGTCTACTCGGTCGCCGACCTCGACCTGGCCTGACCTGCGGTTTCTTTCAGGGGTGGGGTGTTTCACGTGAAACGCCCCACCCCTTTCGCGTGCCCGTGACCGGTCGGCGGGCCCTGGGACAGGGCCTGGGGCACACCGCCGGGTGGAGCCCGGACGGGAGTCTGGGAAGATGGGGGCGACGATGACGTCGCCCCCAGGTCAGGGAACCAGCACGCACACCCGCATATCCCAAGGAGCGGTCAGATGCCCATCGCAACCCCCGAGGTCTACGCCGAGATGCTCGACCGGGCGAAGGCGGGGAAGTTCGCCTACCCGGCCATCAACGTGACGTCGACCCAGACCCTGCACGCGGCGCTGCGCGGCTTCGCCGAGGCGGAGAGCGACGGCATCGTCCAGATCTCCACCGGTGGGGCGGAGTTCCTGGGCGGTCAGTACAGCAAGGACATGGTCACCGGCGCCGTCGCCCTGGCCGAGTTCGCGCACATCGTCGCCGCCAAGTACGGCATCTCCGTCGCGCTGCACACCGACCACTGCCCGAAGGACAAGCTGGACGGCTATGTGCGTCCGCTGCTCGACATCTCCGCCGAGCGCGTTGCCCGCGGCGAGAACCCGCTGTTCCAGAGCCACATGTGGGACGGTTCGGCCGAGACCCTGACCGACAACCTGGCCATCGGCCAGGAGCTGCTGGCCAAGGCCGCCGCCGCCAAGATCATCCTTGAGGTCGAGATCACCCCGACCGGCGGCGAGGAGGACGGCGTCTCGCACGAGATCAACGACGAGCTGTACACCACCGTCGACGACGCGCTGCGCACCGCCGAGGCGCTCGGCCTGGGCGAGAAGGGCCGCTACCTGCTGGCCGCCTCCTTCGGCAACGTCCACGGCGTCTACAAGCCGGGCAACGTCGTGCTCCGCCCCGAGCTGCTGAAGGACCTCCAGGAGGGCGTCGCCGCCAAGTACGGCAAGCCGGCCGGCAGCCAGCCCTTCGACTTCGTCTTCCACGGCGGTTCCGGCTCCACCGAGCAGGAGATCGCCACCGCGCTGGAGAACGGCGTCGTGAAGATGAACCTCGACACCGACACCCAGTACGCCTTCACCCGCCCGATCGTGGACCACGTGTTCCGCAACTACGACGGTGTGCTGAAGGTCGACGGCGAGGTCGGCAACAAGAAGGTCTACGACCCGCGCAGCTGGGGCAAGTCCGCCGAGGCGGGCATGGCCAAGCGCGTCACGGAGGCCTGCGCCAACCTGCGTTCCACCGGTACCCGGCTGAAGTAGCACCTGGTACGAAGTGTTGTCGAGGGCCCGGCATCCCGTGGGGTGCCGGGCCCCCGGCATGTCCGACACACACATACGCAAGCCGAAGGGGTCGCTGTGGGTTCCAGCGCGCGCTATGACTTCGACACCGTCGTCGACCGCCGGGGCACCTGGTGTGTCCAGTGGGACGGGGTCGCGGACCGGTTCGGGGTGGACGGACTGCTGCCGTTCACCATCTCCGACATGGACTTCCGCACCGCCCCGGAGGTGCTGGACGCACTGCGCTCCCGCATCGACCACGGGGTGTTCGGCTACACGGACTGGCGGCAGGACGACTTCCGCTCGGCGATAGCCCACTGGTACGCGACCCGGTACGGCACGGAGGTGGACACCGGGCAGCTGGTCTACGGGCCCTCGGTGCTCAGCCAGCTCTCGCAGCTGCTCCAGATGTGGACCGAGGAGGGCGACGGGGTGGTCGTCCACACCCCCACCTACGACGGTTTCCGCAAGGCGGTGACCGGGCTCCGGCGGGAGCTGCGCGGGGTGCCGGTGGGGGACGGGGCCGCGCTGGAGCGCGAGCTGGCCCGCCCGGACAGCAAGGTCCTGGTGCTGTGCTCCCCGCACAACCCGACCGGCCGGGTGTGGACGGAGGACGAGCTGCGCACGTTCGCGTCGCTCGCCGCCCGGCACGGGGTCGCGGTGATCAGCGACGAGATACACGCGGACTTCGCGCACGCCGGGCGGACCCATGTGCCGTGGACGCGGGTCGCGGGCGCCACCCGCTGGGCGCTGGTCACCTCCGCGTCGAAGGCGTTCAACTTCCCGGCGCTGTCCGGTTCGTACGGGCTGATCGGCGACCCGGCCGACCGGACGGAGTTCCTGCGCCGGATGGAGACCGCGGAGGGGCTGGCCTCCCCGGCGGTGCTGTCGCTGACCGCGCACATCGCGGCCTACCGGGAGTCGGCCCCGTGGCTGGACGCGGCCCGGGAGTACGTCGCCGGGAACCTGGAGCTGGTCGCGCGGCGGCTGGACGAGGAGCTTCCGGAGCTGGGCTGGCGGCCGCCGGAGGCCGGTTACCTGGCATGGATCGATCTGCGTCCGGCGGGCGTCGAGGGCGACGCGGAGCTCCAGCGGGTGCTGATCGAACGGGAGAAGGTCGCGGTGATGCCGGGCGGGGTGTACGGGGCGGAGGGCTTCGTACGGCTGAACGTGGGGTGCCCGCGCTCCAAGGCCGCCGCCGGGGTGGAGGCGCTGATCCGGGGCGTACGGGCGGTGACGGGCCGGGCGGCGTGAGCCGGGGGACGAGTTGACGCGGGCCGTGTGAGCCGGGGCGAGGTGGCACGGGCCGCGTGACGGTCCGGGTGCGGAGCCGTCGTTCCGATGGCACGGGCCGGGGGAAGCGGGGATGCTGCTCGTATGTCTGACGCAGCCGAGCCGGGAGCCATCCGCGTCGCCTCCGCCACCGGACGCCGGGTGGTCCTCACCACCGTCCTCGGCTCCAGCATGGTCATGCTGGACTCCACCGTCATCAATGTCGCCCTGCCCCGGATCGGCAAGGACCTCGGCACCGACCTGGCCGCCCTCCAGTGGACCGTCAACGCCTACATGCTCACCCTCGCCGGGCTGATCCTCCTCGGCGGCTCCCTCGGCGACCGGTACGGGCGGCGGCGGGTCTTCGTCGTCGGCGTCGTCTGGTTCGCCGCCGCCTCCGCCCTCTGCGGCCTGGCGCCGAACGCCGCCGTGCTCGTCGGCGCCCGCGCCCTCCAGGGCGTCGGCGGGGCCCTGCTCACCCCCGGTTCGCTGGCCCTGATCCAGGCGAGCTTCCACCCCGACGACCGGGCCCGCGCGGTCGGGCTGTGGTCGGGGCTCGGCGGGGTCGGGGCCGCCGTCGGGCCGTTCGTCGGCGGCTGGCTGGTCGACGGGCCGGGCTGGCGGTGGGTCTTCCTGCTCAACGTGCCGCTCGCCGCGATCTGTGTACCGGTGGCGCTGCGCCACGTACCGGAGTCGCGGGACCCGCGGGCGCGGGGCCGCTTCGACGTGCTGGGGGCCGTGCTCGCGGCGCTCGCCCTCGCCCTGGTGACCTACGCGCTGATCGAGGCGCCGGGGCAGGGGGCCTCCGCGCCGGTGATCGGGGCGGCCGTCTGCGGGGTCCTGCTCGGCGCGGTCTTCGTACGGGTGGAGCAGGTCCGGGCGGAACCGATGCTGCCGCCCTCGGTCTTCGCCTCCCGGCAGTTCACCGCCGTCAACGTCATCACCCTCTGCGTGTACGCGGCGCTCGGCGGCTACTTCTTCCTGGCCGCGATCCAGCTCCAGGTGGTGGCCGGGTACTCGGCGCTCGGCGCGGGCACGGCGCTGCTGCCGACGACCGTGCTGATGCTGCTCTTCTCGGCCGCCTCGGGCGAGCTCGGGCAGCGCATCGGGCCCCGAATCCCGCTGACCGCCGGGCCGCTGATCGCCGCCGCGGGCATGCTGCTGATGCTGCGGGTCGGGCCCGGGTCGGGCTCCGTCTCCGGCTACCTCACCGAGGTGCTTCCGGCGGTCGGGGTGCTCGGCGTCGGGCTGGTCACCCTGGTCGCCCCGCTCACCGCGACCGTGCTGGCCTCCGTCGACACCGCCCGGGCCGGCCTCGCCAGCGGGATCAACAACGCGGCCGCCCGTGCCGCCGGGCTGATCGCCGTGGCCGCGCTGCCGCTGCTGGCCGGCATGGGGCCGGAGGCGTACCGGGACGCCGGGGAGTTCGCCGCGACCTTCCGCCGGGCGATGCCGATGTGCGCCGGGCTGCTCGTCCTGGGGGCGGGGATCGCCTGGGCGACGGTGCGTACGCCCGCTCCCGCGCCCGAGGAGCACGAGCAGGCGCGGCCCGAATGCGCGGTGCACTGCGGGATCGCCGCCCCGCCGCTGGAGCCCGCGCCGGAGCAGGACGGGAGCGCCGGGCGGGCGGAGGGGACGGGGCGCGGGCGGCGCGACGCGGGCCGGGCGGGGGACGGTACGGGCTGACCACGCCGGGTATCCCGGCACGCGGGCGCCAGGCACACTGGAACCCATGTCGATCCACGAGAACCTGCTCGGGGGCCCGCCCCCGACCCACCTGCCCGACGACCCGGAGCCGCGCGAGCTGCTCGCGAACGGCACGCCCCCCACCGACGTCGCCGCGAAGCACCCGACCTCCTCCCTGGCCTGGGCACAGCTCGCGGACGAGGCGTTCGAGGGCGGCCGGACCGTCGAGTCGTACGCCTACGCCCGCACCGGCTACCACCGCGGGCTCGACGCGCTGCGCCGGGCCGGCTGGAAGGGCCACGGCCCGGTGCCGTTCGAGCACGAGCCGAACAGGGGCTTCCTGCGCGCCCTGCACGCCCTGGCGCGGGCCGCCGGTGCGATCGGCGAGAAGGAGGAGTACGAGCGCTGCACGGCCTTCCTGCGCGACTCCTCGCCGACCGCCGCCGAGACCCTGGGCTAGAAAGCGCCCGGGGAGTTCTGCCGGGGCCGGATCCGGCCGGATCCGGAACGGGGCGCCTCGGCGCGACCTGGGCGTTGTCGCCGGACGGACCTCGTGGGGAGCGGTTGCCCACGGGGTCCGTGTTGTTCGTAGGATGCGAACAGGGGACCGGAGCTCCACCACCTCACGGAAGGGGCGGACCGCTACCCGGAAGCTTGTGTCGAGGAGACAGCGATGTCGACGATCCACCCCGACCCCGAAGCCACCGGTGCGGAGACCCCGCACCTCGACTTCGCGGGAACGACTCCGTACGAGGACTATGTCCAGGCGGATGTCCTGACCCACCTCCAGCACCCCCGCTCCGACGATCCGGGCGAGATGGTGTTCCTGGTGACGACCCAGGTCATGGAGTTGTGGTTCACCGTAATCGTCCATGAGTGGGAGACCGCCGCGCACGCCCTGCGCGAGGACCGGCTGACCGTGGCGCGCGACGCGCTCAAGCGGTCGGTGCGGGAGCTGGAGGCGCTCAACGCCTCCTGGCACCCGCTGGCCCAGCTCACCCCCGCCCAGTTCAACTCCTACCGCGGCGCCCTCGGCGAGGGCTCCGGCTTCCAGTCGGCGATGTACCGGCGGATGGAGTTCCTGCTGGGCGACAAGTCGGCGTCGATGCTGGTGCCGCACCGCGGCGCCCCCCGGGTCCACGCCGAGCTGGAGAAGGCGCTGGCCGAGCCCGGTCTGTACGACGAGGTGCTCGCCCTGCTCGCCCGGCGCGGCTTCGCCGTGCCGCAGGCCGTCCTCACCCGCGACCTGACCCGGAAGTACGAGCCGTCGCCCGAGGTCGAGGCCGTCTGGGTGGAGATCTACGCCGAGCCCGAGCGCCACGAGGAGCTGCTCCGGCTCGCCGAGGCGCTCACCGACGTCGGTGAGCTGGTGTGGCGCTGGCGCAACGACCACCTGGTCGCCACCCGGCGGGCGATGGGCTCGAAGACCGGTACGGGCGGGTCCGCCGGGGTCGCCTGGCTGGAGAAGCGGGCCGCGAAGAACGTCTTCCCCGAGCTGTGGACGGCGCGCAGCCATGTCTGACAGCTCCTTCGCCGCGCGGGCCGCCGCGCTCGACGCCGCCGACCGGCTCGCCGGCACCCGGAAGCTCTTCGTCCTCGACGACACCGTCTACCTGGACGGCAACTCGCTCGGGGCGCTGCCCGCGCACGTCCCCGCCCGGATGCAGGAGGTCCTCACCCGGGAGTGGGGCGAGCTGCGCATCCGGTCCTGGGGCGAGAGCGGCTGGTGGACCGCGCCGGAGCGGATCGGCGACCGGATCGCCCCGCTCGTCGGGGCCGCCCCCGGGCAGATCGTCGTGTCCGACTCGACGAGCGTGAACGTCTTCAAGGCCGTCGTCGCCGCGACCCGGCTGGCCCCGGAGGGCCGCGACGAGATCCTGGTGGACGCGACGACCTTCCCGACGGACGGGTACATCGCCGCCTCCGCGGCCCGGATGACCGGCCACCGGCTCGTCCCGGTCGCCCCCGCCGACGTCCCCGGGGCGCTCGGCCCGCGCACCGCGGCCGTGCTGCTCAACCACGTCGACTACCGCACCGGCAGGCTCCACGACCTGCCCGGACTGACCGCCGCCGCGCACGCGGCGGGCGCGCTCGCCGTCTGGGACCTGTGCCACAGCGCGGGCGCCCTGCCGGTCGGGCTGGACGCGCACGGGGTGGACCTGGCGGTCGGCTGCACGTACAAGTACCTGAACGGCGGGCCCGGTTCGCCCGCCTACCTGTATGTCGCCGAGCGCCATCAGGCGGCCTTCGACTCGCCGCTGCCGGGGTGGACCTCGCACGCCGACCCGTTCGGCATGACGGCCGCGTACACCCCGGCCGACGGTGCCCTACGGGGCCGCGCCGGAACCCCGGACATCCTCTCCATGCTGGCGCTCGAAGCCTCGCTCGACGTGTGGGACGGGGTGTCGGTCGAGGACGTGCGGGCCAAGTCGCTGGCGCTGACGGACTTCTTCCTGGAGTGCGTCGCCGCGTACGTGCCGGAGGGCCGGGTCGCCTCGGTGACCCCGGTCGCGCACGCGGAGCGCGGCAGCCAGGTCGCGCTGCGCTGCGCGGACGCGGAGCCGGTGATGGCCGAGCTGATCGCCCGGGGCGTCGTCGGGGACCTGCGCCGCCCGGACGTGCTGCGGTTCGGGTTCACCCCGCTGTACGTCGGGTTCGCGGACGTGGAGCGGGCGGCGCGGGCGCTGGCCGAGGTGCTGGACGGCGTACCGGCGCCGGAGTAGCCCGGACCGGCGTATCGGTGGACCGGCCGGTACGCCGGTGGTTCGGCCGGTCCGCCGGCCGGTCCGCCGGCCGGTCCGTCGGTGGGTCGTGAGCGGGGACGGGAACCTTTCGTACTGGTACCGTCCCCGCAGGTCAGGCCAGTGGGGCTCAGCTACCGGAGGGTGGGGCAGCATGTCGGATTCCGCCGCGCGCGATCGGGACGCAGCCGAGACCGAGGCGGCCCTGGCGCATCCGCCGGTCGCCCCCGACGCGTCCGCCGCCTACGGCGACCACCCCGACCAGCTGATCGACTTCTACGCCCCGCGCGACGCGCGGACCGGGGCGCCGGTCGTGGTCGTGCTGCACGGCGGGGCGTGGCGGGCGCCGTACGACCGCGCCCATGTGTCGCCGTTCGCGGACTTCCTGGCCCGGCGCGGATTCGCCGTCGCGAGCGTCGAGTACCGGCGCGGGGGCGGTATCCCGGCGCAGCGGGGCACGGACCCGGTCGCGGGGCGCTGGCCGGAGACCCTCGACGACGTCGCCGCGGCGATGGACGCGCTGCCGTCGCTGCTGGCCCGGGAGGCTCCGGCGGCCGACCCCCGGCGGATCGTCGTCACGGGGCACTCGGCCGGAGGCCATCTGGCGCTGTGGGCCGCCGCCCGGCACGTGCTGCCCGGGGACGCGCCGTGGCGGCTGCCGGAGCCGCCGCCGCTGCGCGGCGTCGTCGCGCTCGCCCCGATCGCGGACTTCGCCTCGGCGGTCGCGCTGGACGTGTGCTCCGGGGCGATCGGCCAGTTCCTCGGCGGCGGGCCGGACGGGGCGGAGTTCGACGGGCGGGCCCGCCTCACCGACCCGGCCGTCCTGCTGCCCACCGGCATCGCGACCACCGTGGTCCAGGGGACCACGGACATCGTCGTGCCGAGGGCGGTCGCGGAGGCCTTCGCCGACGCGGCGGCACGGGCCGGCGAGACGGTGGGGCTGACCCTGCTGCCCGACGTCGGCCACTTCCCGCTGATCGACCCGGCGACGGACGCCTGCGCGGTGGTGGCGGAGGAGATCGCCCAACTCGCCTGGTGAGCCCGGGTTCCTGCGGTACGGGCGGGGCGCGCGGGGCCTGTGGGGGAGCGGTGCGGGGTGTCCCCGGCGTCGGGGGCGTCGCGCGTCGGCGATACGGACGGGCGCGGCGCGGCGGGTAGTACTTGCGACGGACGGCCCGGAATCCGCTTCACTGCGGACGCCCCGGCCCGGGGCCGCCGCCTACCGTGGTGGCGTGACCGAGACCAAGAGCAGAAGCCCGGAGTACCGGATGGCCGCGGGGGCGATGGGCGGCCTCCGGGAGGCCCTCTTCCACGAGGCGTTCGCGTACCGCCCGTTGCCGCCGATGCGGGACGACGGGCCGCTGGTCCGTCTGCTGCCCGAGCGGATACGGGCCCGCGCCGTGCGGGCCCCGCACGCGCTGGTGCTGCTGACCGCGCTCGTGGTCTTCCTGGCCGGGATGTCCCGGTCGGACGACCCGCTCGCCCAGCTGCTGACGCTGTTCCCGGCCATCGCCGTGGCGATGACGCTGATCAGGCCCGTCGGGGCGTTCTGGGTGTCGCTCGGGACGACCCCGGTGTTCGCGGTCTTCGGTGACCACGAATGGCCGTGGGGGCCGACCACCTTCTTCGCGCATCTGGTCGTGCTGGTCGTCGTCGCCGCCCGGACCCGGCCGCGCACCGCCGCCTGGATGTGGACCCTGACCGTGCTCCTCGGCACGTTCATGGACAACATGGTCTGGCGGCCCGGCACCACGACCGTGGCCATGGGCGTCGTCTCCGCGTTCGCCCTGCTCGTCGTCGCCCTGGTGCAGACCCGCCGGGACGCGGAGCGCGAGGTGACCGTGCAGCGCACCGTGACCGCCGTCGAACGCGACCGGCGCACCCTCCTGGAGGAGCGCACCACCATCGCCCGGGAGCTGCACGACGTCGTCGCCCACCACATGTCGGTCGTCGCGATCCAGGCCGAGGCCGCCCCGTACCGGGTGGAGAACCCGCCGCCCGAGCTGGAGCAGGCCTTCGCCACGATCCGGGAGAACGCCGTCGCCGCCCTGACCGAGCTGCGCCGGGTCCTCGGAGTCGTACGGGCCGAGGACTACCAGGCCCCGGACGCCCCGCAGCCCACCCTCGCCCAGCTCGACGGGCTCCTCGCCAATGTGCGCGAGGCGGGACTGGAGACGGAGAAGACGATCACCGGCGCGGTGCGGGAGCTGCCCCAGGGGGTCGAGCTGTCGGCGTACCGGATCATCCAGGAGGCACTCAGCAACACGCTGCGGCACGCGCCGGGCGCCACCGCCCGGGTCGAGATCGGCTATGTGCTCGGCGGGGTCGGGCTGCGGATCGTCAACGGGGCGCCGACCGGTCCGGTGAAGCCCTCACCGGGGGCCGGGCACGGCATCACGGGGATGCGGGAGCGGGTCGCGATGCTCAACGGGGAGATGACGGCCACGCCGACCGGCGAGGGCGGTTACGAGATCGCCGCGTTCATCCCCGTCCAGACCGAGCCCGGGACCCGCGACCAGGACGGTACGCGCACCGTGGTGCTCGACAAGACCGGCCCCACGGCCGCGGGTGCGGCGGCGGAACAGGCGGGCCGGGCATGAGCACCCTCCCCGCCGCCCCCACCGGCTCCGCCGCTCCGGCCATCCGGGTGCTGATCGTCGACGACCAGATGATGGTCCGCGAGGGCTTCTCGGTGCTGCTCAACGCCATGCCGGGGATCGAGGTCGTCGGCGAGGCGGTCGACGGCCGGCAGGCCATCGCGCAGGTCGCGGCGCTCCGCCCCGACGTGGTCCTGATGGACATCCGGATGCCGGAGCTGAACGGCATCGAGGCCACCCGCGAGATCGTCGCCGCCGACGCGGACGCCAAGGTCCTGGTGCTGACCACCTTCGACCTCGACGAGTACGTCTACCAGGCGCTGCGCGCCGGGGCCTCGGGCTTCCTCCTGAAGGACGCCTCCGCCCGCCAGCTCGCCGACGGGGTACGGGTGGTGGCCGCCGGCGAGGCGCTGCTCGCCCCGACCGTCACCAAGCGGCTGATCAACGAGTTCTCGAAGCTCGCGGAGGCGCCGCGCTCACCGGCGCTCGCCCGGATCGGCGATCTCACGGAGCGCGAGACGGAGGTGCTGGTGCTCATCGCGCAGGGCCGCTCCAACGCCGAGATCGCCTCGCACCTGGTGGTCGCCGAGTCCACCATCAAGACGCATGTGAGCCGGATCCTGGTGAAGCTGGGGCTGCGCGACCGCACCCAGGCGGCCGTCTTCGCCTACGAGGCCCGCCTGGTCACCCCGTCCTGAGAACGACGACCGGGGGTGTTGGGAGCAGATGGTCGGGACCAGGGGGTACGGGGGCGGGGCGCCCGGGGCGGTTGGTCGGTCACGGCGGGGTGCGGTTAGCGTCCGGTCATGCGCCCTTCTCCCCGTTCCGCGGCCGATGCCCCCTTCGACCCCTGGTCCCCGGCCTTCGTCGCCGACCCGTACCCGGCCTACGCCGCGCTGCGCGCCACCGGCCGGGTGCACCGCTTCGAGCCGACCGACCAGTGGCTCGTCCCGCACTACGCCGATGTGTCCGCGCTGCTGCGCGACCGCCGGCTGGGGCGTACGTATCTGCACCGCTTCACCCACGAGGAGTTCGGCAGGACCCCGCCGCCCGCCGCGCACGAGCCCTTCCACACCCTGAACGGGCAGGGGCTCCTCGACCTGGAGGCCCCCGACCACACCCGTATCCGGCGCCTGGTCTCCAAGGCGTTCACCCCGCGCACGGTCGAGGGGCTCGTCCCGACCGTACGGCGGCTGGCGGCCGAACTCGTCGACTCCCTCGTCGAGGCGGGCGGCGGCGACCTGCTCACCGCCGTCGCCGAACCGCTGCCGGTGGCCGTCATCGCCGAGATGCTCGGCATCCCGGAGTCCGACCGGGGCCTGCTGCGACCCTGGTCGGCGGCGATCGTCGGGATGTTCGAGCTGAACCCGTCCGAGGAGACCGCCGACGCCGCCGTCCGCGCCTCGCTCGAATTCTCCGCCTACCTGCGCGAGCTGATCGCCCGGCGGCGCGAGAACCCCGGTACGGATCTGATCTCCGCGCTCATCGCCGCACACGACGAGGGCGAGCGGCTGACCGAGCAGGAGATGGTCTCCACCTGCGTGCTGCTGCTCAACGCAGGGCACGAGGCGACCGTCAACACCACGGTGAACGGCTGGTGGACCCTGTTCCGCCACCCTGAGCAGCTGGCCGCCCTCCGCGCCGACCACGGTCTGCTGCCGACGGCGATCGAGGAACTGATGCGTTACGACACCCCCTTGCAGATGTTCGAGCGCTGGGTGCTGGACGACATCGAGATCGACGGCACGATCGTTCCGCGCGGCTCGGAGGTGGCCCTGCTCTTCGGTTCGGCCAACCGCGACCTGGCCCGGTTCGCCGAACCGGACACCCTCGACCTGGCCCGGCGGGACAACCCGCACATCACCTTCGGAGCGGGCATCCACTTCTGCCTGGGCGCCCCGCTGGCCCGGGTCGAGCTGGCCGCCTCCTTCGGCGAACTCCTGCGCCGCGCCCCGGCCCTGCGCCTGGCCGCCGAGCCCGAGTGGAACCCGGGCTATGTGATCAGGGGCCTGAAGGAACTCCGCGTCGAACTGTGACGGGCTGACGAGCCGACGAGCCGACGAGCCGACGAGCTGACGAGAGGGGCGCGGGGCGCGGGGCGCGGGGCGCGGGCGAGCCGGTGCCCCCGGCCCGGAGCGGCGACCCGGCTTCCCCGCGCCCTTTCAGCACCCCGGGCCGCAGGCCAGGGGCGGTCCCTCCAGTACGTCGAAGGCCACCCCGAATCCGGCGAGGGCCGCGAGCGCCGTCGCCGCCCCGAGCGCGCGCCGCCACTTCCGCCCCGCGAGAGCGGCGAGGGTGAGCCCGGCCGCCATGCCGCCGAGCGTCATGACCGGCAGCCCGAGCCACAGCACGTTCCACTCCTTCGCCCCCTCGAAACCGCTGACGAGGCCGTGCCTGCCGTACGGCGCCCAGGCCAGCATCCCGGCGACGCCGCCCGCGGCGACGACCAGGCATCCGGCGACCCCGCGGAATGCTTCGCTTCGGTTGTCCATGATCGGTGTGACGCATGGCCGCCCCGGCGAGGTTGCACCGCCGGGGCAGCCGTCCCGTCCGGCCCGGCTCAGCTCAGCATGTCCCGTCTGCGCAGGGCCGCCGCCCCGGCCCCGACCAGGGCCACCGCCACGGCGGTGAGCGCGAGCACCGGACCCCAGGCCATTCCCGTGCCGCCCGGGAGTCTCGGCAGATGTGTGAACGGGGACAGGTCCATCACCAGCCGCGGCAGGTCGAGCGCGGGACCGAGCCATCCCAGCACCAGGCAGATCCCGGCGACGCCCCAGGCCGCCACCGCCGCCTTCGGGACCGCCCCGTGCAGCAGGACCGCCACCCCGCCCAGCAGCCAGACCGCCGGGAGCTGCACCAGCGCCGCCCCCAGCACCGCCGGGAGGTCGTGGCCGTACCCCGCCGCGAGGCCGAGCCCGCCGACCGTCATGAGCAGGGCCGCGCCGCCGAAGGCGATGACCAGATGACCGGCCGCCCAGCCGATCCGGCCGACCCCGCCCGCCAGCACCGGCTCGGCACGCCCGGCGGTCTCCTCGCCGTGCAGCCGCAGCACCGACGCCACGATGTACAGCGACGCGACCATGCCGAGCATCGAGACCATCGTGGCGAGGAACGCGTCGGTCAGGCCGGACTGCCCGCCCATCCGCTCGACGATCTCCCTGGTCCGTTCGTTGCCGCCGACGAGATCGGCCGCCCCGTCGGCCAGCCCGCCGAACGCGACCCCGACCACGGCGAAGCAGAGCGTCCACCCGGTCAGCGCGCCGCGCTGGAGCCGCAGGGCGAGACCGGCCGCCGTGCCGATCCGCCCCCGGGCGGGCCCCGGTCTCGCCGCCAGGAAGCTCATGCCGAGGTCGCGCCGCCCGGCCAGGGCGTAGGCGACGGCGGCCTGGGCCGCGACGGCCGCCGCGAGCAGGAGCAGCACCCACCAGCGCTCGTCCGCGTAGGCCCGGACGTTCTCCGTCCAGCCGATGGGGGAGAGCCAGGTCAGCACGGACGAGCCGTCGTCCGCCGCCGCGTCGCCCGCCGCCTTCAGGACGAACGCGGCGCCGATCACCGCCGCCGTGAGCCCCTTGGCCAGCCGGGCACTCTCGGTCAGCTGGGCGGCGATCGCGGCCGTGCAGGCGAACAGCGCGCCGGTCCCGGCGACCGCCAGCGCGAGGGACACCGCCCCCGCCCCGCCCGCCCCGGAACCCGCCAGGCCCGCCGCGATCACCAGCGCCAGCGCCGCGTCGGCGATCAGCGCGGTGAGGAGCGCGGCGGTCAGCGGGGCGCGGCGCCCCACCATCGCGGCCGAGAGCATTTCCTGACGGCCGGTCTCCTCTTCCTCCCGGGTGTGCCGGACGACGACGATCAGACTCATCACGGCCGCCAGCACCGCCCCGAGCGAGGCCATCCGCCAGCCGACCAGCCCGCCGACCGAGTTGTCGAAGACCGGCCCGTACATCGCCCGGAGCGAGCTGTTCGCGTTCATCGACGCGGCGAGATCGGCGCGCTGGGCGGCGGTGCCGTACAGCGAGGCGATCGAACCGGCCACCGAGGAGAAGGAACCGCCGAGCGCCAGCACCCAGATCGGCAGCATGATCCGGTCCCGCCGCAGGGCGAGCCGCAGCAGCACCCCCGTACCGGCGAACCGGCCCGTCTCGGCACCGCTCCGGCGCCCGCTCCGGCTGTCCGCGCCGGCCGGGGCGGTCGTGGTCGCGGCGCTCATCGCGCGGTCACCCCCTCGGGGGCGGTGTCCCCGGGGGCGTCCGACGCGTAGTGGCGCAGGAACAGCTGCTCCAGGGTCGGCGGGGTGCTCGCCAGCGTCCGTACGCCCGAGGCGGTGAGCGCGCGCAGCACCGCGTCCAGCTTGTCCGTGTCGACCTGGAGGGTGACCCGGTGCCCCTGGACGTCCAGGTCGTGGACCCCGGGCAGCCCGGCCAGCCCGTCGGGCGCACCGGCCAGCTCGGCGGCGATGCTCGTCCGCGTGAGATGGCGCAGGTCGGCCAGCGAGCCGGTCTCCACCGTTCTCCCCTGGCGGATGATGCTGACCCGGTCGCAGAGCGTCTCGACCTCGCTGAGGATGTGGCTGGAGAGCAGCACCGTGCGCCCGCGCGCCCGCTCCTCGGCGACGCATTCCTGGAAGACCTCCTCCATCAGCGGGTCGAGCCCGCTGGTGGGTTCGTCGAGGATCAGCAGCTCCACGTCGGAGGCGAAGGCGGCGACCAGGGCCACCTTCTGCCGGTTCCCCTTCGAGTACGTGCGCCCCTTCTTGGTCGGGTCCAGCTCGAAGCGGTCGATCAGCTCGGCCCGGCGGGTCGCGTCCAGCCCGCCGCGCAGTCTGCCGTACAGGTCGATCACCTCGCCGCCGGAGAGGTTGCGCCACAACGTGACGTCACCGGGGACGTAGGCCACGGAGCGGTGCAGCTCCACCGCGTCCCGCCAGGGGTCGCGGCCGAGCAGCTGAGCGGCCCCGGAATCGGCCCGGAGCAGACCCAGCAGCACCCGGATGGTGGTGGACTTCCCCGACCCGTTCGGCCCGAGGAAGCCATGGACCTCGCCGGTCTCGACGGTGAGGTCGAGACCGTCCAGCGCATGCGTCCGGCCGAACGACTTGTGCAGTCCGGCCACGGTGATCGCCCTAGTCATGTTTCTGAATCTACGCTACGTTCACAAATTTGTGAAGTTAAGGAAGCGTATAAAGTTGGCGTCACGGCGGGGGCCGGAAGGACAGGGGAGACGATCGGGCCATGACCAGCGAGACCGAACAGACGGCGCGTGCGGAGTCCGGGCGGCACGGCGAATCCGGGCGGGACGTGGAGGCCGTGTCCCGGTTCGTGGAGCGGTTCGCGGCCGAGATGACCGAGGCGGGGATGCAACGGATGGCGGCCCGGGTCTTCGCCGCGCTCCTCGCGGACGACGACGGCTCCATGACCTCCGCGGAGCTGGCCCTCGCGTTGCAGATCAGCCCGGCCGCCGTGTCCGGCGCGGTCAGCTACCTCACGCAGGTCAGCATGGTCGGCCGCGAGCGCGAGCCGGGTTCGCGCCGCGACCGGTACCGGCTGCACGACGAGGTCTGGTACACGACCTTCGCCAACCGGGACCGGGTGCTGACCCGCTGGGAGAACACGCTCAGGGACGGTGTCCGCGTCCTGGGCGAGGACACCCCGGCCGGGTCCCGGCTCGCCGAGACCGTGGCGTTCTTCGAGTTCCTCCAGGCGGAGCTGGTCGGCGTGATGGGGCGTTGGCGCGAGCATCGCAAGACGCTCGGCTTCCCGCCCCACGAGGAGCACGCGAGCGCCTGACGGACGCCTGACGGACGCCTGGCGGCCGGCTCGTCGGCCACCGGGGAGGGCCCGCGTCGGCCACCGGGGCGGGCCCGCGTCGGCCACCGGGGAGGGCCCGCGTCGGCCACCGGGGCGGGCCCGGGGCAGTCACCGGGGCAGGAGCCCGTCAGCGAGCAGGGCGGGCCCGCCCCGGCCACCGCCCTCGGGAGCCGTCACATGGGCCCGGGCAGCATCTCCGCCACCGCGCGGAGGGCCGCCGGGTCGGACGGGTCGATGGCTTCGTACGGGGTCTGCGGCCAGTACGGCTGCCCCTCGATCCAGGCGACGACCAGCGGTACCCCGTCGATCCACCCCCGCAGCCGGACCGTCCCGGTGGGCGCGGGCAGCCCCTCCCAGGGGCGTTTCTCCGATCCCGGCGGCAGCAGCCGCAGCATCCCCTCCGGCAGGTCGTCCCCGCCCGCGTCCCCCTCCCCGGCCGGGAGGACGTCCCCCTCCTCTGCCGGGAAGACCAGGAGCAGCGGACCGGCCTCCGCGCCGTGCCTGTCGGACAGCAGGACGTAGCGTCGCGTCCGCGACTCCGGCGCCGTGGCCGCGCGGCCCACCCGGCGCGCGAGCGGAATGCCCGAACGGAGCGTCCGCCAGCCGAGGTAGATCCCGGCGGGTCCGCTGAGCAGCGCCAGCGCCGCGGCCGGGCCCGAGACGGTATCGGGCCCCATGACCCCGTAGAGCACCACGATCAGGGCCGTGTACGCCAGCGGCCAGGCGGCCCGGCCGAGCTCGGAGAGCCGCCGCAGTGCCCGCACCCGCCACCAGGTCACCGGCTGGTCCGGGCCGACCGGCAGGGCCCCGCCCGGCTCCCTCTTCGCTCCCGCCTCCGCCTTCGCTCCGCTCCCGGGCCGGTCCGGCCCCCGCAGCTCGCTGTGGCGCTCCGCCATGGCGGCCAGCACGGAGTGGCGCAGGTTCGCCTCCCGGACGCCGGCCCCGGCGTTCCCGTTCCCGCCCCCGTCCCCGTCCGCACCGCCGATGGACACCTGCGGTGCCACGGGCACCGGGCGGGTGCGCAGCGCGTCGATCTCCGGCCTGGCCACCAGCGCGCGGGCCCGGCGCCCCCGTAGTGGCCCGGCCCAGAGCAGCTGCCCGCCACCGGGCGGGGCCAAGACCCCGCCGGTACGCGGGTCGCCGCACCACCACAGCACCCCGGCGGGCCCGCTCAGCAGCGGGAACCGCCACTGCGCCGTGAGCGGCCGCAGCGGCAGCAGCTCGTCCGCCGAGCCCCCGCCGCCCAGTACCACTGCCGCCCCGCTCATCCCGGACATCACCGCGACCGAGGAGCGGGCCTGCCACGGCCGCGCCTCCAGCACCCGCCGCATCCGCCGGGCCCGTCGCCGTACCAGCACCCCGGTCAGCGCCGCTGCCAGGCCGCAGCCGACCGCCTCCGGAAGCACCCCGAGGAACGGCCCGTCGACGAACACGGCGAGCAGCACGCACGCCACCACCCACGCCATGCCGGCGGCGACCCAGCGCCACGCCGTGCCCCGGTAGCGCTCCAGCCCGAGCGCCGTCTCCGGCACGTCCAGTGCCACGGGCGCGCCCGCACCTGCGTCCGCGCCCGCGCCCGAGCGGACACCCGCGCCCGCGCCCGAGCGGACACCCGCGCTCGCGCCCGCGCAGGGATCCGCGTCCGACACGCCGCACCCCCGTCACGTTTTCTCCGTGATTCCACCGCTGCCGGACGCTACCGCTCCTCCGCCGGGAGCATCAGCCCCCAGGCCCCTTCCCGCACCGTCCAGGTCCGCGTCCGGACCGGGCCGCCGACCTGTATGTCGGCCCGGTAGCGGAAGTCGGCGCCCGAGACGGTGACGGCCTTGGCCTCCGTCGTCTCCGGGGCGGCCGACGGCGGCCGGATCACCACCTCCGCGAGCCCCCCGCCGGCGCGCGGGGTCACGGTCACCGACTCGACCGGCCGGTCCAGGCCGTTCAGCAGGGCCCCGTCCGCCTCGACCCGCAGCCGGTGCACGGGCGGCGGCTCCGCGGACGCCGCCGGAGCCGGGCGCACCAGCGTGCGGACCAGGTTGCGGCAGGTGTCCCACACGGCGGTGGCCCCGGTGTGCGCGGCCGCCGCGCCCGGCAGCACGCTCGGAGCCGGGATGCGCAACGCGTCCAGCACCACCCCGTCGCTGTCGTCCACCAGCAGGTCCAGCCGCCGCACGGCG
Source organism: Streptomyces sp. NPDC015144 (assembly GCF_043079735.1). Classification (NCBI taxonomy): domain Bacteria; kingdom Bacillati; phylum Actinomycetota; class Actinomycetes; order Kitasatosporales; family Streptomycetaceae; genus Streptomyces; species Streptomyces sp. NPDC015144. The sequence continues at coordinate 121,308 of NZ_JBIBUU010000015.1, read as the reverse complement.
CCGTCCAGCGCGGTGCGCGCCGCCACCACCGCGCTCCGGGGCACCCCCAGCGCGTGGGCCAGCTCCAGCGTGCCCGCCCGGCCCACCGGGACCAGCGCCAGAGCGCCGCCGGACGGCTCGCGCTCCCGGTGCAGCTGGGCCACGGCCCGCCGCAGCGCGCGGTCGTCGCCGACCACCACCGGCCGCCGACCACCCCGACGGGCGAGCGCGCGGGCAAATTCCTCGGGCCCGTCGGGCAGGCAGATCTTGGCGTGCGATCCGGCGCTCAGGACGTCCTTCGCGATACGTACGGACTCGCCGTCGGTCCGGCGGGCGACCGGGTCGATGACCACCAGCAGCTGGTGCGCACCGTCGCCGGGGGGCTGGGCAGCCGACACCTCGGTCCTTCCTCGGGTAGCATCTTGGTGCAAGAGCCCCTTGCGCTATTGCGCCAGGGGCTTCGTCTATTCCGGGGCAACCGGTTCGACGGTTCAGGCCGTGTCGTACATCGTCGTACGGCATGTACGACGTTCACGTACGCCCCCTGACCTTGGACATGCCCCGCCCGGAAGGGGTGTACGCCTGTGCCCGCACTTGTGCTGCTCGGTGCTCAGTGGGGTGACGAGGGCAAGGGAAAGGCCACCGACCTCCTCGGTGGATCCGTGGACTACGTGGTGCGCTACCAAGGCGGCAACAACGCCGGCCATACGGTGGTGGTCGGTGACCAGAAGTACGCACTGCATCTCCTCCCCTCCGGAATCCTTTCACCGGGTTGTACCCCGGTCATCGGAAACGGTGTCGTCGTCGACCCGGCCGTCCTGCTCTCCGAGCTGAGTGGGCTGAACGACCGCGGCGTGGACACGTCCAAGCTTCTGATCAGCGGCAACGCCCATTTGATCACCCCGTACAACGTCACGATGGACAAGGTGACGGAACGGTTCCTCGGGAAGCGGAAGATCGGTACGACCGGTCGCGGCATCGGCCCGACGTACGCCGACAAGATCAACCGCGTGGGCATCCGCGTCCAGGACCTCTACGACGAGTCGATCCTGGAGCAGAAGGTCGAGGCGGCTCTGGAGCAGAAGAACCAGCTCCTCGCCAAGGTCTTCAACCGGCGCGCGATCGAGTCCGGGAAGATCGTCGAGGAGATGCTCCAGTACGCGGAGCAGATCAAGCCCTACGTCGCCGACACGACGCTGATCCTCAACGACGCGATCGACGCCGGGAAGGTCGTCCTCTTCGAGGGCGGTCAGGGCACGCTGCTCGACGTCGACCACGGCACGTACCCGTTCGTCACCTCCTCGAACCCGACCGCGGGCGGCGCCTGCACCGGCGCCGGGGTCGGCCCGACGAAGATCAACCGGGTCATCGGCATCCTCAAGGCGTACACCACCCGCGTCGGCGCCGGCCCGTTCCCGACGGAGCTGCACGACGAGGACGGCGAGGCGCTGCGCCGGATCGGTGGCGAGCGCGGTGTCACCACCGGCCGTGACCGCCGCTGCGGCTGGTTCGACGCGGTCATCGCCCGGTACGCGACCCGGGTCAACGGCCTCACGGACTTCTTCCTCACCAAGCTGGACGTGCTGACCGGCTGGGAGCAGATCCCGGTCTGCGTGGCGTACGAGATCGACGGCAAGCGCGTCGAGGAGCTGCCCTACAGCCAGACGGACTTCCACCACGCGAAGCCGGTCTACGAGATGCTGCCGGGCTGGTCCGAGGACATCACGAAGGCCAAGACCTTCTCCGACCTGCCGAAGAACGCGCAGGCGTACGTGAAGGCGCTGGAGGAGATGTCCGGCGCCCCGATCTCCGCGATCGGCGTCGGCCCCGGCCGCACCGAGACCATCGAGATCAACTCCTTCCTCTAGCAGCGCCTTCGGGAAACGCTTCCGGAAGACCCCCCGAGGGGCCGCCACGACATGTGGCGGCCCCTCGGTGCTCCTACCGTGGAGACATGCGGGTGCTGGTGGTGGAGGACGAGGTCCGCACGGCGGAACTGCTGCGCCGCGGCCTCACGGAGGAGGGGTACGCGGTCGACGTGGCCGCGGACGGGCCGGAGGCCGTCCGACAGGCGGACGAGGTGCCCTACGACCTGATCGTCCTGGACGTGATGCTGCCCGGCTTCGACGGCTTCGAGGTCTGCCGCCGGCTGCGGGCGGACGGCTGCTGGGCCCCCGTCCTGGTGCTCACGGCCCTCGGCTCGGTCGGCGAGCGGGTGCACGGCCTGGACGCCGGGGCCGACGACTACCTCGCCAAACCGTTCAGCTTCGCCGAGCTCTTCGCCCGGCTCCGGGCCCTGGTGCGCCGGGGCGCCCACCCGAGACCGGCCATGATCACCGTGGGCGATCTGCGCCTGGATCCGGCGAGCCGCCGGGTCTGGCGGGGCGAGCGGGAGCTGAACCTGTCGCCCAAGGAGTTCGCGCTGCTGGAACTCTTCCTGCGCAACCCCGGTGACGTACTGACCCGGACCCGCATCCTGGAACACGTCTGGGACTTCCCCCTCGACGGGGTCTCCAACGTCGTCGACCAGTACGTGGCGTACCTGCGCCGCAAGGTCGACCGGCCGGACGAGCCGTCCCACCTGGAGACGGTCCGGGGCGCGGGCTACCGGCTGCGGGCCGGGGCCGCACGGGGCGGCTGAGCGGCATGCCGCTGCGTCTGCGGCTCGCCCTGGTCTTCGCCCTCGGCACCGCCCTGGTCATCGCCGCCGCCGGATTCCTCTTCCTGAGCCGCCTGGGCACCGGCCTCGACGCCTCCCTGGCCGAGACTCTGCGCGCCCAGGCCGACGCCGAGGCGGTCCGGCTGGAGGTGGCGGGCCCGCTCCCGCCGCTGCCGCCGCCCTCCGCGCACGACGCCGACCAGGACCACGACACGGGCGCCGGGGCGGAGAAGGTCGCCCAGGTGCTCGCCCCGGACGGCCGGCTGCTCGCCTTCACCGACGGCGCGGGCCGCACCCCGCTGGCCGACCCGGCGCAGGCCGCGGCCGGGAACCGGCGGGAGGTCTGGTTCACCACCTCCGTGCAGGGCCAGGAGTACCGGATGCTCGCCGTCCCGGCCGCCAACGCGGGCCACGACGTCGTCGTCCTGGTCGGCGCCTCCACCCGGCTCGTGGACACCGCGACCGCGCACACCCGTGACGCGCTGCTGATCGGCGGGCCGCCCGCCGTGCTCGCCGCCGGACTCGCCGCGTACTGGCTGGCCGGTTCGGCGCTGCGCCCGGTGCACCGGATGAGCGGCCGGCTCGCGGAGATCACCGGGCAGGACACCGGGGCGCGGCTGCCCGTGCCCGCCACCCGCGACGAGATCGCCACCCTCGCGGTCACCATGAACGACGTACTGGACCGGCTGGCCGACGCCCTGGCCCGGCAGCGCGGGTTCGCCGCCGACGTGGGCCACGAACTGCGCACCCCGCTGACCGCGCTCAAGGCCGAGCTGGAGCTGGCGGCGCAGCCCGGCCGCACCCGGGAGGAGCTGGCCGCCGCGGTGGCCGCCGCCGCCCGGGACACCGACCGGCTCATCCGGCTCTCCGAGGACCTGCTGCTGCTGAGCCGCACCGACGAGGGGCGGCCGGTGGTGCGGCCCGAGCCGCTGGACCCGGCCGGGCCGCTGGCCCAGGCGGTACGGGCCGCCGCCTCCCGGGCCGCGCCCCGCGACGTACGGATCCGGCTGCGCACCGAAGGCCCCGTGGCGATGGAGGCCGACCCCGACCGGCTGCGGCAGGCCGTCGACAACCTCCTCGACAACGCCCTGCGCTACGCCCCCCGGGGCAGCGAGGTCGACGTGGGGCTGACCGTCCTCGGTACGGGGGCGAAGGCCCGTGCGGTGATCGAGGTCCGCGACCGCGGCCCGGGGTTTCCACGGGCCTTTCTGCCGCTGGCCTTCGAGCGGTTCCGGCGCGCCGACGCCGCCCGCAGCCGCGACGGCGGCGGCGCGGGCCTGGGGCTGGCCATCGTCCGGTCCATCGCGCAGGCGCACGGCGGCACCGCCACCGCGGACAACGCCCCGGGCGGCGGCGCACGGGTCCGGCTGGAACTGCCACTCACGGGCCCGGTACCACCGGACCCGGTACCACCGGACCCGGTACCACCGGACCCGGTACCACCGGATCCGGAACCGCCGGCCCCGGATACGCGGCCTCCGGGCACCCCGGACCCCCCGGGCCAGGAGGGGGCGGCCCCGCCGGACGCGCCCGCGCGCTGAACATGTCAGCACTCACATCCGGCGTACACGTTCGCCTCACCGACCGCCGCGCACCCTGGACGCAACGGCGCACCGGAGCGCCGGACGGCACACAGCGCGAGGTGAACACTCATGAACGCGAAGGTCTCCACGAAGAAGGGTCTCCGGACGCGCGGCCGGGCGGCGGCGGTCGGAGCGGTCTGCGCGGCCATGCTCGCCGGTGGCGCGGGCGCGGCGATCGCGGCCCCGGCGACCGTACCGACGGTCCATCCGGCGACGGTCGCCGCCGCGACACCGACCCCGACGAAGACGGCCTCCATCACCGCCCACGCCAAGCCCACCTCGGTCAAGGCCGGCGGAAGCGTCGTGCTCTCCGGCAAGACGATGCACATCAAGGCCGGCAGCAAACTCGGGGTGCGCCACCTCGGCAGCAACGGCAAGTGGACCCCGCTGCACGCCAGCGCGACCGTCCGGCACGGCGGTGTCTACGCCGTGCACGTGAAGCTCCACCACAAGGGCGAGCAGCAGCTGCGCGTGGCCCACGGCAAGACGATGTCGCCCATCGTGAAGGTGCACGTCACCTGACCAGGACTCCCTCCGGAGCACGAGAGCCCCAATGGTCTGGACCTTGACAGGTCCAGACCAGCGGGGCTTGAGTGGCGGGACGTCCCGACGGCCCGCTGAGGTGCTCGGCGTGCCCCGCCGAAGGAGTGAGCAGCGCTGAAACGCATCAAGAGCCTCCTGGTCGTGCTGAGTTCCGTCATCGCCGCAACGGCCTTCCTCCCCGCCACCACCGCCTCCGCCGCCCCCGCTCCCGTCTCCGCATCCGCCGCCGAACCGGCCGCCCGGTGCGCACCGTTGTGGAACTCCACGACGGCCTACACCCAGGGCGGCACGGTCTCCCACCACGGCCGCAACTGGACCGCCAAGTGGTGGACGCAGAACGAGAATCCGGGCGCCACGGGCGTCTGGGCCGACCAGGGGGCCTGTACCGGCGGGGTCTCGGACTTCGTCGTCAGCGAGGCGCAGTTCGACGCGATCTTCCCGGACCGCAACCCCTTCTACACGTACCAGGGCCTGATCGACGCCCTGCACGCCTACCCGCGCTTCGCCAACACCGGCACCCCCACCACCCGCGCCCAGGAGGCCGCGGCCTTCCTCACGCACGCGGACTTCGAGTCGGTCGGCCTCCGGTACGTGAAGGAGATCAACGAGGACAACTACTGGCGCAAGTGCGACTACGGCCAGCCCTACGGCTGCCCCGCCGGGCAGAAGGCGTACTACGGCCGGGGCCCGATCATGTTCAGCTGGAACTTCAACTACAAGGCGGCCGGTGACGCGCTCGGCCTCGACCTCCTGAACAACCCCTGGCTGGTCGAGCAGGACCCGTCCGTCGCCTGGCAGACCGCGCTCTGGTACTGGAACACCCAGAACGGCCCCGGCACCATGACCTCGCACGAGGCGATGGTCGGCGGCGCCGGGTTCGGCGAGACGATCCGCTCGCTCAACGGCGCCCTGGAGTGCGACGGCGGCAATCCGGCCTCGGTCGCGGCCCGGGTCGCCGGGTACGAACGGATCACCGGCGTCCTCGGTGCCGCCCCTGGCTCCCGGCTGGGCTGCTGACCGGGAGTCGTCGCGGCGTCCAGCTGCCGAGGGATGTCGTCCCGCATGCTGGACGGGCCCGGAGGTTTTTACCTTCGGGCCCGTCCCCGTCGCGCCCGTCGTTCCGGACGAACCCCCTCCGGAATTACCCCTGTTGAGGCGGCGAATAGCGACGCGAAACATCGGGCGGGGAGAGGTGGGGGCGCCTGGTTGCGAACACTTTCCCGAATGGTCCAGACCTTGACAGGTTCAGACCAGCGACGCTTCAGTGGCCGTCAACCCCCCTCTCGCGGCGCACCGTTCGGCTCGCCGGTCCGTTGTGCCGCACCGAAGGAGTAGTGATCGCATGATCAGACGCCTCATGGGCCTGCTGGCAGCGCTGGGAGCGGTCGTCGCACTGGTCGTCGCGCTTCCCGCGACCACCGCCGCGGCAGCCGACTGCGCGGCACCCTGGAACTCCTCCTCCGTCTACACCGGCGGCATGACGGCCTCGTACAACGGGCACAACTGGTCCGCCAAGTGGTGGACCCAGAACGAGACCCCCGGCAGCTCCGACGTCTGGGCCGACCAGGGCGGTTGCGGCGGTGGCGGCACGGACCCGGGCAACCCGAACCCGTCCGGCTTCATCGTCAGCGAGGCGCAGTTCAACCAGATGTTCCCGAGCCGGAACTCGTTCTACACGTACAGCGGGCTGACCGCGGCACTGAGCGCCTACCCGGCCTTCGCGAACACCGGCAGCGACACCGTCAAGCGCCAGGAGGCGGCGGCGTTCCTCGCCAACGTCAGCCACGAGACGGGCGGCCTGGTGTACGTGGTCGAGCAGAACACGTCCAACTACCCGCACTACTGCGACGCCTCCCAGCCCTACGGCTGCCCGGCCGGCCAGGCCGCCTACTACGGCCGCGGCCCGATCCAGCTCAGCTGGAACTTCAACTACAAGGCCGCCGGTGACGCGCTCGGCATCGATCTGCTGAACAACCCGTACCTGGTCGAGCAGAACGCCTCGGTCGCCTGGAAGACCGGCCTCTGGTACTGGAACACCCAGAACGGGCCGGGCACCATGACCGCCCATCAGGCCATGGTCAACGGCGCCGGGTTCGGCGAGACCATCCGCTCCATCAACGGCTCCCTGGAGTGCAACGGCGGCAACCCCGCCCAGGTCCAGAGCCGCATCGACCGCTACAAGGCGTTCACGGCGATCCTCGGCACCACGCCGGGCAACAACCTGAGCTGCTGACCCCGTACCCCCTTGGGTGCGCACGACCCCACCCGACAGGGGCGTGTCCGGCTTCGGCCGGGCGCGCCCCTTCTCGGTGTCGGGGGGCGGTGGTTCAGCCGTCCCGGGCGTCCAGGGACCGCAGGGCGAGCCAGAGGTCGTACCGGGCGCTGGGCGCCTGGAGCAGCGAGCGGCCCAGTACGGATTCGAGCCGGGTGAGGCGCTTGCGCAGCCCCGGTACGGAGATGCCCAGGGCCTCGGCGGCCGGGGCGAGCTGGGCCTCGTGGCGCAGCCAGACCCGGAGGGTGGCGAGCGGGTCGGCGGTGTTCCGGGGCGTCTCGGGCCCGCCGGTCAGCGGGCGCAGCTGCTGGGCGGCCCACTCCCGTACGGCGGGGGCGCGCAGCAGTTCGTCCAGGTCGGGCGGTGTTCCGGCCGGTGTCCGTTCGTCGGGCCGGTGGCGGGCGCGGGGCTCGGTGGGGGTGGCGCGGATACGGAGGGCCAGGTCGAGGGTGGCCTGGTCGCCGACCCGGTTCAGGTCGAGCCCGAGCAGTTCACCGATGAGCCGGAGCCGGGCGGCGAGGGTGTTGCGGTGGATCTTCAGATGGTGGGTCGCGTGCGAGGAGAAGGCGAGCCAGGAGGCCAGCGTCGCCGAGAGCTCCTGGCTGCCCGGGTCCTGGGCCCGTCGCGGCAGATGGGCCAGCAGCGGGTGCAGCAACTGGTCGGCCCACCGCGCCCCGGCCGCTCCGGTGGCCACCGCCGGGTCGGGCGTCGAACCGAAACGGGAGTGCCGGTCCGGCAGGGTGCGGGCCACGGCCAGTGCGTGGAAGGCCTGGCGGTAGCCGGTCGCGGTGTCGGGCAGCGGCAGGTCCGCGCTGACGCCCACGACGCATTCGGGCACCGCCTCGGCCACCCGCAGCCCGAGCCGGTGTTCGGCGGCATCCGCCTCCGCCCTCGCGTCCGTGCCGGAGCCGGAGCCGGAGCCGGAGCCGGAGCCGGGGCCGGGGCCTGCGCCCGTGTCCGCGCCCGTGTCCGCGCCCGTATCCGTGTCCGTGTCCGTCGGGACGATCAGGATCAGGTGGCGGGCGTAGACCGGGCAGCGGACGATCCAGGACCGGCCGCCGGACAGCTCCGTGCAGATCCGGGCCACCTCGTCCCGGCGCCCGTTCGCGCACTCCACGACGTACACCCGGACCGGGTCCGGCAGCGGGGGTCTGAGGGCGCCCGCCACCTGGTGCGCTATCGACAGCTGGCCCGTCATGAGCAGATGCAGCACCGCCTCCCGGCTGCGGGACTCCGCGAGTTCGACGCGGCGCCGCTTGCTCTCCACCTCCTCCGCCGTCCAGCACAGGGCGAGCGGTGTCGCCACGTCGGAGAGCAGCCGGGCGAGCCCGTTCGGCAGCGGGTTCGGCGCGACCACGGCGAGGATCGGCCCGGCGGCGCCGTCCGGTCCGTCCAGCGGGAGGAGGAGGGCGGTGTGCTGCTCGTGGTCGAAGGAGAAGGCGCGCGCGTCGAGCCCCGCGATGTCCTTGGCGTACGCGCCCGCCAGCGCGGCCGCCGTGGTGCCCGTACCGTCCGTGCCCCGGTCCACGGCGTGCAGCACGGTGCCGGCCCCGTCGAGCAGTCCGGCCCAGCCCGCCGCCCGGCCGGACACCCAGTGCAGGAGTTCCCGCGAGCCGCCCGACCGGGCCAGCCGGTGCATCCGCATGACGTCATCGGCCCGTTCTCGCGCGCGCACCCATCCTCCATCCACCTGAAGTTCAGTCGAACGTCTGTCCGGATTTGGCTCCGGAGTCACCGGCCGAAACGGTCGGCCGGAGTCGGCGGCCGTGACCGTCCCACGGTTAAGCGGAATCAAGGCTGCCGGTTTGATTGTGCGTGCTGATACCCGCAGCGGTCCACACCGTGCGAATTGAAGCTTTCGGCCATGTACCCGAAGACCTAAAGTCCGAACACGGTTGCGGCACACCCCTTGGGGGAGGGGTTGGGGGGCGGCGGCCGCGGCTTACGGGGGTGGCCGCTGTCGTCGGCCGCAGCCGTTCTTTCTTCTCTCCGTTGTCAGTGACGGCTTCTAGGGTCGGGCCACGCCTTCGCGTCCGCGAGCCGAGCCGACCGGGAGAAGCCGCACCATGGAATTCCGTATTGACCGGGCCACCTTGACCGATGCCGTGGCCTGGGCCGCCCGGGTGCTGCCCACGCGTTCACCCGTTCCGGTGCTGGGCGGGTTGCTGCTGGAGGCGGCGGACGGCCGGTTGCGCGTCTCGGGGCTGGACTACGAGGCGTCCGCCCGGATCGAGGTGGAGGCGGAGACCGTACTGCCCGGTCGGGTTCTGGTGCTGGGGCGCCGCCTGTTCGACGTCTGCCGGGTGCTGCCCGACCAGGTGGTGGAGTGCGCGGTGGAGGGTTCGCGGTTCTCGTTGACCGGAGGGGGTGCGCGTTTCGGCCTCTCGGTGCTGCCGCTCGACGACTACCCGGCCGCTCCGGTGGTGCCGGAGGCGCTCGGCGAGGTGGACGCGGCGGAGTTCGCGGCGGCCGTCTCCCAGGTGGCGGTGGCGGCGGGCCGGGACGACGCGCTGCCGACCCTCACCGGCATCCGGCTGGCGCTGGACGGGGACACGATGACCCTGGCCGCCACGGACCGCTACCGGTTCGCGGTGCGCACCCTCACCTGGAAGCCCGGCCGGGACGGGGTCCTCGCCGATGCCGTGGTCCCGGCCCGCAGGCTCACCGAGATCGCCCGCGCGCTCAGCCCGTCCAGCCCGGTCCGGCTCGCGCTGGACGGTGGTTCCGCCGGCTTCGAGCAGGCCGGTACGCGGACGACGGTGCGCCTGTTCGACGGCCGACTGCCGCGCCACGCCAAGCTGTTCACGCTGACCGGCGCGTCCATCGCCGAGATGGAGCGGGTGCCCCTGCTCGCGGCCGTGAAGCGGGTCGCCGTCGTCGCGGAGGGCGGGAATCCGCTCCACTTCACCTTCTCCGGCGACTCGGTCCTGCTCCAGGCGGGGTTCGACGACGACGTCGCCTCCCAGCGCATCCCCGCCGTGTGGGGCGGTGCCGGTGAGCTGACCGTCGCCTTCAACCCGGCCTACCTGATGGACGCGCTGGGTTCGTTCGACGCCCCGGTGATCAGGTTCGAGCTGATGGGCCCCGGCCAGCGCGCGATGGTCACCGGCCGGACCCCGGGCCAGGAATCCCCGGGCCAGGAATGCCCGGACGATGAATTTCCGGAGCGGGAGACGTCCCACCAGCACCTGCTGATGTCGGTCAAGCCGCTCCTCTGACGTACGTCCGTACCCTGCGCGGAACTTGGCAGGATCGGCGTCATGACGGCTGCTGAACGGTGGAGCACCCACGCGATCGAGATCTGCGGCGACCTCGTGACGAAGCGGTACATGAAGGGGGACGCCCCTGCGCTTCTCGACCGCGAGTGGCGGGCGCTGACCCTGCTGGACGCCCACGCCCCGGGCTTGGCCCCCGTACCGGTCGCCGTGGACCGCGACGCCGATCCGCCGATGGTGGCGATGTCCCGGGTTCCGGGGGTTCCGCTGCGGGGGAGCCCGGTGGACGGGGAGCGGATGGCGGCGATGGCGAAGACGCTTGACGCGTTGTACGGAGCGGTCCCGGGCGACCGCCTTGCCCGGGTCCCGGTCCGGCCGGACCACTGGGCCGGGCTGGCCGTGCGGTTGCGCGACTGGCACGGGCGGGGGCCGGGCAAGGCGGCCGAGGGTCCGGTGTGGGCGGCCTTGGACGAAGGTATGGCCTGGCTGGACCGCCCGGGCCGGGCAGCGGGCCCCGACCCGGGCGGCCCGTCCGTGTTCGGGCCCGGCGACGGGAATCTCGCCAACTACCTCTGGGACGAGACCACGGCCCGGGTCGGGGTGGTCGACTTCGAGGACTCCGGCCGGAGCGACCGCCCCTTCGAACTCGCGGAGATCACCGAACATGTCTCCGGCTGGGTCGACGGAGGCTTCGACGCGGCTGCCTTCCTCGACTGTTTCGAGCTGACCGCCGCCGAGCGGGCCCGGTTGCGGGAGTGCCGTCGTCTGCTCGCTCTGACCTGGACGTTCATTCTCTCGTTCGACGACCCTGAACGGCCCAGGAACCCGCCCGGCACGGCAGCGCGCCAGGCGGAACGGCTCAGCGCTCTGCTGGGCTGACCGGCACGGTGGCTGCGGGCCTCGCGGCCGACCGGGCTCACGGCGCTGCGGGCATTCACGACGCGGTGGGGGCGTGGGACGCGGTCGCGAGTCGTCAGGCTTTTCTGGCACCGGTCCACCAGCGCTCCGACCGGGAACGCCCGCCGGAGCGCGTCGGCGGCGGGCCCGTCGACGGGACGGTGTACTCCCGCACCGGCTACGTACGCCCGCACTGGCTACCGGGTACGGCTCGGCTCGTGGACGTGCCACCCGGAAGCGGGGCAGGAGCTGCGTGCGGGCGCCTGCCAGGCGCTCCCCTTCACCCCTCGGCGCTGAGGGTCATGAACGTCTCCGGGTTCGGCACGACGACGAATCCGGCCTTCGCGTAGATCGCGTGCGCGTCGAGGGTCGTGAGGAGAATGCGCTTGAGCCGATAAGGGGCGAGGCGGTCGCGGACCGCTGTCGCAAGCCACGTTCCGAGCCCCCTGCCACGATGGGCCGGGGCGACGTAGACATCGCAGAGCCAGGCGAAGGTGGCCCGGTCGGTGACCACACGGGCGTAGGCGGCCTGGGTGCCTTCCGCGTCGTAGATGCCGAAGTTCAGCGATCCGCGCACCGCGTCCTCGACCGTCTTCCGGCTGCGTCCCAGTGCCCAGAACGCGTCCGTCGAGAGCCAACGGTGCACCCGTTCCACATCGAGGCGATCCGGGTCCGTCGAGAGTTCGTACCCCTTGCTTCCACCGCTGGTGACCATGGAGCGGCAGCGTATTCGTGACATCGGCACTTCCAAGTGGCCGCCACATGTGCCGAGATGACGTCTCAGCTTCTGTCGGACCCGTGGGGGAGGGCGAGTCGTACCCGGTGACGCGGGAGGTCGACCTCCGTGACCCTCACCGTGATCGGTTCGTCCTCATCGACGAACTGCTCCGGGGGCCGGTCCGGCTCGGCGGTCAGCTCGGACAGGTGGAGGAACCCCATCACGTCGGGGGCGAGCCGCACGAACACACCGAAGGGGACGATCCTGGTGACCGTTCCGGTGAGGACGCGCCCGAGCTGATCCGCGAACCGGATGAGTGGGTCTTCCTTCAGAGCCTTCAGGGAGAGCATGACCTGCCCGGAGCGCGTCTCCGCGATGATCACCTCGGCGGCGATCCGTTGGCCGGCTTCGACTGCCTCGGAGGGGTGGGTGATCCATTCCCACGACAGGTCCGGCACCCGGATGAAGCCGGTGCACGGACCGTCCGGTTCGCCGTCGACGTGGACGAACACCCCGAAGTTGTGCACCGCGGCGACCGTGCCGGTGACGACCTGCCCGGGGTCCAGCGCGAGGAGGAAGGATCGCAGGGCCGGAATCTCGCACGCTCTGGCGGAGAGGTGGAGCTGCCCTTCCCGCCAGCGTCCGATCTCTTCGGCCCTGATCTCCTGGCCCAGCTCGAACAGCTCGGACGGGTGCCCCGTCCGGCGCATCGACGCTTCGTGCTGAGGAATCCGGCCGATCTCGGCCGTCTCTGCTCCGGCGTCTACCAGCCGCACCAGGGTGTCCGCTCCGTCGAAACCGACGACCTTCACCGTTCTCGCGGCGCCCGGCCGGAGACGGTCGGCCAAGGCCCGAAGGCGGGGGTCGGGGGTCGACTCGGACACGGAGGCGAGTCTACGGGCCGTCCCGCCTGTCGGGACAAGGACGCCGCGTGCACCAACATCCGCTGCTGGAAAGTCCGTTGTCGGAGTCGGCCTGCTCGCGTAGGGTCGCTCGACGTGAACACCGGACCGGCACTACGCCACGCACGGATTGGCCACCCGGTGGAGGGCTGATCCCCCAGCGGGTGCGGAGAACGCACCCCCTCGGTTCTGCACGCGGACCTCCCGGCACTCGCGCATCGCGAGTCCCTCTCCATATTCCGCGTCGAACACCAACGAGGTCAGCTGAATGACAGCCACGTTCAACCACACCATCATCGCTTCCAAGGACCGCCACGAATCGTCCCGGTTCTTCCGTGAGTTGCTCGAACTCTCGGAGGCGCCGTCCTGGGGACCGTTCACCAATATCCGGTTCACCGACGGCGTGCTGCTGCAGTTCGCCGAGCCGCCGGTGGATCTCCAGATGCAGCACTACGCGTTCCTGCTCGACGACGAGCTGTTCGATCGCGCGTATCAGCGGCTGTGCGAGCGCGGCATCGAGCACTGGGCCGACCCGCAGATGCGCCGCTCGGGCGAGATCAACAACGAGCACGGTGGCCGGGGCGTGTACTTCAAGGACCTCTCCGGCCACGCGATCGAGCTGATCACCCGCCCTTATCTGTAACCGGGGCCGGACGGACGGGTGCGGGGCCGGGTGGATCACCCGGCCCCGCGGTCGAACGACGTTCCGCCGTACTTCTACTTGGTGAAGTAGAAGTACTGCCAGGAGCTGTGCGTGGTGGAGTTCACCGAGTCGCCCGAGCTGCCGTTGATGTAGGAAACCCGCATGCGCATCCGGTACCCCGTCTCATGGGTGCCCTTCAGCGTGATGACCGTCTTCCCGTTGGTGCCGAGCCGGAAGTAGTCCGAGCCCGCGTCGTACCACTTGCCCTGGTAGTTCAGCTGGAGCGACAGCTTGTGGGCGCGGTTCTTGTAGTACGTCATCGACGTCGTGAAGACCGGGTCGGTCTTCTTGTGGAAGTACTTGTACGACGTCTTGCCGATCTTCGCCGTCTTGTACTGCTTGGAGATGGAGGTCGAGACCTTCACCTTCGCGTACGAGGTCGACTTGGTCGTCTTGCCCGCGTACCGGCCGTCACCCTTGAAGACCGCGGTGACGGTGGTGTCCCGGGTCATGGCGATGACGGCGGACAGGTTGCCCTTGGAGTTGACCTTGCCGGTCTTCACCAGCCTGTTCGGCTTGTCCGCGCCGAACGGGTCCGCCCACAGCTCGACGGTGCGGTTCTTGTACGTCTTGCCGAGGTGCGCGGTGAACGTCACGTCGGCACCGTACGAGTACAGCGCCTTGTTGTGGTTCAGGGTCAGCGAGGGCACCGTGCGGGGCACGGAGACCTTCGCGGAGCCGGAGCCCGCCGAGTGGGACGCGTCGCCCGCGTACGTCACCTTGTACGTGACCTGGCCGCCCGCGGTCGGGGTGTCGGTGAACGAGAAGCTGCCGTCCGACTTCAGCGTCACCGCGGGCAGTGCCTTGCCCTTGGGCGACTCGATGTCGGTGCGGGTGACCGTGGCCTTCGCGCCGGCCGGGAAGGGGCTCGCCGAGCTCGCCTTGCCGGTGACGGTCAACTTCTTGTTCAGCGCCGACTTCTCCGGAGCCTTGACCGTGACCGTCGTCGGCGACTTCATCGCCTCGGTCAGCACCCGCAGCGAGCGGACACCGTAGCTGTTCTCGGTGACCGCGAACAACCGGCTGTTGTCCGGAGCCCAGGCCAGTCCGGCCGGGGTCAGCGTGTCCGCACCACTGGTGTTGCCGGTGTTGGGGAAGTCGTACGTCCGGATCGCCTTGGTGGAGCCCTGCTTGTAGACGTACACGTCCGGGCTGTATATGCCGTCGATACCCGCGGCCACCGTGCCGTCCGGCGCGATGTCCACGGCGTTGGGGTACGAGTTGGACGGGTAGGCGATCCCCGGCGTCAGGTCCGCGGTCTTGTACGACTGGTGGTTGTACGGGTACCCGCTGGCCACCACGACCTGCGAACCGTCCGGCGTCAGCGCCAGGTCGCGCAGGTTGCTCCCGTCGGTGCGGGTCTGCGCGGTGCGCGTGGCCGTGCCCGAGGCGACGTCGTAGACGGCGAGCTGGACGGGGCTCTGCCCCTCGATCCCGGCGGCCAGGGTGTTCGGGGCGCCCGGCGTGGACGCCAGGGTCGGCGCCGCGTACCAGGTACGGTCCGGGTCCTGGTCCAGGGCCACGACGGGCTCCACGCCGGACAGGTCGAGCGAGCCGATGTTGCCCTCGGCCGCCGCCCCGTAGCCGAACCAGAGCTTGCCGCCGGCCAGCGCCGGATAGGCGGGCTTGGTGTTCTCGCCGGTCGCGTACCGGGCGGACTCCACCAGAGCGGCGGTGTCGATCACGGCGATGGCGTCGGCGCCGGGCACACCGGCGTACAGCGTGCCGGAGTCGGCGGAGAGTTCGAGACCCTTCACGCCGGGCAGGGACGGGATGGTGCCGACCACGTTGCCGCTGTAGTCGGTGGCGAGGACCTTGCCGGTGACCGGGTCACTGATGAAGACCCGGTGGTGCACGCCGTCCGCGACGACATCGCCGACGGAAGCGGCGGGAATGACCTTGCTGGAGTCGGCGGCGGCCGGATTCGCCGCCCCGCCGACCAGAACCACTGAGCTGAAGAGGACCGCGAGCGTGGTCGCGGTCGAGATTCTGCGCGTACGCAAAATGAATTACCCCCACGGTAAGAGGGGGGCCGAGGCATCCGTCGACAAGAGACGGGACGCGACCCCACGCACGCAGGGTATGACATGTACGTCCACAGGTCGCACACATTTGCGGTGCCGGGGTCCGGATGACCGTCCCCGACCCGCGAATTGTTCCGTTTCGCTCAGTCCGCCCAGGTGAGGAACGCAGCCCAGGCCCCGGGAGCCACGGCGAAGGCGGGCCCGTCGGTCGCCTTGGAGTCCCGGACGTGGACGGCGTGCGGGCAAGTGGCCACCTCGACGCAGTCACCGCCGCTGGCGTTGCTGTACGAGGACTTGTGCCAGTCGAAGGCCACCTCGACGCACTGGCCGCCGCTGGCGTTGCTGTAGCTGGATTTGAACCACCGGAGGGACGTGCTCATTCCGTTTCTCCTGCCAACTGCTGGAACAGGTCCAGCGATTCACGAGGACCCATGGCCTGTGACTGGATCTTCGCACACCGCTGGGAGTACGTACTCACCTTCGCCGGGTCGCTGAGCGTCCAACTCTCCTCCTGTGCTTCCAAGTAGGCGAGGTGCTGGTGGTCCGGAGTCTCGATCAGGCTCAGGCCGCCATGTCCTCCGGCGTACTCCCCGCCCAGCCCGGCGTCCAGAGGGAGCACCCGAAGCGTGACATTGCGGCGCTGGGCGCACTCGACCAAGTACTGCATCTGCTCCCGCATGATCTCCTTGCTGCCGATGATCCGCCTGAGCACCGACTCTTCCAGAACGACCTCGATCAGAGCCGGCGGCTCGCGGTCGAACAGTGCCTTACGTGCCATCCTTGCGCTGACCAGCTCCTCCACCCGATCGTGGGGCAGTGGCGGGTATCCTCCGCCGATCAGCGCTCGCGCGTATGCCTCGGTCTGGAAGAGACCATCGATGAGATAGGTGGCGTACAGCCGAAGGCTGAGCGCCTCCTGCTCCAGCAGCGCGTAGTTCTTGAACTGCTCCGGGTACGTCTCCAGCCGCATGTACCGGCGGCAGCGGTTGAAGAATTTCGTCTCGCCGTGGAACACCTCGTTCAGACCCACCAGCATCTCGTCACTGGCAGGCTGGGCGCAGGTCTCCATCGCGCTCACCGCTGCAGCGGAGTAGCCGAGCTCTTCGCCCAGCCGGGTCTGCGTCCAGCCCCGTTCGGTGCGCAGATCACGCGCCATGTCGGCGACGATCCTGGCCATGGCACTGGCCGTTTCCTTGTTCTCCGCTCGCGCCATGTGCGACCCCCTTTCGACTCAACCGGTCTCAACCGGTCACTACCCGAATCAGCCCGACTCGACTGGAATTCAGGGGAGTTCGCGCAGGTCAACGAGTGTGCGACGCCCCTGTGTGGCCTGAGGAAACGCTAGCCAGTCAAGGGAAGACTGGTCCTGTGAACGCAACGAAAAGTGCGGTCGGATTCGGGTGGATTCCATACTCCGGATTTCAACTGCGCAAAACAGGAGTCCAATTCGACGCCGTGCGCTTCGAGGGGGACGAAGGGCGTCGGCTCGCCCTGATGATGGAGACGATCACGGGCGGTGAGCCCGGTCCGGTGGTGGCCGAGGCCAGTGGGAAACGGTCGGTGTACTTCCTCGTGCCGGCCGGGAGCGCCGAGGGGAAGGCGTGGCCGGACGGGGCCGTGGTGCTGAACGCGGCGCCCGGCCGGGTCAGCTACGTACCGGTTCCGGCTCTCCACGGCCGTACCTGGCCGGTGTCGTGGTACTTCCCGCCCACCGCTCCCGGCAGGTTCGTCCACACGTTGCTGCTGCTCGGCACGGCCACGGCGATACTGGGCCGATAACGTGCGTGGTGGGGCGTGAGGGGCGGCCGCCTAGCCACCCTTGGTGTAGGTGAGCCGGTCTCCGCTGGCGCTGTTCTCGCGGGTCAGGGTGCCGTTCGGGTGCAGGGTCAGCGTGGTGGCGCCCCCGGCGGTGCAGGACGTCATCGGCTCGCCTGACTCGACCTCGGACGGTCCCACCCTGACCGGGCCGCCCTCGGCGGGCTCCGCGGCGAGGTCGGCCCGGAAGACACAGCGGTAGGTGTTTCCGTTGTCGAGCGGCCCCTCGGCGGTGAGGGTCAGGACGCTCTGGCCGACCGAGCCCTGCTGGATGACGAGTTTCCGGGTGGAGCGTCCGGCCGGGTTGTCGATGGTGCCGGTCCAGGTGCCGAGGTAGCCGGTGGGGATGGCGCCGTCGCCGTTCTTCCCGTCCGTGCCGGGGGACGGGGCCGGGCCGCCCGCGTCAGGGGAGGACGGGGCGGCGGTGGTGGAGCGGTCGGGGCGGTGGTGGTCCGTCGGCTCCTCGTTCATGAGCGTGTAGACCGAGCCGCCCGCGCCGATCGCCACGAGCACGGCGACGATGACGAGCGCGATGGTCGAGCCCTTGCCACGGCGGGCCGGTTCGGGCTCGGGGTGGGGGTTGCCGGGGTGGGCGGGGCCGAAGGGGGGCGTGGGTCCGAAGCCGGTGTGCGGGTACGACGCCTGCTGGTGCTGCGGCGGGTAGCCGTACCCGGTGGGCGGCTGCGGCGCGCCGAAACCCTCGCCGGGATGCGGCTGGGCGGCCGGCGGATAGCCGTAGCCGGGGGCCGGGGTCTGCGACGGGTAACCGTAGCCGGGGGCCGGGGTCGGGACCGGGGTCTGCTGCGGGTAGCCGTGGCCGGGGGCCGGGCCGTAACCGGGAGGCGGGGTCGTCCGGGGGTGCTCCCGGGACCGCTCCCCCGGGAAGCCCGACAGATCCTCCGGGCCCTCGGACCCCCCGGCGTCCCCGGGCCCCGCGGCCTGTGCGGCGGCCTGCGCGGACGCCGCGGCCGGCCCGGCCCGCCCGGCCTCCTCCGGAACTTCCGGATCCTCCGGGTCCTCGGAGTCCAGCAACTCAACCGCGTGACGGCCGAGTTGGGCGATCAAGGCGCCCGGGAGCCACGGCTCGGCGGGGTCGGCGTCCGCCAGCCGGTCCAGGATCGCTTCGGTCGTCGGGCGGGCGGCCGGGTCCTTGTGCAGGCAGTCCCGCACCAGGTCGACGAGGTCCACCGGAACCCCGGTCAGGTCCGGGTCCTCCTGCGCGATCCGGAACATCTGCGCGTGCACCCGGCTGTCGCCGGTGCCGAACGGGAGCCGGCCGGTCGAGGCGTACGCCAGCACCGTGCCGAGGCAGAACACGTCGCACGCCGGGGTCACCCGCTCGCCGCGCACCTGCTCCGGCGCCATGAACCCGGGCGAACCGACCAGGGCGCCGGTGCGGGTGACCCCGCCGTCGGTGGCGGTGTCGAAGGCGCGGGCTATGCCGAAGTCGATGACGCGCGGACCGTCGATCGTCAGCAGAATGTTGGAGGGCTTCAGATCGCGGTGGATCAGCCCCGCCGCGTGGATGGCCCCGAGTGCGTGGGCGAGCCCGGACCCCAGGATGTGCACCGAGCGCTCCGGCAGCGGACCGTACGCCCCCGAGGGCGCCCCCGCCACGCGCGGGCGGCCGGTCACCGTGGCGTGCAGCGAGGGCCCGGCGACGTACCCCGTGGCGACCCACGGCACGGCGGCCTCCGTGTCCGCGTCCAGCACCGGGGCCGTCCACGCGGAACCGACCTGGCGGGCGGCCCGCACCTCCTGGCGGAAGCGGTCCCGGAACTCCTGCTTCTCGGCCAGCTCAGCGCGTACCAGCTTGATCGCGACGGTCCGGCCCCGCTCGGACCGGGCCAGATAGACCTGGCCCATGCCCCCGGCGCCGAGCCGTCCCAACAGCCGGTAGGCGCCGATGGTGCGCGGATCTTGCGGTGTCAGGCTCTGCATTGACGCTGACACGTCCTTCCCCCAGGAATCGGCACTCTGCCCGGCCGGGCCCGGTCTGGTCCGCCCGATGCCCGCACGATCATAGGGATGCACGCGGGGCACGCCCGGAGCGGTTGCGGTTCCGGAACCACCGGAAGCACTTCCGGCGACCCGACACCCTGCCCAGCGGAACGCCCCACGCCATACAAGGTGGTCATGTCGGAACGGTCCCGGTACGGCCTACGCTCGCCGCATGACCCCTCATGTCGACCCCGCCGCCGGTGCGGCCGTCAAGGCCGCCGACCGAGCGCACGTGTTCCACTCCTGGTCCGCCCAGGGCCTGATCGACCCGCTCGCCGTCGCCGGCGCCGAGGGGGCGTACTTCTGGGACTACGACGGCAACCGCTACCTCGACTTCACCAGCGGCCTCGTCTACACCAACATCGGCTACCAGCACCCCACCGTCGTCGCCGCGATCCAGGAGCAGGCGGGCAAGCTCGCCACCTTCGCCCCCGCGTTCGCGATCGAGGCACGCTCCGAGGCCGCACGCCTCATCGCCGAGCGCACCCCCGGCGACCTGGACAAGATCTTCTTCACCAACGGCGGCGCCGAGGCCGTCGAGAACGCCGTCCGGATGGCCCGGCTGCACACCGGCCGCACGAAGGTCCTCTCCGCGTACCGCTCGTACCACGGTGCCACCTCCACCGCGATCAACCTGACCGGTGACCCGCGCCGCTGGCCGTCCGACAACGGCTCGGCGGGCGTCGTCCGCTTCTGGGCGCCGTTCCTCTACCGCTCGCCGTTCTACGCCGAGACCGAGGCCGAGGAGTGCGCCCGCGCCCTCCAGCACCTGGAGGACACCCTCGCCTACGAGGGCGCCGCCAACATCGCCGCGATCATCCTGGAGACCATCCCCGGCACCGCGGGCATCATGACCCCGCCGCCCGGCTACCTCAAGGGCGTCCGCGAGATCTGCGACCGGTACGGCATCGTCTTCATCCTCGACGAGGTCATGGCCGGCTTCGGCCGCACCGGCAAGTGGTTCGCCGCCGAGCACTTCGACGTGGTGCCCGACCTGATGACCTTCGCCAAGGGCGTCAACTCCGGTTACGTGCCGCTCGGCGGCGTCGCGATCTCCGCCGAGATCGCCGCGACGTTCGACACCCGCCCCTACCCGGGCGGACTGACGTACTCCGGCCACCCGCTGGCCTGCGCCGCCGCCGTCGCCACCATCCGGGTGATGGAGGACGAGAAGGTCGTCGAGAACGCCGCCCGTATCGGCGAGACGGTCCTCGGCCCCGGCCTGCGCGAACTCGCCGAGCGCCACCCGTCCGTCGGCGAGGTCCGCGGCCTCGGCGCGTTCTGGGCGCTGGACCTGGTCCGCAACAAGGAGACCCACGAGCCGCTGGTCCCGTACAACGCGACGGGCGAGGCCAACGCGCCGATGGCGGCCTTCGGCGCGGCGGCCAAGAAGAACGGCCTGTGGCCCTTCATCAACATGAACCGCACCCACGCCGTGCCCGCCTGCAACATCACCGAGGCCGAGGCGAAGGAGGGCCTCGCGGCCCTCGACGCCGCGCTCTCGGTGGCCGACGAGCACACCGCGTGGCGCACCCCGTGACGCGCCGCGTGACGGACCCCTTGTGACGTGATGGCGCCCCTCCCCACCCCTCCGACACCGCTCAGGTGTCCCTTCTGCCCGGATACGGGCACGGCGGCCCTGGATTAAGGTGACCGCAGGTAAAAGGAACGGGGAGGGGCGCCATGCGCGCGAGCGGAGCTGTGACCCGCAGCACACTGCGGCAGCAGATCGCGGACGCGCTCCGTGACGAGGTTCTCGCCGGACGGCTCCAGCCGGGGCGGGAGTTCACGGTCAAGCAGATCGCCGACCAGTACGGGGTGTCGGCGACCCCCGTGCGCGAGGCGCTCTTCGATCTCTCCGCCCAGGGACTGCTGGAGACGGACCAGCACCGGGGCTTCCGGGTGCGGGAGTTCACCGTCGCCGACTACCGGTCCCTGGTCGAGGCCCGCAGCCTGGTCATCGACGGCGTGGTCCGCAGCGTCTACTTCGGCGGCGGGGCCCCGGTCGCGCCCCCCTCGGCGTACCTGGACCGCCTGGTCGCCGTACGCCGCCGGGCCCAGGAGGCCGCGCGGGCGGCCCGCGGCGGCGACCTGGACATCCTCATCGGCTACGACCTGCGGTTCTGGCGCGAGCTGGGCGCCCTCGTCGGCAACGCGTACATCAACGAGTTCCTGCACCGACTCCGCGTACAGGCATGGGTGTTCGCGGTGCCGTACCTGCGCCGCGACGCCGGCGACCGGGACGCGCTCTGGAACGGGCACGAGGACCTGGTCGCGGCGATCACGATCGGCGACCCCGGCGCGGTGCGCACCGTGCTGGACGACTATCAGAACCACGCGCTGGGCTGGGCGGACCGGCTCGCGACGGAGAACCGGTAGCGCGCGGGGGCGCGGAGGACCGGGTCCACTGTGCGTGGCGCGCACACCGCATTACGCTGTCCCGACCACCCCGAACATTCCGATGCGCACCCGTGGGAGAGCGAGACCTCGTGGCCTGTGACCTGTGGCTGGTCCCCCTCGTCGATGTGCTGTGCCACAGCCCCGACAACCCGTTCGCCGAAGAGATCGCCGCCTACGACAAGGCGTTGGGCGAGGCCGGACTGCCGTCCGTCCCGGTGTACGCCTACATGCCGGGCCTGACCGGCGAAGTGGCCCCCGTCGCGGGCTTCGACTACGACGCGCTGCACTGCCTGCGCCGCGCCCACCTGCTCCAGCTCAGCGGACTGGCCGTCACCCCGGTCGGTGAACTCGGCAGCGACTACGAGCAGTTGCTGGAGATGTTCGAGGAGGCGGCCCGCCAGTCCCACCTGGTCTGGCACTACGACCACGCCGGGGCGTACGTCCCGCTGGACTTCGCCACCCCGCTCGCCGCCGACGACCTGCTGGAGGGCGGCGGCCCGCTCGGCTCCTCGCACGGGCTGTTGCGGGAGCTGGAGTTCGTCGCCCCGGCCATCGGTATCGACCCGGCGAACCCGCCGGCCGCGCCGCTGCCGCCCGCCGCGCCGACCTCCCTGGAGGAGCCGTCCGCGTCGACGCCGTACGACGACGGCCCGTTCGCCCGCGAGCGGCACGTCTGGCTCGGGCTGCACGCGGCGGCGACCCGGAGCCTGGCCCAGGGATCGATGATCGTCTTCGGGTAGGCCCCGGGACCTGGGGCCGGAGAGGCCTCAGGGGTTCAGCAGGGGACGTGTCAGCGGGGGGACTCCGGCGGGCGCTGGCGCGGCATGTTCGGCCGGGCCAGCGTCTGCAGCGGGAACCGCCCGGACAGCGTCCCCGGGTCCGGACGCGCGGTGCTCCCGGCGTGCGACGACAGGGCCTGCATCCCCATCGGCGCGGGCCCGGCCCGGAACTCCACCATCCAGTCCGCCGTCTCCGTACGCACCAGCTCCGCGACGTCCTCCGAGAACCGCCGCAGCACCCCCAGGCACCGCTCCGCCGCCTCGCTGGCCGTCCCCTCGGTCGGCCCGAGCATCTCCCGTACGCACTCCGACGCCCAGTCGAACTGGAGGACCTGGAGCCGCCGTTGCACGGCCTGGGCGGTGGCGAGATTCCTTATCCAGCCCGAGGTGAGCCCGAAGTACCGGTCGCAGGCCATGCACGCGGCGCCCAGCAACAGCGACAGATAGCCCCAGCCCGCCACCCCGCGCAGCGCCCCGGTCAGATCGAGCAGCGGCAGCGCGGCGCCCGCCACCGCCCCGAGCGCGGTACCCATCCGCAGCGTCCTGGCCGCCCGGCGTTTGCGCACCCGGTCGCCCAGGTACCACGTGGCGGTGCGCAGCGCGTCGGCCTCGACCCAGCGGTAGACCTCGTCGAGACGGTCGGAGGGCTCGCCCCAGTCGCCGAGCGGGAACGGCGCGACGGTCAGGTCCCCGCCCCGCCCCCGGCGTCCCCGAACCGCCCGCCCCCGGTCGTCATCGTCCCGCCCCCGGTCGTCCCGGCCCCGATCGTCCCGGCCTCGTGAGCCGGAGCCCGGGCCGGGCTCGTTGCGGGGCGGCCCCTCGGGCTGCATCTCCGGCTGGCTCACCGGGTACTCCTCTGCGTAGCGACGCCTGACATGGCGATGGGCGAGACGGGGTGGGTGCGCACTGCTTTCCGGCGTGGCCGACAGTACCGTGACGGTGACATTGAGTGACGGCCGATGTGCCTGGGTGTCCTGATGTGTATGCCCTTCCTATCGCCGAACGGTGGGCCATGGGGGAGAAAACGCGTGATTACCGGTTGCGCCGGTCCTGTGATCAGGTATACGAGCGCGGCAAGGGCCGCCTGAAACTCACCCGAAAGAGTTGCCCGTGAGTGAGTGGGGCGCGTTGTCCGGGGAGCACGTAGGCTCGGCATACCGAAGCTTTTTGTCGTCGAATTGCCAGGAGTGACCGTGATCCCCGGTGGCGGGCAGCCCAATATGCAGCAGTTGCTGCAGCAGGCCCAGAAGATGCAGCAGGACCTCGCCGCGGCCCAGGAGGAACTGGCCAGGACCGAGGTAGACGGCCAGGCGGGCGGCGGTCTCGTGAAGGCCACCGTCACCGGCTCCGGCGAGCTCCGCAACCTGGTGATCGACCCGAAGGCGGTCGACCCCGAGGACACCGAGACGCTGGCGGACCTCGTCGTCGCCGCGGTCCAGGCGGCGAACGAGAACGCGCAGGCGCTCCAGCAGCAGAAGCTGGGCCCGCTGGCCCAGGGCCTGGGCGGCATGCCCGGCCTCCCCTTCTGAGCCCCGCGCCCACCGAGAAACCAGACGACGCAGGTAGGAAAGGAAGGCGTTCCCGTTGTACGAAGGCGTGGTTCAGGACCTCATCGACGAGCTGGGCAGGCTGCCCGGCGTCGGTCCCAAGAGCGCGCAGCGGATCGCCTTCCACATCCTCCAGGCCGAGCCGACCGACGTGCGCCGGCTCGCCCACGCGCTCCTGGAGGTCAAGGACAAGGTGCGGTTCTGCTCGGTCTGCGGCAACGTCGCGCAGCAGGAGCAGTGCAACATCTGCCGGGACACACGCCGCGACCCGTCGGTGATCTGCGTGGTCGAGGAGCCGAAGGACGTCGTCGCGATCGAGCGGACCCGCGAATTCCGCGGCCGTTATCACGTACTGGGCGGTGCGATCAGCCCGATCGAGGGCGTCGGCCCGGACGATCTGCGTATCCGCGAGCTGCTGGCCCGTCTCGCCGACGGGTCGATCACGGAGCTGATCCTGGCCACTGACCCCAACCTGGAGGGCGAGGCCACCGCGACGTACCTCGCCCGGATGGTCAAGCCCATGGGCCTGCGGGTCACGAGGCTGGCCAGCGGTCTGCCGGTCGGCGGCGACCTGGAGTACGCGGACGAGGTGACCCTGGGCCGTGCCTTCGAGGGGAGGCGCCTGCTCGATGTCTGACACCGCCGGTGCGGGCGCCGGAGCCGGAGGCGATGCGTCCTTCGGTGTTCTTCCGGCGGCCGTTTACCCGACCGGTGCCGCGACTCACGGCAGCTTTAGGTTCGGCGGCGCTATGTTCTACTCACCGTTTGCGACCGTGCTCCGCGGGAGGTCCCCTCGATGTCCGACGCCACGCTGAACTCCGTCACGCAGGACCCGGACGACTTCGCCGTCCAGATCGCCGACCAGATCAAGACATTCATCGTCGCGGTCACCGAGGTGTCCAGGGTCGAGGAGCCCGAGGAAGCCGTGCCCGTCCTGCTGCTCCAGGTCTCCCAGCTCCTGCTGGCGGGCGGCAGGCTCGGCGCGTACGAGGACATCGTCCCCGACGAGCGCTACGAGCCGGACCTGGGCGCGGAGCCGGACGCGGACGGGCTGCGCGAGCGGTTCGCCGTCCTGCTGGAGCCGATCGACGTCTACTCCGAGGTCTTCGACCCGTACGAGCCCCGCAAGGCCCCGGTCCCCGCCCGGATCTCGGACGGCCTGGCCGACCTGGTGACCGACCTGCGCCACGGCCTGGCCCACTACGAGGAGGACCGCACCACCGAGGCCCTGTGGTGGTGGCAGTTCTCCTACTTCTCCAACTGGGGCTCCACCGCCTCCGCCACCCTGCGCGCCCTCCAGTCCCTGATCGCCCACATCCGCCTCAACCAGCCCCTCCAGGAGCTGGACGGCCTGGACACCGACTCGGAGACCATCGACGACGAGCTGGCCGAGGAGGCGGGCCGCGTCATGGCCGAGGAGATCGCGGGCCCGCTGGGCCTGCGCCCGGTGCAGTAGCGGAGCTGTTCCCTCCATGTGAGTGCATAACGCACGTGCCTGTGTCGGGGCGCGTTGCTAGCCTCCCGGTGAGCTGTGAATCTCACAGACAGTCACTGGGGAGGGTATATGCGTGAAATGAGCGGTCCGGGACGTCGAAGAACGGCCCGGCTGGGGGCGTTGTCGCTGGCCACGGCGGCGATGCTGGCGGTGCAGGGGATGGCGGTCGCGGTCGCCGATCCGGCCCCGGGCGGCTCGTGGGCCTCGGAGCTGGAGACCGGCAGCCGGGCGTGCGCGGCCGGGGACGCCAAGGCGTACGTCCGCACCATGCCGGCGCTGCGCGCGGTGCTGTCGGACCCGGCGGGTGTGGGCGGGGCGGACAGGCCCCCGGTCGCGGCCGAGTTCGAGGTGTGGTGGGCGGCCGACGGAGGCGTCGAGCGGCGGCAGATGACCTCGACGTCCAAGCCTCAGGGGTCGGTGTTCTCCTGGCACCTGCCCGAGGACCTCGGCATCCCGGCCGACACCGTCGTCTCCTGGCACGTACGGGCCGTCAGCGGGACGAACACCTCGCCCTGGAGCTCCGTGTCCGGCGTGGGCTGCGAGTTCGTCTACGACGGCGAGAGCCCGGCGGCCCCGGTGGTGACGTCCACCGACTACCCGGACAACGACGACTGGACGGACGGCGTCGGCGTCCACGGCACCTTCCGCGTCGTCTCGTCCTCCGACGACGTCGTCATGTACAAGGTCGGCTTCGGGGGCGGGCCGCAGCGGGAGGTGGCGGCACCGGGACCCGGGCAGGCCGTCGACATCGACTTCGTCCCGCAGACAGCCGGCCTCACGTGGGTGGAGGCCCAGGCGTTCGACCGGGCGGGCCGCAGCAGTGCGCCCACGACCTACTTCTTCCGGGTGGGGTCGGGTCGCTCCCCGGTCGCGCACTGGAAGCTCGCCGACACCGCGGGCTCGCAGACGGCGGCGGCCGAGTCCGGCACGGCGGCCCGGGCGGGCAGCGGCACCACCTTCGGCGCGGACGCCCCGTCCGGCACGGATCTGGCCTCCACGGCGCTCCTGGACGGCACGGAGCAGGGCTACATCACCCCGGACGCGCCGGTGGTGCGGACCGGGGACGACGGGTCGTTCTCGGTGGGCGCCTGGGTGCGCCCCGCCGCCGTGGACGGCACCCGGACCGTCGCCGGGCAGGACGCCGGGGACGGCTCCGCGTTCACCCTGGGGCTGCGGCAGGACGGCGGGCAGCCGGTCTGGTCGTTCGCCGTGGGGGACGAGCGGCTGGACGGCGGACGTCCCGTCGCGGGCAGGTGGACGTATGTGCTCGGCCGGTACGACGCGGTGACCGGCAGCGCCCGGCTGTACGTCGACGGCAGCCCCGTGGGGGAGGAGCGGCAGGTGACGCCGGGCGGCGTCGACGGGGCCTTCCAGATCGGGCGGTCGAAGAGTGCGACCGGCTACCGGGACCACTGGCGGGGCGAGATCGGCGACGTCCGGGTCCATGACCGGGTGCTGGTCCCGGGCGAGATCGCCGGGCTCGCCGTCCGGAAGGCCGAACGGCTGGCCCACTGGGACATGGAGACGGCGGCGGACGGCGCCAGCCCCGAGGTGGGTGGCGGGCAGCCGCTGAGGCTCGCCCCGGGAGCGTCGGTCCGGCGCTACGACGACGTGTGCGAGCCGGCCGACCCGGGCTGCGACCCGCTGGACATGATCCTCGCCGGCGACGGTCACCTGCGGCTGGACGGGGTCTCCGGCTACGCGGCCACCGACCGGCCCGTCGTCGACACCGGCGGCAGCTTCTCGGTGAGTGCGACGGTGCGGCTGGCCGACGACGAGCCGGCCCGCCCGATGACCGTCCTCTCCCAGGGCGGGAAGCACGGTGACGCCTTCAAGGTGCGCTACCAGCCGTCCACGTACAGCTGGGAGCTGGTGATGTCCCACGCGGACGGGCCGGGAGCGGCCGAGACGGTGGTCTCCCGGTACAGCCAGCCGGACGGCGGCTTCGGGGTGGGCCACCAGATCGCCGTGGTGTACGACGAGTCGGCGGGCACGGTCACGCTCTACGTCGACGGCTACGCCGAGACCGAGGGCACGGCCGAGTTCCACGACGCCTGGACCGGCGACGGCGGCCTCCAGGTCGGCCGGGGCCGGACGGCCGACGGCTGGGGCGAGTACTTCCACGGTGCCGTCGACCAGGTCCGGGCCTTCTCCGGGGCGCTGACCGCCGGCGAGGTCCAGGCCCTCTGGTAGGGGCCACAGGCCCCCGGTTCCGGCCCGGCCCGGCCGGAACCGAGGGCCCGCCGGGCCGCGCCCGCTGTGGGATGAGGCACAACCGGGCGCGTTCGGGAGTACGGAGGGGCGCGGTGGGCAGACAGGACGGGGCGGGTGCCCCGGTGCGGCCCGGTACGGAGCGTCGGTGATCGATTGGTGAGCGAAACATCTCACCATGTGGTATCAACGGGGCGTTTTCGGACCGCTCGTTAGACTGAGTCGACCGCAGTAATGGACTGAGCGAGGAGCGCACGTGGGCCTTGTCGTGCAGAAGTACGGAGGCTCCTCCGTAGCCGATGCCGAGGGCATCAAGCGCGTCGCCAAGCGAATCGTCGATGCCAAGAAGAACGGCAACCAGGTGGTTGTCGTGGTGTCCGCGATGGGCGACACGACGGACGAGTTGATCGATCTCGCGGAGCAGGTCTCCCCGATCCCTGCGGGGCGCGAGTTCGACATGCTGCTGACCGCCGGAGAGCGGATCTCCATGGCCCTGCTGGCGATGGCGATCAAAAACCTGGGCCACGAGGCCCAGTCGTTCACGGGCAGCCAGGCAGGCGTCATCACCGACTCGGTCCACAACAAAGCGCGCATCATCGATGTGACGCCGGGCCGGATCCGTACGGCGCTGAACGAGGGGAACATCGCGATCGTCGCGGGGTTCCAGGGCGTGTCCCAGGACAAGAAGGACATCACCACCCTCGGACGCGGCGGGTCCGACACCACCGCCGTCGCCCTCGCGGCCGCGCTGGACGCCGAGGTCTGTGAGATCTACACCGACGTGGACGGCGTCTTCACCGCCGACCCCCGGGTCGTCAAGAAGGCCCGGAAGATCGACTGGATCTCCTTCGAGGACATGCTGGAGCTGGCCGCGTCCGGCTCCAAGGTGCTGCTGCACCGGTGCGTCGAGTACGCACGCCGCTACAACATCCCGATCCACGTCCGCTCGTCCTTCTCCGGACTGCGCGGCACCTGGGTCAGCAACGAGCCGCAAGGGGACCAGAAGGTGGAGCACGCGATCATCTCCGGAGTCGCCCATGACGTCTCCGAGGCCAAGATCACCGTCGTCGGAGTGCCGGACAAGCCGGGCGAGGCCGCCTCGATCTTCCGCACGATCGCGAACGCGGAGATCAACATCGACATGGTGGTGCAGAACGTCTCCGCCGCGTCGACCGGGCTGACCGACATCTCGTTCACCCTGCCCAAGGCCGAGGGCCGCAAGGCCATCGACGCCCTGGAGCGCAACCGCGACGGCATCGGTTTCGCCTCGCTGCGCTACGACGACCAGATCGCGAAGATCTCGCTGGTCGGCGCCGGTATGAAGACCAACCCGGGGGTCACCGCGGGCTTCTTCGAGGCGCTGTCGGACGCCGGGGTCAACATCGAGCTGATCTCGACCTCCGAGATCCGCATCTCGGTCGTCACCCGCGCCGACGACGTCAACGAGGCCGTCCGCGCCGTGCACACCGCCTTCGGCCTCGACAGCGACTCCGACGAGGCCGTCGTCTACGGAGGCACCGGCCGATGACCGCCCGCCGCCCCTCGCTCGCGGTCGTCGGCGCGACCGGGGCGATCGGCGGCGTCATGCTCCAGATCCTCTCGCAGCACGCGGACGTCTGGGGCGAGGTGAGACTGGTCGCCTCGTCGCGCTCGGCCGGCCGCAAGCTGGTCGTGCGCGGCGAGGAGAGCGAGGTCCTCGAACTCACCGAATCCGTCTTCGACGGGGTCGACGTGGCACTGTTCCTGGTCCCCGACGAGGTCTCCGCGCGGTGGGCGCCGATCGCCGCCACCAAGGGCGCGGTCGTCGTCGACGACTCCGCCGCCTTCC
Source organism: Streptomyces sp. NPDC015144 (assembly GCF_043079735.1). NCBI lineage: Bacteria > Bacillati > Actinomycetota > Actinomycetes > Kitasatosporales > Streptomycetaceae > Streptomyces > Streptomyces sp. NPDC015144. Next base: position 91,737 of record NZ_JBIBUU010000015.1, on the reverse strand, counting down.
GGCTGGACCCGGACGTCCCGCTGGTCGTCCCCGAGATCAACCCCCATGCCGCACGGATCCGGCCGCGCGGCATCGTCGCGAGCCCGAACTGCACCACGCTCGCGCTGATCGTCGCGGTCGGCGCGCTGCACGCCGAGTTCGGGGTGCGGGAACTGGTCGTCTCCTCGTACCAGGCGGTGAGCGGGGCCGGCCGGGACGGCGTGGCGGCACTGCGCGAGCAGCTGTCGCTGGTCGCCGGTACGGAGCTGGGCACGAAGCCGGGCGATGTGCGCCGGGTCCTGGGCGACGCGGAGGCCGGCCCCTTCGCCGCGCCCGTCGCGCTCAACGTGGTGCCCTGGGCCGGAACGGAGGCCGGGGACGGCTGGTCGTCGGAGGAACTCGCGATCCGCGAGGAGTGCCGCAAGATCCTCGACCTGCCGGAGCTGCGCATCTCGGCCACCTGCGTGTACGTACCCGTCGTCGCGACGCACTCGATGTCCGTCCACGCCAGGTTCGAGAACGAGATCGCGGTCGACCGGGCCCACGAGATCCTGGCGACGGCACCGGGCGTCGTGCTGTACGACAACCCGTCGGCGGGCGACTTCCCGACACCGTCCGACGTCGTCGGCACCGACCCGACCTGGGTCGGAAGAGTGCGCAGGTCGATGGATGATCCGCGCGCCCTGGAGCTGTTCGTCTGCGGCGACAACCTCCGCAAGGGGGCCGCGTTGAACGTGGCCCAGATCGCCGAATCGGTGGCCGCCGAGTTCCCCCGGTCCTGAACGGACCACTTTTGTACGGTCTGTGAACGCTCTGTGAGTAAGTTGAAACTCTCAACCTCTTGAGCTGGGGTGTCGCGGTATCCGACGATGATTTCCGGCCTGCTGCAACCACTGGCCCGGAGAGGTGCGTCTCTGTCGTCACCCCTGGCGCGGCGGGGCGCGCATTCGGGGCATCCGGGGTCTTCGGGGAAGAGCAGGTACGTATGAGGGCATGTCGCACGGCGGGGAACGCGGTGCCGCGCGCGTACAACCCTGACGGGGGGAAATGTGTCCAACTGGCGTGGCAGAGGTTCTCGACATCACAGTGGTGGGCCCGTTGCGCGGCGCTTCGGTGCGCCCGCTCCGGCGGCCCCGCGCGCCCGGCGGCATGCCGGTGATCGCGCCCATGCCCGCAGCCCGCTCCACCAGGTTGCCCGCGCAACGCGGGGGCGTTGAGGAGGGCGTGGCCGCCGGAACGACGGTCGACCACCTCACCGAGACCTACCGGGCCCACTACCGGTCGCTGCTGGGCCTCGCCGCCCTGCTCCTGGACGACACGGCCTCCTGCGAGGACGTGGTGCAGGAGGCGTTCATCCGGGTGCACTCGGCGCGCAACCGGGTGCGCGACCCGGAGAAGACGCTCGCGTATCTGCGTCAGACCGTCGTCAACCTCTCCCGCTCCGCGCTGCGCCGCCGCATCCTCGGGCTGAAGCTGCTCTCCAAGCCCATGCCGGACATGGCGAGCGCGGAGGAGGGGGCGTACGACCAGCTGGAGCGGGACGCGCTGATCAAGGCGATGCGGGGGCTGCAACGGCGCCAGCGGGAGGTGCTGGTGCTGCGCTACTTCGCGGACATGACGGAGGCTCAGGTCGCCGAGACGCTCGGGATATCCCTGGGTTCGGTCAAGGCGTACGGATCACGCGGGATCGCCGCGCTGCGGGTCGTGATGGAGGCGCAGGCATGAGCCGCCGTACGGACGGAAACGGTCCCGAGCACGAACAGGAACGTGGGAACGGGAACGGGAGCGAGGCTCCCCGCCCCGCCGGCGCCGAGGACCGGAACGAGCCGGTCGGCCCCGATGAGTCGGCCGGCCCCGATGAGCCGGTCGGCTCCGACGAACTGGTCGGTTCCGACGAGTTGGGTGACCTGAGTGATCCGCGGGCGCTGAAGGACCTGCGCGACCTGCGGAACGTACGGGACCTGCGAGGGCTCTTCGGAGCGGGGCCGCACGACTCCCCCGACGACTCCCCGGGCGAAGCCCCGGACGGTGACGGCGACGGGCGCGCCTTCGACGGGGACGTGCTGCGCGACCTGATGCACGGCGCCGTCAAGGACCTGAAGCCCGTCGACGGCACGCTCGACCACCTCAAGCGCGCGGTTCCCGCCCGGCGGGCCAAGCGGCGGCAGGCCGTCGTCGGCATGGCCGCGGCGGCGCTGCTCATGGGCACCGCCGTACCCGCCCTCGTCCACGTCGCGAACTCGGACGGGTCCAGCACCGCCAAGACCGCGATGGCCGGACACGGCGAGCAGGCGCAGGGCGGCAACGGAACGGACCGCGGCGCACAGGCCGGCGGGAAGAACACCAACGGGTCCACCGACGGCCAGGGCGACGGCGACCCGGACCGGCCCGCGAGCGCCGACGGCCCCGCGGACACCAACGGTTCCGACGGAGGCGGGGGACTGTCCGGCGGCACCGCCGACCCGCACGGAGCCTCGGCCGACTCCCTGCCGAGCTGCGACGCGGGGCAACTCGGCGTCGCCTCGGCCGAAACCGGCGCGGCCGGCCCCGACGGGACGGTCTACGGCACCTTCCGGATCGCCAACGTCTCCGGCACGGAGTGCTCGGTCAGCGCGAGCGGCAGTGTGGGCTTCCAGGCCATCGGCGCGGCCGACCCGTCCAGGATCGCGGTCGTCCAGCACACCGCCGGTGACGCCGCGTCCGGGCTGCCCGATCCTTCTCAGGAGCAGCGGATGGTGCTGCTGAAGCCGTCGATGGCGTACGAGGTGAAGTTCGCCTGGGTGCCCAAGGACACCTGCCCGTCCACCGGAGCCTCGCCGAGCCCGACGCCGAGCGACGACACGGGCGGGGCGGGCGGCGCCGCGGCCGGAGCGGGCAGCGGCGACGGGAACGCGGCCACCGTCGCACAGCTGGGCAGCGAGGACGGCAGCGGCGGCACGCAGGACGGCAGCATCGCCGTGACCCACATCCCGGAGGCCGGGGCGCCGGTCGCACAGGCGCGGATCTCCAACGCCTGCTCGGGCACGATCTACCGGACCGGAGTACTGGCCCCGGCCTCCTGACCCCGTCGCCCCGCACGGTGCACGCGGCACGCATGGCACCCGCGGCGCACCGCGATACGTGCGACGCACGCGGCACGCGGTACGCATAGGACCCGTGCGGCGTGCGTACCGTGCACGTACGTACCGCCCACGGGCCGGTGCGTACCGTGCACGTACGTACCGCCCACGGGCCCTCAGGCCGTCCGGGACGGGGCCTCCGCCTTGTCGTCCCCGTGGCCGGCGGCCGCGCCCGCCTGGGCATCGGCATCGGCTCCGGCTTCCGCTCCGGCCTCCGCATCCGCCCCGGCTTCGGGCCCGGTCTCCGCGACCAGACCCAGCTGCTGGTCACGTGCCGCCTCGGCCTCGCGGCGGACCAGCCGGAACCACATGAAGAGCACGAACCCGGCGAAGACGAACCACTCGCCGGTGTAGCCGAGGTTCTGGAACGCCTTCAGGTCGAGCCCGGTGCCCTGCGCCACCGCCGCCGGTACGGGACGCAGCGCCCCGGACGCCTTGGCCGCCCCCGGTTCCCCGGTGTCCTGGACCGTCACCCACGCGTCGTAGACGTCGTACGGGACGAGGTTGACCAGGGACGCGGCGCTGATCATGCCGAGCTGCCCGTCGGGGAGCCCGCCCCGCGTGTCGACCCCGTCGGTGGAGGCGGTCTCGGACGCCTGGAGGTCGCCGGTCACGGTGACCGTGCCGGTCGGCGCGGCGGGCACGGCGGTCCGGCCGGGCTGACCGGGCAGCCAGCCCCGTACCACCGGCAGCGCCTTGCCGCTGTCCGTGCGGAGCATGCTCAGGACGTAGAAGCCGGGCTTCTTGTCCAGCTCCCGGCCGGGCACCAGGAACTGGTCGGCGTACCGGCCGGTGGCGGTGGCGGGGCGGCCCGAGGTCACCGTGCTCACGGGCAGCAGCCGGTCGATCGGTTCGGCGGCTCTCGTGCCCGGTGCGGGCTGCTTCTCGGCCGCGTCGTGCGTCTGCACGCGGTCCTCGAAACGGCCGAGCTGCCAGGTGCCCATGAACACGCAGAACGGAATGGCCAGCACGACGAAGAGGTTGATCCCCCACCAGCGCGGGGTCAGCAGGAACCGGTACACCCCTCCACGGTACGGTCCTCCCTCCGCCCGCCCGGAGCGGGGTGCCCGCCCACGCGTCGCGCACCCCGCCCCTCGGCCCTTCACTTCCCGCCTTCCGCCTACGCGCCGGGCGCCTCCGCCCCGCCCAGGTGGCGCCGGGCGAAGTCCAGCTCCAGCCGGACCTGCTTGATCCGCTCCTCCACCACGAGCGAACCGTGCCCCGCGTCGTACCGGTACACCTCGTGCGGCGCGTCCCGCTCCTTCAGCCGGTCCACGTAGTTCTCGATCTGGCGGATCGGGCAGCGCGGGTCGTTGACGCCCGCCGAGATGTAGACCGGCGCCCGCACCGCGTCGACGTACGTCAGCGGGGACGAGGCCTCGAAGCGCTCGGGCACCTCCTCCGGCGTACCGCCCAGCAGCGTGCGGTCCATCGCCTTCAGGTCCTCCATCTCGTCCTGGTACGCCGTGACGTAGTCGGCGACCGGGACCGCCGCGAGGCCGAGGGCCCAGACGTCCGGCTGCGTACCGAGGCCGAGCAGGGTCAGGTAACCGCCCCACGAGCCGCCGGAGAGCACCAGCCGCTCCGGGTCCGCGAGGCCGGACTTCACCGCCCACTCCCGGACCGCCGCGACGTCCTCCAGCTCGATCAGCCCGATCCGGTGCTTCAGCGCGTCCGTCCACGCCCGGCCGTAACCGGTGGAACCGCGGTAGTTGACCCGGACGACCGCGTAGCCGTGGTCCACCCAGGCGGCCGGGCCGGAGGCGAAGGCGTCGCTGTCGTGCCAGGTCGGGCCGCCGTGCAGCTCGAACACCGTCGGGAACGGCCCCTCGGCCGGGGCCGCGGGGCGCTGCACGAGCGCGTGGATCCGGCCGCCCGGCCCGTCCACCCACACGTCCTCCACCGGAACCGACCCCGGCGCCTTCGGGCCCGGCGGATCGAGCACCACGGCCCCCGAGGTGGACCGGATCACCGGCGGCTGCGCGGCCGAGGACCACAGGTACTCCACCGTGCCGTCCGGCCGGGCCGTGGCCCCCGACACCGAACCGGCGGGCGTCTCCACCCGGACGGGCCCGCCCTCCGCCCCCGGCACGTACCGCCACAGGTCGCTGCGGGCCTCGAAGGCGTGCACGACCAGCAGCGCCGAGGCGTCCGGATACCACTCGGCGACCACATCACCGGGCAGGCCGATCGAGAGCTCCGTCTCCTCGCCCGTCGTCGGGTCCCAGATCATCGGCTCCCAGCGGCCCCGGCGCTGATGCCCGACCAGCAGCCGGGTGTCCCCGGCCACCGGCGCGAAGCCCAGCACAGTCAGCCCCAGCTCCTTCGTACCGCCCTCGGTGTCGTCCAGCTCGGCGACCGTCGACCCGTCCGGCCGGACCACCCGCAGCGCGGAGTGCATCGCGTCGCCGTGCTCGGTGTGCTCCAGGGCGATCAGCGTCCCGTCCTGGCTGAGGTCACCGACGCCCGCCGACTCGCGGTGGCGGTAGATCTCCACCGGAGGCTCCCCGGGCCGCACGACATGGACCGTCGTCCCGTCCTCGTCGGTGGAGCGGCCGATCACCGCCGTGCCGTCCCGGCCGATGGCGAGCCCGGCCGGGTACGCGGGCCCGAGACCGGGCGCCGCCGGCTCGTCGGCCCCGCCACCGTGGAACGGCCGGCGCATCCACACCCCGAACTCGTCCCCGTCGGTGTCGTCGAACCACCAGATCGACTCCCCGTCGGGCGTCAGCGCCCCGTCCGTCGTGCCGTTGGGGCGGTCGGTCACCTGCCGCTGCTCGCCGGTGGCGCGGTCCCACGCGTACAGCTCGTACGTGCCCGTCGCGTTGGAGACGAACAGCGCGCGGTCGGGGGCGTCCTCCGCCCAGTCGGGCAGCGACACCCGCGGCGCCCGGAAGCGCTGCTCCCACGTCGGCGTGGAAGCGGGAGCGGGCGTTGTCGGTCCGGTCGAGCCGGTGGTCTCAGTCATGCCCCCATTCTGCGCGGCGACGCCGACAATTCGTTCGCCCCGCCCCCAGCCTGTGGATAACCTCCGGACCATGCATCTACCGACGCCCGCCGACTGGCACGAGGCGAACCGCGCACACTGGGACGAGCGGGTCCCCATCCACGCCGGGAGCGACTTCTACGACCTCGCCTCCTTCCGCGCGGGCAAGGAGGCCCTGCGCGATTTCGAACTCGCCGAGGTCGGCGACGTCACCGGCAGGTCGCTCCTGCACCTCCAGTGCCACATCGGGGTCGACACCCTCTCCTGGGCCCGGCACGGCGCCGCGCAGGTCGTCGGCCTGGACTTCTCCGAACCGGCCGTCGAGACCGCGCGCTCCCTCGCCCACGAGCTGGGGTTCTCCCCGGACCGGGCGGCGTTCGTCGCGGCCGACGTCTACGACGCGGCGCAGGCCGTCCCCGACTCCTCGTACGACATCGTCTACACCGGCGTCGGCGCGCTCAACTGGCTGCCCGACATCGTCCGCTGGGCCGAGACCGCCGCCTCGCTCGTGGCGCCGGGCGGCTTCCTCTACCTCGCCGAGTTCCACCCGATGACGGACTGTCTGGATGACGGGACCGGGACGACGATCGCGTACGACTACTTCAGCCGCGACGCCTGGGTGGACGAGACGCCGGGCACGTACGCGGACTTCGACGCGCCCACCGTCCACAACCGCAGCGTCGAATGGACGCACCCGATCGGCGAGGTCGTCTCGGCGCTGGCCGCCACCGGGCTGCGGATCGAGTTCCTGCACGAGCACGACGTCTCGCTCTTCGCCCGGTTCCCCACGCTGGAGCGGCGGGACGACGGCTTCTACCGCTTCCCCGCCGACCGGCCGCGCATTCCGCTCATGTACTCCATCAAGGCGTCGAGGGCCGCCGCTTCCTGAGATCCGGAGCGGATCCCGGGACGCGCCCAGGCCCTGGTCCGGGCCGGTTGTCAGTGCCGGGGTCCACACTCGGATCCATGACGACGACTGCCGATCTGCGCGCCGCGGTGGAGACGTACTGGAGCGCGGCCGAGGCCCGCGACTGGGACGCCCTCGCCGCCACCCTGGCCGACGACGTGCTGTACGAGGTGCCGCAGACACGTGAGTACGTGCGCGGGAAGGAGCGGTATCTCCGGTTCAGCCGCGCGTGCCCGGAGGGCCGTAGCGTGCGCGTCGAGTCCGTGGTGACCGACGCCGAGGCGCGGCGGGCCGCCGTCCGAACCCACTTCGTGATGGAAACGGACCCGGACCTGGGCCTGGACGCGGGTGCGTCGGAGGCCGGTGCGCCCGGGGCGCACCGGTCCCCGGGGGAGACGCTCGCCCTGCACTTCTTCGTGTTCGACGAGGCGGGGCGGATCAGCGCGATCACCGGCTTCCGGCCCGAGCCGCGCGAGTTGTCCGAGTCGCCCGAGACGTCCGAGTCGCCCGAGCGCGGCGGACCGCCGGGGGATAACCCGGGCGGCCCGCCGCGCCCCGTACCTCCGTCGTCCGCGCGCTACGCGGCCGAGCGGAAGGCCGGCAGATAGCCGCCGGACTGACCGGCGGCCTTGGGGTGGTACGAGTTGTAGACCGGCAGCGTCACGCTGTTCAGCCACGCGTCGCCGGAGCACAGCTCGTGCCCGGTGAACTCGTCGACCACGCTGGAGAAGGTGAACCCGGCGTTGGCGGCCTGCTTGGCGATGACCCCGTTCAGGACGTCCGAGGCGTTGTTGATGGCGGACCGTTCCTTCTCGGTGAGGCCCGCGATGCAGCTGCCGCTCAGTTGGTAGAAGCGCGGATAGCCCAGCACCACCACATGGGCCTGCGGCGCCCGCGAACGGATCGACGCGTAGAGCGAACTCAGGCCGGAGGGAAGCGAGTTGTTCATCTGGGAGACGGCGGTGGAGATGCTGCTGAGACAGGCGGTCTCACCGGACAGCACACAGTCCTGCATGACACTGGCGAAACCGACGTCGTTGCCGCCCGCGGTGACGCTGACCAGGCCGGTGGACGAGCTGAGCGACCCGAGCTGGGTGGAGGCCACCGAGCTGGTCGTGGCGCCCGAGCAGGCGACGAAGGCGAACGTGGAAGGCGAGTTGGCGGCGGCCCAGAGGTAGGGGTAGGCCTTGGTGCTGCGGCGGCAGTCGCCGCTGTCCGAGATATAGCTTCCGGAACCTACGCCGGAGGAGTACGAGTCGCCGAGAGCGACGTACCCGCCGGCGGCGGCCGAGGAGCTTGCCGAAGCGGGCTGGGCAACGCCCAGCGCGGCGACGGCGGCTAGGACCAGGGTGGATGCGGACGCCCAGAATCTCCGTACTGACATGGCTGTCAGCCCTCCGAAATGTGGGGGGTGGGTGGGGGGTTGATCGAGCGCCACGTTTCTAGCAGCTGTCAGTACCGGCCGGTAATAGCTGGGGAAGAACTAGTCTGATATGCCCGAATGATCGTTCGGGTGTCATAGCTCCGCGCGTAGACAAACCCCCGTCCGGGCCCCGGACGGGGGTGGTGCGGAGGTGCGCGGAGTCAGGAATTCACCACGTGAAACCGCCCTCCGCGGCGGCACCCGGTGGGGGTGCCGCCGCGGAGGGCGGTTGGGGTGGCGGTTCGGGGGCTGCCCGGTGGATCAGCTTTGGGCGTGGCCCGTTTCCGCCATCGTCTGGGGGTGGGAGGGTCAGTTGTGGCCGAACCTCCGCTGCTTCCGGTGGGAGACCTGCTCCGAGATCGAGCGCACCGTTTCCTGGGCGGCCGTCGGCCGCTCCTGCTCCTGGGTCCCCTTCGTCTCCGGGGTGGAGCTGCGTTCGTGGCCGCCGGTGCGGGCGCCCCGATTCTGTCGAGTCTGCTTCTTGCCCACGATCGTGCCTCCTGTTGCGGCTTTCGGACGATGGGCCATGACCAGACTCGCACGCGGTGACAAAAGGTGCATTCCGGGTTGTGTCCGTCGAGTGCGGCTCTCTCCGGATCACGCCCTCGGGCGGCGGACCAGCGCCTGGGCCAGCACCAGCACGCTCAGCCCGAACATCAGGACCCCGAGCGGAACGTGGACCGAGGGGACATGCGCGATCCCCAGCACCACCTGCACCGAGGCGAGTACGAGAAAACCGGACGCGTACAGGATCGACCGGGGCGAACCGCCGCCCGGCCGCCAGAGGAGGACCGCCGCGAGCACGTACAGCATCGACGCCCCGTACATCACCCGCGCACCGACGCCATGCAGCGTCTCGCCGTAGGAGGTGGCGAGCAGCAGCCCCGCCGTCACCGCCTGGAAGAAGATCGCCAATGTCTGCAGAACCGTCGCGACCTGCACAAAGGTGACCAGGCCCCCCGATGCCGTGCCCGCGTCCGCTTCCGCCGTACCCGGTACTTCCGTCGCCCGTATGGCCATGACACGGTCCCCTCTTCTGCCTCGCGGCGGTGGTCAGTAACCTCTCGATGATTCGACGAAGCAGCCCCACGGAATGTGAGGCGGCAACGGGGGCGAACATGGTCATGAGCACGGCGTTCGACAGAGCCCCCGGGGCGATGGACGGTGAGCGGCGCCGGTTGATCAACCTGGCCTACCGGCTCCTCGGCTCGCTGGCCGAGGCGGAGGACGCCGTACAGGAGACCTACGCCCGCTGGTACGCGCTGTCGCCGCGACGGCGGGAGGCCGTCGAATCACCCGCCGCCTGGCTGACGACGGTGGCGAGCCGCATCTGCCTGGACGTGCTCGGCTCGGCACGGGTCCGGCGTGAGGCGTACGTCGGCGCGTGGATCCCCGACCCACTGCCCGACCGGATGGAGTGGCTCGGCGGGCGGCCGGTCGGCGGCGGTGCGGAGGCGGCCGATCCGGCCGACCAGGTCACCCTGGACGAGTCGGTGGACATGGCCTTTCTCGTCGTACTGGAGTCGATGACGCCCGCCGAGCGCGTGACGTTCGTCCTGCACGACGTCTTCCGGTACAGCTTCGCGGAGATCGCCGGGTTCATGGACCGTACGCCCGCGGCCTGCCGGCAACTGGCCTCCTCGGCGCGTCGGCGGATCGGGGCCGAACGGGCACGGCCCCCGGCCCTTCCGGTGTCCGATCAGGCCGGGCTGGTGCGGCACTTCAAGGAGGCGTGGGAGGCCAAGGACATCAGGGCCCTGGTCGGCCTCCTCGATCCCGACGCCACACTGACCGCCGACGGCGGCGGCTTGGTCGGTGCCGTCCTCCGGCCGGTCGAGGGCAGCGAGCGCATCGCCCAGTACATGATCTACATCGCCGACAAGGCCCCGGGGCTGGAGCTCCTGGAACGCTCGGTCAACGGCCGCCCCGGCCTGGTCGCCCAGCACGCGGGCGTCACGCTGACCGTGGCCGCGTTCCAGCTCACCGGCGATCGCATCAGCCACATCTGGGCCGTCCGCAACCCGGAGAAGCTCCGCCCCTGGACAGGTAACGGAGGCGGCGCAGGGGGCACGGGAGGCGTGGGGGACGCAAGGAACGAGGAGTGACAGCAGGGGCCGTACTCGCCCAGGGAGCCCGACGCGGCCCGCGCCGTCAGCCGACGCTCCGGGCGCACGCCGCCACCGCCGCGATCAGCCGGTGGTTCTCGGGCGCTCCTCCGCCCCCGCCGAACGAGAACCGCCTCCGGGTGTAGCTGTAGGCGATCCCGGCGGCGGGATCGGCGAGGGCCTGGGCGCAGACTTCTCTCATCCCGATACCCCGACACCGTGCCGGGCTCGCTCCGTTGAGGAGAAGCAGGACGCGAGCCACAGGGCCTCCGGCATGTTCAGGATCACTCCACTGATGAACGGGATGGGCATGCTCCGCCGGAGCTCCTCCGGGAAGTCTCCGCCGAGATCGAGCCCTTGGGCCCAGGCGCCCGGCAGAAGCAGCCCGCTCGGCCTGATCGGTATCGGATTCCAGTCGAGGTCGCTGTGGAGGAGGGTGGCATGGGGCTCCCCGGGGCGCTGCCAGAAGATCAGCTGCTCATCGAACTCGTTGACCCAGTGCAGGACATGGTCCGAGCGATCGAAGACGACCCCCGCCATCTCTCCCAGGTGGGCCAGGACCGCGTTCCGTCCCCGGTACCCGCCGACGTACGCACGGGCCTCGTTCACGAAGTCCGCCACGGTGTTGTCGTCCAGCACCGACGACCCGGACAGCCTGATGGTGCGCGGCCGGTGGCCCTTCTGCCTCCCCACGCGGAGTTGCTTCGTGGCGTTGGCCCAGTACAACTGCTCCGTGTCCGGATCGAAGACGACGCAGAACACGGGCACGTTGCCGTTCGCCCACGTCTCGCCGTGCTGCCGCACCGGCACCGCGTAGCCGTACGACCGTCTCCACGAGACGCCGCCCTTCACCTGGACCTTGATGACGTCGTTGGTCACCCGCCCGGCGTGGGCGAAGGTGACGTACAGATCCTCGCCGTAGTCGTTCTGCCCCGAGATCTCCTCCACGACGTGATCGTGGCTCTGCAGCAGTGTGCGCAAGGCGTTCACCGCCGCCTGTTCCACCCTCCGCCCACTCGGGATCCTCGTCATGCCCCGCCCCTCACGATCCGTTGTTGTCCGCTTTCAGCGTGCCACCATGGTCTGACAACGGGGTAAGGGAAGGCGCCTTGTGTGGAGAGCGGCGGGCGTGGGACAACCAGGGCGCCGGAGCGGCACCCCCGCTCGATCCGTGGCCCGAGCGGGGGTGCCAACCGGCTCCCGAAAGGTCTCGGAAACCACTCAGGGGCCTGATCCGATTTCTCGGATCAGGCCCCTGACCTGGTCTTACTGGCTGTCGGGGTGGCGGGATTTGAACCCACGACCTCTTCGTCCCGAACGAAGCGCGCTGCCAAGCTGCGCTACACCCCGATCGTCGCTGGTGTCCCGGCGACATCGATTACTTTAGCCCACCCGCGCCCGCAGACGAAATCCGGTTTCTGCGGAGCGGGGCGGGGAAGGGGGCCGGCGGTTCAGTCCCGGGCCGTCAGGGTCAGGAGCGTCGCCTCCGGGGGGCAGGCGAAGCGGACCGGGGTGTAGCGGTTGGTGCCGCAGCCGGCGGAGACGTGGAGGTAGGCGCGGCGGCCGTCCATGGAGTGGGTGGAGAGGCCCTTGACCCGGTCCGTGTCCAGGTCGCAGTTGGTGACCAGGGCCCCGTAGAAGGGGATGCAGAGCTGGCCGCCGTGGGTGTGACCGGCCAGGATCAGCGGGTAGCCGTCCATGGTGAAGGCGTCCAGGGAGCGCAGGTACGGGGCGTGGACGACGCCGATGGAGAGGTCGGCGCCGGTCTCCGGGCCGCCCGCCACCTCGGCGTAGCGGTCGCGCTTGATGTGCGGGTCGTCCAGGCCGGTGAAGGCCAGCTCCATGCCGTCGATCTTGAGGCGGCCCCGGGTGTTGGACAGGCCCAGCCAGCCCGCCTCGTCGAAGGCGTCGCGCATGGGTTCCCACGGGTTGTGGACGACGCCGACCGCGGGGGCGTTCCCGTTGAGGCCGTGCTTGCCGCGGGCCTTCTCCACCAGGTAGCGGGCGGGGTTGCGCAGCTTCGGGCCGTAGTAGTCGTTGGAGCCGAAGACGTACACCCCCGGGAACTCCATCAGGGGGCCGAGCGCGTCGAGCAGCTCGGGCACGGCCTCGGGGTCGGAGAGGTTGTCTCCGGTGTTCACGACGAAGTCCGGGCGCAGGCCGGCCAGAGACTGGAGCCAGGCGCGCTTCTTGCGCTGGCCGCTCACCATGTGGATGTCGGAGACCTGGAGCACCCGCAACGGGCGTGCCCCGTGCGGCAGCACGGGGATGGTGACCCGTCGCAGCCGGAACGAGCGGGCCTCGAATCCGGCGGCGTAGGCGAGACCGGCCGCGCCGATCGCCGCGCCGACTGCCGTGACTTTCAGGGGGACTCCGTAGCGTGCGCGCATGTGTCCATCGTCGCAGACACCCTGCGGCCAGCGGAAAACCTGCGGGCGCGGGCTGCCCCGTACCTGCCACAATCAGCACATGACCACCACGCTCAAGTCGCAGCTCAAGGAAGACCTCACCACGGCCATCAAGGCGCGGGACGAGCTGACCTCGTCCACGCTCCGGCTGACCCTCACGGCCATCACGAAGGAGGAGGTCAGCGGTACCGCGGCCCGCGAGCTCTCCGACGACGAGGTGCAGAAGGTGATCGCCAAGGAGGCGAAGAAGCGCCGCGAGGCGGCCGAGGCCTTCGCGCAGGGCGGCCGGACCGAGCAGGCCGAGCGGGAGAAGGCGGAAGGCGTGGTGCTCGAGGCGTACCTGCCGAAGCAGCTCAGCGACGACGAGCTGGGCGCGATCGTGGCCGCCGCCGTCGAGGAGGCCAGGGCCGCCGGGGCCGAGGGCCCGCGTGCGATGGGCGCCGTCATGAAGATCGTGAACCCGAAGGTGGCGGGGCGTGCGGACGGTGGCCGGGTGGCCGCCTCGGTGAAGAAGCTCCTCGCGGGCTGAACCCGGCCGGGCAGCGCCCCGCGCGCAGGACGGCATCGAACGGAGCGGTCCGGGCACGCGGCACGGAACAGGGCGGAACAGAACAGAACAGAGCGGGGGGCCTCCCGCGGATCCAGTGTCCGCGCGAGGCCCCCCGCTCTGCTGTCGTGGCCGCTCAGGGGCCCTGCGCGCCGCCGTTGTTCTGGCCGCGGTGGCCGCCGTTGTTGCCGCCGTTCATGTTGGGCGGGACGGTGATGCCGGGGAAGGGGTTTCCGTCGTCGGGCTTCCCGCCCCCGTTTCCGGGCTGGTTGTGATCGCGGCCCTTGTCCTTGTTCTTGTCCCTGTCCTTGTCGTTCTTCTGCGGGTCCGGGATGTTCACCGTGTTGAAGGCGGGGGCGTCCACGCCCGCCAGTGCTCCCGTCATGGCGTCGCGCCAGATCGGTCCGGGGACCTGGCCGCCGTAGACCTTCGCCTGGAAGACGCCGCCGATCGTGATGTTCTCCATCTTGACGCCCTGGGTCGGGCTGCCGACCCAGACGGCGCCGGACATGTTCGGCGTGTACCCGACGAACCAGGCGTTCTTACGGAAGTCCGTGGTACCGGTCTTGCCCGCGTTGTCGCGGTTCTGGAGGCCGGCCTGCTGACCCGTACCGGAGTCGATCACGCCGCGCAGCAGGGTGTTCACCGTGTCGGCGGTCGTCGGGGACATGGCCTGGGAGCAGGAAGTCTTGGGCACCGGGAGCGAGCGGCCGTTCGCCTTGGTGACCGAGAGAACCGCGACCGGCGTGCAGTACGTGCCGCGGTTGGCGAAGGCGGCGTACGCGCTGGCCATCGTCAGCGGGGACATCCCCTCCGTGCCGAGCGCGATGGCCGGGGTCTGCGGCAGCTTCGCGCCGTTGCCCTGGATCACGCCGAGCTTGTCGGTCAGCTGCGTCACGGGGCAGAGCCCGATGTCCTGCACCATCTGGATGAAGTAGGTGTTGACGGACTTCGCCATCGCCTCCTTCAGCGCGTACGGCCCGCGCTCCGACTCGTCCTCGTTCGGCACCGTCTCGCCGCTCGTGTTCACGTACGGCTTGGAGCAGGTCTGCACCGACGGGTAGGGCATCTCGTACGGCGAGGAGTAGACCTGGGTGGCGGGCCTGCCCCGCTCGATGGCGGCCGCGGCGACGAACGGCTTGAACGTCGAGCCGCTCGGGAAGCCGTAGTTCGAGCCGCCCATGTCCTTGTTGACCGAGTAGTTGTACTGGGTCTCGTCGTTCCCGAAGCCGTACGGCTTGGACTGGCCCATGCCCATGATCCGGCCGGTGCCCGGCTGGACCAGGGTCACCGCCGTCGCGACCTTGTCCGTCTTGTAGACGTGCTGGGCGATCGAGTTCTGCACCGACTGCTGGGACTGCGGGTCGAGCGTGGTCCGGATCGTCAGGCCGCCCTGGTTCCAGAGCTTGGCCCGGTCCTCCTTGGTCTTGCCGAAGACCGGGTCGGTGAGGAAGACGTGGCGCACGTAGTCGCAGAAGAAGCCGGCGCCGCTGACCGCGGTGATGCAGCCGTTCTTCGGCTTCTTGATGTGCAGCTTGATCGGTGTCTTCTTCGCCTTGTCGGCGGCGTCCTGCGAGATGTTCCCGACGTCGGCCATGCGCTGGAGCACCATGTTGCGGCGCTTGGTCGCCTCGGCCGAGTCGTTGACCGGGTCGAACCGGCTCGGCGACTGCACCACGCCGGCCATCAGCGCGGCCTCCTCCAGCGTCAGGTCCTTCGCGGACTTGGAGAAGTAGCGCTGCGAGGCGGCCTCGATGCCGTAGGCCTGCTGCCCGAAGAAGGTGATGTTGAGGTAGTTCTCCAGGATCTTCTTCTTGCCCAGCTCCTGCTCGACCTGGATCGCGTACTTCAACTCCTGGATCTTGCGGCCCATCGTCTGCTGGGTGGCCTGCGCGACCTTGTCGGGGTCGTCGCCCGCCTCCTCGACGAAGACGTTCTTCACGTACTGCTGGGTCAGCGTCGACGCGCCCTGCGCGGTGCCGCCCGACTGCACGTTGCGGTTGAGCGCACGCAGGATGCCCTTGAGGTCGACTGCCCCGTGCTTGTAGAAGCGGGCGTCCTCGATCGCGATGATCGCCTGCTGCATGTACGGGGAGATGTCCTTCAGCGGGACGACGGTGCGGTCGCGCGAGTACACCGAGGCGATGAGGCCGCCCTTGCTGTCCAGGATCGTGGTGCGCTGGCTCAGCGGCGGAGTCTTCAGATTGGAGGGGATCTCGTCGAATCCCTCCACTGTCCCCTTGGTCGCGAGACCCAGTGCTCCGGCGGCCGGCAGCGCGATGCCCGCGAGGACGACTCCGGAGAGGGCGGCGACACCGAGGAACTTGGCGGCCTGCTGGGTCGTCGAGAGACCCCCGCCCGAGCGCTTCTTTGGCATGGGGGCAGCCTACGTTCTCATTCGCCGGACACACGTATATGCCTTGGCCTAAGCTGCTCCCAACTGTCACAGCAGCCCGGTTCCGCATCAACCCCCGTGCACGGCCCGGTCCCGATCCAAGGCGCACCCGAATTCGCCTTGTGTGTCATGGAATGCCCGTTGTGAACCAGGAGGAGTGTCCCGGTTCGCAGGGGATGTTCTTATATGCCCTCGCCTCACTCCTCTGGGTGATCTGCCGTATACGCATAGTCCGTTCGGGCCATTCAAGATTGGGCCCGAAGGGGGTGTTGTGCTGTCGCCACCTTCCGTAACGTCCTCAACTGGCAGCGGTGAATATGCCGCTGTCGCCGTGGGGGAGCCTCGATTCGGGAGAGGACGGCGCCGTGATGGGCTGGGTAACCGACTGGAGTGCGCAGGCAGCCTGCCGCACTACCGATCCGGATGAACTGTTCGTACAAGGGGCAGCGCAGAACAGGGCCAAGGCGGTGTGCACCGGATGCCCGGTGCGGACCGAGTGCCTGGCCGACGCGCTGGACAACCGCGTCGAGTTCGGCGTGTGGGGCGGGATGACCGAGCGGGAGCGCCGCGCACTGCTGCGCAGACGTCCCACCGTGACGTCCTGGCGTCGCTTGCTGGAGACCGCGCGCAGCGAGTACGAGCAGTCGACGGGCATCCTGCCCGTGGCGATCGGGCTGGACGACGACGAACTGCACGCGAGGTACGCCGCGGTGGGATAGGACGGACGAGCGCTACACGGCTCCGGCCGACGAGGAAGCGGACGAAGCGGAATCGGCGGAACCGGTCGAGAGCCTGTCACCCACGGCCCGGAGCCCTTCCAGGTCGTGCACGTCACCGGGCAGCGCGGCGACATGGGCCACCGCGACCTCCGGATGCAGCGCGGTGAAGTGATCACGTGTGCGCTGTTCCCGCGCGACCAACTGCATGCGCTCGGCGTGCAGGCGCAGCAGCCCCGCGGTCAGCTCCTCGATGCTCTCCGTGCTCTCTGCGCGCTTCGTGGTCCTCGTGGTTCTCGTGTGCTCGTCGGTCCCGTCGTTGTTGCCGTTCTCGCCGTTCTCGTCGTTTTCGCCGCTCTCGGTCTCCGCGGTATCGACGCTCTCCGTCTTCTCGACGTGCTGGGCGTTCTCGGTGTGCGCGTGCTCGGACGTGGCAGCGGGCGCGACGGCGGCTTCGGGGGAGTCGGCCGCCCGGTCGGCCCGGTCACGAAATCCAGCCTTCCCGGCCGCCTGATCCACAATGCCGATTCCGGAAAGATTTTCCGCGGCGGTGAGGGCCTGCTCCGCGGAGAGCCGGGCGGCGTCGCTGCCCTGGACCCGGTTGAGCACCAGCCCGGCCAGCGGCATCCGTTCCGCGGCCAGCCGCTCCACGAAGTACGCCGCCTCGCGCAGCGCGTCCCGCTCCGGTGTCGCGACGACCAGGAACGCCGTACCCGGCGCCTGGAGCAGCCGGTACGTGGCATCGGCGCGGGTACGGAATCCGCCGAACATGGTGTCCATCGCCGCGACGAAGGTCTGTACGTCGCGCAGGAACTGTCCGCCGAGCAGCTTGCCCAGGGTGCCCGTCATCATCGACATGCCGACGTTGAGGAACTTCATCCCGGCCCGGCCGCCCATCTTCGCCGGGGCCATCAGCAGTTTGATGAACTTCCCGTCGAGGAACGACCCCAGCCGCTTCGGCGCGTCCAGGAAGTCCAGCGCGGAGCGCGACGGAGGGGTGTCGACGATGATCAGGTCCCACTCGTCGCGCGCACGCAACTGCCCGAGCTTCTCCATCGCCATGTATTCCTGGGTGCCCGCGAAACCGGCCGACAGGGACTGGTAGAAGGGGTTCTCCAGGATCGCGCGGGCCCGCTCAGGGTCCGCGTGCGCCTCGACGATCTCGTCGAAGGTCCGCTTCATGTCGAGCATCATGGCGTGCAGCTCCCCGGTGCCCCCGGCCCCGGCCACGCCCGTGTCGTCACCGGCCTCGGCACCGGCGTCGTCACGCACGTCGTCGCCCTTGAGGCCCGGCACCCGGCGCGGGACGTTGTCCAGCGAGTCGATGCCCATGGACTGGGCGAGCCTGCGCGCCGGGTCGATGGTGAGGACGACGACCTTGCGGCCGCGCTCGGCCGCCCGTACGCCGAGGGCCGCGGCGGTCGTGGTCTTGCCGACGCCGCCGGAGCCGCAGCAGACGACGATCCGGATGTCCGGATCGTCGAGGAGCGCGTCGACGTCCAGAGCGGGAGCCGGAGCGGGAACGTCGATCTCCTGGGCCTCACCCGTCACTTGGCTCTCCTGGTCCTCCCCGGTCTCCTCGGTCTCGTGCCGCGTCATGCGTCCACCGCCTGTGCCGCTTCGTCGGCCACGCCCTGTTTGCGGAGCTCGATCGCCAGCTCGTAGAGACCGGCCGGGTCCATCCCCTCGCCGATCAGCGGGAGTTCGTACCCGGGCAGCCCCAGCTCGGCCAGTACGGCGCGCTGTTCGCGTTCCAGCCCGACGCGCTGGGCGTGCTCGGCGGCCTGCTCGACCAGGGGGCGGACGAGCGCGGCGGAGCCGGTCACCCCGGCGCGGGTCAGGGCCTTGGCGATCTCCTTGCGGCGGCCGGTCGCGGCGGTGCGCAGGGTGTCCTCGTCGAGCAGGTGGGGGCGGACCATGTTCACGATCACCCGGCCCACCGGCAGCTCGGCGGCGCGCAGCTCGGCGATGCCGTCGGCGGTCTCCTGGACCGGCATCTCCTCCAGCAGCGTCACCAGATGGACGGCGGTCGCGGGGGACTTCAGCACCCGCATCACGGCTTGGGCCTGGTTGTGTATCGGGCCGATCCGGGCCAGCCCGGCCACCTCGTCGTTCACGTTGAGGAAGCGGGTGACGCGGCCGGTGGGCGGGGCGTCCATGATCACGTGGTCGTAGACGTACCGGTTCTGCTTGTCCTTGCGGCGTACGGCCTCGCAGGCCTTGCCGGTCAGCAGCACGTCCCGCACGCCGGGCGCGATCGTGGTGGCGAAGTCGATCGCGCCGAGCTTCTTGAGCGCCCGGCCCGCGCTGCCCAGCTTGTAGAACATCTGGAGGTAGTCGAGCAGGGCGCGCTCCGCGTCGATCGCGAGGGCGTACACCTCCCCGCCGCCCGGCGCGACGGCGATCTTGCGCTCCTCGTACGGAAGGGGCTCCGTCTCGAAGAGCTGGGCGATGCCCTGCCTGCCCTCGACCTCCACGAGGAGAGTGCGCTTGCCCTCGGTCGCGAGGGCAAGCGCGAGGGCGGCGGCGACCGTGGTCTTACCGGTACCGCCCTTGCCGCTGACGACCTGGAACCTGCTCACGTATTCGAGCCTAACCAGTCGTGCCGCACGCTACGCACGAGGCCGTGCGTGCCAGGTATTACAGTCGGGCCCATGACCAAGTGGGAATACGCGACCGTGCCCCTTCTCGTGCACGCGACCAAGCAGATTCTGGACACCTGGGGCGAGGACGGCTGGGAGCTGGTCCAGGTCGTTCCCGGCCCGAACAACCCCGAGCAGCTCGTGGCCTACCTGAAGCGGGAGAAGGCGTAGTGGCGGGCGCGGTCGAGGCGAGGCTCGCCGAGCTCGGGCTGACGCTGCCGGACGTCGTGCCGCCGCTGGCCTCGTACCAGCCGGCCGTGCGGTCCGGGGCGTACGTGTACACCTCCGGCCAGCTGCCGATGGTGGAGGGCAAGCTCGCGGTCACCGGCAAGGTCGGTGCGGAGGTCACGGCAGACGAGGCCAAGGACCTGGCGCGGACCTGTGCGCTCAACGCGCTGGCCGCCGTGAAGTCCGTGGTGGGCGACCTGGACCGGATCGCCCGGGTGGTGAAGGTCGTGGGCTTCGTCGCCTCGGCCTCCGACTTCACCGGGCAGCCGGGCGTCATCAACGGTGCCAGCGAGCTGCTGGGCGAGGTCCTCGGCGAGAAGGGCGTGCACGCGCGGAGCGCGGTGGGCGTCGCGGTGCTGCCGCTGGACGCGCCGGTCGAGGTCGAGATCCAGGTCGAGCTGACCGGAGCCTGAGCCCCAGGCCCCTGTTCTCCGTTGTTTCTTCGGTTTCTTCCGTCTCATCCGTCTCTTCGATGTGCTCCGATCCCGTCCGGTCATGACGACCGGGCGGGATCACGCGTACCCGGCCCTCGCGCCCGTGCGCGGGGGAGGGCGTGGATCTGTTCACCTCTCGAACATCGGCGTGGTTCCGGATAGCCTCCGGCCATGTCCAATGGTCAGTGGTACCCACCGGAATGGCCCGACCGGATCCGGGCACTCGCCGCAGGTGAGCTGAGGCCCGGGACCCCGAAGCGGGCCGCCACCGTGATGCTGCTCCGGGACTCCGCCGCCGGTACGGGCCAGGGCCCCGCCGTCCACATGCTCCGCCGCCGCACCTCCATGGCCTTCGCCGGAGGCGCGTACGCCTATCCGGGTGGCGGGGTCGACCCGCGCGACGACGACCGGCTGGTCGGCTGGGCCGGGCCCGCGCTGGAGAGCTGGGCGGAGCGGCTGGGCGTCGACACCCCGGCCCAGGCCCAGGCCATCGTGTGCGCGGCGGTCCGTGAGACGTACGAGGAGGCGGGCGTCCTGCTCGCCGGGGAGAGCGCCGACACGGTGGTGGGCGACACCACGGGCGCCGACTGGGAGGCCGACCGGGCGGCGCTGGTCGCCCGGGAGCTGTCCTTCGCGGAGTTCCTCGACCGGCGGGGCCTGGTGCTCCGCTCCGACCTGCTGGCCGCCTGGGCGCGCTGGATCACTCCCGAGTTCGAGCCCCGGCGCTACGACACCTGGTTCTTCGTCGCCGCCCTCCCCGAGGGCCAGCGCACCCGCAACGCCTCCACGGAGGCCGACCGCACGGTCTGGATCGGCCCCGGCGAGGCGGCGGACGGGTATGACCGGGGCGAGCTGCTGATGATGCCGCCGACCGTCTCCACGCTGCGGTCGCTGAGGCCGTACGGGACGGCCGCGGAGGCCCTGAAGGCGGCGGAGTCCCAGGACCTCACCCCCGTACTGGCGCGGGCGCGGCTGGAGGGGGACGAGCTGGTGCTGAGCTGGCCGGGACACGACGAGTTCACCAAGCGCATCACGCACACCACGGACACCACACGCATACCGGGCGGCGGCGCGAGCGGTGAGGCCGGATGAGCGGGGCCTCGGCCCTTCCCGGGCAGCCGCGGGGCGGGGTGCTGTCCGGCCCCGCCACCAGCCGTGCCGTCAACGTCCTCGCCCCCAACGCCTCACCGATGACGCTGGACGGCACCAACACCTGGATCGTGGCCGAGCCCGATTCCGATCTCGCCGTCGTCATCGACCCCGGCCCGCTGGACGACGGGCACCTGCGGGCCGTGATCGACACCGCCGAGCGGGCGGGGCGCCGGATCGCGCTTACCCTGCTCACCCACGGGCACCCCGACCACGCGGAGGGCGCGGCCCGCTTCGCCGAGCTGACCCGTACGAAGGTGCGGGCACTGGACCCGGCGCTGCGGCTGGGCGACGAGGGGCTGACCACGGGCGACGTGATCACCACCGGCGGCCTGGAGCTCCGGGTGGTGCCGACCCCGGGCCACACCGCGGACTCGCTCTCCTTCCACCTGCCCGCCGACCGGGCGGTGCTGACCGGGGACACCGTCCTCGGGCGCGGCACGACGGTCGTCGCGCATCCGGACGGGCGGCTCGGCGACTACCTCGACTCGTTGCGGCGACTGCGTTCACTGACCGTGGACGACGGGGTGCACACGGTGCTGCCGGGGCACGGGCCGGTGCTGGACGACGCACAGGGCGCGATCGAGTTCTACCTCGCGCACCGCGCACACCGACTGGCCCAGGTGGAGTCGGCGGTCGAGGCCGGGTACCGGACGGCGCCGGAGGTGGTGGCGCGGGTCTACGCGGACGTGGACCGCTCGCTGTGGCCGGCCGCGCAGCTCTCGGTGCTGGCGCAGCTGGAGTACCTGGACGGGCACGGGTTGGCCTGAGCACGGGTGGGCCCGAGCCCAACGGGCCCCGCCTGAGTACGCGCCGGCCTGGACGCGGGCGAGGCCCCGCCGAAACGGCGGGGCCTCGTACGTCACACGGCGCGTACGGGGCGTACGCGCGGTCCTGACGGGGTCGCTCTCAGCGGGACCGCTTCGCCAGGCGCTCCACGTCCAGCAGGATCACGGCGCGGGCCTCCAGGCGCAGCCAGCCGCGCCCGGCGAAGTCGGCGAGCGCCTTGTTGACCGTCTCGCGGGAGGCGCCGACCAGCTGGGCCAGCTCTTCCTGGGTGAGGTCGTGGACGACGTGGATGCCCTCCTCCGACTGGACGCCGAAGCGGCGCGACAGGTCGAGCAGGGCGCGGGCGACACGGCCCGGGACGTCGGAGAAGACCAGGTCGGACATCTGGTCGTTGGTCTTGCGCAGACGGCGGGCGACGGCGCGCAGCAGGGCCGTGGCCACCTCGGGGCGGGCGTTCAGCCAGGGCTGGAGGTCGCCGTGGCCGAGGCCGAGGAGCTTGACCTCGGTCAGCGCGGTCGCGGTGGCGGTGCGCGGGCCCGGGTCGAAGAGCGACAGCTCACCGATCAGCTCGCCGGGGCCGAGGACCGCCAGCATGTTCTCGCGGCCGTCGGGGGAGGTGCGGTGGAGCTTCACCTTGCCCTCGGTGACCACGTAGAGGCGGTCGCCCGGGTCGCCCTCGTGAAAGAGCGCGTCACCGCGTGCGAGGGTCACCTCACTCATCGAGGCGCGGAGCTCCGCGGCCTGCTCGTCATCGAGCGCCGCGAAAAGCGGGGCGCGCCGCAGAACGTCGTCCACGAAATCTCTCCTTGTCGGCCTGTACAGGGAACCGTGGTCCCCATCATGCCGGACGGTAAAACAGTGCGATCAATCACAAACCAGTTTGACGCACGGGCGTGCCGAACAGTGCGGCAGGGGGCCGATCGGGGGCGGATGCATGGTGACAGGGGCGGATGTCAGTGCGTGGCTCTAGGCTGGCCGGGTGTCCAAACCGCCGGTGAGAGCGCAGGCCAAGGGGGCTGATGAGGTGTCGGGAGGACCTGATTCCGCTGTGGGCGAACAGGGCTCGGTTCGCCCGGGAAGAGCGGCGAAAACCGGAGTGATCAAGTCCGGAAAGCCCGGGTCCGATACGTCCGGGGCCGCGACGCCCACGGGCGGAACCGCCGCGTCCAAGGGCCGGGCCAAGGGCGCAGCCGCAGCGCCCAAGGCCGCAGCCGGGTGGAAATCGGAGTCGCGGCTGGCGATGGTGCGCCGGGCCCGCCGGATCAACCGCGAGCTG
This sequence comes from Streptomyces sp. NPDC015144, assembly GCF_043079735.1. Taxonomy (NCBI): domain Bacteria; kingdom Bacillati; phylum Actinomycetota; class Actinomycetes; order Kitasatosporales; family Streptomycetaceae; genus Streptomyces; species Streptomyces sp. NPDC015144. The sequence goes on along the minus strand of NZ_JBIBUU010000015.1, from coordinate 68,634 downwards.
GCCGAGGTCTACCCGTACGCCCACCCCGAGCTGGACTTCAGGAACCCCTTCGAGCTCCTGGTCGCCACGGTCCTCTCCGCCCAGACCACCGACCTGAGGGTCAACCAGACCACCCCCGCGCTCTTCGCCGCCTACCCCACCCCCGAGGACATGGCCGCGGCCGTCCCCGAGGAGATGGAGGAGCTGATCCGGCCGACCGGATTCTTCCGGGCCAAGACGAAGTCGCTGATAGGGCTGTCCACGGCGCTCAGGGACAACTTCGGCGGAGAGGTGCCGGGGCGGCTCGACGATCTCGTCTCGCTCCCGGGGGTCGGCCGCAAGACCGCCAACGTCGTGCTGGGCAACGCCTTCGGTGTTCCAGGGATCACCGTCGACACGCATTTCGGACGGCTGGTCCGGCGCTGGCGGTGGACGGAACAGGAGGACCCGGAGAAGGTCGAGGCCGAGATCGCCACGATCTTCCCCAAGAGCGAGTGGACGATGCTCTCGCACCGGGTCGTCTTCCACGGCCGCCGCATCTGCCACGCGCGCAAGCCCGCTTGCGGCGCCTGCCCGATCGCCCCGCTCTGTCCCGCGTACGGCGAGGGCGAGACGGACCCGGAGAAGGCCCGGAAGCTGCTGAAGTACGAGATGGGCGGCCAGCCGGGGCAGCGGCTCAGCCCGCCGGCCGACTACCCCGGCAAGCCCGCGCCGCCGCTCGGGGCCGGCTGACGGACGGGCCCGGTCCCGCGCGTCCGCTTTCGGTCGCTGTCGGGGAGACCGGAACGAAAAGCGTGACGACAGCCGTTGTGAGACGAGGGGTGCCTATGAAGACGCATGAACAGAGCACGGCGGCGGGGCCGGACGCCGACGCCGCCGACCGGCCCACCGCCGACCGGCCCACCGCCGACCGGCCCGCTGCCACGGGCCGGGGCGCCGCGACCGACGGCACCGCGACCAACGGCGCTGCGGCCGACGGAGCCGCGACTGACGGAGCCGCGGTCGACGGGACGATCGGCGTCACGGCCGAGGGGCTGCCGTCCTGGCTCGATCCCGTCCTGCACGCCGCGCGGACGGTCCAGCCCGACCAGCTCAGCAGCTTCCTGCCGCCGGAGAGCGGGGCCGGGCGGCAGTCCGCCGTGCTCGTCCTCTTCGGGGAGGGCGAGCGGGGCCCCGAGCTGCTGCTCATGGAGCGGTCCGGCAGCCTGCGTTCGCACGCCGGGCAGCCGTCCTTCCCCGGCGGCTCCCTGGACCCGGAGGACGGCGACCAGGCGACCATCGGCCCGCTCAGAGCGGCGCTGCGGGAGGCCAGGGAGGAGACCGGCCTCGACCCCCGGGGCGTCCAGATCTTCGGGGTGCTGCCCCGGCTGTACATCCCGGTGAGCGGCTTCGTCGTGACGCCGGTCCTGGGCTGGTGGCGCTCGCCGAGCCCGGTCGGCGTCGTCGATCCGGGTGAGACGGCCCGGGTCTTCACCGTGCCCGTGGCGGATCTCACGGACCCGGCCAACCGCGCGACCGCGGTCCATCCGAGCGGGCACAGAGGCCCGGCGTTCCTGGTCGAGTCCGCTCTGGTGTGGGGTTTCACGGCCGGGGTGATCGACCGCATCCTGCACTTCGCGGGCTGGGAGCGTCCCTGGGACCGGGCCCGGCAGGTGCCGCTCGACTGGCGTGCATGACAGGCTGATCCGTACTGCGCTGTCCGGCCCCGCCCGGACCCAGTCGAAGGGAACGGGCCCGGTGACGAATCTGCGAGGCTATAGACGGTGAACGTGCTGGACATCCTGCTGCTGGTCGCCGCCGTGTGGTTCGCGGTCATCGGCTACCGACAGGGGTTCGTCGTCGGCATCCTGTCGGTGATCGGCTTCCTGGGCGGCGGGCTCGTCGCCGTCTACCTGCTGCCGATCCTGTGGGACCAGCTGACGAACGGCTCCGAGGTCTCGTCGACGGCCGCCGTCGTCGCCGTCGTCATCGTGATCGTCTGCGCCTCGGTGGGCCAGGCGTTCACCACCCATCTCGGCAACAAGCTGCGGCGGCACATCACCTGGTCGCCCGCGCGCGCCCTCGACGCCACCGGCGGCTCCCTGGTCAACGTCGTCGCGATGCTGCTGGTCGCCTGGCTGATCGGCTCCGCGCTGGCCGGTACGACCCTGCCGACGCTGGGCAAGGAGGTCCGCAGCTCGTCGGTCCTGCTCGGGATCTCCCGGGTGATGCCCAACCAGGCCTCCAGCTGGTTCACGGACTTCTCCTCGGTCCTCGCGCAGAACGGATTCCCCCAGGTCTTCAGCCCGTTCGCCAACGAGCCGATCACCGAGGTCCGGGCCCCGGACCCGGCGCTGATCGGCAGCCCCGTCGCGGCCCGCGCCCAGAAGTCCATCGTCAAGGTCGTCGGTACGGCACCGAGCTGCGGCAAGGTCCTCGAAGGCACCGGCTTCGTCTTCTCCGACCGCCGGGTGATGACCAACGCCCATGTCGTCGGCGGCGTGGAGGAGCCGACCGTCCAGATCGGCGGCCAGGGCCGGCTGTACGACGCGAAGGTCGTCCTCTACGACTGGCGCCGTGACATCGCCGTGCTCGACGTGCCGGATCTCGACGCGAAGCCCCTGAAGTTCGCCGACACCGACAGTGACGCCCGCAGCGGCGACAGCGCCATCGTCGCGGGCTTCCCGGAGAACGGCTCGTACGACGTACGGGCCGCGCGGGTGCGCGGCCGCATCGACGCCAAGGGCCCGGACATCTACCACCGGAGCACCGTTCGCCGCGATGTGTACTCCCTCTACGCGACGGTCCGTCAGGGGAACTCCGGCGGTCCGCTGTTGACGCCCGAGGGTGACGTGTACGGCGTCGTCTTCGCCAAGTCGCTCGACGACCCCGACACCGGCTACGCGCTGACGGCCGACGAGATCCGCCAGGACATCGAGCGCGGCCGTTCCGCCAACCAGCAGGTCGACAGTCAGGCGTGCGCCCTCTGAGCCACCGCCGCCTGCGGGGACGCGGGGGAGCGCCGGGACCAGGCCCCGTCGGGCCGGTGATCTCTCACCGGCCCGACGGGGCAGAGGTCATCCGCGTGGATGGCGCAATCGCGCCGAGACCCAGCGGGCCCGACGGCGCAGAATGCGCGGAATGCCCAACTGGAGATCGTGCAGACCATGCATATCGCGCACCCGGCCCTGCGGGCCGCCCCCCTCGTGAGTGCTCGGACCGGCCGTGGCGGTCGAGCGGCGGTTGCGTGCTGCGTCACCGAAGTCGTGCGTCCAGCCCATACCGGGACGTCTGCCCGGGCCTCATGGTCGGTAACCACCTATCCGCCAGCCAATTGGCCTATGCGCCAGGCAATTGGCCGTTCCCCGGACAACTGCGTCCGTACGGCTACCGATCGGGCTCGGGGTCCTTGAGCCAGTTGATGAGTTCGGCCGAGAAGCCGATCGGGTCCTCCTCGTGCGGGAAGTGCCCCAGACCGTCGAAAAGTCGCCACCGGTACGGCGCCTCGACGTACTCGCCGGAACCGGCCGAACTGCGTGTGCGCATCGCCGGATCGAGCGAACCGTGCAGATGCAGGGTCGGTACCCGGACTGGCAGCCGCATCCGCCGGTTGAACTGGATTCCGTCCGGGCGGGCGAGGGAGCGCACCATCCAGCGGTACGGCTCGATCGAGCAGTGCGCCGTCGACGGGATGCACATCGCGCGCCGGTAGACGTCCAGCGTCGCGTCGTCGGGGAAGTCCGGGGTACGGGGCCCGGCCCAGTCCCGGATCAGCCGGCCGACCAGTGCGGCGTCGTCCGCGACGAGCTGACGCTCCGGCACCCAGGGGCGCTGGAAACCCCAGACATACGAACCGGCCCGGGTCTGCGCGGGGTCGGAGAGCATCGAGGAACGCCAGCGGCGCGGGTGCGGCATCGACGAGACCACCAGCCGGCGCACCAGCTTCGGGCGCATCACGGCGGCCGTCCAGGCGAGGTAGCCGCCCAGGTCGTGGCCGACCAGGGCCGCGTCCGGTTCACCGAGCGAGCGGATCACGCCGGTGACGTCGAGCGCCAGGTTGGCGGGGTCGTAGCCCCGGGGCGTGCGGTCGCTGCCGCCGACCCCGCGCAGGTCCATCGCCACGGCCCGGAAACCCGCGTCGGCCAGCGCGGTGAGCTGGTGGCGCCAGGTCCACCAGAATTGCGGGAAGCCGTGCAGCAGCAGCACCAGCGGCCCTTCGCCGGCCTCGGCGATGTGGAAACGGGCGCCGTTGGCCGCCACGTCCCGGTGGGTCCAGGGCCCGTCGAACCGCACCGGCCCGCCGGAGCCACCCGGCACCCCTGAGGCGTCCGGGCCGGGAAGGACGACGGGGCCGTCAGGGCTGTCCGGGCCGGCGGGGTCGTGGGGGCCGGGCGTGGCGCCGGGGCCGGCGGAGCTGGAATCGCGGACCGTCATGCAGACGAGCGTGCCACACCGGAGGGCTTGTCCTGGCCCGGCGCCTTCTCCATGCCGGTGCCCGCCAGCGTGCTGCCCGAGACGGCCGGACGGCGCGCCCCGGCGGGTACGACCGGCCGGGGGTGCGGCTTGACGCCCTGGAGCACGGCCGCCGTCTGCTTGGCCGAGGCGATGGACTTCTCCGGCGGCTTGACCTTCTTGAACTTGGCGACGGCGAACAGCGCGAACAGCCCACCCAGGAGGATGAACGCGCCGCCCACGATCAGGAACGACCAGGCAAGCCCGAGCCCCAGATTGTGAATCCCGTACGCCGCCGCGAAGCTCAGCACCGGGATCGAGAACAGGAGGAACACACCCGCGACGATCATCACCACACTGCCGGTGACGCCGCGTTTGACGTCCTGTCGCACCTCGGCCTTGGCCAGGGCGATCTCGTCGTGCACCAGTGCGGACATCTCGGCCGTCGCCGTGGCGACCAGCTGCCCGAGACTGCGGTCGGCGTGGCCCGCGTCGTTGCCGGGGTCGCTCATCCCTGACTCCCTCTTCTGCTCTCCTGCCAACACATCTGGTGTCAGATCATGCCGGACTGTCCGGCTTGCTGCTCGCTGCCCCCGCCAGTTCGGCAAGGCGCCGGTGCTCCGCCGCCTTCTTCTCATGGATCTCGGCCATCCGCAGGTGGTACTCCGGATCGTCCTGCTCGTAGACGTCGGGTACCCCGTCCGCGTCCTCGTCGCGCTCCTCCGCCTCGTGCAGTTCGCGGTACTTCCGTACCCGCAGCTTGAGCAGCACCGTGGCGAGGACGGCGGCCGTCAGGGAACCGAACAGTACGGCGGCCTTGACCTCGTTGATCATGGACTGGTCCCCGGCGAAGGCCAGCTCGTCGATGAGCAGGGAGACGGTGAATCCGATCCCGGCGAGGGTGGCGACCGCGAAGACGTCCGCCCAGGCCAGCTCCTTGTTCAGCTCCGCCTTGCTGAAACGGCTGGCCAGCCACGTACCGCCGAAGATGCCCACGGTCTTGCCGACGACCAGGCCCAGGACGACCCCGAGCGTCTCGGGACGGGTGAAGATGTGCGCCACCGCGTTGCCGGAGAGGAAGACGCCGGCGGAGAAGAGCGCGAACAGAGGTACGGCGAAACCGGCCGACAGCGGGCGGATCAGATGCTCGATGCGCTCGCCGGGCGACTGGCTCTCGCCCTCGTGCCGGGTGCAGCGGAGCATCAGGCCCATGGCGACACCGGCGATCGTGGCGTGGATGCCGCTGTTGTACATCAGACCCCAGATGACCAGGGCCAGCGGCACGTAGACGTACCAGCCGCGTACGTTCTTCCGCAGCAGCAGGTAGAAGACGGCCAGCCCGACGACGGCGCCGCCGAGGGCCATGAAGTTGATCTGCTCGGTGAAGAAGACCGCGATGATCAGGATGGCGAAGAGGTCGTCGACGACGGCGAGCGTCAGCAGGAAGGCGCGCAGCGCGTTCGGCAGCGAGGTGCCGATGACCGCGAGCACGGCGAGTGCGAAGGCGATGTCGGTGGCGGTGGGGACGGCCCAGCCGCCCGTCGAACCGCCACCGACCACGTTGACCAGGAGATAGACGAGGGCCGGAACCGCCATTCCGCACAGCGCGGCGACGACCGGGAGCGCGGCCGCCTTGGGGTCGCGCAGCTCGCCCGCCACCAGCTCCCTCTTGAGCTCCACGCCCGCGACGAAGAAGAAGATCGCGAGCAGGCCGTCCGCAGCCCAGTGCGCGACGGAGAGGTTGAGCCCCAGGGACGTGGGACCGATGTGGAAGTTGCTGACGGCGGCATAGCTGGAGCCGAAGGTGTTCGCCCACACCAGCGCGGCCACTGCGGCGACGAGGAGTATGACGCCGCCCACGGTCTCGGTGCGCAGGGCTTCGGCGAGGTAGTTCCGCTCAGGAAGGGAGAGCCTGCCGAGAAACGTACGGCGGCTGGGGGTGGGCGCGGCCACGAGTGGGATCCTCCGGGTCGGTTCGGCAGCGATGGCATGGCTGATGCACTTGCCGACCAGACTTCCCGGCACCCCTGTGGAGATTTTCGTATGAAGTTGTTGGGCGTAACCGCCACTCTACCCGGGGTGCGCAGGGCTGTACCCGACGATCTTCGCTTCGCTTCCCCCGGGAAACCCCGGAAAACGCCCGAGGGGCACCCGGCGTGTTGCCGGATGCCCCTCGGTACCGCTGGTCGGACCTCGCGGTCCTGCGGGCTCTCCGTCCCGCGTTCTCTCCGTCCCGGTGGCTGCTCGGCCGGCCCGGTGGCTGTTCCGCCCCGGTGGCCGCTCAGCCCCGGTGCCGCTCAGTCCTCGGAGGAGGACGACGGCAGCTGGTTCTGGATGAGGTCCATGACCGACGAGTCGGTGAGGGTCGTCACGTCGCCCAGCTCGCGGTTCTCGGCGACATCGCGCAGCAGACGCCGCATGATCTTGCCGGAGCGGGTCTTCGGCAGCTCGGCGACGGGAAGGACCCGCTTCGGCTTGGCGATCGGACCGAGCGTGGCGCCGACATGGTTGCGGAGATCGGCGACGAGCTCGTCGGAAGCCTCGGCCGAGCCACGCAGGATCACGAAGGCCACGATGGACTGGCCGGTCGTCTCGTCGGCGGCGCCGACCACGGCCGCCTCGGCGACCGAGGGGTGCGACACGAGCGCCGACTCGACCTCGGTGGTCGAGATGTTGTGCCCGGACACGAGCATCACGTCGTCGACCCGGCCGAGCAGCCAGATGTCGCCGTCCTCGTCCTTCTTGGCACCGTCGCCCGCGAAGTACGTGCCCTCGAAGCGGGACCAGTAGGTGTCGATGAAGCGCTGGTCGTCGCCCCAGATGGTGCGGAGCATCGACGGCCACGGCTCGGTGAGGACGAGGTAGCCGCCCCCGCCGTTCGGGACCTCGTTGCCCTCGTCGTCGACGACGGTGGCCGAGATGCCGGGCAGGGCGCGCTGGGCGCTGCCCGGCTTGGTCTCCGTCACGCCCGGCAGCGGCGCGATCATCATCGCGCCGGTCTCGGTCTGCCACCAGGTGTCCACGATCGGGCACCTGTCGGCGCCGATGTGCTTGCGGTACCACATCCACGCCTCGGGGTTGATCGGCTCGCCGACCGAACCGAGGATCCGGAGGCTGCTCAGATCGAACTTGGCGGGGATGTCGTCTCCCCACTTCATGAACGTCCGGATCGCGGTCGGCGCGGTGTAGAGGATCGTGACGCCGTACTTCTGCACGATCTCCCAGAAACGCCCCTGGTGCGGGGAGTCGGGCGTGCCCTCGTACATGACCTGCGTCGCACCGTTGGCCAGCGGGCCGTAGACGATGTACGAGTGGCCGGTCACCCAGCCGATGTCGGCCGTGCACCAGAAGACGTCGGTCTCCGGCTTGAGGTCGAAGACCGCGTGGTGGGTGTACGCGGCCTGCGTCAGGTAGCCGCCGGAGGTGTGCAGGATGCCCTTCGGCTTACCCGTCGTGCCGGACGTGTAGAGGATGAAGAGCGGCTGCTCCGCCTCGAACGCCTCGGGGGTGTGCTCGGCGGACTGGCGGCCGGTGATCTCGTGCCACCAGATGTCGCGGCCCTCGGTCCACGCGGTGTCCTGGCCGGTGCGCCGGACCACGACGACGTGCTCGACGGTGTCGATACGGGACACGGCGTCGTCCACGGCGGGCTTCAGCGCGGACGGCTTGCCGCGCCGGTAGCCGCCGTCGGCGGTGATGACGACCTTGGCGTCCGCGTCCTGGATACGGGCGGCGATGGCGTCGGCGGAGAAGCCGCCGAAGACCACCGAGTGCGCGGCACCGATGCGGGCGCAGGCCAGCATCGCGATGGCGGCCTCGGGGATCATCGGCAGGTAGACCGCGACCCGGTCGCCCTTGCCGACACCGAGCTCGATGAGCGCGTTGGCGGCCCGGGAGACCTCTTCCTTGAGCTGCGCGTAGGTGATGGCGCGGCTGTCGCCGGGCTCGCCCTCGAAGTGGATGGCCACCCGGTCGCCGTTGCCGGCCTCGACGTGGCGGTCCACGCAGTTGTACGCGACGTTGAGCCTGCCGTCCGCGAACCACTTCGCGAAGGGCGGGTTGCTCCAGTCGAGCGTCTCGGTCGGCTCCGTGGCCCAGGTCAGGCGGCGGGCCTGCTCGGCCCAGAAGCCCAGCCGGTCCGCCTCTGCCTGCTCGTACGCCTCCGCCTTGACGTTGGCGTTCGCGGCCAGATCGGCAGGCGGTGCGAACCTCCGCTCCTCACGAAGCAGATTGGCCAAGCTTTCGTTGCTCACGACATCTCCCATTCCCAGGGTGTCCGTTGTGTCCCGGGCATAGCTCATCAGGCCAAAGGCCGGGTGACAAGGGGCTGCCCGGAAATGGTTTAGACCTGTGTCCCTTGAGGTGCGTCTGTCCGGTGCACCTCACTCACGTGCGGGACGTGGTCCTGCCGGCCGCGTCGCGTACGACGTGGTGCCGTGCGGCGTCATGCCGTGCGCAGTGGTGCGGCGCGGCGCGGGGGCAGGACCACAAGGTGTCACGGACCGGGGACGGCGGCGGTTCAGACGCCGGTGCGTTCCCGTTCGTCCGAACCGGTGGGTCCGGCAGGCTCCGCCGGGTCCACGCGGTCGAAGACCTCGTCGGGATCCAGCCCACTGCTCGCACCCTCGGTCAGCAGATACGCCTGCGCCTCGCCGACGTGGAAGTACATGCCGTGCAGCCGGAGCGTTCCCTCGGCGAGCCGCTGTGCCACCGACGCGTGTTCCCGCAAATGGTCCAACTGCTGGACCACATTGGTCAGGCAGAGCTGCTCCAGCGCATCGGCCGGCAGCCGCCCGGAGATCCGGGCCCAGGCATGATGCCGGGACGACATCCGCTTCAGGCTCGGCAGCCCGTGTCTCAGCCACCGCCACAGGGACGTGGGGGGATGTTCCGCTTCGGGCCCGGCGCCGAGCAGCGCCTGCATCGCTCCGCAGCCGGAGTGCCCGCAGATGGTGATCGACTCCACCTTCAGCACGTCCACCGCGTACTCGATCGCCGCGCCCACCGAATGGTCGCCCGAGTCGGCGTTCGGCGGCGGCACCAGATTGCCGATGTTCCGCACGGTGAACAGATCGCCGGGGCCGCTTGCCGTGATCATGCTGGTGACCAGGCGGGAGTCCGCGCAGGTGATGAACAGCTGGGACGGACGCTGCCCTTCGGCGGCCAACCGGGCCAGCTCGTCGCGCACCAGCGGGGCGGTGTGGCGCTGGAACGAACTGAGACCGCTGGCCAGCCGGTGGCCGCCCGCGCCGTACCGGGGCCCGGGTGCGGCACCGACGTCGGAGGCTTCGGGCCGGGGGCCGACGGAGTGACCGGCGCGAGGATCGGTACGGGGACCGGGATCGGCGTGGGCAGCCGTACGGGGTGCGGTGTGGGGCGAAGGGATGGGGCCGGTGGAGTGATGGAAACCGGGAGCCGTGCCTCCAGCCGAATCCTGGTCCTGACCTTGACCTTGACCTTGACCTTGGCCCTGGCCCTGGTTCTGGTCCGGGGCCGGTGTTGGGGCCGGGCGGGTGTCCGGGGCCGGGGCTGGTTCCGGACAGGTACCCGGGACCGGGTGCGAAGCCGTGTCCTCAGGTGGGCCCGCGTCCGCGTCGGTGTCCGGAAGCGGGGCCGGGGCCGCGGAGAGGAGAGCGGGGGCGTCGTGGCAGTGATGGTTGCGCCACGGCGTCCAGGGGCGGCAGCAGGCGTCCGCCGCCGAGGTGGGCTCCGCGATCCGGCTACCGGACCGGCCGGTGAACACGACCTTGCCGCCGTGGGCGGTCTGGGCATTGCTCCAGTCCTGGATCGCCTCGTACGCCGCGTGGTCCATGAAGAAGCCGTCCAGTTCGACGACGACGTTTCCGTCCTGGGGCAACTGCCCGAGCGTGCGGCTGAGCCGGGGCACGGCGAGAAACGTGAGCTGCCCCCGCACGACGACCAGATGCAGCCCCCCCTGATCGGTGACCGTGATCCCCGTCCTGGCCAGGCGGTGCAGCGCGACCACGACCGCCACCGCGATGCCGATCGCCACCCCCTTGAGCACGCCGAAGAGGATCACCCCGGTGATCGTCGCCCCGTACACCAGGAATTCGCGGTGCTTGTGGACGTTCCGGATGTGGGCGAGGCTCACCATCTGGATGCCGACCATCATCACCAGCGCGGCGAGCGCGGCCAACGGGATCCACTCCAGCACCGTGACGAGCAGCCCGGTGGCGAGCAGCACCCAGACGCCGTGCAACACGGTGGCGGCCCGGGTCCTGGCTCCGGCCCGTACGTTCGCCGAGCTGCGCACCGCGCCGCCGGACACGGCCAGCCCGCCGACCAGTCCGGACATGACGTTCGCGATGCCCTGGGCGCGCAGTTCACGGTCGAGATCGGAACGCCTGGCGGGCAGCGCGGGCGCGGCGGAGGACGGGGGACCGGCGGATGGGGTGGCAGCGGAGGGCGGATCGGCAGTCTCGGCTGCGGGCCCGGGCGGCGGCACGGGTGGGACCGGTGCCGAGGACGCGGCGGACAACTTGTCCACCGCCACCGCCGCGAGCAGTGATTCCAGGCTGGCCACCAGCATCATCGTGAACACGGCGGTGGCCAGGGCGAGCACCGGGCCCTGGGGCAGCTCCGGCAGGACGTGCGAGCGCCAGGACGGAAGATCGACCCGGGCGATCCCGGGTGCTGCCACCGCGGCCACCGCCGTGGCCGTCACTACTGCGGCGAGGGCGGTGGGAGCGCGTCGAAGACCTCTGCCGATCCGCCCCGGAATCCGGGGCCACAGGACGAGAACGGCGATGGTCAGCAGCCCGATGAGCGGGGCGGCCGGACTCACCCGGTCCAACTGGTCGGGAAGGGCCAGGGCGTTGGCGACGGCCGAACTCTGCGGTGAGCCGCCGAGTACGATGTGCAGCTGGGCGAGGGCGATGGCCACGCCGATGCCGGCGAGAGTGCCGTGCACGATGGCGGGGCTGACGGCGAGAGCGCTGCGCGCCGCCCGTAGCGAGCCCAGCAGGATCTGCAGAAGCCCGGCGCCGATGGTGATCGCGCAGGTGGTGCGCCAGCCGTAGATCTGGATCAGCTCGGCGGTGACGACTGTCAGCCCGGCGGACGGGCCGCTGACCTGGAGCGGGGTGCCGCCGAGCAGCCCGGCGACGATGCCGCCGATCGCGGCGGAGATGAGACCGGCCTCCAGCGGGGCGCCCATGGCGACGGCGAGGCCGAGTGACATGGGGACGGCGAGCAGGAAGACCGTGATCGATGCGGACAGGTCGGAGCCGGAGATGCGGAAGCGTCCGCCGCGAGGTGGCGGCGGGCTGTGCGGTTGCTTGATTCCCGAGGCGCGCGAGGGGCGCGAACTGCGGGATGTGCGGTCATGGCGAGTGGGGACGCAAGCGAACATGTTCCCGTCTCCTCCGGGGCAGCGCGGTCGCGGAATGTGGGGCGCGGCCGTGGGTCACGGCGTGCAGCGGCGGGATTTCTCAACTCTCGGTAAACGAACAGTAATGGGGAGTAAAGATTCGTGTCCATGCTTGGGAGTAAATAGCCAATTTGACCACCCGTTCAGGTGAATAATCATCTTTTCATTCGGCCTGTCGTGCTGAACAGGCGAAGTCATGTGCGAACTTGGCCGCGCCGCGTCGCCACTTCGATGCGGATCACCTGCAGGGAAGGGGTGGGCTGATGACGGCCGCCATGACAGGAGCCGCCGTGAAGAGGTGTGCCACCGGAAAGGGATCCGAGAGGAACCCCGGGAGGCGGAACTCCAGGAGGAAGGAACCTGCGGCGCGGGCCGTTACAGGGCGAGTCGCGCTGGGGGCCGTGGCCGTCGTGCTCACCGCAGGCGTGGCCGGTTGCTCCTCCTCCGGCAAGGATGGCGGGGCGGGGGCGGTGAAACAGGTCCCCGGCTCGAAGAGACTCCCTGCGGGTGCGAAGGGCGCGGCGCCGGAAGCCGCGCCCAACCGTGTGTTCCGGCTGATCGGCGACGGCTCCACCGCCTTCACCGGCAGTCAGCCGGAGCAGCCCGTTCCCACACGTCTGGCGCCGGGACGGAAGCCCCCGCAGTTCGTGGTCTTCTCCTGGGACGGTGCGGGCGAGGACAGCCAGAAACTCTTCTCGCACTTCCGCGAGGTCGGGAGGAAGCACCACGCGACCATGACGTACTTCCTCAGCGGCGTGTACATGTTGCCGAAGGAGAAGCGGAAGCAGTACGACCCGCCCAAGCACAACGCCGGAAGCTCCGACATCGGGTTCAACGACACCCAGGGGATCCGCGACACCATCACCCAGGTGCGTGGGGCCTGGGAGGACGGCAACGAGATCGGCACCCACTTCAACGGCCACTTCTGCGGGCCCGAAGGCGGAGGCACCTGGTCGGTCGACCAGTGGAGGAGCGAGATCCGCCAGGCCAAGACCTTCGTGAAGGAATGGAAGTCCAACACCCCCGGACTCGCGGCCGAGAAACCGCTCCCCTTCGACTACGACAAGGAACTCGTCGGCGGCCGCACCCCCTGCCTGGAAGGGCGGGAGAACATGGTGGCCGCCGCGCGGACGATGGGCTTCCGCTACGACTCCAGCGGGGTCGGCAACCAGGTCTGGCCGAAGAAGAAGGGCGGAATCTGGGACCTGTCGATGCAGCTCGTCCCCGTCCCGGGCCGCGCGTTCGAGACGCTCTCGATGGACTACAACTTCATGTTCAACCAGTCGGGCGTGACCCAGGGCGACCCGGGCATGCACGAGTACTGGGGCAACCAGATGCGCGACGGTCTGCTCCGGGCCTTCGATCGCGCCTATGCGGGGAACCGTGCCCCGTTGATCATCGGGAACCACTTCGAGTCCTGGAACGGCGGCACCTATATGCGCGCCGTCGAGCAGACCATCGCGGCGGTCTGCACCAGGAAGGAGGTGCGTTGTGTCTCCTTCCGGCAGTTGGCCGACTGGCTGGACGCGCAGGCCCCCGCGACACTCGCGAAGCTCGGCACGCTCGGCGTCGGTCAGGCTCCCGAGCGGGGGTGGAAGGTGTTCCTCGGCGGTACGGACGGTGGTGCGGACCGCGCCGTTCACCAGCCCGACCGCGCCGTTCACTAGCCCGGTTGCCCGGGAGCCCAGGAGCCGTTCCTGGTGTCGGCCCGCCTGGCGCCGGCCCGCCGGGCAGGGCCCGGGCGGACGCGGCGCCCCGCGCGAGGCTCAGACGGGCTGAACCACGCCGTCCCGCGCGTACCGCTCGTCGAGGACGAAGGCGGGATCGACCTGCGCGGCCAGATCGGCGCCCGTCTTCTCGTTGCCCCAGCTCTCCGCGTTCTTCAGGTGGAAGTGCACCATCTGCCGCGTGTAGCGCCCCCAGTCCCGCTGACCGTACGAGTCCTCCGCGGCATCCTGCAGCGCCTGGAGCGCCATCCGGTTCTCGGCCTCCAGCAGTTCGAACCGGGCGGGCCGGCCCTTCTCCATCGTCCGCACCCAGTCGGAGTGCCCGACGGTGACCAGGAGGTCGTCGCCCACCTCGGAGCGCAGGAACTCCAGGTCGTCCTCGCCCTGCACCTTGTTGCCGATGACCTTCAGCGCGACCCCGAAGTCCCGCGCGTACTCCTTGTACTGGCGGTAGACGGAGACGCCCTTGCGGGTCGGTTCGGCAACCAGGAACGTCATGTCGAAGCGGGTGAACATTCCCGAGGCGAAGGAGTCCGAGCCGGCCGTCATGTCGACGACCACGTAGTCGTCGGGGCCGTCGACGAGGTGGTTGAGGCACAGCTCGACCGCGCCGACCTTGGAGTGGTAGCACGCCACTCCCAGATCCGACTCGGTGAACGGACCGGTGACCATCAGCCGGATCTCCCCGTCGTCCAGCTCGACCGTACGCGCGCAGGCGTCGTAGATCGGATTGTCCTCGCGGACCCGCAGCAACCGGGAACCCTCGCCGGGCGGGGTCGTCTTGATCATCGTCTCGCTGGAGGCGATGCGGGGGTTGGTGCCGCGCAGATAGTCCTTGATCAGAGGCAGGTGCGCCCCCATCGCGGGCAGTGCGGCGGCTTCCCGGTCGTCGAGGCCGAGCGCGGCCCCCAGGTGCTGGTTGATGTCGGCGTCCACGGCGACGACATCGGCTTCATTGGCGGCGAGGTGGCGGATGAAGAGCGAGGACAGCGTCGTCTTGCCGCTGCCGCCCTTCCCCACGAAAGCGATCTTCATGTTCACCTAGGGTAGCGGTGTGAACGCGTTGTGCTGTCGAGCTTCGTGAAGAAGGCCACTCCCGGGCGGTATCGGTGCGGGGTGCGCGTAGCCTCCCTACTTATGAGTACGACTGCCTCTGATCCGCTCGCCGCCCTCGGCGCCCTGCCGGGTGTCGCCGACGCGGTGGACTCCGTACGCAAGGCCGTCGACCGGGTCTACGGTCACCGCGTCATGCGGCGCCGCAGCAACGAGGTCACCGCGGAGGCCGCGCTGCGCGGAGCCCGCGGTTCGGCGGCGCTCTCGGGTGCCGACTGGAGTCTGGAGGAGGTGCGGCGGCGCACCGATTTCGGCGGTGACGGCGAGGCGCGGGTGGTCGGCGCGGCGCTGCGGCTGACGGCCGAAGCGGGCCAACTGCTCTCCATCTGGCGGCAGTCGCCGCTGCGGGTCCTCGCGCGGCTGCACCTGGTAGCCGCCGGTGGAGCGACTCCCGACGACGCGGTCGGCCGGCCGCGGCTGGCCGGTGAGTCGGTGGACGAACCGTTGATCGAGGCGGCGCTGCCGTCGGCCGACGAGGTGGCCGGGCGGCTCGAGGGGCTTTCCGGGCTGGTGCTCTCGGGCACGTCGGCGCCCGCGCTGGTGGTGGCGGCGGTCGTGCACGGTGAGCTGCTGGCCCTGCGCCCGTTCGGTTCGTACAACGGTCTTGTCGCGCGGACCGCCGAGCGGATCGTGCTGGTCGGGAGCGGGCTCGATCCCAAGTCGATCTGCCCCGCAGAGGTGGGGCACGCCGAGCAGGGGCGGGCGGCCTACACCGCCGCGTTCGCGGGCTACCTGTCCGGGACGCCGGACGGGATGGCGGCCTGGATCGCCCACTGCGGCCGCTCGGTGGAACTGGGCGTCAGGGAGTCGACGGCCGTGTGCGAGGCATTGCAGCGCGGCGCCGCCTGACGGCGCGGCGGTTCGTCGGCCGGAGGGGGAGGCGACCGGCGGGTGGGGCGACCGGGAGCTGTGCCGGTCGGCGGGTGCGTCTGCCGACGGGCGCGAGGAGAAGAATCCACCGAAGTAACTTCACCGGGGTGTTTCGGGAAAATATCCGTGCGGTGTCGGCATGAACCCCTGGTGCGCCGCATCGGCTCAGGGTCTCGGCGGGGCTTTGCTATCGGTAAAAGGGTTGCGGCGGCACCGTCCTCGGTACCGCCGCTGGCATGTCCGCCCAGTTACCATGCGTCCTCGAAATGTGCCCATCAGGTCGGGATTCTTTGCCCGTTCCCTGGTGCGGCTGGCCCGTAATCGACGGGTCGACGTCGCGTGGGTGCTCGGTTTTCATGCTCGGTCCGTGGGGCCGTCTCTGCGGTAAAGGTAATCCTCTCGGATGTCCTTGGTCTCGCGGGCCGTTGAGTCATTTGTACTCCAGAGCCGGGGTGAGCGGTAGTGGAGGCCCCACTTCTTTACTTTTGGGTTCAATTACGGGTGAGTTGGATAATTCGACGCCCACTGTTCCGCCGCCCGTGCCTGCCGGACGGCGGAACAGCGGTCCGTATCAGGCGGGGCCCACTGCGGCGCGCCGGCGGGAGGTGTACCAGACGAGGCCCGCGGTGACGGCCGCTGCTCCCACCGCGGCCGCCGCGACCAGCGCCGGGCGCGGCGGCAGGGAGAACGTGGGCAGCCGCTGCTTGAGCCGGACCGGTCGGTTGAAGACGAGGACCGGCCACTCGCGCAGGGTCGCCTCGCGCCGCAGCGCGCGGTCCGGATTGACCGCGTGCGGATGGCCCACCGACTCCAGCATCGGTACGTCCGTGGCCGAATCGCTGTAGGCGTAGCAACGCGAGAGGTCGTACCCCTCCGACACCGCGAGTGACCTGATCGCCTCGGCCTTGGTGGGCCCGTACGCGTAGTACTCGACCTCACCGGTGAAACAGCCGTCGTCCCCGACGACCATGCGGGTCGCGACGACCCGGTCGGCGCCGAGCAGCTCACCGATCGGCTCGACGACCTCGGCGCCGGAGGTCGACACGATCACCACGTCGCGCCCGGCGGTGTGGTGTTCCTCGATGAGTGTCGCGGCTTCGTCGTAGATGATCGGGTCGATCAGATCATGGAGGGTTTCGGCAACGATTTCCTTCACTTGCTGGACGTTCCAGCCCTTGCAGAGCGCGGAGAGATATTCCCGCATCCGCTCCATCTGGTCGTGATCTGCACCCCCGGCAAGGAACACGAACTGTGCGTACGCAGTGCGCAGTACTGCGCGGCGGTTGATCAGACCGCCTTGGTAGAAGGACTTGCTGAAGGTCAGCGTCGAAGACTTCGCAATGACCGTCTTGTCCAGGTCGAAGAAGGCTGCTGTGCGCGGCAAGAAGCGGTTTTCCACAAGGCAGAGCATAGGGGGACACCATTCGGCGTAAACCCCGGCGCGTGGGTTTGCTTGAGAAGGCCCTCGGGTACACCATGGAAGTCACGGATCGTTCGCGACCGTGCTAACCCGGTCCGGCTCCTCCCCCCCCGAGTCGGCCGTGGGGACGACCCCCGCTCTCCCCCCCGGCGGGGGTCGTCGCATGTCCGGACGTGTTTCTTCCGTTCGGGATCCCGCATTCCGCCCCCATTCCGACCGTGGCGATTCGTCGGTCGAGCCGCCCTCCACCACCCTGCATCGTGACTGTGCGTAGCGGAAGTGCTGCGCTGTGGAGATCGCCGATATGGGCGACGGAGTTATTCACAACGGCGGAGTTATCCACAGTTCTCAAGCAAGATCCACACGATTTTCCGCATCGCTGCACGGTGATTCCCAGCCGCGAAGTCCGCGGTTCGTGGAATCGCCCGTCCCGGGACACTCCGTCCGGGACGCCGCGGGCCACGACGCAGGTGCAGTTTCAGTGGGAAGAGGTGGGGGATTCGTGGCTGGGACCCGTGCGGGGGATCATGCGCAGGCCGCCGGAGCGCGGCGGGGCGGACCGCTGATCGTGACCGAGGACGTGGAACTGCTCGACGACCTGCTGCGGCTGTGCGCCGCGGCCGGGGCGGAGCCGGAGGTGCGCCCGTCACCGCCCGAGGACGGGGACGGGGACGGCTGGGAGCGGGCCCCGATGGTTCTCGTGGGCGACGACGCCGCCCAGCGATGCCGGGGCGCGGTGCGCAGGCGGGGCGTGATGATCGTCGGCAGAGGGCAGGACGTGCCGGAGATCTGGCGACGGGCCGTGGAGATCGGGGCCGAGTACGTGCTGCGGCTGCCCGAATCGGAGAGCTGGCTCGTCGACCAGCTGGCCAACGCGGCGGAGGGAGTGGGCCGGCCGGCGCTCACCGTGGGGGTGATCGGAGGCCGGGGCGGCGCGGGCGCTTCCACGCTGGCCTGCGCCCTCGCGGTGACCGCGGCCGGGTCCGGTCGGCGGACCATGCTGATCGACGGCGATCCGCTCGGCGGCGGCATCGACGTACTGCTCGGCGGTGAACGGGCTGAGGGGAAGCGATGGCCCGACTTCGCCCATTCCCGAGGTCGGGTCGGCGGAGGGGCGCTGGAGGAGTCACTGCCCGAACTGCATGGGCTGCGGGTGCTCAGCTGGGGGCGCGACGACTGGGTGGCCATTCCGCCGCAGGCCATGCGGGCCGTGCTGGCCGCTGCCCGCCGACTCGGTGGGGTGGTGGTCGTCGACCTTCCGCGCCGGTTCGACGAATCGGTGGCCGAGGCGCTCGCCCAGCTGGACCTCGGACTGCTGGTGGTGCCGGGCGAACTCCGCGCCGTCGCCGCGGCGAAGCGGATCGCGTCGATGGCCGGGGCGGCCCTCGACGACCTGCGGGTGGTGTGCCGCGGGCCGTACGCGGCGGGCCTCGACGCCCCGTGGATGGCGCAGGCGCTGGAGCTGCCCCTGGCCGGTGAACTCCCGCTCGACAACGGGCTGTCGACGGCGCAGGACGGCGGCGCGCCGCCGGGTGGCCGCGCGCGCGGTCCGATGGCCAGGTTCTGTACGGCGTTCTGGGAGCAGGTCCTCGTGGAGGAGCGTTCGGCGGGAAGCGCCAAGGGCGGTGCGTCATGACGGAGGCGCTGCTCGACGCCGTACGGCAGCGGCTCGCGCAGAGCGGCACGGCGCCGACGCCGGCCGGGGTGGCGGCCGCGCTGCGCGCCCAGGGGAGGCTGCTCGGCGATACGGAAGTGCTCGGTGCGGCCGATGAGTTGCGCGGTGAGCTGGTCGGTACGGGGGTGTTGGAGCCGCTGCTCGCCGATCCGGCGGTGACGGACGTGCTGGTGTCCGCTCCGGACCGGGTGTGGGTGGATCGGGGCGGCGGGATCGAGCTCACCGGGGTGACCTTCACGGACGCCGCCGCGGTGCGCAGGCTGGCGCAGCGGCTGGCCGCCGTGGCGGGGCGGCGGCTGGACGATGCCCGTCCCTGGGTGGACGCGCGGCTGCCGGACGGCACCCGTATGCACGCGGTACTGCCGCCGGTGTCCGTGGGCTCGACGTGCCTGTCGCTGCGGGTCGTGCGGCCCAGGGCTTTCTCGCTGGCGGAGCTGGTGGCGGCGGGGACGGTCCCGCCGGGTGGTGACCGGATGCTGCGGGCCCTGGTCGAGGCCCGGGTCTCGTACCTGATCAGCGGGGGCACGGGAGCGGGCAAGACGACCCTGCTGTCGAGTCTGCTGGGGGCGGTCGGGGAGCGCGAGCGGATCGTGCTCGCCGAGGATTCGGCGGAGCTGCGGCCGGACCATCCGCATGTGGTGCGGCTGGAGTCCCGCCCCGCGAACCAGGAGGGGGCGGGCCGGGTGACGCTCCGGGACCTGGTGCGGCAGGCGTTGCGGATGCGGCCCGACCGGCTGGTGGTCGGGGAGGTGCGGGGTGCCGAGGTCACCGATCTCCTGGCCGCGCTGAACACGGGCCACGAGGGCGGTTGCGGCACTGTGCACGCCAATGCCGCCGAGCATGTACCGGCCCGTCTGGAGGCGTTGGGCACGGCGGCCGGGCTGGACCGGGCGGCGCTCCACAGCCAGCTGGCGGCGGCGCTGTCGGTGGTGGTGCACCTTGCGCGGGACCGGTCCGGTCAGCGGCGGATCGCCGAGGTGCAGGTCCTGGAGAGGGATGCGTCCGGGCTGGTGGTGACCGTGCCCGCGCTGCGCTGGGGTGCCGACGGGTTCGTGCGGGAACGGGGCTGGGAGCGACTGCGGTTCCTGGTCGGGGGTGCCTGGTGAGCGGGGGAGCGTCCACGGGACTGTCGGTGGGGGTGAGTTGCGCGGTGGCCCTGTGCGCCGGGGCGGCGGCCTGGCTGGTGGTGGCGCGGGACCACGGGCGGTGGCGGGCCGATGCCTTGCTCGTCGCCCCGGGTGGTGCCCGGTCGGTGTGGTGGAAAAGGGCCGGGGCGCGGGTACGGCAGCGGTTGTCGGGGCGGTGGGAGCTGCTCTGCCTCGTGGCGGCGGCGGTCGTCGCGGTGCTGGGGCGGTCGGTGCTGCCGTTGCCGGCCGGTGTGGTGGCGGTGCCGGTGGTACGGAGGTGGCTGCGACGGCGGGCCCGGGGCCGGGAGAGGGAACGCCGCGCCGCCGGGGTGGTGGCGCTGTGCGGTGCGGTCGTGGGTGAGCTGCGGGCCGGACACGAACCGGGACGGGCGTTGCTCGTGGCCGTCCGCGACACCGGAGCCCTGGGCGCGGAGGAGGCCGCTGTGTCCGCTGCAGCCCGGTTCGGTGGCGACGTTCCGGCGGCGCTCCGGCAGGCGGCGCGCGAGCCGGGGCTGGAGGGGCTCGCGGGGGTGGCGGCCTGCTGGCGGGTGGCGGCGGACCGCGGGGCCGGGCTCGCGGCGGGGATGGACCGCCTGGAAGGCGCGTTGCGGGCGGAGGCGCGTGGCCGGGCCGAGTTGCTGGCCCAACTGGCGGGGGCCTGGTCGACGGTGGCCGTACTGGCACTGCTCCCGGTGCTGGGGCTCGGGCTCGGGGCGGCGCTCGGGGCCGATCCGTTGCGTGTGCTATTGCACACCCCGGCCGGGCTGGCCTGCCTGGCGACGGGCGGCCTGCTGGAGGCGGCCGGGCTCCGTTGGGCCGCCGGGATCGTACGGGCGGGGGAGGTGGCATGAGCGCGGGGGCCGGCGAGGTGGTCCGGCAGCTGGTGGCGGTGTGCGCGGTGTCGAGCGCGCTCGTGGCGGTGGGCCTCGTCCTGGCCGGGACGGCCCGTCGGCGGGCGGTACGTCGTCGGGGCGCGGCGCTGATGGCGGTCGAGGGGCGAGGGAGGCCCCGGGGCGGGCCGGCGCCGTGGTGTGCCGTGCCCGGCGCCCGGGTGAAGGAGTGGGCCGTGCCGCTGGGGGTCGTGGTGGTGGGCTGGGTCCTGGTCGGCGGCCTGCTGGGGTGCCTGGCGGGGCTGGCCGGGGCGTACGGGGCCCGCCGGTGGCAACGGGGTCGGCAAGGGCACGCGGCCCGGGCGGCGGATACGGCGGAGGTGAGGCGTCAGCTCCCGCTGGCGGCCGATCTGCTGGCCGCCTGCCTCTCCGCCGGGGCCGGTCCCCGGGAGGCGGCGGAGGCGGTGGGGGAGTCACTGGGCGGACCGGTCGGGGACCGGCTGGCGCGGGTGGCTGCGGAGATCCGTCTGGGCGGTGACCCTTCGGCGGCCTGGGGGAGGTTCGGGGAGATACCGGGGGCCGGCCCGCTGGCCCGCTGTCTGGACCGTGCGGGGTCGACGGGGGCACCGGCGGCGGAGCCGGTGGCGCGGCTGGCCGAGGCGATGCGGGCGGAACGGACGAGCGCGGCCGTGGCACGGGCGCAGCGGGCGGCCGTGGCGGTCACCGCCCCGGTGGGGCTCTGCTTCCTCCCCGCGTTCCTGCTGGTCGGTGTGGCGCCGGTGGTGTTCGGCCTGGCGAACGGGCTGCTGCGTACGGGGTGACGCAAGTCAGCCGCGTACAAACCGGCTGAAAAGTGCGTGTGCAATCAATTTCTGGATGAATCAAGAATTTCACGGGGGTTTGTAATGATGCGGCGAATCAGGAACTGGGTACGGGGCATGGCGCGCCGGGGCCGGTCGGACGACGGAATGACGACATCCGAATACGCGGTGGGAACCATCGCGGCCTGTGCCTTCGCGGCGGTTCTCTACAAGGTGGTCACCAGCCAGCCGGTCATGACCGCGTTGCAGTCGCTGGTGAAGGAAGCGCTCGATGCGAAGTTCTGAGAACGACCGGGGGGCGGTGACGGCGGAGGCGGCCATGGCGATTCCGGTGCTGGTGGTGTTCGCGATGACGCTGGTCTGGGCGCTGGTGGCCGCCTCCGCCCAGATCCGGTGCGTGGACGCGGCACGGGCCGGGGCGAGGGCGGCGGCCCGGTCCGAGCCGGAGCCGCAGGTGCTGGAGGCGGCCCGCTCGGCGGCCCCCGGAGGGGCGGACGTCGCGCTGGAGCGGACCGGGGAGCTGTGGCGGGTGCGCGTGGCGGCGTCCACCCCCGGTCCGGGCCCGCTGGCCCTGACGCTGCACGCGGAGGCGGTCGCACTGGCCGAGGACACGGTGGGGGCGGCGCCATGACTCCGACGGGTGGACGGAGCGAACAGGGCGTACGGGGGCGGGCGGCCGTCCCCGTACGGGCGGGCACCGCGGCCCTGGCCCGGCTCCGTACGGCGGTTTCGGCCCGGTCGTGCGGGGACCGGGGCCTGGCCACGGTGTGGGTGGCGATGACGGCGGCCACGCTGTGCGCGGTGTTCGCGGTGGTGCTGGCCCTCGGGCAGGTGGTGGTCGTCCGGCACCGGGCGGGCGGTGCGGCGGACCTGGCGGCCCTGGCCGCGGCCGACCGTGCCCTGCGCGGCCCCGAGGAGGCGTGCGCGGCCGCCGGGCGGGTGGCCGCGGCGCAGGGAGCGACGGTGGTCCGGTGTTCGGTGAGCGGGGAGATCGCCGATGTGACGGCCCGGGTCGCCTTCGGCCGGTACGGGCCGGAGGT
Source organism: Streptomyces sp. NPDC015144 (assembly GCF_043079735.1). Taxonomy (NCBI): domain Bacteria; kingdom Bacillati; phylum Actinomycetota; class Actinomycetes; order Kitasatosporales; family Streptomycetaceae; genus Streptomyces; species Streptomyces sp. NPDC015144. The sequence goes on along the minus strand of NZ_JBIBUU010000015.1, from coordinate 46,211 downwards.
CAGGTCCCGGGCCGGTCCTCCGGCGGCTGGACCTGGCGTTCCTGGGTCCGCCGGTCCTCCGGCGGCTGCTCCTGGCACTCCGGGGTCCGTCGGCCCTCCGGCGGCTCGTCCCGGTGCTCCGGGGCCGCCGGCGCGGGCCGGACCGCTTCCGGGTTCGCGGGGTCCGGGGGAGCGGACCGCAGGAGTTCGGTGAGCAGGCGTACGGCGCCGCGTTTGTGCAGCGGTTCGTTGCCGTTGCCGCATTTGGGGGACTGGACGCAGGACGGGCAGCCCGCCTCGCACTCGCAGGAGGCGATCGCCTGGCGGGTCGCGGTCAGCCAGGCACGGGCGGTGTGGAAGGCCCGCTCGGCGAACCCGGCACCGCCCGGGTGGCCGTCGTACACGAAGACCGTGGGCAGCAGGGTGTCGGGGTGCAGCGGTACGGAGACGCCGCCGATGTCCCACCGGTCGCAGGTGGCGAAGAGCGGCAGCATCCCGATCGAGGCGTGCTCGGCGGCGTGCAGGGCGCCGCCGAGGATCTCCGGATTGATCCGGGCGGCGTCGAGCTGGTCCTCGGTGACCGTCCACCAGACGGCCCGGGTGCGCAGGGTGCGGGGCGGCAGGTCCAGCTTGGTCTCGCCGAGGACCTCTCCGGTGAGCAGTCTGCGCCGCAGGAAGGAGACGACCTGGCTGGTGACCTCCACGGAGCCGTAGCAGAGCCGCCCGTCACCCCACGGGATCTCGGCGTCGGTCTCCAGGACCGCGATGGAGGTGGTGTCGCGCGCCGTGGTCGAGTACGGCGGGGCGGCCTCCTCCACCAGGGCCACCGCGTCCTCCAGGTCGAGCTTCCGGACCAGGTAGGTGCGGCCCTGGTGGAGGTGGACGGCGCCCTCGTGGACGGAGGCGTGCGCGTCCGATTCGTCGACGGTGCCCAGCAGCCGGCCGGTGCCCTCCTCGACGATCTGGACGGGGCGGCCGCCCCCGCCACGGATGTCGGTGAGGTCGGCGGCGCGCTCGCGTCGGGTCCAGTGCCAGCCCGACGCCCGCTTCCGCAGCAGCTTCGCGGCCTCCAGTTGCGGCAGCAGCCCGGAGGCGGCCGGGCCGAAGAGTTCCAGGTCGGGCCCGGTGAGCGGAAGCTCCGACGCGGCGGCGCACAGATGGGGGGCGAGGACGTACGGATTGTCGGGATCGAGGACGGTGGACTCCACGGGCTGCTGGAACAGCGCCTCGGGGTGGTGGACGAGGAAGGTGTCCAGCGGGTCGTCACGGGCCACCAGGACGGCCAGCGCGCCCCCGCCGGAGCGCCCCGCGCGGCCCGCCTGCTGCCACAGCGACGCCCTGGTTCCGGGGTACCCCGCGATGACGACGGCGTCCAGGCCGGAGACGTCGATGCCGAGTTCGAGGGCGGTGGTGGCGGCCAGCCCGAGCAGCTGCCCGGAGTGCAGGGCGCGCTCCAGGGCCCGGCGCTCCTCGGGGAGGTAGCCGCCCCGGTAGGCGGCGACCCGGTCCGGCAGGGAGCGGTCCACCTCGGCGAGACGTTCCTTCGCGATGACGGAGATCAGCTCGGCGCCGCGCCGGGAGCGTACGAAGGCGACCGAACGGACGCCCTGGACGGTGAGGTCGGTGAGGAGGTCCGCGGTCTCGGCGGTGGCGGTGCGCCGGACGGGGGCGCCCTGCTCGCCGTTCAGTTCGGTCAGGGGCGGCTCCCACAGGGCGAAGACCATCTCGCCGCGGGGCGAGGAGTCGTCGGCCACCTCCTGGACCGGCAGACCGGTGAGGCGGCCCGCCGCCACGGAGGGCTCGGCCGCGGTGGCGGAGGCGAGGAGGAAGACGGGATCGGCGCCGTAGCGGGCGCACAGGCGGCGGAGCCGGCGTATCACCTGGGCGACGTGGGAGCCGAAGACGCCGCGGTAGGTGTGGCACTCGTCGATCACGACGAAGCGCAGCGCGCGCAGGAAGGAGGACCAGCGGGGATGGGCGGGGAGTATCCCGCGGTGCAGCATGTCGGGATTGGTCAGGACGTAGTTGGCGTACTGCCGGACCCACTCGCGTTCCTCGACCGGGGTGTCGCCGTCGTAGACCGCAGGCCGGACGGCGTTGCCGAGGGGGGCGGCGAGCTGCTTCACCCCCCGCCGCTGATCGGCGGCCAGGGCCTTGGTGGGGGCCAGGTACAGGGCGGTCGTGCCGCGGCCGTTCGGCGCCTCGGAGCCGTCGAGCAGGGTGCTGAGGACCGGGGCGAGATAGGCGAGCGACTTGCCGGAGGCCGTGCCGGTGGCGATCACGACGGATTCGCCGTCCAGGGCGTGCTCGGCGGCGGCCGCCTGGTGGACCCACGGGTGTTCGATTCCGGCCCGCTGGATCGCGGCGACGACTTCCGGCCGGATGCGATCGGGCCATATGGCATGGGTTCCCGTACGCGGGGGCAAGTGCTCCGTATGAGTGATGCGCGCGGATCGGCCCGCCACGGCGGCGAGCCGGTCGAGGACCATGGCGGGAGAGGGTCTGGGGTCGCTGTTCCCGGGTGGTCGACCGGGGCGGTGATTCTTGGCCATCGGCACCGAGTGTGTCACTGGCGTGACGGACAATGGTCCCAAGGCGTCGTGCATGGCTGCTGGTAAGTGATTGAATGCCATCGCGGCTGGCGATCCGTCCCCCGGCTCCGCCGGGGAGACCGAGGGGCGACCGCTCGATAGCAAGGTGCTGGAGGATCCGTGGACCTGTCCTTGTCGACTCGCAATGTGTCCGGCCCTGGTGGCGACCGTACGGTCGTCGAGGTCGGTGGCGAGATTGATGTGTATACCGCGCCCAAGCTGCGCGAGCAGTTGGTGGAGTTGGTGAATGACGGCAGCTACCACCTGGTTGTCGACATGGAAGGCGTCGACTTCCTCGACTCCACCGGCCTCGGCGTGCTCGTGGGTGGCCTGAAGCGTGTCCGGGCCCATGAGGGCTCGCTGCGTCTGGTCTGCAACCAGGAGCGCATTCTCAAGATCTTCCGGATCACCGGTCTGACCAAGGTGTTCCCGATCCACACCACGGTCGACGAGGCCGTGGCGGCCACCGACTGATCGTCGGTCCGCAGCCGGGCCACCGGCCGGAGGGCGAGGCGTTCGGAGGAACGTCGGCCAGTCGGCCGGTGAGGCGTTCGCCGATGACCGGGCAGATGCTGCCCGGGCGGCCCTCGCCGGTCCGCCCGCTGCCGACCCGTCGGTCGCCGACTGCCGGCCACCGGCTGCCGCGCGCTGCCCGCCGTCCGCCGTTCAGCGGTCCGCCGTTCAGGTGTTCGGCGGATGTCGTCCGGTGAGACCGCTTCTCGGCCGCCGTCCGGGGCGCCCGCCGCCGTGGCAGCCGTCCGCCGGGTCCGGCGGTGGGTCGACGGCCCGCCCCGACCGGTGGGCGACGACGCGACCGGGGCACCGCCGGTGCCGGAAGATGGAACGCGGAAGAAGAACAGGGACGCCGGGCCGTGCGCCCGGGGCCCGGATGCACGCCCGTACGTCTGAGGGGGATCGCATGGCCACCGTTGAACTCCGCTTCAGTGCCCAACCCGAACATGTCAGGACGGCCCGCCTCGTGGCGGCCGCCATGGCGCGCCGGGCCGGGGTCGACGAGGCCGTGCTCGACGAGGTCAGGCTCGCCGTCGGCGAGGCATGCAGCCGTGCGGTCGGACTGCACCGCACCCATGGCATCACCACACCCGTCTCCGTCGCCCTGATCGAGGGGGAGAAGTCCTTCTCCGTCGAGGTCGGCGACGAGGTGCCGGGGCCGGGGGCGGATTCCGTCGAATCCGATGGCGGCGCGCACGGTGCCACGGAAGGCCCGGCGGGGCTCGACCAGCCGGATCGCGAGAGCGGGGCGGACGGCGAGGACGAGATGGGGCTCGCGGTCATCAGCGGCCTCGTCGACGACATGGAGGTGTTGTCGGGGGCCAACGGCGGAGTGATCCGTATGAGCTGGCCCAAGGCGCCCGCGCCGGTGTTGCCGTAACCGTCTGCTGCCGTAGCCCCGGGCCGGCATAACCCGGGCCGCCGCCGTAACTTCGAGCGGTCCGGCACGGTCCCGGTATCGCCGCTCGATTTTCGAGGCCCTGCTGAGCAGGGCCTCTTTCCTTTGTCCGGGACCAATGATCTGCGGAGAACGTGCCTGCCCCATTACTGCATTCGGGTCGATACCGAGAAGCGATCATTTATCGGCCGGTCGGCCGCGGGTAATGACATTTACCCGCACGCTGTTTTGATCGGCTCCCGCTCCCTACAATTCGTCCACGTCTTGAGCGCTGAGCTTCAAGGAGGACGTATGGCGGAGTTCTTCAACACCCCACTGGCCGTACTGGCGCAGGAATCCGCATTCTCAGCACCCCCCGGCCGGTCCGCTTCCGCGGCGGCCGTGGTTCTCACCGACGGCAACCGGGCCATCGTGGTCGGTGTCGCGGCCGTCGCCCTCGTCGCCCTGGTGGTCGCCGGACTGCTGGTACGGCAGGTGCTGGCGGCCGGCGAGGGGACCGAGCGCATGAAGTCGATCGCCGCGGCCGTCCAGGAGGGCGCGAACGCCTATCTGGCCCGGCAACTGCGTACGGTCGGTCTCTTTGCCGTGGTGGTTTTCTTCCTGCTTCTGCTGCTTCCGGCCGACAACTGGTCGCAGCGCGCGGGCCGTTCGCTGTTCTTCCTGGTGGGTGCTGCATTCTCGGCGGCCACCGGATACATCGGAATGAGGCTCGCCGTACGCAGTAATGTCCGTGTGGCGGCTGCTGCGCGTGAGGCGACTCCCGGGAAGGGCGAGCCGGAAAAGGACCTCACCACCGTCGCGCACCGGGCAATGAAGATCGCATTTCGTACCGGTGGCGTGGTCGGCATGATCACTGTCGGGCTCGGTCTGCTCGGCGCGTCCTGCGTCGTGCTCGTCTACGCCGCGGACGCCCCGAAGGTGCTGGAGGGCTTCGGCCTCGGCGCCGCACTGATCGCCATGTTCATGAGGGTCGGCGGTGGCATCTTCACCAAGGCGGCGGACGTCGGGGCCGACCTCGTCGGCAAGGTCGAGCAGGGCATCCCGGAGGACGACCCGCGCAACGCGGCCACCATCGCGGACAACGTGGGCGACAACGTCGGAGACTGTGCGGGGATGGCGGCCGACCTCTTCGAGTCGTACGCCGTGACGCTCGTCGCCGCGCTCATCCTCGGCAAGGCGGCGTTCGGGGACTTCGGGCTGGCCTTCCCGCTGATCGTTCCGGCGATCGGGGTGATCACGGCGATGATCGGGATCTTCGCGGTCGCCCCCCGGCGTGCCGACCGCAGCGGGATGACCGCGATCAACCGCGGTTTCTTCGTCTCCGCGGTGGTCTCGCTGGCGCTGGTGGCCGTGGCCGCGTTCTCCTATCTGCCGTCCTCGTACGCGGATCTGGACGGTGTCACCGACCGTGCCATCACGTCGCACAGCGGCGATCCGCGGATCTTCGCCCTGGTCGCCGTCGCCATCGGCATCGTGCTGGCCGCCCTGATCCAGCAGCTGACCGGCTACTTCACCGAGACGGACCGGCGCCCGGTCCGGGACATCGGGAAGTCCTCGCTGACCGGCCCGGCCACCGTCGTCCTCGCCGGTGTCTCCATCGGGCTGGAGTCCGCCGTCTACACGGCGCTGCTGATCGGCCTGGGCGTGTACGGGGCGTTCCTGCTCGGCGGCACGTCGATCATGCTGGCGCTCTTCGCCGTGGCCCTGGCGGGGACCGGGCTGCTCACCACCGTCGGTGTCATCGTGGCCATGGACACCTTCGGCCCGGTCTCGGACAACGCGCAGGGCATCGCCGAGATGTCCGGCGACGTGACGGGGGCCGGGGCGCAGGTCCTGACCGATCTGGACGCCGTCGGCAACACCACCAAGGCCATCACCAAGGGCATCGCCATCGCCACCGCCGTGCTGGCGGCGTCGGCGCTCTTCGGCTCGTACCGCGACGCGATCGCCACCGCGGTCGACGACGTCGGGGCGCGGGCCGGGGAGCTGACGCTCAGCCTGGACATCTCGCAGCCCAACAACCTGGTGGGCCTGATCCTCGGGGCGGCGGTCGTCTTCCTCTTCTCCGGGCTCGCGATCAGCGCGGTGTCGCGGTCGGCGGGGGCCGTGGTGTACGAGGTGCGGCGGCAGTTTCGCGAGCATCCCGGGATCATGGACTACTCGGAGAAGCCGGAGTACGGGCGCGTGGTCGACATCTGCACCAAGGACGCCCTGCGCGAGCTCGCCACTCCCGGGCTGCTGGCCGTCATGGCGCCGATCGCCGTCGGCTTCACGCTCGGGGTGGGGGCGCTGGGGTCCTACCTCGCGGGTGCCATCGGGGTCGGCACGCTGATGGCGGTCTTCCTCGCCAACTCCGGCGGCGCGTGGGACAACGCGAAGAAGCTCGTCGAGGACGGCCATTACGGCGGAAAGGGCAGCGAGGCCCATGCCGCGACCGTCATCGGCGACACGGTGGGCGACCCGTTCAAGGACACGGCGGGCCCGGCGATCAACCCGCTGCTCAAGGTGATGAACCTGGTCGCCCTGCTCATCGCCCCGGCGGTGGTGCAGTTCAGCTACGGGCAGCACGCGAGCGCCGGAGTGCGCGCGGTGGCGGCGGCGGTCGCCGTCGCGGTCATCGTCGGCGCGGTGTACGTGTCCAAGCGGCGCGGGGTCGCGGTGGGCGCCGAGGACGCGTGACCGTGGCCGGAGACGGATGCCTCGGGTGCGGATGACCCGGGTGCGGATGACCCGGGGCGTGTGACCCGGGACGGGTGGCCGGGCGCCGGTCGTCGAGGTCGGGCGACCGGTGTCCTGCGCCCTGTGCCCGACGACCTGCGCCCGGTGTTCGGTGTCCCGGCTCCGGTCAACATGCCTGTCAGGCTCAGGTGCTGATGGGGCGTCCGCTGCAGAAGGCGGCGATGCGGTATCAACCGTTCGGGTGGTGATGCGCGCATGCGTTCCTGGGCTCCGAGGGCTGGGCGGGTGAGTTGTATCTCCTTCGATCTCCTTGGTGCAAATGGCTGCAAAAGGTCACCCATCGGACAGCTGGCATCCGGGTAGCGGGTGCTCGCCGTGTAAGTTCCGGGGCCGAGAGTCTTGGAAGGGACCGATCCGGTGAACAAGAAGCTTGCGGCCGCGCTGTCCTGCGGCGCGGTACTGGTACTGACGCTGTCGGGGTGCGGCGGCGACGACAACAGCGCCAAGGTGAACGACTGGTCCAAGAAGGTCTGCGACAAGGTCCAGCCGCAGCTCCAGAAGATCGCGAACGCCAACGCCGCCATCCAGCAGCAGACCGCGGACAACAGCAAGCCCGCCGACGTCCAGAAGACCGACTCGGCCGCCTTCCAGCAGATCTCGCAGGCGTACAAGGCGCTGGGCGCGGCGGTCGACGCCGCCGGTCCGCCGCCGGTCGAGGACGGCGAGACCACGCACAAGGAGGCCGTCAAGGAACTCGACGCCTCCTCCGTGGCGTACGCGAACCTGCAGAAGAAGGTCGACGCGCTGGACACGAAGGACCAGGCGGCGTTCGCCGACGGGCTCAAGGGCATCGCCGAGGAACTGACCAAGATCAGCAGCAGTGGTGACGAGTCGTTGAAGAAGCTCCAGTCCGGCGACGTCGGCGCCGCGATGGCCAAGCAGAAGGGCTGCCAGAAGCCGAAGCCCTCGGCTCCGGCGGAGAACACCAAGCCGTCCGAGCCCGCCGCGCCCAGCAAGAAGGCGTGACGCGGCGCCGGCGACGCCCTGTGTGAGGGGCGGCCGGGCGGGCCGCGCGAGTGGTCCGGGCACGGGGCCGCTGCCGTTGTCGGTGGGAGCGGACACAATGGGTGGGTGAGTACGACCAGCCTCCCCGTGCCCGACCGTTCGCCCCGGCTCCGCGAAGCCCTGCTCGCCGCCGCCTTCACCGCCGACGGGCTCCTCGACCTGCTCGGCGCGCCCGCCTACGCCGCGCTCGCCCGCAGCGAGACGGTCCCGGCGCTCCGGGCCACCCGGGGCGGCTCCCCGCTCGACACGCTGGTGCGGCTCTTCCTGCTCCAGCGGTCCGTGCCGTACGAGCGGGCCCGCGCCGCGCTCCCGCTGGCGGAGTGCGCCGAGGACGGCTGGGTGGTCCACGAGGGCGACGAGGTGCGGGCCACGGTCGACGTGCGGCCGTACGGCGGCCCCGAGGGGCAGGACTGGTACATCGTCTCCGACCTGGGCTGCGCGGTCGGTGGCGCGGGCGGCATCGGTTCGCACGAGGAGGGCGTGGTCCTGGGCGTCGGCGGGGCGTCCACCACGCTCGCCGGGATCACCGTCCGTAGACCCGTCGCCTCCGCGCTCGACATCGGTACCGGCTCCGGCATCCAGGCGCTGCACGCCGCGCAGCACGCCACCCGGGTCACGGCCACCGACCTCAACCCGCGGGCGCTCGACTTCACCCGGCTGACCCTCGCCCTGTCCGGCGCCGCCCCGGCCGAGCTCCGCCAGGGCTCGCTGTACGAGCCGGTCGGCTCCGCGACGTACGACCTGATCGTCTCCAACCCGCCGTTCGTCATCTCGCCCGGCGCCCGCCTCACCTACCGCGACGGCGGGATGGGCGGGGACGACCTGTGCCGGACGCTGGTGCAGCAGACGGGCGAGCGGCTGAACGAAGGGGGGTACGCCCACTTCCTCGCCAACTGGCAGCACGTCGAGGGCGAGGAGTGGCAGCACCGGCTGGGCTCCTGGGTGCCGCACGGCTGCGACGCCTGGATCGTGCAGCGCGAGGTCCAGGACGTCACCCAGTACGCGGAGCTGTGGCTGCGCGACAGCGGCGACCACCGCACGGACCCCGCGGAGTACGCCGCGCGGTACGACGCCTGGCTGGACGAGTTCGAGGCCCGCAGGACCAAGGGCGTCGGCTTCGGCTGGATCACGCTGCGCAAGTCCGCCGCAGCCGCCGCCGGCCGTCCGTCCGTCGTGATCGAGGAGTGGCCGCACGCGGTGGAGCAGCCGCTCGGCCCGGCCGTCGAGGCGCACTTCGCCCGTCAGGACTACCTCCGCGAGCAGGACGACGCGGCGCTCCTGACCGGGCATTTCACCCTGGCCGCCGAAGTGGTGCAGGAGCAGGTCGGGCTGCCCGGCGCGGAGGACCCGGAGCATGTGGTGCTCCGTCAGAACCGCGGCATGCGGCGCGCGACGAAGGTCGACGCGGTCGGTGCCGGCTTCGCCGGGGTCTGTGACGGGACGCTGCCCGCGGGCCGCATCCTGGACGCGATCGCCCAGCTGATGAACGAGGACCCGGTGCTGCTGCGCGACCGGACGCCGCAGGCGATCCGGCTGCTGGTCGAGGAGGGGTTCCTGGAGCCGGTTCCCGCAATGGAGGGCTGACGCGCGCTCCGGTAGCGCCGGGGAGTCGCGGGGCCCGTCCCGGGTGTGCACCGCGTCCCGAGAAACCGCGGGGCTCCGTCCGGGTGTGCGCCGGTGCGTACGGCCGGAGCGCTCCGTTCCCGTCCGGGCGTACGCCGTCGTGCGCGGGAGGGTCCGTCGCCACCAGGGCTTTCGGGTGCGCCGCCGCGGATGAGTCCCGGCGCCCGCGGATTCCGGATGGGGGCTGTCACCGGTGCTGGAACAGAGCTGGTACCGGGACGGAGAAGGGGCGGGGAAGAAGCCGGGGCGAGGCGGGCGGATCCGGCCATTCACCCGGGGTTCGCATCGACGACGCCCGGCGGTGGCAGCCTCCTCCCGACCGGGGCCGCCCCGGCCGGACCGGCACCGGAAGGCGTACGGGTATGGAGAGCGGACCCGCGGTCCTCGCCGGAGCGGCGTTCGCGCTGTTCGGCGCCGCGCTGCTGCTGTGGACGGGGACGCGCGTACTGCACCGCGCGCCGGTGGCGCACGGCGTGAGTCCCCTCGCCTCGGCGGCTCTCGCCACCGTGTTCGGCGTCCTCCTTCTCGTTCTCGGCGTGTGGTGCTTCACCCGGGTCTGAGCCCGGAGCAGTGGTCCCGGAACCGTGATCCGCAGCCGTGAGGTCCCGCAGCCGTGATCCGAGCCGTTCCCGGGGCCGGGCCGGGACCTTGGAACGGGGCGATGCGCGGCAGGGCCCCCGGCGGCCGCGCTTCGGGGAGGCGGGGCGGGGAACACGCCCGGACCGCACCCGGTCCGCCGTCCGTGCCCGTACCGTCGGGACCACCCCCGGAAACCCGCAGGCAGCGACCGCGCACCGGGCGTATCGGGCGGTCCGGGCGGCAGGAATGCCGGAAGTCGGGTTACCGTTCGAGTGGCCGTTGCGGGCTTTTGCCGTTTGACACGGGGGCGGGTTGTACCGTCACACTCCGCAGCGACAGCACCATCGGCAGCGCCCCAGCACTGCCCGGATGCCCACCGAGCGTCGACCGGAGAGAAGAGCGAAGTTGTCCCCGACCAGCGAGACCGCACAGGGCGGCCGCCGACTCGTCATCGTCGAGTCGCCCGCCAAGGCGAAGACGATCAAGGGCTACCTCGGCCCCGGATACGTCGTCGAAGCGAGCGTCGGGCACATCCGCGACCTGCCGAACGGGGCCGCCGAGGTCCCGGACGAGTACACCGGCGAGGTCCGTCGGCTCGGCGTCGACGTCGAGCACGACTTCCAGCCCGTCTATGTCGTCAACGCGGACAAGAAGGCGCAGGTCAGGAAGCTCAAGCAGCTGCTGGCCGAGTCCGACGAACTCTTCCTCGCCACCGATGAGGACCGCGAGGGCGAGGCCATCGCGTGGCACCTCCAGGAAGTCCTGAAGCCCAAGGTCCCCGTCCACCGGATGGTCTTCCACGAGATCACCAAGGACGCGATCCGGGCCGCCGTCGCCAACCCGCGCGAGCTCAACCAGCGCATGGTCGACGCCCAGGAGACCCGCCGCATCCTCGACCGGTTGTACGGCTACGAGGTCTCGCCGGTCCTGTGGAAGAAGGTCATGCCGCGCCTGTCGGCCGGCCGCGTCCAGTCCGTGGCGACCCGGCTCGTCGTCGAGCGGGAGCGCGAGCGCATCGCCTTCCGCTCCGCCGAGTACTGGGACCTCACCGGCACCTTCGCCACCGGCCGCACCGGTGACGCCTCCGACCCGTCGACGCTGACCGCCCGGCTGAGCACGGTCGACGGCCGCCGCGTCGCGCAGGGCCGCGACTTCGGCCCGGACGGACGGCTGAAGCAGGGCTCCGCCCAGGTGCTGCACCTGGACGAGGCGAACGCCCGCGCCCTGGCCGCCGCGCTCGCCGACTCCTCGTTCGCCGTGCGGTCCGTCGAGTCGAAGCCGTACCGCCGTTCCCCGTACGCGCCGTTCCGGACGACGACCCTCCAGCAGGAGGCGAGCCGGAAGCTGGGCTTCGGGGCCAAGGCCACCATGCAGGTCGCGCAGAAGCTGTACGAGAACGGCTTCATCACCTATATGCGTACCGACTCCACGACCCTCTCGGACACCGCGGTGGCCGCCGCCCGCGCCCAGGTCACCCAGCTCTACGGCGCCGGATACCTGCCGGAGAAGCCGCGCACGTACGCCGGGAAGGTCAAGAACGCGCAGGAGGCGCACGAGGCGATCCGCCCCTCCGGCGACCGCTTCCGCACCCCCGCCGAGACCGGCCTGACCGGCGACCAGTTCCGGCTGTACGAGCTGATCTGGAAGCGGACCGTCGCCTCCCAGATGAAGGACGCGGTCGGCAACTCGGTCACCGTCAGGATCGGCGGCCGGGCGAGCGACGGCCGGGACGCCGAGTTCTCCGCATCCGGCAAGACGATCACCTTCCACGGCTTCATGAAGGCGTACGTCGAGGGCGCCGACGACCCGAACGCCGAGCTGGACGACCGCGAGCGCCGGCTGCCGCAGGTCGCCGAGGGCGACGCGCTGTCCGCCGAGGAGATCTCGGCCGACGGCCACGCCACCAAGCCGCCCGCCCGCTACACCGAGGCCTCGCTGGTCAAGGAGCTGGAGGAGCGCGAGATCGGCCGCCCGTCGACGTACGCGTCGATCATCGGCACGATCCTGGACCGCGGCTACGTCTTCAAGAAGGGCACCGCGCTCGTCCCGTCGTTCCTGTCGTTCGCCGTGGTGAACCTGCTGGAGAAGCACTTCGGCCGGCTCGTCGACTACGACTTCACCGCGAAGATGGAGGACGACCTCGACCGGATCGCGCGCGGCGAGGCCCAGTCCGTGCCGTGGCTCAAGCGCTTCTACTTCGGCGCGGGCGACGACCAGGCGGGCGCGGGCGCGGCCTCCGACGCGGGCAACGGCGACGGCGACCACCTCGGCGGGCTGAAGGAGCTGGTCACCGACCTCGGCGCGATCGACGCCCGGGAGATCTCCTCGTTCCCCGTCGGCAACGACATCAAGCTGCGCGTCGGCCGCTACGGGCCGTACATCGAGCGCGGCGAGAAGGACGCCGAGGGCCACCAGCGCGCGGACGTGCCGGAGGACCTGGCGCCCGACGAGCTGTCCGTGGAGTACGCGGAGGAGCTGCTGGCCAAGCCGAGCGGCGACTTCGAGCTCGGCGCGGACCCGGTCACCGGCAACCAGATCATCGCGAAGGACGGCCGCTACGGCCCGTACGTCACCGAGGTGCTGCCCGAGGGCACGCCGAAGACCGGCAAGAACGCGGTGAAGCCGCGGACCGCCTCGCTCTTCAAGTCCATGTCCCTGGACACGGTGACGCTGGCCGACGCGCTCAAGCTGATGTCGCTGCCGCGCGTCGTCGGCGAGGACGCCGAGGGCGTCGAGATCACCGCGCAGAACGGCCGCTACGGCCCGTACCTGAAGAAGGGCACGGACTCGCGGTCGCTCACCTCCGAGGAGCAGCTCTTCGACATCACCCTCGAAGAGGCGCTGGCGATCTACGCCCAGCCCAAGCAGCGCGGCCGGGCCGCCGCCAAGCCGCCGCTGAAGGAGCTGGGGACGGACCCGGTCAGCGGTGCCCCGGTCGTGGTCAAGGACGGCCGCTTCGGCGCGTACGTCACCGACGGCGAGACCAACGCGACGCTGCGCACCGGCGACAGCGTCGAGGAGATCACGCCGGAGCGCGGCTACGAGCTGCTCGCCGAGAAGCGCGCCAAGGGACCCGCCAAGAAGAAGACGGCGAAGAAGGCCCCGGCCAAGAAGACCGCCGCCAAGAAGACGACTGCCAAGAAGACCACGGCGGCCGCGAAGAAGACGGCGGCGAAGAAGACGACGACGGCGGCCGCGAAGAAGACCACGGCCGCCAAGAAGACGGCCACGACGGCCAAGAAGACCGCCGCGAAGAAGACGACGGCCTCGGCGTCCGTGGAGGACTGACCGGCGAGCGTACGCAGGAGGGGGCCGGGGTTTCCCGGCCCCCTCCGCCGTGCGGGCACGCGGAACGGACACACCCGGCGGGCGTATGTTCGGGCGGGGCCTCCGGGGACCTCACCGCTCCGGATAGGCTGGGCGGATGACGCGAGCCGAGCAGCCAACGGTCGTGAGCCCCACCTCCGACACACTTGCCGCAGACTCACGGGAGCGTGCCGTACGAGCGCTGTTGCGCATCCCCCCGCTGAGGCGGTTGTGGAGCGCACAGCTCATCGGCGGTACCGGCGACGCCCTCGCCCTTCTCGTCCTGGTGCTGATGGCACTCCAGGCGGCGGTCCTGGAGGGCACCTTCGGAACCGGCTACCGGGGCGCGGCGTTCGCCGTCGCCGCGGTGTTCGGCGCCCGGATCCTCGCCACCCTGGTCTTCGGGGCCGTACTCCTCGGTCCGCTGACGACGCTCACCGCGCCCGGCGGGCCGGTCGACCGGCGGTGGCTGATGATCGGGACGGACGGGCTGCGGCTCGCGCTGCTGGTCGTCGCGCCGCTGTGGATCGACTGGATGCCCGACAAGGCGCTGACGATGATCCTCGTCACCGTCTTCGTCACCGGCGCGGCCGAACGGCTCTGGACGATCGCCAAGGACAGCGCCGCCCCCGCGCTGCTGCCCGCCCCGCCCATCGAGGGCGCCGCCGTGCGCCCGCTGCCCGACCGGCTGGGCGCGTTGCGCCGGCTCTCCCTGCGCACCGACTTCGCCGCGATCCCCCTGGCGGCCACCGTCCTGCTGGTCGCCACGCTCGTCGGCGAACTGCTGGGCACCGGCCTGGAGTGGTTCTCGATCCACCAGGCGGCGCTCGGTTCGTACGTCGCCGCCGGGCTCTTCTCGGCGTCGGTCTCCACCCTGTACTTCCTGGAGCTGCCCGGTACGCAGACCCCGCGGCCGCGCTCCCCGCTGGAGGGCCTGCGCCGTCCGTCGTCGGCCGGGGGCGGGCCCGACCGGGGCCGTACCGGGGCCGTTCCGCTGCTGGTCGGCGCGTCGGCCGCGGTCGCCGGTGCGATCGCCGCCGCCTCCGCCGTCTCCGTGCTGCACGCCGCCGACCTGGGCGGCGGCCCCGCCACCTTCGCGCTGCTGATCCTCGCCCTGACCGGGGCCACCGGCGTCGGCGTGCGGACCGCGGAGAAGGTGCTGCCCACGCTGTCGCGGCGCCGGCTGTTCGCCCTGGCCACCGCCGTCACCGGGATCGCGCTGCTCGCGATGGGCCTGGTGCCCGACACCGCGACCGTGCTGCTGCTCGCGGTGCTCGCCGGTTACACCGCCGGCGTCGCCGCCCACACCGGGCACGCCCTGACCGACCAGGAGACCGACGAGTCCCGCCGGGCCCGGACCACCGAGCACCTCCAGGCCGTCGTACGGGTCCTGATCGCCCTGGGCGCGCTGGCCGGTCCGCTGCTGGCCGCCGCGATCGGCGCCCACCGGCTGGGCTCCGGCGACTTCGTCTTCGAGCACGGCGGCGCGGCCTACGCGCTGATGCTGATCGGCGCGCTCCTGCTGCCGGTCGCCGCGCTCGTCCTGGCGAAGACCGACGACCGCTCCGGCGTCCCGCTCCGCCGCGACCTGCGCGAGGCGGTGCGCGGCGGCGACCCGGCCGTGGCCCCCGCCGCGACCGGCTTCTTCATCGCGCTGGAGGGCGGCGACGGGGCGGGCAAGTCCACCCAGGCGGAGGCGCTCGGCGACTGGATCCGGGCCAAGGGCCACGAGGTCGTCGTCACCCGCGAGCCGGGCGCCACCCCGGTCGGCAAGCGGCTCCGCTCGATCCTGCTGGACGTCTCGTCGGCCGGGCTCTCCCACCGGGCCGAGGCCCTGCTCTACGCCGCCGACCGCGCCGAGCACATCGACTCGGTGGTCCGCCCGGCGCTGGAGCGCGGCGCGATCGTCATCTCCGACCGCTACATCGACTCGTCCGTCGCCTACCAGGGCGCGGGCCGCGACTTCTCGCCGACCGAGATCGCCCGGATCTCGCGCTGGGCGACGGACGGGCTCGTTCCGCATCTGACGGTGCTGCTGGACGTCGACCCGGAGACGGCGAGGGAACGGTTCACCGAGGCCCCCGACCGGCTGGAGTCCGAGCCGCCCGAGTTCCACGCCCGGGTCCGGTCCGCCTTCCTGACGCTGGCCGCCGCCGACCCGACCCGCTACCTGGTCGTGGACGCGGGCCAGGAGCCCGAGGCGATCACCACCGTCGTACGCCACCGGCTCGACCAGCTGCTGCCGCTCTCCGAGGCCGAGATCAAGGCCCAGGAGGAGGCGCGCAGGGCGGCCGAGGAGGAGGCCCGGCGCAAGGCCGAGGAAGAGGCGGCGCGCAAGGCCGAGGAGGAGCGGCTGGAGCGCGAGCGCCAGGCGCAGCTCGCCAAGCTCCGCGCCGAGGAGGAGGAGCGCAAGGCCCGCGAGCTGGCGGAGGCCCGCCGCCGCGAGGCCGAACGCGAGGCGGAGGAGGCCCGGCAGCGCGCCGAGGAGGCCCGCCGGGTCGCCGAGGAGGAGCGGGTCCGGCGGGAGGCCGAGGAGGCGGCCCGCGAGGCCGAGCAGGCCCGGCTGCGCCGGAAGGCCGAGGAGGACGCCCGGCTGCGCAAGGAGGCCGAGGCGCAGCGGCTGGAGAAGCAGCGGAAGGCCGAGGAGGCGCTGCTGCGTGCCGAGGAGGCGCGCAGGCGGGCGGCGGCCGAGGCCGCCGAGGCGGCGGAGCGGGCCCGTGCGGAGGCCGCCGCGGCCGCGTCCGTCCCGGAGAACGAGATCACCGTCCCGACGCCGATCATCGACCCGAACGACGTGACGCAGCAGGTGCCCGCGCCGGACGGTCCGGGCGCGCGCGCCGACGAGGCCGAGACGGCGATGCTCCCGAAGGTCCAGGACGGGAACGACCGCTCCGGGTGGTCCGGTGCGTCGGACGAGACGACGGTCCTCCCGCAGGTACGGGACGCTCCGGAGACCCGGGACACCGACCCGGCGGACCGGGTGCCGCGCGGCATCTTCCGCGACGAGCGCCCGGGGGGCTCCGCGGCGGAGAGCGAGAACGAGCGGACCCGGGAGCTGCCGCAGGTCGGCGACGCCCAGCCGGTCCAGGACCGGGGCGGCCGGGGCCGCCGACCGCGCCCCGACTGGGCCGAGGAGACCCCGCTGGACGACCTGCCGTCGCTGGCGGACGAGCTGCTGGGCGATCACCACGACGGTCCGGGGGACGACGAGGGGCAGGGCCGCCGGGGCCGCCGACCGCGCCGCTGACGGCCGGTGACGGCCGCCCGGCGGGGGTTCCCGCCCGGCGGCCGCCCTCCGCCCGGCCGGGATTGTCGGACCCGTCCCCCACAATGGGAGCCGGACCGGAAGAACCGGCCCGGCGAGCGCCGATGGACCCACCGGCACGCGGCCGACGTGAGCGCCGGCCGCAGCCGGCTCGCACATCGGCACGCAAGCGACAGCAGAGCGCGTCCGCACAGCGCGACAGCGCGACAGCGCCGGAAGGGCGGTGACCCCATGTCCGTCTGGGACGACCTGGTCGGCCAGGACCAGGTGGAGGAACAGCTCGGCGCCGCCGCCCGGGACGCCGACGCGCTGGTCACCGCCGGTGCGGCGGGGGAGCCGGTGCCGCCCACGTCGAAGATGACCCACGCCTGGCTGTTCACCGGACCGCCCGGTTCCGGCCGCGACACCGCGGCCCGGGCCTTCGCCGCCGCCCTCCAGTGCACCAGCCCCGACCGCGCCCTGGGCGGCGCCCCCGGCTGCGGCTTCTGCGACGGCTGCCACACCAGCCTCATCGGTACGCACGCCGACGTCGAGGTGGTCCGTACCGACCTGCTCTCCATCGGCGTGAAGGAGACCCGCGACCTGGTCCGCCGTGCCCAGCTCTCGCCGGCGGTGGGCCGCTGGCAGGTCATCGTCCTGGAGGACGCCGACCGCCTCACCGAGGGCGCGGGGAACGTCCTGCTGAAGGCCGTCGAGGAGCCCGCGCCGCGTACGGTGTGGCTGCTCTGCGCCCCCTCCCTGGAGGACGTGCTGCCCACCATCCGCTCCCGCTGCCGCCACCTCACGCTGCGCACGCCCCCGGTCGACGCGGTCGCCGACGTCCTGGTCAGACGGGACGGCGTCGAGCCGGAGCGGGCCGCGTTCGCCGCCCGGGCCACGCAGGGCCACATCGAGCGGGCCCGTCGCCTCGCGACCGACGAGCGGGCCCGCGCGCGCCGCGCCGCCGTGCTCAAGCTCCCGCTGCGGGTGGAGGACATCGGGGGCTGCCTCAAGGCCGCCCAGGAGCTGATCGACACCGCCACCGAGGATGCCAAGCAGGTCTCCGAGGAGGTCGACGTCAAGGAGACGGAGGAGATGAAGGCCGCGCTCGGCGCCGTGGCCGGGGGACGGATGCCGCGCGGCACCGCCGGGGTGATGAAGGAGCTGGAGGACCGGCAGAAGCGCCGCAAGACGCGTACCCAGCGCGACAGCCTCGATCTCGCGCTCACCGACCTGACCGGCTTCTACCGCGACGTGCTGGCCATCCAGCTCGGCTCCCGGACCGCCATCGCCAACGCCGACGCCGAGGACGCCCTCGACCGGATCGCCCGCGCCTCCACGCCCGAGCGCACCCTGCGCCGGATAGAGGCGGTGATCGCCTGCCGCCGGGCCCTGGACCGCAATGTGGCACCGCTCCTCGCGGTCGAGGCGATGACGATGGCCCTGCGCGCGGGCTGACGCGGCGTCCGGTCCCGGGAGGTCGATTCACCCGTACGGGGAGCGACCCGGGCGAACCGGTACGGGGCGACTACGCTCCGGGGATGGACTCCAGGCGTTCGCTCCGCACCCTCGTCACCACGCTGCTCGGTACGGCCGGCCTGCTCGTCGCGGGCTGCACCGGTGGCGGTTCGACGGGCTCCGCGCAGCCCTCGGGAGCCTCGTCCGTCTCCGCCCCGGCCGTTCCCGCCGGGCTCACGTCGTACTACGCGCAGCGGCTGAAGTGGCGGGACTGCGGCGTCGAGGGGTTCCAGTGCGCCACGATGAAGGCGCCGCTGGACTACGCGGAGCCGAACGGCGGCGACATCGACCTCGCCGTCTCCCGCAAGGCGGCGACCGGTCCCGGCAAGCGGATCGGCTCCCTCCTGGTGAACCCGGGCGGTCCCGGCGGCTCGGCCGTCGAATACCTCCAGGACTACGCGGGCATCGGCTACCCGGAGCAGGTCCGGGCCCGTTACGACATGGTCGCCGTCGACCCGCGCGGGGTGGCCCGCAGCGCGCCCGTCGTCTGCCTCACCGGCCCGCAGATGGACCGCTTCACCCAGGTCGACCAGACCCCGGACGACGCCGCCGAGATCACCGCGCTGAACGAGGCGTACCGGCAGTTCGCGCAGGGCTGCGCGAAGCGGTCCGGCAAGGTGCTGCCGCATGTCTCCACCGTCGAGGCCGCCCGCGACATGGACATGTTGCGGGCCCTGCTCGGCGACGAGAGGCTGAACTACGTCGGGGCGTCGTACGGCACCTTCCTCGGCGCGACGTACGCCGACCTCTTCCCCGCCCGGGTCGGCCGGCTGGTCCTCGACGGCGCGATGGACCCCTCGCTGGACGCCGCCGAGCTGAACCGGGACCAGACCGCGGGCTTCGAGACCGCCTTCCAGGCCTTCGCCGCCGACTGCGTGAAGAACGCGGACTGCCCGCTCGGCACCGCCTCGGCCGCCGACGCCGCCGCCCGGCTGAAGCGGCTCTTCGCCGAGCTGGACGCCCACCCGATCGGCACCGGCGACACCCGCGAACTCACCGAGTCCCTGGCCACCACCGGGGTCATCGCCGCCATGTACGACGAGTCGGCCTGGCCGCAGCTGCGCGAGGCCGTCGCCGCCGCCCAGGACGGGGACGGCTCCGGCCTGCTCGCCCTCTCGGACAGCTACTACGAGCGCCGCCCGAGCGGCTCGTACGCCAACCTCATGTTCGCCAACGCCGCCGTGAACTGCCTGGACCAGCCGCCCGCCTTCACCGACGCCAGGGCCGCCACCCGGTCCGTCCCGGACTTCGAGAAGGCGTCCCCGGTCTTCGGCAGGTCCTTCGCCTGGGCCGCCCTGAACTGCGCCGACTGGCCCGTCCGCCCCACCGGCACCCCGCACCGCGTGACGGCCGAGGGCGCGGCCCCGATCGTCGTGGTCGGCACCACCCGCGACCCGGCCACCCCGTACAAGTGGGCCCGCTCCCTGGCCGGCCAGCTCTCCTCCGGCACCCTCCTCACCTACGAGGGCGACGGCCACACCGCGTACGGCCGCGGCAGCGACTGCGTCGACACCGCGATCAACACCTACCTCCTGGAGGGCACCCCGCCCGCCCGGTCCAAGAAGTGCTCCTGACCTGCACGAACGGCCCGCACCAGGGCTGGTACGAAGCACCCCTGGAAACTGTGTAGACTTGGCGACGCTGCTGATCGCACCATAGTGCGACAGGGCGTGCCGCCTTAGCTCAGTTGGCCAGAGCAACGCACTCGTAATGCGTAGGTCTCGGGTTCGAATCCCGAAGGCGGCTCCGTGAAAATCCCCAGGTCAGTCCTCTGACCTGGGGATTTTTCTGTCGAATGACCTTGGAGTCCCGGGCGGATCCGGGATCTGCGGGAGGTCAGCCGCGCAGGTAGGCCAGGACGGCCAGTACCCGGCGGTTGGTGGCGTCCGACAGGCTCAGGTCCAGCTTGGTGAGGATGGAGCCGAAGTGCTTGCTGACGGTGCCCTCGCTGACGTGCAGGGCCGCGGCGACGGAGGCGTTGGACCGGCCCTCGGCCATCAGCGCGAGGACCTCCTGCTCGCGCGGGGTCAGTTTGGCCAGCGGGTCGCGGCGATGGCGCAGGAGCTGGCGCACCACTTCGGGGTCGACGACGGTCGCGCCGGCGGCCACCCGCTGGAGGGCCTCGATGAACTCCTGGACGTTGCCGACGCGTTCCTTGAGGAGGTAGCCGACGTGGGTGCCGTCGGAGGAGTCGAGCAGCTCCTCGGCGTAGGCGCGCTGGACGTACTGGCTGAGGACGAGGATGGGCAGCCGGGGGTTCTTCTCGCGCAGTCGCAGCGCGGCCCGCAACCCTTCGTCGGAGAAGCCGGGCGGCATCCGTACATCGGTGACGACGATGTCGGGGTCGTGCTCGGCGACGGCTGCCGTGAGTTCGTCGGCCGTGCCGACGCCGGCGAGGACCTGGTGGCCGAAGCGCTCCATGAGGCCGACGAGGCCCTCCCGCAGCAGCACGCTGTCCTCGGCCAACACGATGCGCAACATCTGGCTCCTCTGATGGGCTAGGGGGTGTCTGATAAATGAGTGCGGGTGAAGGAGCAGGGTCCGGTGCGTGCGATCGCAAGGCGCCGGGGTGTCTGCGGATGGGGTCTCCCCTGCTCGAACGGAGTTGAGAGCTCGGGGAAGGAGCCACGTGGGCGGTTCGGCAACGCCGCGAGCAGTGGGGTGTCCCCTGCTCGAGCGAAGCCGAGAGCTTGGGGATGTGCCGGAACCCGCGACGCCGCAGGCATGTGTCAGACACCTCCTAGCGAGCCGGCGGGGCGTCGGGGCGGCGGTCCGGAGCCGGGGTGCAGGGCACGAGGAGGCGGAAGAGCGTGGGCCCGCCGGACGGTGAGGACACTAGCAAATGCCCGCCGAGGACCGAGATGCGATCAGCGACCCCCTCCAGCCCGGTGCCGTCGGCCTCGTTCGCGCCGCCCACGCCGTTGTCCCGGACGCGGACGACGAGTTGGCCCTGGTCGACGCGGGCCTCGACGGTGGCCCGGGTGGCCCGGCTGTGCTTGGCGACGTTCGCCAGCGCCTCGCACACCGCGAAGTAGACGGCGGACTCGACCGCTTCGAGGAACCGGTGGGGGAGGTCGAGATCGAGGTCGACGGGGACCGGGGAGCGGTCGGCGACGTCCTCGATGGCCGCGGCCAGCCCCCGGTCGGTGAGGATCCGGGGGTGGATGCCCCGGATCAGCTCCCGCAGCTCGACCAGAGCGGCCTGGGCCTCGCCGTGGGCCTCGGCCAGGAGCCCGGCGAGGGGCTCCTCGTGGGCGTCGAGGCGTGCCAGGCCCAGCCGCATGGACAGGGCGACCAGCCGCTGCTGGGCGCCGTCGTGCAGGTCGCGTTCGATACGGCGGCGCTCGGCCTCGAAGGCGTTCACCAGACGCGTCCGCGACCGGCTCAACTCCTTGACCCGCACGTCGTCGTGGGAGGGCGGCGCATCGAGGAGGAGGCGGGTGAGCTGTGCGCGTCCCGCGGCGAGCAGGCCCAGCGGATAGGCCAGCAGGGGGAGCAGGAGCAGCCCGGCCAGGGCGGCGGCGAACGCCGCCGGATAGGAGTGGACCAGCCACAACTTGATGACACGAGCCTCCTCGCCACCGCCGGCCGTGGCCATGACCAGGGGGGTGGAGATCAGCCCTCCGCTCACGCCGATGACCGTGCCGATGACCACTGCCTCCAGCGGCCACAGGAGGAAGCCGAAGAGAAGGGCGTAACCCAACTCCCGCCAGGTGGAGCGCTCCTGGAGACGGGTGCGCAGCCAGGCGGCGGGCCCGGTGTGCGGCGGGTCCTGGTGGGCGTCGGCCAGTGGCACGGCCGGATCTATCAGACGCAGCCGGCGCCGTTCCACCTGCGCGACCGGCAGGCCGGCGAGGACCAGCGTCAGCAGGAGCGGCACCCCAACGAGGACCACGGTCAGCAGGCTGCCGGCCAGCGCGAGGACGAGCAGACAGACCAGCACGGCGGCGCCCACCGGCACGCTGGTCAGGAAGTACAGGGCGCAGCGCCACGGCCAGCCGCTCCGGAGGTACCGACGCTGGTGCAGGGCCTGCCAGAGGCTGGGTGCGTGCATGGGGGCACGATAGGAGGCCCGTGTCGCGCGGACCATCCAGCCGGCTCCACCATCGGACCGGTAGCGAACTCCCGGTATGGGCGGCCACCAGGTGTATGGGGCGGCTCCGTGCGGGTGCCCGGGCGGAGCCGTACCCGGGGTGGTCGGGGCTGGTCGCGCTGTTGTGGGCGCCCTGCTGCGCGGGGCTCGGGCTGCGCGCCGGGAGCCCGGTCCGTTCCTCCTTGGTGCGGGCCGGTGCCGCGGTCACCCGACCTGTTCGGCGGCAGGAGGCTGCCCACGCACGTTGCTGTCGCCGCCGGGCGCTGCCTTCCCGCCCAGGGCCGCCACCGTACGGGGAAGGGTGGAGTTACCTCCACCCCGAAGACTCCCTCCGGCTGCGATGTGCGCCCATTCCGGGCCCGGTTGAGTGGACGCCATGAATCAAGCAGCCGTCCGACTCCGTTCGGTCACTCGCTCCTACGGCAGGGGCGCCGGTGCCGTGACCGCCCTGGAGAACGTCTCCCTGGACATTCCCCGGGGCACCTTCACCGCCGTCATGGGGCCCTCGGGCTCCGGCAAGTCGACCTTCCTCCAGTGCACCGCGGGCCTGGACCGACCGTCCAGCGGCCGGGTGCTGCTCGGGGAGACCGACCTGAGCGGGCTGAGCGAGAAGAAGCTCACGCTGCTGCGGCGGGACCGCATCGGCTTCGTCTTCCAGGCGTTCAACCTGCTGCCCTCGCTCACCGCCGAGCAGAACGTGGCGCTGCCGCTGCGGCTGGCCGGACGCCGCCCCCGGCGGAGCGATGTCCTGGACGTGCTGCGGAAGGTCGGACTGCGCGAGCGGGCCGGGCACCGGCCCAGTGAGATGTCCGGTGGACAGCAGCAGCGGGTGGCGCTCGCCCGCGCCCTGGTCACCCGGCCGGAGGTGCTCTTCGGCGACGAGCCGACCGGCGCCCTGGACACCACCACCAGCCGTGAAGTGCTCACGCTGCTGCGGCAGATGGTCGACCAGGGGCAGACCGTCATCATGGTGACGCACGACCCGGTGGCAGCCTCCTTCGCGGACCGGGTGCTGTTCCTCACCGACGGACGGGTCCACGACGAGCTGTTCTCCCCGACGGCCGAGCGGGTCGCCGCACACATGACCCGACTGGCGGCCCTCCCGTGCTGACACTCGCTCTGCAGGGAATGCGGACCCGCTGGGTCACGTTCATCGGCTCGTTCATCGCCCTCGCCCTCGGCGTCGGCCTCATCGCCACCACGGGGCTCGCCCTCGCGGCGACCTTCAGCGCTCCGGACCGCGGGCCCGAGCGGTTCGTGAAGGCGCCGGTCGTCGTGAAGACCTCCGGCCTCGTCCGGGCGGACACGCCCATCGGGGAACGTACGCAGACGATCACCGACCCCGCGCCGGTCCCGGCCGCCGTCACCGCGAGGCTCGCGGCGCTCGGCAAGATCGTCGAGGACCGCACCTTCCCCGTGTCGGGCCCCGGGCTCGCCGAGGACACGGTCGGCCACCCGTGGTCGGTCGCCGCGCTCACCCCCTACACACTGACCTCCGGACGCGCACCCTCGGCGCCCGGCGAAGCCGTCGCCACCGGGGACGCGCTGCGGCCCGGCGCCCGGGTGCGGGCCGCCACCGTCCGCGGGACCGAGCAGGTCACCGTCGTCGGGACGGTCGCGTCGGCCGGCTTCGAGAACGCGCTGTTCTTCACCGAGGCCGAGGCCGCGCGGATCTCTCCCGCCGTGGACGCCGTCGCCGTGCACGCCCCGGCCGACCGGGTCGAGGCGGCCGTGGGCGCCGGATTCGACGTGCTGACCGGCGGGGAACGCCGACGCGCCGACCCGGACCCCGACCGGGACGAGGAAGCACTGGTCTCGGTGAACGCGCTCCTCGGCACGGCCGCGGGCGTCACCGGCTTCGTGTCGGTGTTCGTCGTCGCCTCGACGTTCTCCTTCGCGGTCGCCCAGCGGCGCCGGGAGTTCGGGCTGCTGCGCACCGCCGGTGCCACCCCCTCCCAGGTGCGGCGGATGGTGTTCATCGAGGCGCTCGTCGTCGGTGTGCTCGCCTCGGCGGCCGGCTGCGGGCTCGGCGCGGCGGGCGCGCCGCGGCTCGCCTCCTGGATGGCCGACAGCGGCATCGCCCCCTCCTGGTTCCGGATCGGCGAGCAGACGTGGCCGCTGCACACCGCCTTCTGGACGGGCCTGTTCGTCGCCCTGAGCGGGGTGGCCGTCTCCTCGTGGCGGGCCGGCCGGGTCGGCCCGACGGAGGCGCTGCGCGAGTCCGCGGTCGACTCCCGCGCCATGCCGGTGAGCCGCCGGCTGATCGGCATCGCGGTCCTCGCGGCCGGCTTCGGCCTGCTCTCGCTGGCCCTGCTGGACAACCCGGGCGACGTCCTGAAGCGCAAGACCTACGTCACCCAGCCGATGCTGCTGATCGTCGGCTTCGCCCTGTTCGCGCCGGTCCTGGTCAAGCCGCTGACCCGGCTGCTGACCTGGCTGCCGGCCCGCCTTCCCGGCGCGACGGGCATGCTGGCCCGGGAGAACGCCTCCGCCGGGGTCCGCAGAACCGCCGCCGTCGCCGCGCCGGTCCTCATCACGGTGGCCCTCGCCGCCTCTCTGATGGGCACCACCGCCACGATCGGCGGGGCCAAGGCCGACGAGGCGCGGCAGCAGATCACCGCGGACCTGGTCGCCACGGCGGGCGGGGAGGGCCGCGCGCTGCCCGACGAGTTCGTCCGGCGCGCCCGGTCCGTCCCCGGTGTGACCGTCAGCGAGTCCCGGTCCACCGGTGTGACCGTCCTGGAGGAGGGGGTGGCTCTCGTCAAGTCCGAGGCCAGGGCGGTCGATCCGGCGGTGCACGCGGCCGTCTCCCGGCTGCCCGTCGTCGCGGGCCGCCTCGCCGACCTGGACGACGACAGCATCGTCGTCAACGAGGAGTGGCTGACCACGAAGGTGGGCGACAGGGTCTCCGTCTGGCTGGGCGACGGTCGCAAGGCGGATCTGCGCATCGCGGCGGTCCTCTCCACCGGCACCGGCGGCAACGGCGTCTACCTCACCGAGCACAATGCCGACGGCGCCCCGGTGGACCGCGTCGACCTCGCGCTGCCCCGGGACGGCGCCCACAGCGCGGCGGCCGCACTCGGCGCCGCCGCGAAAGCGGCCGGCGTGCGGCTCCTGACGGGGGACCAGTGGGTCGGGGCCCGCTACCCGGGCTCCAGCAGGGACACCTGGCTCGGCCTGTGGATGATCCTCGGGATCGCCCTGGTCTACACGGGCATCGCGCTCGCCAACACCCTGATGATGGCGACCTCGGACCGGGTCCGCGACCTCGCCTCGCTGCGTCTGACCGGCGCCACGAAGGGACAGGTGCTGCGGCTCGTCGGGGCCGAGGCACTGGTGGTGGTCGCGGTCGGCACGGTGCTCGGGGCGGTGATCGCCGGGGTGAACCTGCTGGGCGTGTGGGGCGCCCTCGGCCTGCTCGGCGTGTGGTCCGACGTCGTGGTGCCCTGGGGCACGGTCGCCGCCGTGGTCGGCGCGAGCGCCCTGCTCGCGACCGTGGCCTCCGTGCTGCCCGCGTCGTTCGTGCTGCGCGTCCGGCCGGTCGAACTGGCGGGCATGCGCGAGTGACCGCTCGGTCCCGGGAACTGCTGGGCGGCCGGGGGCGGATCCTCGCCGCCGAGCCCGACCCGGTACGGGCGGCCCGCCCGAGCCCGCGGTTCCGGGGCGCCCGACGCCGCGTTCCTTCCCGGGGAGCCCGCAGGGGAGGAATCGCCGACGCACGGGGCGCCGCCGGTGAGGGCTGTGGAGCACGGGTGAAAACTCTGTGGAGGCGATGTCGGTGGTGCGGCCTATGCTGCACCCCAAGACGGCGGTTCCAGGGGAGGGTTCGGCATGCTCGGCAGGTTGTTCGGCAGGGGTGGGGCGGGGGTCGAGGCCGATCCGTACGCGTTGCCCGTGCCGTTCCACAAGAGGGCGTCGGTGTACGAGCTGCGGGCGCTCGGGGACCGGCGGGTGCTCGCGCTGGTGGAGGCGGCCGGGGCGGGGGACTGGGGAGCGGTGCGGGCGGCGCTGGCCCCCTTCGACCTGGGCCGGGACCACGCGGTGCTGAATGAGCTGGCCGATGTGGCCGGGGTGGAGGAGTGGATCGGTCGCGCCGTCGAGGAGGACGGGGAGCACCGGGCGACGGCTCTGCTGATATCCGGGGCGCGTCAGATCATGTGGGGCTGGGAGGCCCGCACCTCGGCCCGCGCGGCGGACGTCTCGCGGGACCAGTGGCGGGTCTTCCACGAGCGGCTGAACCTCGGCGAGGCCCGGTTGCTGGAGGCCGCCGAGCTGAGGCCGGAGTGGATCACGCCGTGGAGCCAACTGCTCATCTCGGGACGCGGCATGTCGCTGGGGCCCGTCGTGACCCGGGCCCGCCTCGACGCGGCCCTGCGCCGCGACCCGCTCGACCTGGACGCCCACCTCGCGTGGATCTCGCAGCTCCAGCCCCGATGGGGCGGTGAGCCCGGTCAGGCCCTGGCGTTCGCGCGTGAGGCGTTCGCCCGCGCTCCCCACGGAAGCAGGCTCGGCTGTGCGATCGCCATGGCGCACATCGAGGAGGCGGTCGAGGCGGGGCATGCGAGCAGCATCGAAACCCCGGAGATCCGCGCCGAGTTGAGCATGGCGGCCGAACGCAGCATCCTGCACCCCGACCATGTACGGACCCTCGGGTGGCAGTACGACTTCAACACGTTCGCCATGGCCCTGTCGATGGCGGGCGAGTGGCGCACGGCCCGGCGGGTCTACCAGGTGCTCGACGGTGCCTGCACCACCTGGCCGTGGGAGTACTTCGGGAGTCCCCGGAGGCAGTACGCCCGCGGCCTGCGCCGGACCTGACCGCCTCTCCCCTCTCTCCTTTCTCTCCTCCCCCCTCCTCCTCTCCCGGACTGCCGATGACTCTGCACGACACCCCGGCGACCCCGCCCGGCGCCGATCGCACCTTCCAGGTGGATCTGCGCGGCCTCGTCGACCTCCTCTCCCACCACCTCTACTCCAGCCCCCGCGTCTACCTGCGTGAACTCCTGCAGAACGCGGTGGACGCACTGACCGCCCGGCAGGGCCTCGCCCCGGACGCGCCCGCCGGGGCCTTCGGGATCCGGCTGTACGCCGACGGCTCGGTGGTGCGCGTCGAGGACGACGGGGTCGGCCTCAGCGAGGCCGATGTGCACACCTTCCTCGCCACGATCGGCCGCAGCAGCAAGCGCGCCGACCGGATCGCCGAGCAACGCGCGGACTTCATCGGTCAGTTCGGGATCGGGCTGCTCTCCTGCTTCCTCGTCGCCGACGAGATCCACGTCCTGAGCCGCTCCGCCCGCACTCCGGATGCGCCCGCCGTGGAGTGGCGGGGGCGCGGTGACGGCAGCTACACCGTCCGTACGCTGCCCGCCTCCGCCCGGACCCGGCCCGGCACGACCGTCACGCTGACCCCGAGGGCCGACACCGGCGAGTGGACGGGCCCGGAGCGGGTGCACGCGCTGGCCCGGCAGTTCGGCTCCCTGCTGCGCCACCCGGTGACCTTCGAGGACGGCTCCGGCACCCCCGCCGTACCGGTCAACCCCGAGCCCGCGCCCTGGGAGCGCACGTATCCCACGCCCGGGGCGCGGTCCCGGGCGCTGGCCGGGTACGGGGAGGAGGTCTTCGGGTTCACCCCGCTGGACACCATCGAGCTGGACCTGCCGGCCGTGGGGCTGAAGGGCATCGCCTGCGTGCTGCCCGAGGCGGTCCCGGCCGGGCGCCGCCACGGCCACCGGGTGCACGTCAAGGGCATGCTGCTGTCCGAGCAGGCCGAGGAGATCCTGCCCGAGTGGGCGTTCTTCGTCCGCTGCGTCGTCGACGCGGAGAGCCTGCGCCCGACGGCCTCCCGCGAGTCCCTGTACGAGGACGACACGCTCGCCGCCGTCCGCGACGCCCTCGCCGAGCGGCTGCGGGCGTGGATCGCCCGGGTCGCCGCCAGCGAGCCGGAGCTGCTCGAACGGTTCCTGCACGCCCACCACCTGGCCGTGAAGTCGCTCGCCGTGCACGACGACGAGATCCTGCGGATGCTGCTGCCCTGGCTTCCGTTCGAGACCACCGACGGGCACACCACGCTCGACGAGTTCGCGCGCACCCACCGCACGGTGCTGGTGACGTCGAGCGTGGAGGAGTTCCGGCAGGTCGCGGCGATCGCCTCGGCCGCCGGGCTCGGCGTGGTCAACGGCGGCTACACGTACGACCGCGAGCTGATCCACCGGCTGCCCGAGATCAGGCCCGAGGTGGTGGTCGCCGACCTCGATCCGGAGACCCTCACCGCCCATCTCGACCCGGTCGACCGGGAGACGGAGCTGGCCGCCACGGCCTACCTCGCCCTGGCCCGGGACGCGC
Source organism: Streptomyces sp. NPDC015144 (assembly GCF_043079735.1). Classification (NCBI taxonomy): domain Bacteria; kingdom Bacillati; phylum Actinomycetota; class Actinomycetes; order Kitasatosporales; family Streptomycetaceae; genus Streptomyces; species Streptomyces sp. NPDC015144. Next base: position 17,781 of record NZ_JBIBUU010000015.1, on the reverse strand, counting down.
TCGCCGTCTTCGACTGCGACGTCGCCCTGCGCACCTTCCACCCGGCGTCCGCCCCCGCCCTCCTCGTCGACAGCCGCGAGGCCCGGCACGAGCGGACCCGCTCCCGGCTCGCCCGGGAGCAGGAGGGCGGGGTGTGGGGCGACATCCTCGGTGCCCTGCGCCGGGAGGCCCCTCGGGCCCAGCTGATCCTCAACCAGCTCAATCCGCTGGTCCGCGCCGCCGTCGCCATCGAGGAGCCCGAACTGGCCCGCACCAGCGCCGAAGCCCTCTACGGACAGGCCGCGATGCTGTCCCGGCGCCCGCTCCGGCCCGCCGAGTCCAGCCTCATCAACCGCTCCTTCCTCGACCTTCTCGCCCACGCCCTCCGCAAGGACAGCCGATGACGCCGAACACCCCCCGGAACACCGACGAGCTCTACCGGGCGCTGGCCGCGAACGACGAGCGCCCCTACGGCCGCACCCGTACGCTCACCGCCGAGGAACTCGTCGACGTGGCCGAGCGGTTCGAGGAGCCGGCCCCGCTCGTCGACGCGCTCTTCGAGCTCCAGGAGGCGTACACCTACGGCTCCGAGCCCCGGAAGTCGCCCGTCGTCTTCGCCCGGCTGCTCAACCTGTTCGACGAGCAGCCCGACGTCTTCGATGAGCGCCGCCGCCACACGCTGTTCTGGCGGTTCAAGTGGGTGGCCAACGCCCTGCTGGTGCTGCCCGAGGTGCCGCTGACCGGTGTGCGGCAGTGGCTGACGGAGATGCGCGACCGGTACGAGAAGGCCGGGCTGGACCTCCAGCCCTACTACGGCCAGGCGTACCAGCTGGCCGCGCACACCGGTGAGGGCGCCGACCTCGCCTACGAGCTGTGGGCGAGCCGCACCCGCAGCCGGCTCAGCGACTGCGAGGCGTGCGAGATCTGCGAGCAGGCCCGCTACCACCTCGCGGCGGGCGACGACGGGCGGGCCCTGGAGGTCTGGGAGCCCGTCCTGAAGGGGAAGGCGTCCTGCCAGGAGGAGCCGGCCCGCTCCGTCTCGTACGCGCTGCTGCCGCTGGTGCGCTCCGGGCACACCGACCGCGCCCGCGAGCTGCACCTCTCCGGCTACCGCATCTGCCGCCGCAACCCCTCGATGGCCGGGGAGGTCGGGCGGCACCTGGAGTTCTGCGCGCTGACCGGCAACGAGAGCCGTGGCCTGGAGCTGCTCGCCGAGAACCGGAACCTGTTCGCCGAGGTCGACTCGCCGCTGGACCTGCTCCAGTTCCTGACCGGGGTGGAGGTGCTGCTCCGGCGCGTCGAGGCGCTCGGCCACGGCGGTCTGCCCGCCGCCGGGTACGCGGGCCGGTCCTGGACGGTGGCCGAACTCCGCGCCGAGGTGGGGGAGCGGGCCGACGAGCTCGCCGCCCGCTTCGACGCCCGTAACGGAACCCCGGCCCACACCGACCGGCGCCGGGCTCGCCTCGACCGGGCCCCGCTCGTCGACGCGCTGGAGCTCACCCTGCGCACCCGCGGCCTCGACGAGGTGGCCCCGGCCGCCGCGCCGGCCGCCCCGGCCCCCGCCGCGCTCCCCGATACCCCGGCGGAACTCGTCCTGCGGGCCCGGGAGTTGGACCAGCAGGGGCATCCGGAGGCGCGGGAGTACTGGGCGCGGCTCCGGGCCCTCGTCGCCGCCGGTGACTACACCCACCCCGACGACCCGGCCGTGGGCCCGCTCGCCCGGCTGCGCGCGGACCTGCTGGGCGACGAGGCGGACCGGGCGAACGAGCGGGACGCGTTCGCCGAGGCCACCGCCCTGTACGAGGAGGCGGCCGGGCTGTACGAGGACGCCGGGGAGCCGGGCGCCGCCACCGAGGCCCGTGCCAGTGCGCTGCTCACCGCCGCGGAGAACGCCGCGAGCGGGACCGGTGGGGCTGAAGGGGCCGAAGGAGACGGTGAGGACGGCGAGGACGGCGGGCCCGGGGCGAAGGCCGCCGCGCTGACCGCCGCCCACGCGTCGATGGTCCGGCTCCACGAGGAGGCGTCCGGGCTCGCCCCGTACCAGGAGGCGCGGCTGCTGCGGCTGCGGGCCACCGCGCTCGGCATGCGCCTGCAGGCGTCGGGGAGCGGGGAGCACGTGGAGCCGGTCCTCGCCGAGACCGAGCTGCTGCACGCGTTCGCCACCCGGCACGACCTCCCCACCCAGATATCCGGCGCCCTGATGCTGCGGGCAACCACCCACGCCCTCGCCGGTGACCTGCCCGCCGCGGTCGCGGTGCTCGACGGCCACGTCGGCCGGCTGCGGGAGCACGGCCCCGCCTGGCACCTGCCCCGCACGCTCGCCCTGCGGGGCCGGATGCGGCTGGGCCTCGGGGACGTGGAGGAGGCGCGGGAGAGCCTGGCCGAGGCGCTGCGGCTGACCGCCGACTGGCCGGGCGACCAGTCCGGGACCGCCCGGATCCACGCGGATCTGGCCGAGGTGGTCCTGCGCCTGGGCCGCCCCGACGAGGCGCTGCGCCATCTGACCCGCTCGGCGGAGCTGGAGATGCGCGAGGGCCGCCGGTTCGACGCGTACTGCACGTACAGCGGTGCGGCCGGGCTCTGCCTCGACCTGGGTCGTTTCGAGGACTGCATCGCCCTGCTCGACTCGCTGCTGGCCGAGCCGGACATCGCGGCCGGGGAGGTGGACGACCGGCTCGTCGCCCAGCTCCGGCTGACCCGGGCCCGCGCGCTGTACGCGGGGGAGGACCTCAAGGCCGCCACGGAGGAGTTCCTCGCCCTCGCGGCCGAGTCGGCCGGCTGGGACGACGACCCGGGCAGTCATGTGATGATCGCGGCGGAGACGGCCGTGGCCCTCGCCGAGTCCGGGGAGGCCGACCGGGCCCGCGAGGCCGTCGATCAGGCGCTCGCCGCCCATGCCCTGGCCCCGCGCTACGAGCGGATCAGCGGCTGTCTGCGCGAGCTCGCCCGGCTGCGGGTCCAGCAGCAGGGCGAGGACGGGCTGCCCGGCGCCCTCGACCTCCTGGCCGACGCGGGCCGGGTCGCCGACGAGGCCCGCGCCGCCGGGTTCGAGGCCCAGGACCGTCCCCTCGACACCGCCCTGGCCTACGAGTACGGCCGGGTCCACGCCCACGCCGGTGCGTACGAGGAGTCCCTGGCCGCGCTGGAGCGGGCCGCCGCGCTGGCCGGCGAACCGGCGGCGGAGGGGGACGAGGTGGAGGAGTGGGCCGAGTGCGTCCGGCTCGCGGCCGCGGTGGAGGGCATCTACCTGGAGCGGACGGACGCGGCCCTCGCCCGCCTCGGCGCGGCCGTGACCCGGCTGACCGCGCTGGGGCGGGCCGAGGACGCCGAGCCGCTGACCTCCCTGGCGGCCCGCCTGCGCGACGAGGAGTAGGCCGCGGGCCGACGGTCCGCCCCGGCCGACGGTCTGCCCCCGGCCGCGCCGTCGGCCCCTCGCGCCGTCGCCCGTTAGCCCGTCAGCCCGTCAGGTCCCGGACCAGGGCCGTCGCCGGTCCGACGAGGGCGCGTTCGTGCGGGCTCATCGTCGGATTGGCGGTGCGGTGGCGGGCCGCCTCGGCGAGGTCGGGGTCGGGGAGGGGGCCGGCGGCGGCGAGGCGGGGGGCCAGGGCGCGCAGCAGGGTGTGCGCCGGGTCGGCCAGGGGGGACGCGGTGTCCACCGCGATCTGGGCCAGGATCAGCGCGGACATCGCGCGGTCCAGGGCCGGGGCGCCCTCCGCCGCGTTGCTCCAGTCGATCACCACCGGCCCCCGGTCCGTCAGCATCACATTGCCGGGGTGCAGGTCCAGGTGGAGGATCCGGTCCCCGGGGTCCGGGGAGAGCCGGGCCGGGACGGTGTGGAGTTCGGCGAGGAGCCCGGCCAGCAGGGCGCCCGCCTCGTCCGCCGACACCTCCCCGGCCAGCAGCGCGTCCAGCATTGTCGGGCCGGTCAGCCGCTCCAGCACCAGGTCGCCCGGGTGCGTCTTCGCGTCGCGCGGGCCCAGCCGGGGGACCGGGCAGCCGTGCGCGGCGAGGTAGGCCATGACGATCCATTCGGGCGTGGCGTCCATGCCGTCCCGGTAGCGGCGCAGGACCCACTCCTCGTCGAGCGCGTACACATCGGCCGAACGTCCGGCGCCGAGCAGCTCACCTATTCGCATGAGGCGAACCTACGGGCACCGGCGGCGGATTGGGACGCCCGGGGCCGCCCGGAAGGGTCTTCCCGGCGGCCCCATAACGTGAAGTGAGGGGGAGAACGGGATCTCCTGGCAATGACGTGTACGCGGCTACGTTGTCGGCAATTCCCCCGAAGTCAAGGAGAGTTCCGTGGAGAGCTCCACACTCCGCAGACGTGCCCTGGCCGCGTGTACCGCCACCGTGGCCGTCGGGGCGCTCGCGCTGGCCGGCCTGTCCGGCAGCGCGTCCGCCGATCCGGCGCCCCAGCTCCGCACCCCCACCGCCGCGGGGACCGGGCAGCTCTCGCCCGGTCTGCTGGAGGCCATGCAGCGCGATCTCGGCCTGAACGAGGCCCAGGCGCGCGGCCGGATCGGTCACGAGACCCGGGCGGCGGCGATCGCCTCCGCGCTGAAGCACACGCTCGGCGCGGACTTCGCCGGCGCCCGGGTCAGTGGTGACGACGCGGCCCTGACCGTGTCCACCACCGACGCCGCCCACGCCGAGGAGATCCGCCTCGCCGGGGCCCGGCCCGTCGTCGTCGCGCACAGTCAGGCCGAACTCGACGCCGCCAAGGGCGCGTTGGATCGGGTCGCGCTGCGCGGTGCCCCCTCCGGCGTACCGGTCTGGTACGTCGACGTGGCGAGCAACCGGGTCGTCGTCGAGGCCGCCGGCGCCAAGGCCGCCAAGGCGTTCCTGGCCGAGGCCGGGGTGTCGGAGAAGCTGGTGACGGTCCGCCGGTCCACGGAGCGGCCGCGCACGTTCGCCGATCTCCGGGGCGGCGACGCGTACTACATGAACGGCCTGGGCCGGTGCTCCATCGGCTTCCCCGTGAAGCGCGGCACCCAGGGCGGTTTCGTCAGCGCCGGCCACTGCGGCACGCCGGGCGTCACCACCAACGGCTCCAACCAGCAGGCGCAGGGCTCCTTCCAGGGCTCCACCTTCCCGGGCCGCGACTACTCCTGGGTCGCCACCAACACCAACTGGACGCCGCGCCCCCTGGTGAACGGCTACGGCAACGGCGACATCACCGTCACCGGTTCGACCGAGGCCGTGGAGGGCTCGTCGGTCTGCCGCTCCGGCTCGACGACCGGCTGGCACTGTGGCACCGTGCAGCAGCGCAACACCAGCGTCACGTACCAGGAGGGCACCGTCTCCGGGGTCACCCGCACCAATGTGTGCGCCGAACCCGGTGACTCCGGCGGCTCGTTCATCTCCGGCAGCCAGGCGCAGGGCGTCACCTCCGGCGGCTCCGGCAACTGCTCCCAGGGCGGTACGACGTACTTCCAGCCGGTGAACCCGGCGCTCCAGGCGTACGGGCTGACCCTGGTGACCAACGGCACCGGGCCCGACCCGAGCAACCCGCCGACCAACCCGGGCGGCACCTGGAAGGAAGGCACGACGTACGCGGCGGGCGACGTCGTGACGTACGGCTCCGACAGCTACCGCTGCCTCCAGGCGCACCTGGCGCAGCCCGGCTGGACGCCGCCGAACGTGCCGGCCCTCTGGGCCCGCGTCTGAGGAACCGCTCCGCAGTGAGCGCCGGCGGCCCCGTCCGCACCGGGGCCGCCCCGGTTACCGCGCCCGCCCGGCTACCGCTCCGGCCTCCCGGCCGGGCGGCGCGCACCCCGCACCGCTCCGTGTCATGAACGTGCCCTTCCCCCACCCCGAGGAATCAGCCATGACCCCAGAACCGACCGAGGGCCAGAACCCCGGCGACGGCAAGATCAGCCGCAAGACCCTGCTCAAGGCCGCGCTCGTCGCCGGTACCGTCCCGCTGCTCGCGGGCGGTGGCGTCGCGCTGGCCCGGGACGCGGGCTCCGGCGGCAAGCCGCTGGCCCCGACGCCGAACTGCGACGACGGCGACGGACCGACCCACGACCAGATCGAGGGCCCCTACTTCAAGCCTAACTCCCCGCTCCGCACCAGCCTGATCACCGACAGCACGCCCGGTGTCCGGCTGACCGTGAGCGGCTACGTCTTCGGCCGGGCGTGCCGGCCGATCTCCGGCGTGCTCCTGGACTTCTGGCAGGCCGACACCAACGGCGCCTACGACATGAGCGGATTCGCCTTCCGCGGGCACCAGTTCACCGACCAGTCGGGTGCGTACAGCCTGACCACGATCGTGCCGGGGCTCTACCCGGGGCGCACCCGCCACATCCATGTGAAGGTGCAGGCGCCCGGCTCGTCGATCCTGACGACCCAGCTCTACTTCCCCGGCGAGCCGCGCAACAACACCGACATGCTCTACGACCCGGCGCTGCTGATGAACGTCCGGGACGTGGGCTCGGGCCGGCAGGGGACGTTCGACTTCGTCCTGAACATCGCCCAGAACCCGACCGACCCGCCGACCGACCCCACCGACCCGCCGACCGACCCGCCCGGCTCCACCTGGAAGTCCGGCACGGCCTACAAGGCGGGGGACCGGGTCACGTACAACGGGGTCGCGTACCGCTGCACCCAGGCCCATACGTCCATGGCCGGGTGGGAACCGCCGAACGTCCCTGCGTTGTGGGCACGCGGGTAGACACGCGGCACGGCGGGCGACCCCGCCCCGCAGGTCCGGGCCGGGGTTCCGCCGGCCCGGACCTTCCGCTGTCCGGTACCCGTCCGAGGGGGGGTGGGTGCCGGGCAGCGGAGTAACCTGGATCCGTACGGCTCCCCGTGGGCCGCACCGCTCGGCCTGCGCGTCCGAAGGGGGCCGGAATCGTATGGACACCCTGGTCACCGTCGCGGTCGTCCTCGTGATGATCGCGGTCGCGGCGTACGTCATCCATCGGCTGAACGCACGCCACCGCCACCACCATCTGCGCCCGGCGCACTACGACCACGGGCTCGCCGGGTTCGGCGACGCCCCGGGGCCGGGGGACAGTTCCTCGACGGAGGCTACTTCGCGTCGGAGTAGCGCTCCACCACCGCCGTAGTGAACGGGAAGCGGACGGGGGTCTCACCGAAGACGGTCCGCCCGGCCAGCTCCCCGGCCGCCCGGATCGCCTCCACCACGGCCGTCGCCTCCTCCTCGGGACAGTGCACGATCACCTCGTCGTGCTGGAAGAAGACCAGCTCGGCGCGGAGCCCGGCGGTACGGACCGAGCGGCGCAGGGCGGCCAGGAGCAGCAGCGCCCAGTCGGCCGCGCTGCCCTGGACCACGAAGTTGCGGGTGAAGCGGCCCCGCGCGCGGGCGTTCGACGAGGCGTAGCCGGGGGTGGGGCCCGGGCCGGAGCCGTCGTCGGAGCCGTCCGGCCCGGCGCCCTCCTGCGGGATGCCGGCCTCCTCGTACTCCCCGCTCCCGGCGGCCGGGGGGCTCGTCCGGCCCAGCCACGTGCGCACCAGGCGGCCCTCCTCCCCGGCCTTCGCGGCGTCGTCGACATAGGCCACGGCCTGCGGGAACCTCCGGCGCAGGGCGGCCAGGTTCTTCAGGCCGTCGCCCGAGGTCTGGCCGTAGACGGCGCCCAGCAGGGCGATCTTGGCGTGGTCCCGGTCGCCCTGGAACGCCCGGTCGGAGAGGGCGGTGTACAGGTCGCCCTCGTGGCCCGCCACCTCCATCAGGCCGCGGTCGCGGGAGATCGCGGCGAGGACCCGGGGCTCCATCTGGTCGGCGTCCGCGACGACCAGGCGCCAGCCGGGGTCGGCGACGACCGCGCGCCGGATCACCTTGGGGATCTGGAGCGCCCCGCCGCCGTTGGTCGTCCACCGGCCGCTGACCGAGCCGCCCGGCTGGTACTCGGGGCGGAAGCGGCCGTCGCGCACCCAGTCCTGGAGCCAGGACCAGCCGTGCGCCGTCCAGATCCGGTACAGCTTCTTGTACGCGACGAGCGGGGCCACCGCCGGGTGGTCCAGGCCCTCCAGCTCCCAGCGGCGGGTGGACCGGACCGTGATCCCGGCCTGCGCGAAGGCCCGCACCACGTCGGCCGGGAGGTCGGGGCGGACCCGTCTGCCGAAGGCGGCGGACACCTCGTCGGCCAGCTCGGCCAGCCTCCGGGGCTCGCCGCCGCCCGCGTACCGCTCGCCGAGCAGCTCGTGGAGGACCTCGCGGTGGACGTCGGCCCGCCAGGGCAGGCCGGAGCGGTGCATCTCGGCGGCGACCAGCATGGCGGCCGACTCGGCGGCGGTCAGCAGCCGCATCCTGCCGGGGTGCTCGGTGGCGTCGTGGCGGCGGAGCTGGTCGGCGTAGACCTCCAGCAGGGCGTCGAAGGGGAGCGGGGCGGCGGGCCGGGGCTCGAAGAGCGAGGACTGCGCGCCGGGCTCCGCCGAGCGGGGCGGCGGGTCGGCCGGCACCGGGGCGCCGTGCAGCCGGGCGTGGGCGGCCGCGGCGGAACGGGGCTCGCCGAGGCGGCCCTCATGGGCCAGGAGCAGGGACTCGGCCACCTCGATGTCGTAGCAGCGGTCCACCGGGACACCGGCGGCGAGCAGCCGGGGGTACACCTCGGCGGTGGAGCGCCAGACCCAGCGGGTGACCTCGGGGCGGGCGCGGACCGCCGCCACCGCGTCGGGCTCGGCGACGACCGGCCCCACGGGCAGGCCGTCCGGGGCCAGCGGTGCGAGGAGCGCACCGCCGGTCTCCGTCATGGCCAGGGCCCACCGTTCGGTCATGCCTTCGAGTCTGGCAGCCGGGACTGACAACGCCCGGTGGCCGCGCCCCGTACCCGGTACGGAACGCGGCCGTCCGAGGGCCTCGGGACCTCAGAGCCCCGATTCGGACGCGGAGGTCCAGGTGCCCAGGGAGATCTCGGCGGTGATGCCCGGCCCGAACCCGGCCATCAGCCCGCGATGGCCGTCGAGCGCCGATGCCTCGTCGAACATCCGGCCGAGGGCGTCGATCACCACGGCGCTGGCGATGTTGCCGTACTCGGTGAGCGTGGCGCGGCTGAAGCGGAACGCCTCGGGCGGCACGTCCAGGAAGTGGCTCAGGTCGTCCAGGATGCGCGGGCCGCCCGCGTGGATGATGTAGAAGTCCATCTTCCCGGCGTTCCACTGGTGCTCCTCGGCGACCGCCTCCAGGGCCGGAGCAAGCGGTTCCATCGTGCCGGGCACCCGCTTGTCGAGCTGGAAGTGGAAGCCGGTGGAGCGGACCGCGTAGGAGATCCAGTCCTCGGTGTCCGGGATGATGAACGAACCGTTCCGCTCCAGCCGTACGCCCGTGCCGCCGTTGCCGCGCAGCACGACGGCGGCTATACCGTCGCCGAACAGCCCGTTGGAGAGCAGGGAGCCGACACCGAGGTCGGTGGGCTGGTAGCAGAGCGAGCAGAACTCGCAGGCCACGATGAGCACATTGGCGTCGGGGTACGCCGTGCAGTAGTCGTGGGCCCGGTTGACGGCGGCGCCGCCGGCGGCGCAGCCGAGCTGGGCGATGGGCAGTTGGCGGGTCTGCGGGCGGAAGCCCATCTCGCCGATGAGCCAGGCGGTCGGCGGCGGCATCATGAAGCCGGTGCAGGAGACGTACACGATCAAGTCGATCTGGTCCGGCTCCAGTTCGGCCTGGTCGAGCGCCTGGCGGACGACCGCGGGCACCCGGGCCTTGGTGTGTTCCTCGTACGTGATGCTGCGGGCGTCGAAGCCGGGGTGCTGGAGCACCTTCTCGATCGGCTGGATCAGGTGCCGCTTCTGTACCCCGGTGTGCTCGATCAGGCGCAGGACCAGTTCGAGCTGCGGGTGGTCGCCGTGCAGCCGTCGGGCCAGCTCAAGGGTTTCCTCGTTGGTGATGACGTGCTCGGGAACCGCGATGGCCGGCTTGCAGAGAACCGCCATGGAACTCCTCCTAGCGGATGTGGTCCACACGGCCGGGCCCGTACGGGGGTCAGGGGCGTCGGCGGGCCGGAGACGGGGAAGCTCCGCCGCACGCAGGCACCACGGTGTGCTGCGTGGAGGTGGCGGGCTGATGGATTCCGGCGCCGGGCAGGTGCTCCTGAGCGTGGGCGCGGACGGGCCGACCGTTGAAGACTTTGTCCCGGGGGCCTCTCCGTCCGGAGGAAGAGACCCGGCCGTTCGTGGGCGGAATTCGGATCCGCCACGGCTTGGGTGGCCGTCGGGATCACGCTACGGCAGGCGGGTGGGCGCCGCACGTCGAGCGATCGTCGACGATCGTTCACCCGCTCGGAACGCGGCTCGCGCGGCCCGTGGGGCGCGGGCGGGGGCACGGCGCGGCTGCGCCCGCCCCGGTTGCCGGTGGCCCGGGGCGGGCGCATCATCGAGGGCGGCCGGTCGGCGGCCCGTCGCTCACCAGGTGACGGGCAGTTCGAGCGGGTAGCGCCAGATCGACGTCTTGTTCCAGCGGATCTCCTCGGCCGGGGCGGCCAGCTTCAGGGCGGGGAAGCGCTTCAGCAGCGTCCCGATGGCGACTTCGAGCTCGGTGGCCGCGAGCGGGGCACCGAGGCAGTGGTGCCCGCCCCAGCCGAACGTCATGTTCGACGGCCCCTGCCGCTCCAGGTCGAGCACGTCGGGGTCGTCGAACTTCCGGGGGTCGCGGTTGGCGGTCAGATAGGAGACGTGGACGATGTCCCCCTCCTTGATCCGCACCCCGCTCAGCTCCACGTCCTCCAGGGCGACCCGGGGGATGCCGACGCCCTTGCGGAACGGGATGAAGCGCAGCAGCTCGTCCATGGCCTGGGGGAGCATGTCGGGGCGCTCGCGCAGCATGGCCAGCTCGTCGGGCCTGGTCAGCAGCGTGTAGGCGATGTTCCCGATCTCGTACGTGGTGGTGTCCTGGCCGGTGATGAGCAGCACCATGGCCATCACCGTCAGCTCCTGGTCGTCCAGGATCTCGTCGCCGTCGCGGGCGGTGGCGAGGGCGCTGATCAGGTCGTCGCCCGGGTTGGCGCGCCGTTCGGCGGTCAGCTCGGCGAAGTAGGCGCGCAGGTCGGCCTTGGCCTGGACGGCGTGGGGCTTGTTCTCGACGGTGGTGTCCATCATGGTCCGCGCGTAGGCGCGCAGCTGGGCCTGCTCGGCCTCCGGGATGTCGAGGACCTCGCAGATGGTGGTCAGCGGCAGCGGGGCGGCGAGGTGCGCGAACAGGTCGGCGGGGGCGCCCTGCTCCTCCATGCGGTCCAGCAGTCCGTCCACCACGTGCTGGGTGCGCACCCGCATGCGCTCCATGTGGCGGGGGGCGAACCCCTTGGAGATGAGGCTGCGGAGCCGGCTGCTGGCCGGCGGGTCCATGACGTTGATCGCCTCGTCCTGGACGATCGGCTCGGGGGTCATGCGCGGGAAGTCCCGGCCGATGATGGCGTGGCGGCTGAACCGCCGGTCGGTGGTCACCGTGCGTACGTCGTCGTAGCCGGTGACGAGCCACGCCTCGCCCTCGCCGTGCGGGAGGCGGATGCGGGAGACGGGTTCCTCGTTCATCAGGTGCCTGAGCACCGGGTCGAATTCGAGGGCCTCGGCGTAGTCGAACGGGCAGAGCCGGGCGCCGGTGGCTGGTTCCATGCGGAGCTCCAGAGGGTCTGGCGGGTGGTTCGGGTGCGTGGGGTGGGAGGGCCGGGGACGGGGACATGGGTGCCCGGTCCTCGGCCGGGCCACGCGCCGGGCCGGTCCGATTGGTCCATATGCAGAACGGAATCGGTGCCGCCGGTCGCTGGACCGGCGCAACACGGCCCGGCCCGGGGCCGGATCGGAGCCTGTCGGGCGGCCTTCGGCCGGGCCGGTCGGAGACCGCCCGACAGGTCTCAGCCGCCCGGCACGACGTTCGTGGCGTCCACGGCGGCCCGCAGCGTGCGGGCGAGCCGTACCCCGTCGTCCACCGCCCAGAAGTGGGTGAAGAACAGCCGGGGGCTCTCCGAGAGGTGGTGGTTGTGCAGCTCGACCAGCTTGATCCCGCCGCGCCGCAGGGCCTTCAGCACCTGTGGGACCTCCTCGGCGAGCATCGCGCAGTCGCCGCTGAGCGCGGCCCGGCCGCCGCCGACCGGCTGGAAGTTGAACGCGCTGGTCGAGCCCAGTCCCGGCGGCAGGACGAGCGGGCCGTCGGCGATGGTCTCGCGGCGCCAGAAGAGGACCTTGAAGAGCCCGTCCTCGACGCTGCCCCGGGCGCCCAGCGCCGCCTCCATCCCGGCGATGTCCAGGTCGACCGGGGTGCGCCGGTCGGGCGGTTCGGGCGGTGGGGTGCCGGTGCGGTCGAGGCCGGCGCGCAGCCCGCGGGCCAGGGCCACCGGATCGTGGCCGTGGCCGTGCACATGGACCCACCAGAGGTCGGGGATCTGGGCGAGCAGGTGCTTGTGGAGGGCGGTCTGCTCGATGCCGTGCGCCTGCCAGGCGTCGATCACCCCCTGGAGTTCGCGCTCGGTGACCACCATGTCGCCCATGAGCATCGTGGTGCCGTCGGCGTAGCGGATGAAGGCGACATGGGTGCCGAGGGCGAGGCCGGGGGTGACGACGACCCCGTCGGAGACCACCAGGAGGTCACGCCGGGGAAAGCCCGTGTGGTACGTCGTCTCGCGCAGCATGTTGCCGGGGCGGCCGAGCGCCTCCGCCACCCCGGCCCAGTCGGCGGGCTCGGTGGGCACCGGCCGGACGAGCGGTCCGTGCGCCGTCCCGTCCGCGCGGGCCGTCCCCGTGGTGCCCGCCGCGGCCAGTACCGGGGTGAGGGCGGCGGCGGTCAGTAATCCCCGCCGCGTCGGGGCCGCCGCGGCCGCCCGTACCCGGGGTTCCTGGGGTCGTCTCCCGGTCATCGCACCATCGCCTCCGCCTGTTCGATCGGATCCATGGCGCGATGAAAGCATGCGAAATCGTGATGAAAACATAGAAAGCGGATACACCGTCAGCGGGTGCGGCCGGACGGGTGAGGCCGAATATCGTACGGAAGTTCGATATCCACAGGGTGTGGACGGTCGGGCCCGGCCCCGGCCCGCCGTGCCGCCCTGCCTACCCTGGCTCCATGGAATCGGTGACCGACCAGGCGTGCGCGGCGGCCCTCTACGCGGACGGCGACGCCGGGCTCGACGCCGGGGCCTCCCTCCTCGCCGCCGACCCGGCGTCCGACGCGGAGCTGTTCCGGCGCGGCGAGGAGTTCGTCCGCCGCGCCTGGGAGCGCGGCTGGCAGCCCGCCGACGTCGTCCGTACGGTCCGCCGCGAGCTGGACGAGACCGCCGCCGGGATCGCCGCCGGGCTGATCGGCGCGGAGACCGCGCGCTACGAGGTCCTGCCGCCGCGCTGGCGGGCCCAGCTCGACGCGCTGCCCGAGGCCCCGCCCCGCAACCGCCCGGACCGGTTCTCCTACGCCTTCGCCGTGCTCGGGCTCTACCGGCTGCTGCTCGGGCTCCCCGCCATCGAGCCGGTCGGCCCCCCGCCCGGCGCCGCCGGGGATGTGCTCCGGCGTGCGCCCGCGCCCGACGAACCCCGGATGCTGACCCGTATCCGCGCCCTGCTCGCCAAGGCGGAGGCGACCGGTTTCCCGGAGGAGGCCGAGGCGCTCACCACCAAGGCGCAGGAGCTGATGGCCCGCCACTCCATCGACGAGGCGCTGCTCGCGGCCCGCACCCATGGCGCGGACGCGCCCGGCGCCTGCCGGATCGGGGTGGACGCGCCGTACGAGACGGCGAAGGCGATCCTGCTCGACGCGGTCGCCACCGCGAACCGCTGCCGCTCGGTGTGGAACAGCGACCTCGGCTTCTCCACGGTGGTCGGCTTCGATCCCGACCTGGACGCGGTGGAGCTGCTGTACACCTCCCTGCTGGTCCAGGGCACCGTCGCGATGACGCGGGCGGAGGCGGGCCAGCGGGCCGGCGGACGCAAGCGGACCAAGACGTTCCGGCAGTCGTTCCTGATGGCGTACGCCCAGCGGCTGGGCAGCCGCCTCGCCGCCGACACCGCCCGGGTCACCGCCGAGGCCGAGGCCGAGGGCGGGTCCGGGGGCGCTGCGGAGGAGGGCGCCGCCCCCGCCCTGCTCCCGGTCCTCGCCGCCCGCGACGTCGCGGTCACGGCCACCGCCGAGCGGATGTTCCCGAGGACGACCACCACCCGGGTCCGGGGCGCCACCGACCTCGACGGCTGGACCCACGGCACGGAGGCGGCGGACCGGGCACGGGTGGCCGGCCGCGACCCGCAACTGCGCGGCGGGCGCGGAAAGCACTGAGGGGGCGCGAAGGGCGCTCGTACCCCGTACGCGACGGTGCCCGCGCGCCGTACGCGACGGTGCCCGCGCCCCGCACCCTTCGCGCCCCGCCCCTCCCGCGCTCCGAAACCGTGCAATTCGGGCCAATAGGTCGTCAATCCGGCTAGGCTCAAGGCATGAGCTGGCTCCGGGCGCTGAAGGAGACCGCCCGCTCGGGGCTCTCGATCGAGCGACGGCGGCTCGAACCGCTCATCGCGATCCGCGGCGCGACCGGGCTCGCCCTGGTCATCGGGGTCGCCCTGGCGTTCTTCGGGCCGGTGGTCGCCGCGAGCTCCGCCTTCGGGGCGTTCCAGGCGGCCATCGCGACCTTCCAGCGCAGCTGGCGCCCCCGCCCGGTCCTCGCCCTGGTCTCCGGGGCGAGCCTCGCCGTGTCGACCTTCCTCGGCTATCTCACCGGCTCGCGGGAGGTGCTCTTCCTCGCCCTGCTGGTGCTCTGGACGTTCCTCGCCGGCCTGTCCTGGGCGGCCGGGCCGACCGGGGGCATCATCGCCGCGTCCAACGTCGCGATCATGCTGGTCACCGTCACCCTGCCCACCTCCGTCGCCAACTCCGCCGTGCACGCCGGGATGATCCTCTTCGGCGGGGTGGTGCAGGCGGTGCTCATCGTCCTGTTCCCGGTCCGCAGATGGGGCCCCCAGCGCGACGCGCTTGCCGACGCGCTGGCCGCCGAGGCCGACTACGCCCGTCGGCTGCGCCACGACCCGCTCGCCCCCTTCGACCCCGTCCCCCTGATGACGGCCCGCAGCGCCGCCGCCGTCACCCCGCGCCAGGCCCGCCGCCGGCCGCCCGAACTGCGCGGCCCGCGCGGGGTCGCCGAGCGGATCCGGCCGGTGCTCGCCTCGCTCGCCGACCCGTCCCTGGGCGTACCGTCCGAGGGCCCGGAGCGGGAGCGGGTCCGCGAGCTGCTGGCCGCCGCCGGATCGCTGCTGGACTCGGCGGCCCGCGCGATCCGGCACGGCGATCCGGTCGAGCTGGACCCGTCCGCCGTGGCCGCCCTGCGCACCCCCGACACCGGCACCCTGCTCACCGGCCCGCCGCTGCGCGCCGCCGACCGCCTGGCCGTGCTGCTCTCCGACGTCATCGAGACCGCCGAGGGCGAGGGCACCAAGGAGCAGGACGGCCGGGCGGCGGAGGCCGCCGAGGAGCTGAAGGCCCGCGCCGACCACCGCCCCGCCGTCCCGCACCGCCACCGCAACCGCCCCCACCGCCCCGGCCTGCTGCGGCTGATCCCGGTCGTGGCGAAGGCGATGCGCGCCGAGGTGCGGCCCGGCTCCCCGATCCTGCGGCACGCGATCAGGCTCTCCGTCGTCGCCGCCGTCGGCTACCTCATCGGCACCACGCTGCCCTTCGGCCACGGCTACTGGGCACCGATGGCCGCCGTCATGGCGATGCGGCCGGAGTTCACCCAGACGTACGGACGGGCGATGGCCCGCTTCGGCGGCACGATCGTCGGGGTCTCGCTGGCCACCGCGATCGTCCAGACCGCCCACCCCGGAGTGACCACGGCCGCGGTCCTCGCGGTGGTCTGCGCCCTGCTGATGTACCTGCTGATGCGCACGGGATACGTGGTCGGCCAGGCCTGCGTCTCTGCCTATGTCGTCTTCCTGCTCGGCATGGCGGGCGACGACTGGTCCCAGACCGTCCCCGAACGCGTCGTGCTCACCCTGGTGGGCGGCCTGCTGGCGATGGTCTCGTACGCCCTCTACCCGGCCTGGGAGACGCCCCGGCTCCACGGCAGGCTCGGCGACTGGCTGAAGGCGGACGGACGGTACGTCGCCGCGGTCGTCGAGCAGTACGCCGACCCGGCCGAACGCGGCCACGACGACGTGCGCGCCGCGCTGCTCGACACCCGCGAGGCCCGGGTCGCCTGGCAGGAGGCGCTGGAGGCCGCCCGGCACGAACCGGTCCGCAACCGCGGCCTCTCCCGGGCCGCCGCCGACGACACCGAGCACGCGCTCGCCCAGTTCGGCCGGGCCGCGATGCTGCTGGAGGCCCATCTGCCGAGCGGCGGCGCCACCCCCGTACCGGGCGCGGGGCGGCTGGCCGACGCGCTGCGCCGGGCCACCGAGCGGGGCGCGAAGGCGGTACGCGAGCGCCGGGTGCCGGACTGGTCCGAGGTGGATGAGGCGCTGGCGGAGTGGGACGCCCGGGTCCGGGCGGCCGAGGGCACCGACCGGGCGGAGGCGGACCCCTTCGTGCGGGAAGGGGTCCACCTCCTCCTCGACTCCCTGGAGGAGTTCTCCCGGGGCCTGGACGGCCGCCCGGACACCGGGCGGCAGCGCGACGGGCGTTCCGACGCCGCGAAGTGACGTGCGGTCAGGACGTCGGCAGGTCCGACAGGTCGGGCAGCCCGGACGGAAGCGCGCCGGCCGCGGTCTTGGCCAGCGTGTCGCGGACCCCGCTGGACCAGGACACCACGAGGGTCTTCCCGTCGAGGGACTCGACGGTCCCCGAGGTGCGGTCGTCGCCGCCGTCGACGCACTTGAGCGTGAACGTCACCGTGCCGGAGCCCGCCACGGTGCCCGTGCAGGCCCGCTGTTCGGTGACGAGCGCGACCTTGCCCGAGGCGACCGACAGGACGACCGCCTTGCCGCCGGTCCTCCCGGCCCAGCCGCCCTCCAGCGCCGCGGCGTCGGTCCCGCTGTCCCCGGTCCCGCCGTCACCCTCCGTGTCGGGGGCCGGGTCGGCCTGCCCGGTGGCCGCCCCGCTCGGCGCGCTGTCGCTCTTCCCGCCGTCGCCGCCGCTGCCGCAGCCGCTCAGTACCAACGAGGCGAGAAGACCGGCGGCGACCACGGCGCCGGTACGTACGATTCTGTGCATCTGTAATTCCCCCTTGCCGACAAAAGACCGGGCCAAGTTATCAGCGGGATACAAGGGGGTGGAGAGGTTCATCGGGGGTAGACGGAGCCGGAGCGGCTTCCTGTGCGTCTGTCATGGGGGAGTAAAGGCTGTAATCGCGGGAACACCCCCCGTGCACGTGCATCCGCGCATGCATCTGCTCATGCAGCGGTAATTGAACACAGCTATGATCCGGGACAGTTGACACTTGCACCTTGCAACTCGGGAGCGTCCTGTGCACCACGTTCACAACGGCATGGCGGCCACGGAGCTTCGCGGAGTCGTCTGGCAGAAGAGCCGACACAGCAACTCCCAAGGTTCCTGCGTGGAGTTCGCGAAACTACCCGACGGAGATGTGGCGATGCGGAATTCGCGCCACCCCGACGGACCGGCCCTGGTCTATACACCGGCCGAGATAGAGGCGTTGCTCCTCGGCGTGAAGGACGGGGAGTTCGACCACCTCGTGGCGGGCGGCTGATCGCATTCCGTAACGGCGCGGGATGATTCCCGCGACTTCCGCGCGGCTGTCGTACACATCACACGGTGGAATGCGGAGGGGCCGGGCGGGGCGTCGCCACGACACCCCACCCGGCCCCTCCGGCCGGTTCTCTCAGCCCCCTAGGACCTGTCTTCAAACTGCCGCCTGCCGTGCGGTGTCCGGCACGCACGCTCGCCGCGTTGTCGGGGTCACCCCGATACATCCAGTATCGGAG